>JBBPIS010000171.1:0-15847 GCA_038040225.1 Planctomycetota bacterium
GTCTTCGATGAACGTGGAGGGAAGGCAGGCCGTCTACGAATGGAGTGGAGACCGACGGTACTCGATCCTCATCGACAGGGCGGGCGACAACGCCGACATCCCGAAGCAGACCGTCCCCGCCGGTTCGTACTTCGTCCTGGGCGATCATCGTGGACTGTCACACGACAGCCGCGAGTTCGGAGCCGTTTCACATGGTGAGATCGTCGGGCTGGTGGTGTACCTGTATTGGCCAGGCGACTCGTGGAAGCGGTTCGGTGCGGTGCGATGACACTCGCGAATTGAATCGATTGGGACTCACCCACCCATGAACGCCATCGCCGCCTCGACGGCGAGCACGTCACAGCGCTCGTTCTCGGGGTGACCCATGTGTCCGCAGACGTGAGTGAAACGGACCTTGTGCCTGGTGAGTAGCTCGTCCAGCTTCTGCCAGAGTTCAACATTTTTGACCGGCTTCCACGACGAGCCTTCTTTGCGTCGCCAGCCGTTGCGCTTCCAGCCGGCCATCCATTCGGCACAGCCCTGCGCGACGTACTTGCTGTCGGTCACGACCTCGACCTCGGATCGAGACTTCAGCGCCTCCAAGCCCGAGATGACAGCCTGAAGCTCCATCTTGTTGTTGGTCGTCAGCGGTTCGCCTCCCGAGAGTTCCTTCTCGGAACCGGAAGCGGGATGTCGCAGGATGCAGCCCCAGCCGCCGGGACCGGGATTTCCGCGGCAGGCTCCGTCGGTGAAGACCTGCACAAACGGAAGCGGAGACGTGGTCGAGCTGTCAGCGGAGGGAACACTCGACATGAGCGAGTCACCAGAAATTCACAACGGAACGCCAGCGAGAATCGTGACTGGGATGAGGCTGGGCGTGGCAGACCACAAGATCGATTGATCGCAAGCATCCAAGGGCGACTCAGCATACGCAAGCCCATCACGAGCTTATCTCTCACGGAAGATGATTCGGCCACGATTGAGGTCGTAGGGTGAGACTTCGACGATGACGTGGTCACCCGGCACGATGCGGATGAAGTGCTTGCGCATTTTTCCCGCGACGTGGGCCATCACCGTGTGACCGTTGGTGAGCTTCACGCGGAACTGCGTGTTGGCGAGGGCTTCCACAACGTCCCCCTCGACTTCAATCGCCTCTTCTTTAGGCATGTAACGCTGTCTCTTCCCGTACTGACAAAGCCCGGTCCCCGACACTCGGCATCCTGAGGCGCGGGCGGATTATAGCGGCGGCCTCGGCATCACACCAAGGCAGCGGGAAAATCCTCGCGGAGTCTGTGGCAGGATCGCCCGTCTGGTTCTGGAAACACCCGGTCTCCAGTCCGAAACAACTTTGAAGCCGGAAATTCAATTCATCGAATCGGCGTGATTGAGTCCCGACGTCATTGACTTCGCTTCGCGCCCGGCACTTCGTACCCGGGTCTTGCTTCCGATTTGGATCTGATATTTGGAGCCTCCGTACCGGTCGGTGAAACCTGTTGACTCGCCAACTCGTGAGGGTTTCTGCCGACTCTCCCTGCGGACGCTGCGGCATTCGCGAGTGGAAAGCATTGCAGCGGCCCTCTGTTTTCGGTATTCCGATGAGCGTAGAGAACGATTCCCTCCAGTCGCTGCGTGGCGTTTTGCACTGGAGTTGGGCCTCTGTCGGGCCAACTTGTTGGGGTGGTACGGCATGGAATCGGAACGATGGGCGAATCTGGCATCGGTTGAGATTCCGATCAATCTGGTATTGGTCGTCGAAGACGATGTCGATTCGGCCGAGCTGCTCCGGGCGATTCTCGAACGGCAGGGACTGAAGGTTCGAGTCGCCAAGGAAGGGGGACAGGCTCAGGCGACGTTCGTCATGCAAAAGCCGGACTTCGTCATTCTGGACCTGATTCTGCCCGGCGAGAGCGGCTACGAAATCTGCGAGCGTCTAAAGCACACTGACGATTCAGTCCCCATCCTGATTGTGTCGGCCATCGACCGAAAAGATTCTCGCGATCTGGCCGAGCGTGTTGGGGCCGACGGATATGTCACCAAGCCCTACGAACCGGATCACCTGTTGGCCAAGATGCAGGAAGTGGCCAAGCGGGTTTGGGAACGAAATCACCTCGATCAGGAACCCGATCCGACGCGAGTGCGGTTCAATTGTTCCTGCGGCAAGAAATTCAAGGTCAGTTCGTCGCACAAGGGGAAGAGCCTCACCTGTCCCCAGTGCGGCGAGCCACTCATTGTTCCGAGATGAAGGATGAGAGCTGAGAAATGAGGGATGAAGGATCGGAGTTGGAAAGTTTCGCTCCTCCTCTTGCATCTCAAGTCATCTTTCCTCCCTCATCTCAACACTCGACGGATTCACTCCGTGTATCCGGCAGCAAGCTTCCTAGTGCGAGCGTAGACATGGCCGAACTGATCATTCATGCCGGAAAGATGCAAGGAAAACGACTCGTTCTTCCCGAACGTGAGATCGTTGTCGGGCGCGACGAAGACTGCCAGTTGCGCCTCACTTCGAGTTTGGTCAGTCGGCGGCATTGCATCCTGGACATTCGCCCCGACGGAATCTGGGTGCGAGACTTGGCCAGTCAGAACGGCACGTATGTCAACGACGTGGCTGTCACCGAGCCTCTGCTGCTGCGCGCCGGAGACATCCTGCGAATTGGAGCGGCTCTGTTTCAGGTTCCCGACGCGGTGCCCCAGCCCAAAACCAAAAAGGCTGCCGGCAAGATCTCGGACGCCGACATTGCCGATTGGCTCACCGAAGATGATCCGACCAATGGCCCCAAGGAATCGGACACCACCGTGATTCAGGGCCGTGCGGCCGCCAAAACCGAGACGGCCACTGTCGATGCTTCGCCTGCCAAGTCAGATTCTTCGTCCGAGGCAGGTTCCTCCGTCTTTCGCGCGCCAACCGCTGGCAAGCCGGCGCATCGGACGATCAAGGAGGAGGCCGCCGAAATCATTCGCAAGCACTGGGAAGCGGTTCGGTCCAAACAGGGCGAATGATCGTCTGACCCACCCCGGGCTTGGTTCGCCAGTCCTCGGTTCCACCGCCGATACTGCCACTCAATCTTTACGTCCCCTTCAACCTGGAGTTCCCTTCATGCGCTGTCTGCTGCTCGGTTCGAGTCTCTGTCTGATGGTTCTGTTTTCTGAGTCGATGCTTCACGCCCAACAGGCACCTCCCGCCCTGGATGCGAAGCAGGCCGATGCCGACTTTGCCTTTCAGGGCGAGTACGTCGGCAACATCGAGGACGACGGCAACCTCACGAAAGTGGGGATCCAAGTCATCGCGATGGGCGGCGGGAAGTTTCACGCCGTGGGACATATCGGCGGTCTGCCGGGAGACGGCTGGGACGGTCAGGCCAGGCATGAAGCCGACGGCGAAGTGAAAGACGGCACTTTGACCATCAAAGGGGAGAAAGCGTCGGTTCAGATCAGGGACGGAGTCGCCACGATTCAAAACAACGAGGCCGCGAAACTGGGCGAGTGCAAGAAGGTGAATCGGGAAAGTTCCACGATGGGGAAGAAGCCGCCTCAGGGAGCGGTCGTGTTGTTCGACGGAACGACCGCCGACAACTTTCAGGGCGGCAAACTCGATGGCAACCTGCTGGTGCAGGGTGTCACGAGCAAGCAGAAGTTTCAAAACTACTCGATGCACATCGAGTTCCTGCTCAGTTACATGCCTGCCGCGCGCGGGCAGAGTCGCGGCAACAGTGGCTGCTACGCGCAGGGGCGATACGAGGTGCAGATCCTCGACTCGTTCGGCCTCTCGGGCGAACACAACGAGTGCGGCGGGATCTACAGCGTGAAGAAGCCCGACGTGAACATGTGCTTTCCACCACTGTCGTGGCAGACGTACGACATCGACTTCACCGCCGCGAAGTATGACGACGCGGGCCAGAAGACGGCCGATGCCCGCATGACCGTCAAGCACAACGGTGTCGTGATCCACAACGACGTCGCCGTCCCGAAGTCCACGACGGCGGCTCCCGTGGCGGAGGGCAAGGAACCGGGACCGATCTATCTGCAAGACCACAGCAATCCGATTCGCTTCCGCAACATCTGGGTCCTCGAAAAGTGACGACCGTTGATGGGCGAGCCGCTCGGATTCCCAGCGGCTCGCCTCTCTCGGAGACGATTCATGCTCCTTCCGAACGATTCAACCCCCTCGGCGATGCGACTCTCGCGTCGTCGTGTTCTTCTCGGTGGCGCGATTCCGCTGTTGGGTCTCGGGTTGCCGAGGCTGTTGTCTGCCGAGTCGTCTGCGAATTCAAAACGTCAATCGCCGAAATCGTGCATTTTCATCTATCAGTACGGCGGCCTGAGCCAACTCGATTCGTGGGATCCCAAGCCGTTCGCTTCCGCCGAAGTGCGCGGGCCGTACCAACCGATTTCAACCTCGGTTCCGGGTCTGCAAGTCGGCGAGTTGATGCCACGGCTGGCAACGCTGGCCGACCGATACGCGGTCATTCGTTCGATGAGTCACAGTGTCCCGGTGCATGACGTGGCGAACAGGATGCTGCTGGCCGGTCAATCGCTGCCGGCCGCCGATGCGCCGTCGTTCGGGGCCGTCGTCTCGAAGCTGCGTCCCTCGACGGCCAGCGTTCCTTCGCATGTCTGGCTGCAAAAGTTCGGAGGCGGAGCGGCTCCGCCCGATCCGGCCTATCTCACCGGCGGGTTTCTCGGCATGGCCCACAGTCCGCTGCTGATCGGCACGACCCACGAGGAGCATCCCGCCAATCCGGCGTTCCGGGTCAAAGCCTTCGATACGGCCGAGGGAGTCTCGCAGGAACGGCTTCACGCGCGGCGGCAGTTGTTGGATCGAGTCGATTCACCGTTGCGACTGTCTACCACTCCGGGCCATTCGCGGTTCCGTGAGCGGGCCTTCGATTTACTCGCCGCGACACAGGCTCGCAGCGCGTTCGACATCGATCGCGAAGCGCCTGCGGTGCGCGATCGATACGGCCGACATCCGCTCGGTCAGAACCTGCTCCTCGCTCGGCGATTGGTCGAGGCGGGAGTGCGACTCGTCAATGTCGTGGCCTGGACCGGGCTGGCACCCGCCGAGAAATTCGTGAGCATCGAAACCTGGGACATGCACGGCAACGCGGGGATCGACATCTTCGCCAACGGCTGGAACGGCCTCGGCTGGGCGCTGCCGAAGTGCGACGAAGCGGTCTCGGCCCTGCTGGAGGATCTCGAAGCGCGCGGGCTGCTCGACAGTACGCTCGTCGTCCTGGTGGGCGAGTTCGGACGCACGCCGAGGATCAGTCGCGGAGCCGCCGCCATCGGACGCGATCACTGGCCGAACTGCTACTCGGCGATGGTGGCCGGCGCGGGAATCCAGGGGGGCACGGTCTACGGCGCGAGTGACGTTCAGGCCGCCTACGTGAAGGACCGCCCGGTCTCTCCCGAAGACTTTGCGGCGACGCTCTTCCACGCGATGAACATCCCGCCCGAAACCCGCCTCAGCCCCGACGGCTTCACCCGTCCCGCCAGCACCGGCCAAGTCATCGAAGAGTTGTTCGGATAGCGGCGACGGTCATTTGTCCGCCTTGGCCGACTCGACGAACTTCACGAACGCCTCGCGTTGGGCGGTCACCGTGGCCTGCGGTCCGGTCAGCTTGACGAAGAAGTTGGTTGGCCCCAGCGGAACGGCGACTCCCAGCATCCGCCAGTTCTTGCTGGGGCCGTCTTTGCTGAGCATGTCGGCATAGCTTCCCGACAACTCGACGAGCGTTCCCTTTTGTCCGTCGAACGTGATCTCGGACTGGCGCGGCTCGGGATCGTTGGGGCCGCGGCTGAACTGACCCTGCCAGCGTTCGACGTTGGCTTCGAGGCCACCTCCCGCCGACGAGAGTGTCAACCGCGCAGGGCCGCCCTCACCCGTGAGCGAGAACTCGCCGAGCACGAATTGGCTCTTCGGCGGCTGCTCTTTCCAGTCGGCCGGGACCAGGAACTTGAATCCGCCGACGGTCGCCTCGTAGGGCTCGGTCTTCTCCGTCGAAGACGACGCGCCGGGAACGATCTCCACGTCGAAGGACTTCGCCACGGGAACGGGGACTTCCGGCGCGGGCTTCGGTTGCTCCGTGCATCCGAGTACGGCAAGCCCAACAAACAGCAACGGACGATTCAGTCTTGTCATACTTCATTCCCATCAGGTTGGTCAGACGAGTGAACTCAAACGAGAACACAGGACAACCACAGATGGCACAGATTTCACGGATAAGAAGCAACGGTCCAAGTCATGGCCTTTGTCTTCATCCGTGTGATCAGTGCCATCCGTGGTTGAATTCTTTCAGAGCGAGCCCGCCTTGCCGAGGACGGCATCGGTCAGCGCGACGTACTGTCGCACGCGATCCGAGATGATGTGCAGGCTCTTCACCCAGAAGTCGGGTTTGCGCAGGTCGAAGCCGAGCGTTGACCTCACCGCGTCCTCGGCGTCCTGGCAACCGGTGGCGATCAGCAGCTTGCGGTACGTGTCGGAGAACGTGTTCCCCGCGTCCTGTCCGACGGCGTAGACGCCCATCGACAACAGATAGCCAAACGTGTACGGGAAGTTATAGAACGGCAGGCCGCTGATGTAGAAATGGAGCTTCGAGGTCCAGAACCTCGGGTTCCAGCCGCCGTCCGCCAGCGCATCGAGGTAGGCCGTCTTCTGAGCCGCCTCCATCAGGCCGTTCAGTTGATCGGCGGTCAGCTCGCCCTTGGCTCGTTCCTTGTGGAAGTTGTCCTCGAAGATAAATCTCGCGTGGATGTTCAGCAGGAACGCAACCGAATCACCCAACATGCCGTCCAGCATTTGCAGTCGCTCGTAATCCGAACGGGCCGCGCGAAGACGCCGTTCGCCCAACACGGCCTCGGCGAACGTCGAGGCCGTCTCGGCGAGATTCATCGGGGTGTCCTGCAGGAAGACCGGCTGATCGCGCAGCACCCACGAGTGATAAGCGTGGCCCAGTTCGTGCGCGAGGGTGCTCATGCTGTCCGCACTGTTGGTGTAGGTCATGAAGATGCGCGACTGCTTCGCCGTCGGGAAGCCGGTACAGAAACCACCCTGATGTTTGCCCGCACGGTTCTCGGCCTCGATCCAGCCGTTGGACAGAGCCATCTTCGCGAAATCTCCGAAGTCGGAACTGAAGGCATGAAAGGCGTCGATGATTTGCGAGCAGGCGTTGTCATACGAGATGTCGTCCGCGCTGCCCGCTCCCGGCAACGACGGAAGTGGAGCCGCCATGTCGTACCACGCCAGCCGATCGACTCCGATCAGCCGGGCCTTCGCGGCGAAATAGTCCTTGAGCACGCCCTTGCCAGCGTTGATGGTCGACCACATCGAGTCGAGCGTCTCGCGCGTCATGCGGTTGTGCCGCAGTGGAGCCTCCAGATGATCGCGCAGCCCGACGTGGCGATACGTCGTCAGCCGCGTGCCGGCGATGTGGTTGATCGCCTCCGCGCACGAATCGGCAATCGTGGCCCAGGCGGCGTCGGCGGCGTAGAAGTTGTTCTCGCGAATCGTTCGCTGCGGCGAGTCGAACTGCACCTGGCCGGGCGACCGCGTGACGAGCTTCCCTTTCTCCTGCACCTGCACCTTGAGCGACCCCGACAGCCGATCGAACAGCCGCCCCCAGGCATGAATGCCATCGACGGCCAGGTCGGCGGCGAGCAACTCCTGCGACTTCGGCAACCGGAGCGCCGCGTTCTTCCGCCGCGTGACGAGGAAGTATTCGTTCCGCTTCAACTCGGGAGCCGCCTCGACCAGCGCGGCGAATCCGTCGTCGGTCGCCTCCTTCAGCGCGAACTCGACGTTGGTTGCGATCTGCTCGCGATGCGGCGTCAGCGTGGCGAGTTCCGCCTGCAACTGCTGATAGGATTTGTTCTCGGCATCCGCTGCGCAGTAGCACTCCACGAGTGCCTTCACGTCGGTGGCCTGTGCGTCGAGCAACTCGTACTCGGCGATCATCGAGACCCAGCGCGAGACGTTCTCCGGCCGGGCATCGACCGCTGGCAGTGAATTCGTCGAGGCGGCGAACTGCGCCAGTTTCGCCTTGAAGTGATCGAGTAGCTCGCGAAACGCCGCCGTGGCCGGCGCGGGAGCGAGTGAATTCAAATCCCAGGTCAGGGGGAAGGTCAATGCCGTCATGGAACGAGACTCTCCATCAAGAGAACGAGTGTTGATTCAGGCGTGGACGATCAATCCGCCACGATCCAGTTCGAGAAACGAGTGGCCCGCGAAGCCCTCGACAATCTCATCGAGATGCCGGCGCGGCAACTGGGCGTCCAAGAGCCACTTCATGGGCGGAACGCCTGGATGCGTTTGGTTTGACTGAGTTTGGTCGCGAACTCCAACGCCGCCAGCAAGTCGTCCCGTTCGAGATCTTGATAGTCAGCCAGCACCTCTTCAAACGTCATACCGGAACTGAGCAGTTCCAGAATCGTCTCGACGGGATAGCGCAACCCGCGAATGCACGGTTTGCCGTGGCACTTGTCCGGTTGAATCGTGATGCGGTTCAGCAGCGTGGCCATGTTGGTCTCCTTGTTGGGCAGACGATGCTACCGCATCAGGCGTCACCTTGCAGCGTCAGGATCAGTGAGCGTTGACTACCGTGGTTGCGGTGTTCGCAGAGGTAGATTCCCTGCCACGTCCCAAGGCACGGTCGGCCATTGGCAATCGGGATGGTGACCGAACTGCCGAGGAGCGACGCCTTCACGTGGGCGGGCATGTCATCCGGCCCCTCGCAGGTGTGGACATACGGAAAATCCTCGGGGGCGATCGCGTTGAACGACGATTCCAAATCGCGAGGCACGTCGGGATCGGCGTTCTCGTTGATCGAGACCGAGGCCGACGTGTGCTGGATGAAAACGTGCAGCAACCCGACGCGGATCGACGTCAACTCGGGCAGGGCCTCGACAACGTTGCGAGTAATCAGATGAAAGCCCCGCCGGAACGAGGGCAATGTCAGACGATGTTGGTGCCAGGCCATCTGTTCTTCTTGTTCCTTTGCTCAGACCTCGGGTGAGTGCGTGTCGATGAGAGGGGCTAAATTTCAAACTTCAAATCCGAAATCCGAAACGAATCACAAATCCCAAGCACGAAGGTTTCAAACAGGCGGGTCGGGCGACGGGGCATGACGGTTCGGATCAAGACGACGAACTCCCGCAAACGCCCGCGTGAAGATGACATTTTCTGTCATTCTTTCTTTGGAGTTTGGGATTCGTTTCGGATTTCGTGCTTGAGATTTGGAGTTTGCTGTCCCTGCCATCTCAGCCAGTGATCGGCCAGGACGATCGCGACCATTGCTTCCGCCATCGGGATGAAGCGTGGCAACAGACACGGGTCGTGGCGGCCCTTGGTTTTGATCGTGGCTGGTTCGCCGAGGTTCGTCACGGTCGGTTGCTCGATGGGCAGGCTGCTCGTCGGTTTGACGGCGGCGCGCAGGATGATCGGCAGGCCGGTTGTGATGCCTCCCAGCATGCCACCGTGCCGGTTGGTGTCGGTCGTGATTCCGGCATGGCCCTCGCGCGGATGAGCCTCGTCCGGGATGAAGTGATCGTTGTGCTGGCTGCCTCGCATGGTGACGCAGCCGAAACCGATGCCGTACTCGACGCCGAGCACTGCGGGGAGCGAGAACAGTGCCTTCGCGAGATCGGCCTTGATCTTGTCGAACACCGGTTCGCCGAGACCCGCGGGAATGTTCGTCGCCACGATCTCGGCCGCTCCGCCGATCGAGTCGCCTTCTTTGCGAACCTGCTCGATCAATTCAATCATCTTCGCCGCTGCGGCCACATCGGGGCAGCGGACGATGTTGGGCTCGCCACTCGGCAGCTTTTCGACCTGTTCGAGCGTGACGCTCGCCGGATCGGCGATGCTTGCCTTCACATCGCCCACCTGAGTGACGTACCCAACGATCAGTCCTCCGAACGCCTGGTGAAGAATCTTCTTGGCGACGACGCCGGCCGCGACGCGGACCGTCGTTTCGCGAGCACTCGACCGACCGCCGCCGCGATAGTCGCGGAAGCCGTACTTGGCATCGAAGCTGTAGTCGGCGTGACCGGGCCGGTACAGATTCTTGATGTCGCCGTAGTCCTTGCTCCGCTGATCCTGATTGCGGATCAGGATGGCCAGACTCGTGCCGGTCGTTCGTCCCTCGAAGACACCCGACAGGATCTCAGGCGTGTCGGATTCATCGCGTTGCGTGACGATGTGACTCTGCCCCGGTCGCCTGCGGTTCAGATCGACCATCAAATCCTCAACGCTCAACGGGATTCCGGAGGGAACGCCATCGATGATGACCACGTTGGCTGGCCCGTGACTTTCACCGGCCGTTGTGATTCGAAATGCCTGTCCGAATGAGTTTCCTGCCATAGTGCGGCCGATTGTATTGCTCGGGGAGGGAAACCGAAACGGAAGGGGTCAGGAGTCAGGGGACAGGAGTCAGGTGGAGAAGACGAAGTCCATTTGATGGCCCACCCATCGAATCTTGACTCCCGATTCCTGACCCCTGACTCCTTCTTCCTCCCTTCTCACGAAAGAGAATTGCCGCCGGGACCGCTCGCCAGCGCCGAAGGCTTGGGCTAGAATCCCGCCCACCAGCACGGGTTGCGCGAGTCGTCAGGAGACCGCACAAGTCCGGGCCGGTCACTGCCGATGAGCAACTGTTGGAAATGGATTTGGCGCGAAGTCAGCGTCACGGAGGCGAGTGACTTCTCTCAGCGGCATCATCCCACGGCGACGACGAGTCGAGAGGTGACGATTCATGGCGAAAGCAGGCGGACGAAAGAAGCTTCCCAAGGAAGTGGCGGTCATCAACGCGGACAACTGCACGGGCTGTGAAGCCTGCCTGGACGTCTGCCCCGTCGACTGCATCTACAAGGTGGCGGGCGAGTCGATCGCCGGACTGCAATCGTGGTGTGAGATCGATGTCGAGCGGTGCGTCGGCTGCGAAGTCTGCGTCCACATTCCGACCAAGAAGACCGACCCCTACGAACTGACGGTCTGTCCGTGGGATGCCATCATCCTCGTGCCGACGGTTCAGGTGGCTCAGGCCGTGGCCAACAAGGGTGGTCCTCCCGGCTACATGCTCAACAATTGGGACCGCCTGGTGGTTCCCGCCCAGCGCATGGCCGAACTCGCCGCAGAGCAAGCCAGCGGCAAGTAGCCGCCACTGGATGGAGTGATTGAAAGAATCGCCACCATGGATCTCGAACGCCTCGCCGAGTATTGGCGCTCGATTGGTGCTGACGCGAATGTCGGTGCGTCCGACGATGAAATTGCTGCGTTCGAGTCGCGTTACGGCGTATCTTTGCCCGCGACCATTTCGCAGTTTTACCGCCGTTTCAACGGTATCGAACTCATGGACGAAAACTCGATCCTGTTCTGGCCGATTCATGAAATTGGTTCGGTTCCCGAAAAGCTGTCGGACTTCCGTGGCGTCCCGGACTACGGAGGGATCGAGAAATCTCTGCCGGATTCCGAATCCTATTTCGTATTCGCGGACCACTCGATTTGGTGCCACGTTTACGCGGTGCGTCTCAACTCTGATCCAGGCGCGCCGACGCCGGTCTTATGGATTGGGAACGGCACAACTTGGTATCAACTCGCTGATGGGTTTGAAGAGTTCATCGATTTGTACATCGCAAGCCCAGACAGCATTCTGTATCCAGACTCACTGAAATCGAAGTCGTAATTCTCGTCCAACCGTAGCGAGGGAATGCCCATCCTGCGGAAACTCTGGCCTCAGGACGATTCCCATGCCCGCACGCTTTCGAGTCCTGATTACGGATCGAGCCTGGCCGGACACGTTGATCGAGCGCGACATCCTCGCGCGGATTAAGGCCGATGTGGTGGAGCCGGCCTCGACGGACGAGGCGGACCTCATCACAGCGGCCTCGAATGTCGACGCCATTGCGACGAACTGGGCCACGGTTTCGGAGGCCGTGATTCGTGCGAGTGGTCGGTGCCAGACGGTCGCCCGGTTTGGGATCGGCGTCGACAACATCGACGTCTCGGCCGCGACGGCGCTCGGCATCCCGGTGACGAACTGTCCGGACTATTGCGTTGGCGAGGTGTCGGATCACGCACTGAGTTTGCTGCTCGCCTGTGCCCGGCGGATCGGGTTCTTTCATCTGCGGACGAAGAGTGGCGAGTACAACCTCTCGGCCGCCCCGCCCATGCAGCGGATTGCCGGTCAGACGCTCGGCCTCGTTGGATTGGGGCACATCGCGAGAGCACTGGTCCCGAAGGCGCGATCGCTCGGCCTGAACGTGATTGCTCACACGGCCAGCGGCAACGATTACGGAACCGGCGTGCGAATGGTGACGTTCGACGAGTTGCTGACATCGAGCGATTACGTGTCGCTTCACGCGCCGATGAACAATTCGACGCGGGGTCTGTTCGGGCGCGAGGCGTTTGCGAAGATGAAGCCGACCGCGTACCTGATCAACACGTCGCGCGGCGGGCTGGTCGACGAAGACGCGTTGTGGGAGGCCCTGCAACAGAACCGCGTGGCGGGCGCGGCGTTGGACGTCTTCGATCCCGAGCCGCCCGATCTGTCGGGGCCGCTCTTCCGCGACGAACGGATCCTCGTGACGCCCCACGCGGCGTTTGTTTCCGAGCAGTCGGTGCGGCAGATGCGGACGCAGGCGATGGAGCAGGTTGTCGCCGTGCTGACGGGGCAGCGCCCGAACAATGTGATCAACCCGCAAATCTATTCCCGTCAGCCCTGATCGCTCCGTGTTGTCTTTCGGGAACGTCGCGACGCCGTCTCGGGGCCGCTTCGTGAGCTACTGTTCCCACACGGGAGGGCATGGCTGGCATTCCCGATAGAAGTACCGTAGTCCCGTCGCTCCGCCGACGGGACGGTCGCGGAAGTCGGTTTCACACGGCGGAAACACATGTCGCCGCGCATCCCGCCGACGGAGCGGCGGGACTACAGTAATACGTCGCCAGAATACGTCGCCAGAATACGTCGTCAGGCAAGTCCGGAAGGGCAATCCATCGTGGGTTCTCGTGATTCTCGTTCCCTCCCTCAGCCCGCCCGCCGAGACCGTCACCCGGACCGCGAGGCCCCTGCGGCCGGCGGGAAATCTCCGTGCGAGGCCGTTGATTCGCTGATTGAAGCCGTGGTCATGCTGGAGGAACCGACCGCCGTGGTCGACGACCTTGTTTCCAGTGACTTCAGCGACGATGCGGCCGTGTGCGGCGAGCTGGTTTCGGCGCAGACGGAATGGGTGACGGAGGTCACGCCGCTCGAAGTCTCCGTTGTGGACGATGTGCCGACTCGTGACATCAAACGGCCGGTCGCTCCCTTGGTGACCCCCGATCGAAGCCACGAACTCGATCGAAGCCACGAATTGGACGAACTGCACCAGCAGCTCGGTGCCAAGGACGAACTGGTCTCGGCACTGGTGAACGAGCTCGAACAAGTCGTCGAGCAGCTCGATCGGATGCAGCGTTCGGGCGGCAGCCGGTCGTCGGCTTCGTCGGGAGGCACCGCCGCCCTGCCGGCCGAGGTCATCGAAGAGCATCACCAGGTTTTGGGCGATCTGCAGCGCGTCGTGCAGCAGTGGGAAGCCCTGCAGGCGTCGAGCGTGCTCGGTCGGATTGAGGCCGAGGTCGGTGCACTGCGGTCGATGATGGCGCGCGGTGTCGGATTCCCCGCGGCCGGTGACGTTTCGCCTCCCGAGGCCGCCCAATCGGACAACCACCTCGACGATGTCCTGTCGCGCCTCGCCATCGATCGCCCGGACCGCGGCGTCTCGGACATGCCGAGCGATGGTGCCAGTTGGGAGGCGATGAAACGACGGATGATGGGTGGCGAGGAGCCGCTGGAGGCCGTCGAGTCGGAACCCGTTGAGGTTGACGACGTCGAGTTGGATGCCGTCGTCGCGCCCCGTCCCGTGGATGTGGACGCCGCGACTCAGGTCGAGTTGCAGCAGGCGTGTGCGGAGCGGGATGCCTACATCGTGCATCTCACGCGCATGCTCCGGTCGCGTCACGCCGTGTCGCTCCCCGACAACTGGGATGACATTCTCGAAGTGCCCGAGGAGCAGAAGGCCCGCGTCGATCAACTGGCCACGCGACTGGAAGAACAGGTCCGCCTGGCCGAAGTGGAAATGTCACTGGAACGCGCCCGGCTGTCGCGCGAACGGACGCACTTGCAGGCCGAGCAGGAAAAGATCGACAAGCACCTCAAACGGCTGGGCCTCACGACGCTCGACGAGTTGGAAAACATCGCCGTCGAAAGCGGATCGAACTCAGACCGGCGCTGGATGCGATTCCTGGGCGTGAACCGCCGCAGTTGAAGCCATCGGCCGAGGCTTGAGACCGCGTGCGGGCGATCCGCTTGGCAAAAGAGGTGGTCTGACACCCCGTCCAAGGGGATTGATCGGCCCTCAGAGCGACTCTAGGGCCGTGTTTGCCCGTCTTTCTGCCGATCCCAGCCACTTCAAAGACGTCTCTTGCCACTTCAGAAGCGATTCCTCACGAGTCAGACACAAGTTCTTTGAAATCAGAGGCGATTCCTCTCACGTCAGAGGCGAAAACAGTGACTATGTGATGGTCTGGCGCAGCTATGTGATGGTTTGGCGCGGCTATGTGATGGTTTGGCGCGGCTATGTGAGGGTCTGGCGCGGCTATGTGAGGGTCTGGCGCGGCTATGTGAGGGTCTGGCGCGGCTATGTGAGGGTCTGGCGCGACAAGTTGCGCCTCTGAAATCGCTGGACGCGAGCCTGAAGTGGCTGTTTTTGGCCGCAGGCGGCGCGGGGGGGCGATTTTCGTGGGAAATCTCGCGGCCAAACACCGGACCGGGGAGCCTGACCCTACCGCGTGCGGGTTGCGAGCGGCGTCTCGCGGATGTGGACCGACTGCTGGACACCCGCGTCATAGCCCGTCGCGGCCTGTTGCTGCTGCGGGCCGCCCGGCTGGTCGAGGAACGAGCTGATCGACGTCAGTGATTCCTTCCGCTGCTGAATCTCGGTGCCGTCCGCCATCTGGACGGTCATTTCGAGGTACCGTTTGATCTGCGAGTTCGTCGGCAGGCCGGTCCGTCGGTCGATCTTGCACGTTCCCGAGCAGTGGCCTCCGTTGACGAAGACTCTCATTTCGCGATTGCCGTCCCGGACGAGGGTCGGGGCATTGTCGGGGGCGATCTTGCCGATCAGGCTGATCTCGGCGGTGCTGTCGGTCAGGTCTTTCAGCACGCACCGCGTGGTGACCTGCATCGGAATCGGCCCCTCGGACATCCGCGGCTTCAAATCCCACGCCGATCCCACCTTGACCGCCACCCCCGGATGTCGCGGGTTGTTGCTGTAGGGGAGCAGGCCGATTCCGTCGTCGACAAAATTCGCCAGATCGTTCTCGCTGTGAGTCCCTTCGAGTTGAGCCAGCACCGACTGACGGAGCTGGGGCGGCACGTTCCGGACGCAGCGTTGCAGAAACTCGGGGAAACCGACCAGTTCCCTCACGCGGTTGTCGGGACCGATCCAGAAAGAGAAGCCGTTTTCGTGCAGTCCCGCGTAGGCGAGAGCTTCCGGGGGAATCGTCTGCTGCGGTGAGTCGGAGGTGTACTCGACCTTCTTCCCCGCGATGTCGTGTCCGTAGCGGACGCGGTGATAGCGGACGGACAGCAGCTTGTTGCCGTCGCGAACCTCTTCGACGCTCAGCGACAGCAGCATCTCGGTCAGAGACCAGTACACCGACTTGCCCTGTCCATCGACCTGAGTCAACCGTTGCTCGACCCGCTTCGTCAGCGGGAAGCGATCGCCGACCTTCAGCTTCAATTCCAGTTCGCCTTCGGACGACGAGGAGTCTTGATCGGAATCGGCATCGAGTTCCTTCGTGTCCTCATCCTCAAGCGCGGCCAGGTCGGCGTCGGCATCC
>JBBPIS010000172.1:0-15725 GCA_038040225.1 Planctomycetota bacterium
GGGATTTGATATCATGGATCAGTCGGGATGACAGGATTTGAACCTGCGACCTCTACGTCCCGAACGTAGCGCTCTAGCCAAGCTGAGCTACATCCCGATGCGTGCTATTGTCGCACCAGCTATCGGCAGGTTGGAAACTGGATGTTGATCTTTTCCGATTGTGCCACCGAAAGCGGGCCGGATTGTAACAAACGACCTTTGTCGGTCAACGAACTCTGCCGGTTTTGGCTCGGATGCGCCGTCACGCCCGTCGATTGGTTGTTAGCTGTGCAACCGTCTCTGAGACACGATTGAACTCCAGAAGTTCGCGTTGACCACTCTCGCGTGTCTGACCGCTTTCGCGTTGCGACCTGCCAGAGGCACCGTTAGCCTTAGCGACATCGAAGTTGTCCGGTCTGTTTTGAGAATCTCGGAGGAGAGGCACGATGCATGGTTGCTGGCGAACGCTGCTGGCATTGTCGCTGATCGCGATGTCAGGCCCGGATTCGTGCCTCGCACAGGACTCGCCGGCGAAAGAGTCCTCGAATCGTGACGGTTCTCTGTTTGAGAAGGCCGTCGCGCCGCTGCTGGCTCGCCGGTGCGCCGAATGTCACGCGGGGGACGAGGCCAAGGGAAAGCTCGATCTCACCACGCGAGAGAAATTGCTGGCCGGTGGCGAGAGTGGTTCCGCGCTGGTGCCCGGTCAGGTTGAGAAGAGTCTGCTGTGGCAACGAGTCGCTGCGGATGAGATGCCTCCCAAGCATCCGCTCAAGGAAGACGAAAAGCGTCTGCTCAAGACCTGGATCGAAACGGGAGCGGCCTGGTCCGGCGGTTCGCTCAATCCGCTGGCGGTCTCGTCCGAGCATCGAGCCGGGTACGACTGGTGGTCGCTGCAGCCGTTGACGAAGCCGAAGGTTCCTGCTGCGCAAGATGCCGCGCGATCTCGTCAGCCGCTCGATGCGTTTGTCGCGGCTTCGCTTGAGGCTCGCGGTCTGAAGTCTTCGCGCGAAGCCGACCGAAGGACGTTGATTCGTCGGTTGTCGTTCGATCTGCTCGGGCTGCCTCCTGCTCCAGACGAGGTCGATGAGTTTGCGAACGATCCCGCGCCGGATGCGTATGAGCGGCTGGCCGATCGGCTGCTCGCGTCGCCTCATTATGGGGAGCGTTGGGCGCGGCACTGGCTCGACGTGGTGCGGTTTGGCGAGAGCAACGGCTTCGAGCGGGACTTGCCTCGCCCCAACGCGTGGCATTACCGCAACTGGGTCATCGACGCCCTGAACCGCGACGTGCCGTATGACGAGTTCGTCCGCTGGCAACTCGCGGGAGACGTGCTGGCTCCCGACGATGTCGAGGCGCTGAAGGCCGTCGGCTTCCTCGTTGCCGGGGCGCACGACACGGTCGTCCCCGTCGTCGATCGCATGCGAGCCATGATGCGGCAGGACGAGCTGGAGGACACGGTCGGCACCGTGAGCCAGACGTTTCTCGGACTGACGGTGAACTGTGCCCGCTGTCACGATCACAAGTTCGATCCGATTTCGGCGCGCGAGTACTACCAGATCGCGGCGGCTCTGTCGGGGATCGACCACGGTGAGAAGGAGTTCACGTCACCCGAGGTGACTCGGCAGTTGAAGGAGGTGCAGTCGCGCATCGACTCGCTCGCCAAGCGGCTTCGCGAGCAGGAGGCTCCGATTCGCGCGATGGTTTTCACCGAGAGGACGCTGGGAGGCGCGGGCGAATCCAAACCGGCACCGACTCCGCTCGCCGCGTGGGACTTTGCGCGAGACCTCAAGGACCAGCTTGGCGGAATGCATGTAAAGCTGCACGGCTCGGCGAAGTTGGAGGCGAACGGCCTCGCTGTGGACGGCACTTCCTACGCGAGCACCGCGCCGCTGGCCCGCGATCTGTTGGAGAAGACGCTCGAAGTGCGAGTTCGCTTGAAGGGGCTGGAGCAACGCGGCGGCGGCGCGATCAGTTTACAAACGACCGATGGCAACTCCTTCAATGCGATCGTCTACGGCGAGCAGGAATCCAATCGCTGGATGGCGGGGAGCAACGGGTTTGTGCGGACTCTTTCATTTGAAGGGACTGCTGAGGAACAGGCCGCGAATGACTTCGTCGTCATCGCGCAGGTTTACCGCGCCGATGGCACCATCCTCGGCTACCGCAACGGTCAGCCGTATGGGAAGCCGATTCGCAAAGAGGCCGCGTTGAAGTTTGAGGCGGGCCAGTCTCAGATCGTGTTTGGCTTGAGACACGGCACGTCGGCGGGAGGCAACCGCATGTTGAACGGCCTCATCGCGTCGGCGCGTTTGTATGACCGAGCGTTGTCCGCCGAAGAGGTCGCGATCGCGGCCGGCTCGGCCAACACATTCGTCACCGAGACCGAGATCGCCGCGAAGCTGTCTGCGGAAGATCGACAAGTCCGAGCCGCGCGCCAGACCGAACTCCACGAACTGCGACTCAAACATGCCGACCTCACGAAGAACGGACCGGTCAAACTTTACACGGCCATCGCCACGCAGCCGCCGCCGATGAAGGTCCACCAACGAGGCAGCGTAACTTCGCTCGGTGAGGACGTTGCTCCGGCGGGCCTCGTCGCGATCCGGGGCCTCGACCCCAGCTTCGGCCTCAAGCCCGACGCCATCGAGTCCCACCGTCGCGTTCGTCTCGCCAACTGGATCACCGACTCCCGCAACCCGCTCTTCGCGCGTGTGATGGCGAATCGAGTCTGGCACTACCACTTCGGTGCGGGCCTCGTTGAGACACCCAACGACCTCGGCTTCCACAGCGGCAAGCCGAGTCATCCGGAGTTGCTGGAGTGGCTGGCCTCGGAATTTGGAGGAAGCGCGGAACTCGGAGCGCGGAGTGCGGAACAGGAACAAAGCAACACGACCGTCACTCTTTCTGCTCCACGCTCCGCGCTCCGAGTTCCGCGCTTCTCCCTCAAGCGCCTTCACCGTCTCCTCGTCACCTCGGCCACGTACCGGCAGGCTTCGACGTTTGATGAATCGGCGGCGAACGTCGATGCGGGGAACCGGCTGCTCTGGCGGATGAACCCACGTCGGTTGGAGGCCGAGTCGGTGCGAGACGCGATGCTCGCGGTGGCTGGTGAGTTGAACGACGAATTCGGCGGCAAAGGCTATTCCGACGTGAACTCGTACTTCTTCAAGGGGACGCAGTTCTACGACCCGATCGATCCGACCGGCTACACGAACCATCGTCGCACGGTTTATCGCATGTCGGCGCGAGGTGGTCGCAGCCCGTTCCTCGACACGTTCGACTGCCCCGACCCGAGTACGACCACACCGAAACGCTCGTCCACGGTGACGCCGTTGCAGGCGCTGTCGCTCATGAATCATTCGTTCGTCCTGCGCATGGCCGATCAATTTGCGACCCGCTTGAAATCCGAAGCCGGTCAGTCACCGGAGGCACAAGTTCGCGCGGCCTATCGGCGGCTCTACGGTCGCACGCCGGATCGCGATGAAGTGTCACTGAGCCTCGATTTCGTGAAGCGCCGCGGCCTCCCCGCTTTCTGCCGTGCGATGTGGAATTCGTCCGAGTTTCTGTTCGTTGACTGATGAGGTGTTGCGAGATGACCAGTCCACCCAACCGCCGCGACTTTCTCTCGTGGTCCACGCATGGCCTGACGGCGACGGCGTTGATGAGCCTGCTTCAGCGGGACGGTTCGCTGCGGGCGGCCGATGCGTTGACGAAGGCGTCGCAGACGCAGACCGCCACGCCGGGTGAGGCGGCCGATCCGCCGCCGCATCTCGCGCCGAAGTGTCGGCGTGTGATTCACGTCTTCTTGTGCGGGGGGATGAGCCACATCGATTCGTTTGACTACAAGCCACTGCTCAAAAAATATCACGGCCAGCCGCTTCCCTCGACCGAGAAGCCCGAGACGTTCTTCGGAAAGATCGGCCTCATTCGGAAGAACGATTGGGAGTTCCAACAGCGCGGCGAGAGTGGCCTTTGGGTTTCGGATCTCTTCCCGCATATCGCCGGTGTCGCCGATGAACTGACAGTGATTCGCTCGATGATCGCCGACTCGGCCAATCACACGCCCGCAACATTTCAGGCCAACACCGGCTTCCGCTTGAACGGCTTTCCCGTGCTGGGGTCGTGGCTCAGCTATGGCCTCGGCTGCGAGACAGACGATCTTCCCGCGTATGTCGTTCTCCCCGATCCGCGCGGCTTTCCGGCGGGCGGAACGATCAACTGGTCGAACGGGTTCCTTCCGGCGCGGCATCAGGGAGTCGCCTTCCGAACGAAGGGCCAGCCGATTGATGATTTGTTTCCAACGTGGCCGAATCGCGTTGAATCGGGCAACGTCTCGCAGAGCGAGACGGCTGCATTGGACGGCGATGCCGAACGCGAGACGCGCGAGTTCGTGGCGGCGATCAACCGACGTCATCAGGCGACTCGGCCCGAGAGCGATCTCGCGGCACGGATCAGGAGTTACGAGCTGGCCGCCAAGATGCAGTTGTCGGTCCCGCGCGTGACCGATCTGGCCGGTGAGACGGCTGCGACTCAGGAGGCTTACGGACTGAACCGCGACGAGACCGCCGAGTTCGGTCGTAGCTGCCTGCTCGCGCGACGGTTGCTCGAACAGGGCGTGAGGTTTGTCCAACTCTTCGCGGGCGGTTCGTTCGGCTCGCCGCGCATCAACTGGGACGGCCACGAAAGCGTCAAGGAAAACCACACGCAGGAGGCGCTGCGCGTCGATCAACCGGTCGCTGCCCTGCTGCGCGATCTGCGTCAGCGCGGGATGCTCGACGACACGCTTGTCCTGTTCACAACCGAGTTCGGTCGGACGCCGTTCGCCCAATCCGAAGCGAACACCGTCGGTGGCGGACGCGATCACAACATGTACGGCTTCAGCGTCTGGATGGCCGGCGGCGGCCTGAAGCACGGGATCAGCTACGGCTCGACCGACGACGTCGGCTGGAAATCGGTCGACAAGCCGGTCTACTGGCACGACTTCCACGCGACGGTTCTCAACCTGCTCGGCATCGACCACCAGCGACTGACGTACTACCACAATGGCATCGAACGCAGGCTCACCAACGTACATGGAGAAGTCGTGCGCGATCTGCTGGCGTAAAAACGCCCGACGCGGACCAAACGAGAGGCGGTGCAGGATGTCCACGAAAGACGGCAACCTGGAACAGACACTCGCTCGGTTGGAATCGATTCAGGAGGAGGTACGTCCCGATCGGGAGTTGTCTGGCAGGGCGGGCGACTCTTGCGACAAGGCATTTCGTGCGGCCTGGCGAACGGCGTTGGTGGGTGCGATCCCGACACTGCTGCTCGTGGCGGTGCTGGCGGCGGCGCGCGTCGCACCTGTTGAGCGGGCACTGGGGAGTGCGGTCAATGTCGCGACGTTGGTTGGCTGCGGTGTCTTGTATGTGTTGACGGTCGGCCTCGTGTCGGGGCGCCTGGCACATCGCTTCGCTTATGAGACGGATGTCTCCGCCCCGACTCTTGCAATGTTGATCGCGTGGGTCGCCAATCTCAGCCTGTGGGGATGGGCAGCGGTTCTCGTGGTCACCGTTCTCAACCGTCCGTAGACTGATTGGGCACTCCGTCGCTTGTCGGAGAAATGTGGTGGCAATCAATTCAGTGAAAGGCAACACGATGAAAGCGGACTTCAAAACGGGAGCGGTGTGGTTGGTGATCGGAGCGGCGCTGGTGTGGATCGCTCGGCCGGGCGATTGGGTGCGACCGGTGACGGCTCAAACGGGAGTCCCCGCCACAGTGGTCGAGTGGGAGTACAACTCGCAGAGCGTCGATGCCGCTTCGATTCAGACGAAGCTGACGGAGCTTGGCACCGCGGGTTGGGAGGTTTTCTCGGTGGCGAGTACCGACGGCGTAGTCGATAACGCAGGCGACGGCAAGCCGCATGTCGTCACGCAGCGATTTGAAGTCTCCGCCAAGCGTCCGAAAAAGCGGTGACGCACTGGCTGGTCGCGTGGCACCGAAGCGGTGGGCCGGCCTGGCCTCACCCTTCCGCTCGCAGCGCATTTGCGCTATCGCTTGGGGAAAGCGCCAAAGCCGCGCGCCAATCCATTTTGGGGGCCTGCGTAAACAGCCCTGAATGGCGAGTTCAGCAGGTCTGCGTGGGCGTCTGTCATTAAGAGCCCTGCAACAATGGCCTTGATGATCCTTGCAGTCGTTCAGAAGTGACAGCAAGTCCGATCACTGGTGGTCAGAGTGAGTCGTCGCGCTCACGGTGTCGTCGCGCGCACCGGCAATACCTGCCGCTCACCGTTCTTGTACCGAGTCCTGGCGGTCAATGTGGACGAACGCGACGTTCAAGCAGCGCGGAGTTGATTGACGGCCCATTCGAGCATGCCGAGTCAAAGAGATGGATTCTCAATGAGTTCAACCATGAAAATGTCACGTCGACTGATTCCATTGGTGGCGACGGTCATTGTCCTGATGATGGGATCGCGGGAGTTGTTGGCTCAACAGTCGGGATCCTTGTTTACCGAGCGGTTCGGGAACGTGTTCGATCCCGCCAGCCGAACGTATTACTCGCTCCAGTCCACACAGGGCGAGCAGTTCGGCGGTCAGCAGCCGTTCACCAGTTTCGGTGCGACTCACCATGTGGGGTCCATCGACGACGACGTCACGCTGTTCAACGGACAGTTGCAGACCAACAACAACGGCAACCTGGCGGGTACTGTGGGTGCTCAACAGCGCTGGATGACGACTCTGCCCGTGCTGGACACGTCGATCCTGGGAGCCGGGCTGTACCTCGATGCCAATCAAAGCCGGTATGACAACCTGTTTCAACAAATCAACATCAACCTGGAATTGATGACGGAATCAGCCTGGGTGGCGCGGGGGAATGCTTACTTGCCCGTGGGCCAGATCCAACAAACCACGGGACTGCAAACCACAACGGGGGGAGCTCCCGGACAGCTTGCCATTCTCGGAACGACCGTCGGATTTGGCGGGATCAATCACCAGTTGATGGATGTCGCGCTCATGGGGAGTGAGCTCGAACTGGGCCGCAAGTTCTTCAACTACCGTACGGAGGTGTACGGCGGCTATTACAACTGGAACGGTCCGCTCGCCGGATTCACGAACGGAGTCAAAGGGGGCGTGCGCGGCTACATCACCGACAACCTGTCCGGAAACGTGAATGTCTCGCACGACAGCTTCTTCGGGACGAACGTCTATGGCGGATTGACGTACTTCTTCGGCGGCAGCGGCGGCAGCCGTCCGATGTCGTTTGCGAACCTGATGACGCTGCCCGCCCAGCGCGCCCAGCAGGTCTCCATCGGCAATTTCATTCGTGACGTGAACACGTTTCAGGCGGCTCTCAACGCAACAACGGGCGAGGAACTGCACCTCTACTTTGTGCAGGAAGCGGGCGCGGGAGGCGGCACGCAGGCCGATCCGTCGAGCGTCAATTCCGTGCTGGCGGACACTCAGTTCGGCAACGGCAGTGTGATGGTCCTGTTGGATGCCAATGGCAACATCACGGCACCGATCGCGCTGACTCACGACGGGCAACAGATCATCGGCGGCGGATCGACGGGGACCGCCAGCGTCGACTTCTCGCTGGCGCTGGGGCAAGCGCCCGGAACGACGGTGATCGGACTCAGCGGACTGGGAGGTCGTCCCGTGCTCGCTCCGACTGCGGGGAACGCCGTCACGCTGACAAACCAGAACCTGATCCAGGGCTTCACGATCGACGGCAGCGGCGGCATTACGAACGGCATCTCCGGCAATCCGGGTGCGGTGGACACGGTTGTCAACGACATGATCATCCGCAATGTGGCCGGCACCGGGATCAGGATTCAGCCGTCGACCAACACGACGGTCAGCAACACGACGTTCCAGAACAACGGCGTTGACCTGCTGCTCAATGCGGCCAATTCAACGATCACCAACGTCACCAGCACCGGAGCAATCAATGGTGCGATCAACCTTGGCGGCAACGGCTTCGGCAGCATCACCGGCACGACGCAGATCTTCAATGTGAACATCACCGGAGCGGGCGGGTTCGGCGGCATCCTGCTGAACGGTGCCGGGGGCGGCGCGATCATCAACCTCACCGATGTCTCCGTTACGGGGGGAACCGGCTCGGGTGTGACCGTCACCAATTCGTTTGCGGGCAGCATCTACAACCTGACCAACGTCGATGTGCTGAACGTCGGTGCCAACGGCCTGTCGCTGCAGACCAGCTACGGAACATTCAACATCAACAACACGTCGTCGATCACCGATCCGGGTGCCGCCGCGTTCGCCATCAACGGCGGTTCCATCAACGTGAACTTCGGCGGCTCGCTCAGCCAGGCGAATGCCGCGTCGGCCGTGTCCGTCACCGGGAATCACACCGGCACGGTCAACTTCAACGCCATCTCGTCGATCGTCACGACACTCGGTGACGGGCTGCAGTTCGACGGTGCCGACGGCACGTACAACTTCCTCGGTACGACGAACATGAACGGCGGCGACGCCGGGATCGACATCTTCAACAGCAACGGTGCGTTCGTCTTCACCAATCCGTTTATCAACAACACCGCCTCCGGGATGGGTGTCAAAATCGTGGGTGGCGGCGGAGATTCGCCGGTCACAATGTTCCACGGCTTGAACATCGCCACCAGCGGCAACGCCGGGTTCTTCGTCTCCAACGGCGGTTTGACCACGGTGACCGGAACTGCCAACGTCAACACAGTGTTTGGGACGGCTGTTGATCTCCAGGGCACATCTCTGGCCGCCACGTTCACAAACCTCACCTCTGACCAGGGTCCGACGACGGGAATCAACATCAACAATGCCAGCGGAACGTTTGGTGTGACTGGAATGGCCACCGTCACCAACGCCGCGGCCAATGGTGTCAATGTCTCGAATTCGACGGCCGACGTGACCGTCGGACAGCTCAACGTGGACGGGGCCGTTACCGGCATCAATCTGTTGAACAACACGGCCGGTGGTTTCACGGTCACGGGCGTCGGCGGGGTGGGGGTGGGCGGCACGATTCAGAACGTGACGGATCGCGGCGTGCTGGCCGTCAACAACTTCAACACGTCGCTGAACAACATGATCATCGACGCCAGCGGCGGGACGCGCGGAGTCGGCGTCATTGCCACGGCCGGCATCGATACCTTCTCCCTCACCAACAGCACTGTGACCGGCGGGACAGAACAGGCCGTGGGGATCGGAGCGGATCTGGCGGGCGTCTTGAATGCAACCGTCAGCGGAAACACGCTGGCCGGGACGGGAGCCAGCGACGCGGCGGGGGGGTTTGCCGGGATCACGAGTGCGGCCGGATTCAGCGGCGGAACGCTCAACCTGGCCTTCAGCGGAAATACACTCAGTTCGACCTCGAGTGCGGGAGCCTACATTTCAAACTACAACCCACTGTCGTCGACGACGGGTGGCACCGTCACAGTCACCGATTTCGCGAACAACACGGTGACAACGTCGAATGCGGGCGGTTCCTCCGGTCCCCTGACAGGCGGGATCCGGATGAATGGCGTGACGTTTGACGCTGACCTGTCGACCGCGGGAATTCAGACGGTCAACGGCGGCGCGTTGACGATCGGCAGTGTGGGGACGCCGACCAACGTCGTGGGTGACGGCCTGCAATTGAACGACGTCACGGGTGCTCTCGCCTTCACCACGATGAATATTGGCAACGACGATGGGACCGGCCTGTATGTCAACACGAAACTGAACAACACCACATTCAGCCTGACCAACAGCGGTGGCGCGATCAACACCACCAACGGGGTCGCGCTGTTCCTCGATCCGCTCGCCGCCGATCTGACGTTTACCAGCGTCTCGTCCACGAACAGCATGGGCAACGGCCTCACGCTCGATGCCGTCAGCGGCTCGGTGAACCTGGGCAATGTCAGCGTGACGAATGCGGCGGGGAGTGGGCTGCTGATGGATCAGTCTTCAGCCGCTGTGACGGCCGGAACGGTGACGATCAACGGCGCGGCGACGGGGCTGACGTTTGGCAACAACGTTGGAGGCAGCTTCACGACGACTGGGCTGACCGATCTGAGCAACCTCAGCGGCACGGGGGTCGATCTGAATGGTTCAGCCGGGACGTACACGTTCGCGGATCTGAATCTCACGACCACTGGTGCCAACACCGGACTCGACTTCCGCAACTCGAACGTGCTGTTTACTTCGGCCAACACGACGATCACGGGGGATGGCGCGGCGGGGAGCATCGGCATCGATCTGAGCGGCACCCTGAATCCGAACGGCGCGAACTCGACAACACCGAACATTCAGTTGGCCAATGCGGCAGGCCAGACCGCGATCATCAACAACGTCGACACCGGCATTCTGCTGGGGAACGTGGTGGATGGTTCGGCCGGAGCCTATCTGGTCTATGGCAACCAGACACCGCTCAACAGCGGCAGCCAGATCAATGCCACGGCTGCCGGTGTGACGCTGGACACCACGAACCTGACGAGTACCAACGGTTTCACTCAGGGCCGCTACGAATTCCTGGGTGTCAACTTCACCGGAATCGCATCCTTCCAGAAATCGAACAATCTGATCTTCGTCGGGTCGACGTCGTCCGGCACGGATGACGGCTCGTCGCCGTTGAACCGCATCAGTGGTGCCGAGCTGTTGGCACTCGATGCCACGCCGTCGAATCTGGACGGCAAGACCGTCGTGCTGGTCAACGACAACGGCGGAGCCGGCATCGATCTGAGTGCAAATACGCTCACCCTCGGTGACAACACCATCCTGGACAGCTTCGGCAACGGACAGACCTTCAGCACCGGTGGCGTGTTGCCCGTCAATGTGATCGTCGACACGATCACGGGTAGCTTCGTGTTCTCGGATCCGAACGGAGCGGCAACACTGACCAACGATGGCTCGATCAATCTGGTCACGCTCGGCAACGGCGACACCATTCAGAATGTGATTCTCGATGGCGGCACCAACACCGTCTTCGGCTCGGGTGTCGCAGGCGTGAACATCAACAACACCACGATCGGCGGCAGTAGCCTGGCCGGCATCAGTCTGACCAGCACGACGGGCACCATCGGCCTGACTCAGAACACCATCAGCGGCACCGGGACCGACGGCATCCTGCTCAGCAATGCGGGTACGGTCAGCATCAACGGTGGCACCATCAATTCCACGGGTGATGATGGCATCCACAGTTCGGACACCAACCTGACCGTGACCGGTGTGACCATCGGCGATACCGGCCAAATCGACGATGACGGCATCCAGGTCATCAACAGCGGTACCGCGCGTATGGTCAATCTGAGCAACAACCAGATTACCGCCGCCGACAACGGCATCCGTACAACGGATACGGGCGTGGCCGGAGAACTCTTGTTGACGCTGGATGGCAATACCCTGCAATCACTCGGTGGCGGCTTTGGGCTGCGGGTGGACGGCAGTGGCTTGAACTCGACGATCATCCGGTCGATGAACGGAGGCACCGTTAACGGGCCCGGTGGCGGAGTGCTCTTCAACCGAGTCACCTTCGACGCGTCGGGGACTGCTCTGAGCGGTACCCAGGTGAATGCCGGGAACTGGACGATCGGCACAGCAGGCAACCGCATCTATGGAGATGGATTGGTGTTTGATGCGCCGACTGGCGATTTGAAGTTTGGCACGCTGAACATCGCCAACAACTACTCGGTTGGCCTGGGCGTCTGGACGACGCCGCCGGGAACAACGTTCATTCTCGGCAATACCGGCGGCACGGTCGACACCACGAATGGCGTGGCGCTGTTCCTCGGTTCGCTCACCGCCGATCTGACGTTTGGAACGGTCTCGTCCACCAACAGTTCGACCACCGGAGTCACACTCGACGCGGTTTCCGGCACGGTCAACATCAACACCCTAAACGTTATTCTCTCCGACGACAGCGGCCTCTTGATCAGCAACTCCAAAGGTCTCACATCAACCATTCAGACCGTCAACATCAACGGCGCGGGGACCGTCGCCACCGACAACGGCGTGACGCTGGCCGATGCGGGGACGGTCAACATCCTCGGCGGCACGATCAAGAATACGACGGGTGACGGCGTCCACAGTACCGACACCAACCTGACCGCCACCGGATTGACCATCGGCGGTATTGGCACCATCACCGGCGACGGCGTCGAGATCGTCAACAACGGGACGGCACACACAGTCAATTTGAGCAACAACACGATCACCGCCAACGCCAGCGGCATCAGCACGGTGAGCTCGGACGTGATCGGTGAACTGGTGCTGACGCTGGATGGCAACACTCTGCAATCGCTCAACGGCGGCAGCCTTGCCCTGAGCGTCAACAGCAGCGGTTTGAACTCGACCATCGTCCGGTCGATGAACGGCGGCACCGTCATCGGCAACGGAACCGCCGGTGGTGTGCTGTTCAATCGCGTCAACTTCGATGCCTCGGGAACCGCCCTGAGCGGTACGCAAGTCAATGGTGGGAATTGGACGATCGGGACCACGGGCGCCCGCGTTCAGGGTGACGGCTTGCGGTTTGACACTCCGACCGGCGATCTGGCCTTCGGCACGCTGAACATCGCCAACAACGGCGGAACCGGCCTGTACGTCGACACCAAGACGTTTGGGACGACTTTCAGCCTCGGCAGCACCGACGGCACGATCGACACGACAGCGGGTGCCGCACTGTTCCTCGACCCGCTCACCACGGATCTGACCTTTGGCACGGTGACGTCCACCAACAGTACCGGCAACGGCGTCACGTTTGACGCCGTGAGTGGCTCGGTCAACATCGGCACCCTGAACGTCAGCAATTCCGACGGTGATGGCGTTCTGGTCAACAACTCGAACGGAACCATCGACATCACTGGCGGCAGCATCACCGGGACCACGAACAACGCCTTCCACGTCTCCGGCGGTTCGTCGACGGTGAACTACGGCGGAAGCATCTCGAATGCCTCCGGTCAGGCGGTGCGCATCGAAAACACCGTGGGAGGCAGCACGACCTTCGGCGGCACCCTCACCGACAACGGTCCGGGACTCGGGATCCGTCTGACGAACAACGCCGGTGCCGTCACGTTCAACGGCGACGTGTCGCTCGGAGCGACCATGGCACTCAGCAACGAGGCGGTCTACCTGACTGGCAACTCCGGGAACATCACGTTCGAGAATCTCGACGTCAACGTGAACACGGGCAGCGCGCTCGGCGCCATCTACGGCCTGAATAATTCGCAGATCACCATCGGTGGAGGCAACGTCACGTCCGTTGGAGCCGCCGGTCTGAACATCGAACAGAGCCGGATCAACATCACCCTCGACAGCATCACGGCTTCGGGAGGAACCAACGGAGTGTTGCTGACCAACCTGGCCGGTGGCAGCACTCTGGATGTGACGAACACCACTGTCAGCGGAGTGGAGAGTGACGGGATCGTCATCGACAACTCTCTCGGCACGTACACCTTCGATTCGGTCGCGATCGACAGCGTGGGATCCAACCTCACCCACAGCGCTGTGAAGCTGACCAATTCCGGTACCGTCAACATTCTGGGCGGCACCATCGACAACTCGTCGGGCGACGGAATTCGACTCAACAACGTCTCGTCCTTCACGCTGAACAACACGTTCGTGGAGAACACCTCCGGGTTCACGCTGAACTCGACCGGCAGCGGCCTGTCGGGGAGCGGCAATACCGCGACGTCCTTCAGTGGAAATGATGGCGGAGGCAACACCGGCTCGATCAGTTTCAACGGCGGAGCAAACGTCTTCCCGTGAAACGGCTAAGTAGACCCGCTGTGAGCCGTGAAACGCACTGGCTTTCAACCGGACTCGTGCGAGTGTTGCGCGGCCTCAAATAGTGCCGCAACGGCGTTGCCTCCCCCGAGACAGAGCGATGCGACGCCCCATCGTTCGCGACGCTGTTGCAGGGCGTGGAGCAGCGTCACCACGACTCGGGCGCCGCTGGCACCGAGCGGGTGGCCGAGTGCGATGGCTCCACCGTGGACGTTGACGTTCTCGCCCGTCAGGCCCAGTTGCCGCAGGCAGGCCAACATTTGAACGGCGAAGGCTTCGTTGATTTCAAACAGATCGACTTCGTCAATCGGGAGGGAAGCCTGCGCGAGCACGCGACGAATCGCCGGGACGGGAGCCAGGAACACATCGCCGGGTGAAGTTCCTGCCGTCGCATAGCTCACCATGTGGGCGATCGGCCTCAGTCCGTGCGTTTCCTGGAACGAGCGGGAACAGACGACGACGGCCGCCGCGCCGTCGCTCATCATCGACGCATTGCCCGCCGTGACGGAGCCGTTCTCCGCGAAGATCGAGCGAAGTTGAGCCAGCCGCTCCAATGTCGTGTCGGCTCGCGGACCCTCATCGCGACTCACAATTTGTTTGCCACTCCGCTGGGTCACGGTGATGGGAACGATCTCTCGTGTGAAGTCGCCGCGTTCGATGGCGGCCGTTGCGCGACGATGGCTTTCGTGTGCGTAGCCGTCCTGCGCCGTGCGGGAGAGATTCTCGGAAGCGGCGAGCGCTTCGGCGATTTGGCCCATCGACCGGTCGCTGAACGGACAGGTGAGTCCGTCGTGCTGCAGGCTGTCAATCAGTGGTCGATCTCCGAGCACTGGTCCCGTGCGGTCCAGCAAATAGGGAGCACGGCTCATCGACTCGAGACCGCCGGCGACGATGACGTCGGCATCTCCCGCGCGGATGGCCTGCGCCGCCAGCATGATGGCCTTCAGGCCCGAGCCGCAAACTTTGTTGACGGTCAATGCCGACACCGTGGGTGGCAATCCCGCTCGCAGGGCCGCTTGTCGCGCCGGAGCTTGACCAACTCCCGCAGAGAGCACGTTTCCCAGGATGACTTCATCGACCTGGTCCGCCGCAACGCTCGCCCGCTCCAAAGCGGCGCGAACTACGATGGCACCGAGGTCCGTGGCTGTCAGAGTGGACAACGCTCCCTGAAACTTCCCGACGGGCGTGCGGCAGGCCGAGAGAATGACGACTTCGTTCATGGCTGGTCTCGCAGAGGGTTGCGTGTGTCGAACGGGTTTCATTCTACGTTCCTGATCGCAGCGCGAAGAGCCGTCTTCTCTTTCCACGGGCTGATTCTCCTTGAGACCCGAGTCGGGACGGGTGAAAGATTTGAAGGACGAGATGGAGCGGATTCGCCGCTCGGTATAAACTCGCAGGCAACTGTTACCCCCTTGGTCAGAGTGCTCCGCTCGGGAGGTTGGACCGATGACAGCATCCATTCCGTGGGTTGATGGCCTGACGATTGGTCAGGCGCTGCGACAGACCGCACAGCGCTGCGGCACGAGCGACGCGCTCGTCTGCCCTCACGCCGGAGTCCGCATGACGTGGGCCGAGTTCGATGCGGCGGTCGATGGCATCGCGCGCGGCTTGCTCGCGCTGGGCTTCCAGAAGGGAGACCATCTCGGCGTCTGGTCGACCAATTGGCCCGAGTGGGTGATCCTGCAATTCGCCACCGCGCGGATCGGCGTCGTGCTGGTGACGGTCAACCCGGCGTACCGTCCCGCCGAGTTGGAATACGTTCTCACACAGTCCGAGGTGCGCGGGCTGGCACTCATCGAAGGCTTCAAGAAGTCACACTTCTTTCAAATGCTCGATGAGGTCTGTCCCGAACTGACCACTACGGAACCCGGCAAACTTCATAGCAAGAAATTTCCAAAACTTCAGTGGGTGATCCGGCTGCGCGGTTGCGAACATTCGGGCATGTTGAGCTGGCAGCAGCTTGCCGACGCTGGTCAAACAATTGATCTGGAGCAACTGGCGGAGATTGAACGGCG
>JBBPIS010000173.1:0-15701 GCA_038040225.1 Planctomycetota bacterium
CGTCCCGTCGGCGGAGCGACGGGACTACAGTAGTGCGAGACCACACCATGCTGATCGGTTATGTCAGTGACGAGCGTTACGTGGCTCTGGTCGATGTGACGCTTGAGTTCATCAACTCACGAGGCGAGTCGTGGGAAGCGAGGTCTCGCGCGACCGGGGCCGTCCACCTCAATGCCCCTGCCGGGAACTACACCGTCACGCTGCAACGGGCGGGATACGGCGCGAAGCGCAGTCAGGTGACATTGCCGACGGCGGCCCCTCACCAGTTTCGACTCCTCAGCGACGGACTGTGCGGCTATGTGTGGCCGAAGTGGGTGCGCGGCGGCGAGGCGGGAGAGTTTCGGGTCCACTCGGTCGAGCAGTATCACCTGGAACTCTGGCGATACGGTTGGACGCCTGAGTTCGTTCAAAGCCTCGGCTGGTATGACGAGCATGGCCCGCGCGCCACGATGCAGGTCACGCCCGATGGCGACTACACCCAGACCGGCGTCGAGTGGAACAAGGTCGGTTACAGCAGCCCGACTCACAAACAGTTCGTCGCCGCGCCCGAACGGAGCGGGTTGTACTATTTCCGCGCCCGGACTCCATCAGGATCGCAGTTCTCATTCCCGTGGATCGTTGCACCATCTCGACCGACGGCACCGCTGGCCGTGCTCGGCAGCAACATCAATTGGAATGCCTACAACAGCTTTGGCGGACGCAGCAATTACATTCACGCGGACGAGTTCCCTCCCACGCCGACGGTCAACTCGCGGTACGATCTCAAACGCTACTGCGATGCGGAGTTCATGACGTGGAACTGCCCGGCGTATGCGCCACTCTCCTTCGATCGTCCCGAGCCTTTCAACCACATTGACTTCGACGAGCAGATCACCGACCCGATTCAAGGTCGGCAAGCCTGCCACCTCGCGCCCGCTGAGTGGCGTTTGCTGGGATGGCTCGAACAGCGAGGGCTGCCGTATGACTTCTATGCCGAAACTCAACTCGACGATGGCACGCTCGATTTGTCGGCCTACCGCGCGCTGATCACTGCCGTACACCCGGAGTACTGGACCCGGCGGATGTACGACCGCGTCAAGCAATGGGTCTTCCAGGAAGGAGGGCGGCTGCTGTATCTCGGCGGCAACGGACTGAACTGCGAGGTGGAGATTCACGGCTCGTCGATGTCGGTCCACAACGGGCAGATCACGGGCTTGGACGTTGAGGGCGTCGGGGCGGAAAGCCGACTGGCGCTGCGTCACGAATCGGAGGCCAATCTGGTGGGAGTCGTCTTCACTCCGCCCGGTGCCATGACCGGCGCGCCGTATCGCGTGGTCGATGCCAGCCATTGGGCCTTCGATCGGACCGGCCTTCAGAACGGCGACCTCTTCGGACAGAAGTCGCTCCACATGCGCTGCCCCGGCGGTGCCTCGGGCCACGAGACGGACAAAATCTCACCCAGTTCACCGCAGAACACGCGGCTCCTGGCGAAAGGCCTGAATCCCGATGACGGCGGCGCTCATCTGGTTCATTTCGACACCCCACACGGCGGCGGCGTGTTCTCGGTCGGCTCGATCTCCTGGGTCAGCAGCCTGCCGGTCGATGAACACGTCGCACAAATCACCGAGAACGCCGTCCGCCGGTTTCTGGAATGACGGTCGCGATGTTGCGAAGGGCGTCCCTGATTCGTGACAACTTGCTCTTCGTGACAAATGGTCATGCGAAGCATCTTGCTGCCGGTCGAATCGAATTCGGGAAGTAGCCTTTCCGGCTGCGTAAGAACCCGAGCGCGCCAGTTGACAACCGAGACATCAATTCGCAATCCTGCTGGTGCCCTTGGCCTGAATCCAGGGCTTTGGGATGCACCAATTGTGGATCGGCAGAACGTGACCACTGTCAGGGAGACCCCCATGAAGAGACTGACGCTTGCCTTTTTGTTGGCGTTCTCAGGCGGGATCGGTATCGATGATGCGCAGGCACAACCGTTGACCGGGATCGGAACGCTTGGGCCCGACACCAACGGATATTCCTATTCCTTTCCTACGGGCGTCTCGGCAGACGGCTTAACGGTTGTCGGCGAAAGCTCCAGCGATCAGGGGACAGAAGCGTTCGTCAGGACCAAGACGGACGGGATGGTGGGGCTGGGAACTCTCGGGGCAAACATCAATGGGGTTTCATTTTCTCGTGCCAGCGGCATCTCGTCGGATGGGGTGACGGTCATCGGCCAGAGCTCGAACCAGCAGGGATACGAAGCGTTTGTTTGGACCCAGCAAACCGGCATGATCGGCTTGGGGACGTTGCTAACAGGTGGTGGCGAATACTCCTACCCAACGGGTGTCTCGTCGGATGGATCGACAGTCGTCGGCGATTACTGGAACGGTCAGCGCTACGATGCTTTCGTCTGGACAGTGGAAAGCGGAATGGTCCGACTCGGCACCCCGCCGGCGGATGGCGGCGGGTATTCGTATTCCCGTGCAGCAGCAGTTTCCGCTGACGGGATGACCGTCGTCGGCGAACGCACCAATGGCTCGCGCACCATTGCAGTTGTCTGGACGAAAGATGGCGACACCTGGCTGATGGTCGATTTGGGAACACTTCCCACGGACGGTGGCGGGACGTCGCATTCCCGCGCCACAGGCGTCTCCGTGGACGGCTCGAGAGTCGTCGGTCAGAACATCAATGCTCAACGAGTCGAAGCGTTCGTCTGGTCCGCTGCGACCGATGAGATGGTCGGTCTCGGCACACTCCAGGCTGGCGGTGGTTTTTCCGAGGCCACTGCGATTTCAGCCGATGGCTCGACCGTTGTCGGCGAAAGTTATAACGGAAGTTTCTCCGAAGCGTTTGTTTGGACGGAATCCATCGGGATGATCGGGTTGGGCACGCTCGGCGGATATTCGCATGCCAACGGCGTGTCGGCCGACGGCGCGATGGTCGTCGGTTATTCTGCCATCAGTGAGGGGACGGAAGCGTTCCTCTGGACCCAGGAGACCGGGATGATTGGGCTGGGAACATTGGGGAACGAGGGGAGCGGATTTGTGTTTTCCGTCGCCAATGGCATTTCGGCGGATGGTTCGACGGTCTATGGCCATTCGCAGAACAAACAAGGCGTCTATGAAGCGTTCGTGCGACGGGCCGGTGAGGAACCCGAAGCGACAGAAGTGACAATTGACGTGGAACCGAAACCCGGCAAGAAACCGAAATCTGGCAAGAACAAGATCAACCTCAAGAGTCAGAAGGAAGTTTCCGTGGCGATTTTGACGACTGCGGAGTTCGACGCCTCAGAGGTTGATGAGTACACGATCCTTTTCGGCGATCCAACGCTGACGACCACGGGTGGCGAGTGGGTCCGGCCGATCAGGATGAAAATTGTGGATGTGGACCGCGATGGAGATGACGATGTTCTTCTGGTCTTCAAAACGCAGGAACTCGTCTCGAACGGTGCTCTCAACCAGTACAGTGAACTGGTCCTGCTCAAAGGCGAAACGTTTGATGGGGTGGCAATCGTCGGCACGGACGCGGTGACGATCGTTCCACCCCCCAAGGGACCGAAATAATTCAGCGCCGCATGGCCGGCCACGTTGCTCATTGCGACAAACAGCCCGCTCGCTCCCGACCGTTGCGGCGCCCAGAATCGCGTTTGAGTCCCTCGCCGCCGCGGATGACCCTAGGGATGCACCCCACCATGAAACCGTGCAAAGGGTTGCTCAAATGGGACCGCTCGGACTTGAACCGAGAACCAAAGGATTATGAGGCGGTTTCCGGATGTTGTCCAACGACTGACAATGTTGAGACTTGTGGCGTTCTCGGATTTTCAGTTGCACCGAAAGTTGCACTCGCGACGGCGGAAAACGGTTGCGAACGGCTGATATCGGTGGCCGAATCGGACCCCGGCTTGGCTCGGCTCGTGGCAGCGTGGCCAAGGTTGTCAGCAATAGCGAAGCGGATGATCTTGGCGGCATTGGAAGCCGAGCAAGACCACGTTCCGTGAGACTTGGCCAAGGCCACCGTTGACAGAATGTGTTGACGGTGGATGCGCTCGAATGGGAACGGAACCGCTTAGAAAACAGGTCTATTCTGAAAGGAAGGTGGTCGATGACTCAACCGTCAACAAACGGTGGTAACGGACGCGATGCGAATGGAAGATTCACCAAATCGAACCCCGGTGGACCCGGCAATCCGCTTGCGGGTCGTGTGGCAAAATTTCGTGCTGCTCTGCTGTCCGCCGTTTCCGAGAACGACCTCAAAGCCATCGCGAAGAAACTGGTGGCGAAAGCCAAGACTGGAAACATCCCCGCCATTAAGGAATTGTTGGATCGAACGGTTGGCCGGATGCCAATCATGGATGATGACGATCAAGATGAGCCGGGAACGGTTATCCCCACAATTGAAATCCTCATCAACGGTCGTGACGAGTACGAACAATTCCGCCGACTTACGGACATCGGCGCAGTCTCGCACACGAGCGTTTCAGCGAAATGATCTGTCCCGCTACCCTTGCGAGGCGAAGGCGTTTTCGTGACTCTTGAAGGCGTTGATTCAATCAACAGCGTGGTGGCGATGGCGAGGTTTGCGTGAGCGGCAGTGGCGGCACTCCGTTTCTTGGTTGGTCGTTCAACGACAAGGATTTCGATCATGCCTAATCGAGACGATGATGAAGCTCTCTACTCCAGCAGTCCGGCAATGTTTCGCAGTCACCCGATTCTCTTCGTGATTGCGGTTGCATCCATCGCGATTGGCATTGGAGTAATCATTCTTCCGCTTTGGTGGTGGAGTTGCCGGTCTGTACGACTGACTGTAACGCGGCAGAAGACGATACTCCGCAAGGGAATCCTGTCGCTACACTTGAACGAAGTGCGCCACGCGGATGTTCGGAACGTGCAGTTGCGACAAACGTTCTTTCAACGAATTATGAATGTCGGAACGGTTGCAATCTCAAGTTCTGGACAGGCTGGTGTTGAGATCGAGGTCAATGGAATCCCCGATCCAATGCGGGTGAAGGAACTCATTGAATCCGGCAGACAACTGAAAGATGAGTGGAATCCAAAACCTGCCCGTACTAGCGACAGCGACGGACACCAGCAGCGCATCGGTGTGCAGCAAGCTCAGCGGACCTCAAAAGCTCCCCGTGTCACTGTTGCGCCTCAAGCCGCGTCAAAAGATGACGGCAAACCGCTTTTGTTGGTTAACGACCTCGAATCAAACTCCGATGCCACGAGTTTTCTAAAGAGTGCCTCACACTCGAAACTGATTCGTGTGACGTTGGCACTAATCGGGATCGTTCTGTCAGCATTTCTCATGGCCAAGGTGTTGCCTTGGATAATGTTACTCGTGAGCTTCGGACTCGTTGGGGTGGGACTCGCCTTTCTATTTGTGCCACCGGTTCGGATGAAGGTACAGGAACAGTTTCCGGTTTTAGTAACGCATCCGAAAAGCAAATTCATCACCGGGGGAGTGGTTGGCTACTGCGTACTTCTCTTTTGCTTTTCAGTTTCGGCAATCCGCGAGAATTGGCGAGTTCAGGCGCACGACAAGCAAGTTGTAGTTCTGATCCATGATGCCGAGTCGTCACTCGAATCAGGTCGCATTGATGAAGCCAATGACATCACCCGGCGGCTGGAAACTGACCGTTCCGTTCGCGATCCTTCGCGAGTCAAAGCGTTGAAGTCGCAGGTTGATGCCGCGCTCAAAACAAGGGATGTCAAGCGGGCGAACGAACGAGTCATTCAAATCGTGATGGCGGCGAATCAACACCTTCTGGCGAAGCGGTTCAGCGATGTCGAGAAAGCGTTGAACGAAGCGTTCAGCCAAAAACTTGCTTCCGATATGGAGCCTGCCCAAAAACTGTCGAACTCGCTTGTTGCCGCCAGAGTCGCAACGGCAACGGTCGCATTCGACAACAATCGCTTTGATGAGACAGAACGGACCCTACGTGAGACATTCGGAACGCAAGGGGCAACAGAACTTCGTGCAGCGCAGCAACTCGCCAATAAACTCCTAGTCGTAAAGGTGTCATCAGCAAAGAAGCTGATCGAGGCCAATGACCTGAACGGCGCAAGTAAACTTGCCCTTGAGGGAGAAAGATTGCCCGGTGTGACGGAAAGACATGGGCTTACAGAGCTGTTAATGCAAATTGCGAATTTGGGTGTTGGTGCAAGGGTTGTCATTGCAAGAGAGCACATTCAAGCCGAGCGGTTTGACGATGCAGAACGAGAATTGAAGGCCGCGATTTTAGAAAAGAACGCAACTGAACTCACAGAAGCTCGGACGCTATTGGCCAAGGTTGCGTCTGAGCGTGAGCGTTTAGCAAATGCGAATGTGGTCTCGCTGGTTGCTGACGCAAGGGGGCTTCTGCCAGACGACGCTGTTACAAAGCTAAACGAAGCAATTGCGACCCCGTATGCAACAGACTTGGCTGAAGCGAAACAACATTTACAACGTGCGCTTGAACAGAAGCGTGAGCAGATGAAGAAACTTGCTGTTGCGGCTGCTGACCGCGAAGCTGATGCGGAACGGAAACTCAAAGCGGAAGCGGAAGGCGAAGCCCGTCGCAAGGCCGAAGAAGAGTTGGACTCGGGCGGTCTCGTTTTACTGCGCAAAACCGTCAAGGGTAACAACGACGAGATTACTGGTGAAATCGTAAACCGCCGTAAACGCAAACTTGGTTATGCACAGATTACGTTCAACCTTTATGACGCAAGCGGCGCTCAAGTTGGATCGGCACTCGCCAACATTAACGGATTGGAGCCAGGCGGGAGATGGAAGTTCAAGGCCGCGACGTTGGGCACTGAGTTCACGACCTACAAATTTTCCGAATTGTCGGGTTTTTGAGGGGAACAAGCGCGGCTAGGCTGATCCCCGAACTGCCGGACGTCCCTCCGGCTTGCCGCGTTTTCTTCTTTTTTGTTGAAGGGACGCTGCGCAAGGGACCGTGGTCATGGGTAGACAGAAGAACAATCGTCTGCGAGTTGAGTATGTTCGTGATTTGCGAAAGGCCGTTAAGCCGGTCGCAGATGGTTCAAAGCGGCTAGTCAGTATTCCGAGCAAATATCAGGATGCGTGGGCAGAGATTGAGAGAGTCTGTCGAAAGCGATTCGGAAGCTCAATAACGCTTGCTGCAATCAACAAACTAACCAGTGAAGTCGCGGAAAGATTTGACATACGGATACTTTTTGTCGATGCGATGGATCTGAACAGTTTTTGGGCCAAACTGAAGGAATGCGAGGCAACGGACGTTCACGAAGCGGAGACACGGGGTGGAGCGGCTGATGATGACAACGTCGCAACACGAGCAAGCTCAGGTTTCGTCGAATCGCAACCCGCTGGTCAAACCAAAGTTCAGCCGGTCGATGACGCCACGGCGGGCACGCCACTACTTCCGTCGTCCGTCGAGTTTCAACGGTTTCGAGAGTTCGCACACGGCTTGAGCGGAGACGAAGCCAAAGTATTCGAACTGCTGCTGGCGCGATTGGATAACGCCGCAAAGAGCAATGGTTTGCCGCTGAAAGCCAGTGAGGCCGACGTAACGCCATTGATCCACTTACAGGGGGAGTGGAAGTTCAGCACGTTCAACCAATGGAAGGGACTCCAAACGCGATTGACCAACAAACTCAAGTCCGTGTCGATCAAGTGGCGTGTCTCCGCCAGAGGTGGCGCGCACTTGTGCCGCACAACAACGTCGCCAAAGCGTGAGCCATCATCACAGCGAAAAGCCCGCGCAAAACCGGCACGAACTCCGCGCTGATTCCGCGCTACTTCTGCGCTACTTCTGCGCTACTTCTGCGCTGGTTCGGTGCCGATAGAAACTCGCTTCAATGTGCCTTCCTTCAAACGAAAGGAACGCCATGAAGAAAGAGACCTACGATCCCTTGGACCAAGTGCCGCGACCCGATGCCGTCCGCATCGCGGTTGAGCAGACTGAGACTCGACTACGCAAACTACGTGCGCTATTGGCCGCATCCGAAGCGGTTGAGACTGCCGGGCTGCGCGATGCCAACACGGACCTTGACGACCGGCGAGCCGAACGTGAGGTGTCCCATGCGTGACATCTCGCCCGCATCGCCTCGCGAGGCCGCTCTGATCGACGCGACTGAGTTCGCACGATTGCTCTCTGTCAGCAAGCCAACGATTTGGCGAATGCGTGATTCCGGCAAGCTCCCGCTGGCAACCGCGTTGACCGCTCAATGTATTCGCTGGCACCTTCGCACCGGAGACCCGTCAACTGGCGTGCTCGATTGGATTGAAAACGGCTGCGAACCCGTCGCCACGAGCAACAACAAGAAAGAGAGCGAAATCGAATGACTCCACGTCCGAAACTGACCAGTGAAGCCAATGTTGTGATCGAACAAGTAGTGCGAAAGCCTGACATACCCGGCGATTTCGTCGTGACATTCCGGCTTGCGGATGGTGAACGGCGAAGTGTTTGCGTGAGTTACAAAGTGCTACTTGACTTCGCCGAGTTTCGCGCTGCGGCGCTGTTTTCCGCAAACGTCTTTTTGAGACACGAGGCCGAACAAGGAACTCCAGAATCCTTATGTGTGTGGTTAGGTGTGATTTCGGAAGCGATCATTCGAGGCAACGAACGGCCTGCCGCGACGAAGGGCGGTGACTAATGGACGGCTGGCGTCGTGTGTCACGGGAGCGGCCGTGTCCGATCTGCGGGAAGAGCGACAACTGCGAAGTTTCGGTCGATGAATCAGTCGTCTGGTGTGGCCGGGTTGAGGAAGGTTCAATCCAACACAACGCGGGCGGGCAGTTTCTTCACCGGTTGAATGGGGACGAAGAATCTCGCAATCAGTCGAGAGTAGTTGCCAAGCCGAAGCCGCCGCGCAAACCGAGTGTGGTGGATTGGCAGACTCGCGCGAAGTTGTGGTTCGCCGCGCCGAGTGCCGCGTCTCGCCGCGAGGAATTGGCCGTGCAACTTGGCGTGTCGGCGAAGGTGCTACGCGCCTTGTGCGTTGGGTTTGATGGCTCGGCTTGGACAATTCCCGAACGCGACGGGGCGGGGAAGATCATCGGGATCAACCGACGATTGCTCGACGGACGGAAGTTGCGAAAGAAAGGTTCATCGTCGGGGCTGACGTTTGCGAAGGGCTGGGATCACAGCCAGGGGCCGATCTTCCTGCCCGAAGGGGCTTCCGACGTGGCCGCGTTGCTCACGCTCGGATTGAACACGGTGGGCCGTCCGTCCAACACCGCCGGGACGGAACTTCTCGCGGAGTTGCTCCGGTCAATCCCCAAAAATCAGTTGATCGTGGTGCTCGCGGAGAATGACCGGAAGCCCGCCGAGAAACTGAGGGCCTCACACCGGGCCGACTGTGAAGGATGTTCACAGTGTTGGCCGGGGCGATACGGAGCCGTTGAGACCGCGAAGAAACTTTCGGTGGCACTCGAAAGAGCAATCCATGTGACGTTTCCGCCGGATGGGGCCAAAGACGTTCGGGATTGGCTTCAGACGGCAACTGCGGCGCATCGGCACCGGTTGCTTAATAACCATATAGCATCCAGTGCCGATGCGCCCGCCGGATTACAAGCGACCATTGCCGATGCGCTCGATTCACCCGAGATACTTTCCTCACTTTGCCGTGTGTTTCTCGACGCGCTGAAACTTGATTCAATCAACATCGGACTTCCACCGGTCGAACAACCCACCGGGCCGGTTGTGTCTCTCGACGATTGGCGCGAGCTACTCCGCACTCGCCGCGTCGAATCCGTGGGCCAGCCGGGAATCAATCTTGACCGGTCGGGAACCGGTTACGGGAAGACATTTGCCGACTTCGCAGCGATTGAAGCTATCGTCGCGAAGGGCGGACGCGCGCTGTTGGTGCTGCCAACGCACAAAAACTGTGACGAACTCGAAACAGAATTGACGGGGCAAGGCATCGACGCCGTGGCCTATCCCGGACGATTCACTGAGGGGGACGAACAGAACTGTTGGAACACCAGCGCGGACGTTGCCGAGACGATGGGATTGTCGGCCGTCGCGGCGGTGTGTCCCGCCTGCCCGGAACAGAAACGCTGTTCACAATCAGGATATCTTCGCGAACTCAAGCTGGCGTCTGAGGCCACCGTTGCCATCGCGACGCACAACCGAGCCATTTACGCCGGTCTCGGCACTCTTTCATCCGGTCGGGAGTACGTCGCCATCCATGAGGATTCGTTGAACGTGCTCCGGCCGAGTTGTTCGGTGAAAGAGGCTGACTTGGTGACTGCGCGCGACGAAGTTCTCGTTCGGCTGGTGAATGATCCGAAGTGGCTCGATTGGTATGGCGACATTCTCCGACGCGGCGACGACGGCAAATTGATCGGCAACGTCAAGTTGCAGCAACGACGTGAGACGCTCCGAGAATTCGCCATTCTGCTCAACGACGTTGTGGATTGGCTGTTGCTGGAATTGGCCGCGCAGGGCCGAACGCGACGGCTGACGACGCCTAAGACCGCTCCCAAGGCCATCGGGGTCGAACGACTGCTCTTTCGAGCGACCGGCGAAGCGTGGAAGGCCGGGCATCGGTTTTGTGGCTCCGTTTGGCGTCTAGTACTCGCGATTGCCAACGGCGAGATTGCTGACTTGGGAGTGATTGTCGATGGACCGGCCAACAAGCTCACCGAACGACGGACAGCAGATCATGGGAATTTGGACGAACATACCAGCTCAAAACGCGACTGTCTGGTTGTGTGATGCGACCGCCGACGTGGACTACCTTCGGTCGCTATTGCCGAACGCCAAAGACAGAACTCCGGCCGGACACGTCAAACTCGCGAAAACCGCAATTCAATTTCCGCAAGACATCACTCGCCAGACAAGCCAAGGCTCGTTTCAAAACACCTTGCGAGGATTGCTCGCTATGTCGCCTCAGTACCAGCATGTTGGATTGATTACACACAGCACGCTGACAGCTTGCGTGAAGCGGCTGGAACAGCCGTTCGGCAATCGAATCGTGCGGACAACGTACTTCGGTTCTGGCAGCGAACGAGCATCAAATGAATGGTACAAACTCTGCGACTTGGTGATTGTGGCTGGAACGCCGCGAGTCGATGCGTCGGCCATTCGGGCAAGGTTGTGACAACTCGGCGACTTTGACGCGGCTGGCCATGATGGCGATTGTGGAGAGTTACAATGGCGCGGCCTGACAGCTTCGGGACAAGCGCGCGTCGTTCGTGGGCGCGGATATCGGAATCCGGCTTGGCAGAGAGCGCACCGCAGTTTGGTTCCCTCTGCCATCGTGCAAGCGGTTGGCCGGGGTCGCGGAGTTCTGGATGATGGCTGTGATGCCATCGTCGTCAGCAGTGAGGCGTGCGGCCTACTGCTCGCCGAGCGGCCGTTGATTCCTGAACTGACAACAAAACACAGCCAAGCCGCTCGGCTGGTTGCCAAGCTATCGGCAATGGACGCTAGTAAAAATGCCAGTCGTCACCCGGTTTCGACTGCAAAAGTGGCTCATTCCCTTGGCGTCCAGAGTCGCCAGACACAGAACATTCTCAACGATCTTGCAGGGCTTGGGTTGGTGCGTCGAATTGGCGAGCGTGGCGGATGGCTGCCGGGCGCGGAGTGACCGGGTTTCAATTGCGGGGGGGACAGAATGAGCGGCGAATTAGACAAAATGCCTGAAACCGAGACGGACGCCTACTTGACCGCGTGGGCGGAAGGGGTGGCCACATCCGTCACGCCGGACGAACTGGCCAGACTGGTGAAGGACTACCGGGAGCTAGCGCAGAACAAACGCCGCTCGGCGGCTGATCGGGAGTTCGCTCGGCGACGGGCAAAATCCCTTGCGGATTGTCGAAACCTCACAGTAGACGAACAACAACTGTGATGTTATACTGCTCCCGTCGTCGATCACTGATTCGGAACGGGAGCAAGATTGCCATGAAGATCGTCGCCTACTATCGAGTTTCGACAAAACAGCAAGGGGAAAGCGGGCTGGGGATGGATGGGCAAAAGACCGCTGTCGTGGGCTACGCTCAGCAGAACCGGGCCGACATCGTGCGGGAGTACGTGGAAGTGGAATCGGGACGAAACTCGGATCGAAAGGAACTCGCTCGCGCGTTGTCGCACGCCAAGCGAGCCAAAGCCACGCTGGTTGTGGCGAAGCTGGACCGGCTGGCTCGCAACGTGGCGTTCCTGTCCGCACTGATGGAATCGGGCGTGGATTTCGTGGCCGTGGACAACCCACACGCCAACCGTCTGACGATTCACATTCTTGCGGCCGTGGCCGAAGACGAAGCCCGACGCATCAGCGAACGAACCAAGGTCGCGTTGACTGCCGCCAAGGCTCGCGGGACGAAACTCGGATCGGCTCGCCCCGGTCACTGGATAGGCCGCGAACACTTGCGACAGGCAGCGATTCAGAAAGCCGTTCAAGTGGCGGCCGAAGTCCGCGTGAAAGACACCGATGAAGCCTACCGCGACCTCGCCCCGATGATGCGGGAACTCCGCGACACGGGGAAGTCCCTGCAAACGATTGCCAACGAACTCAACGGCGAAGGCTACGAAACGCGACGTGGCAAGCCGTGGAACCCGATGCAAGTTCGGCGAGTCTTGCAACGCGACCTCTAACCAAAGTGATTCGATCATGGCCAGTCTCTACCGTCCGACCGTCATTCGCTACGTGGATTCGACCGGCAAGCAAGTCCCCAAAGGGACGCCCGGTGCGAAGCGAATCCGGGAGAAGTCGAAAACGTGGCGGGGCAAGTTCACTGGTGGCGACGGCAAATCGCAGACGATCACGCTGTCCGATGATCGTTCCACAGCCGAAAGTATGTTGGCCGATTGCGTGAAGCGAGCAAGACGCGAACAAGCTGGGGACGTTGACCCGTTTGAAGCTCATCGCAAGAGGCCGCTCGCCGATCACGTGGCCGACTTCCGGCAGCATCTCGAATCGAAGGCGAACACGCCCGGACACGTCAAGCAATCGTGCTCTCGCGTCCAAGCCGTGTTCGATGGGTGTCACTTCCAAAAACTCGCCGATCTCAACGCCGGGCGTTCCGCTCACTGGCTGGCGGAACGTCGCAAGAGCGGCTTGTCGGTCGCGTCCAGCAATCATCATCTCGTGGCGTTGAAGTCGTTCGGCAACTGGCTCGTGAGGGATAGTCGCTGGCCGGAGAATCCCTTCGCTCACTTGTCGAGACTCAACGCTAAGGTTGACGTTCGCATCGAACGCCGGGCACTCTCTGACGACGAACTGGCCCGTCTCATCTCTGCGGCGGAAACGAGCGGCGAGACGATTCGCGGCTTGACCGGCCAGCAACGCGGGATGCTGTATCGCATCGCGTCTTACACGGGGTTCCGAGCGGCGGAACTGGCGAGTCTGACCGAAGCATCGTTCGACCTCAATTCAGACTCGCCAACGGTGACGGTTGAGGCCGCGTGCTCCAAGCATCGGCGAAAAGACGTGATGCCACTTCATCCCGGGTTGGTGGCATCGCTGCGAACATGGCATGAAGATCGGCGGAAGGAAGCCCCGTCGATTCTCATGACGAGCGGCCGTTCGAGCGATGCAAAGCTGTTGACGCTGTTTCCGGGCACGTGGCATTTGCGAGCGGCAGAGATGCTTCGCGGCGATCTTGAACAGGCTCGAAACGAATGGCTCACCGAAGCTGATGGGTTCGCCGACGAACTCAACAGACGAACGGAGAGCGACATCCTCAAAGCTGAGTCATCGAACGGCGAAACGGTCGATTTCCACGCTTTGCGGCATACGTTCATCACTCGGCTGGCGGTGGGTGGTGTTCATCCAAAGCTGGCACAAGGGCTGGCTCGGCATTCGTCGATTACACTCACGATGGATCGGTACTCCCACACACAACTGGTCGATCTTCAAGCCGCGTTGTCGGCAATGCCATCTCTCCCCACGCTTGCGCCGCGGGAACTCATCCAAGCGACCGGCACAGATGATCGACCGATGCGGCGAACCGCAACTGTTTCAGTTGCACCAAAAGTTGCACTCAGAACAGTGCAACTCAACCAAAATCAGCCGTCATCAACCGTCGTCACTCTCGCCAAATCCGAATCTGCCAGAGAAGTGAAAAGCCCTCACTTTCCAGTTGGAAATGAGGGCTTTTGCACACAGTTGACGACGGTTGAAACTGATTGGGACCGCTCGGACTTGAACCGAGAACCAAAGGATTATGAGTCCTCTGCTCTAACCGATTGAGCTACGGTCCCGAAGCCTGAAAATAGGCTGTGTTTGCAATGGTGCGGCTTGCCGCTCGGATGTTTGACACCCGTGCGGCCAAACTTGTTCGACAAGAAACCCGCGCAACCCTATCCAGACTTTCCCCTCTTTTCGCATGCCACCGGTGAGCCAAAAGATTCGGGGCAGATGACACGATATTCTGGCCTTGGTCTGGACCGGATGTCGCGCTCGCGGAGTATCTCGACCAACACGACGATCTGCAAGGCGGGCGAATTCTGTAGCCAACTGCGACAACCATCTGTATCCCCGTCGAGAAAGTGACGCGGAGAATCCGGCCGAAGGGGTCTGGAGCTTGCTTCCCGGTCAGTGACATTCCATCGTCGAAGGACACGCAGGTTCATCGAGGTATTCCCCTCTCAAGGCAAGCCGCATGTCACAGCAATACCCTTTGTTTGAAGCTCGTGGTGAACCGCGAGAACTTGGCCGCCAGCACGGCGAGCAGGCCGCCAATCAGATTCGCGGCTATCTGGAGTTCCTCGCCGAATCGCTGGGAGTCACTCGCAATCAACTGAGGCAGCGAGCCCTGCATTTCCAACACTTGTTCGAGACACTTTGCCCCGACCTGTTGACCGAGGCCACCGGACTCGCGGAGGGAGCCAGACTGACCCTGGCCGACGCATTGGTCGCACAATTGCGGGGCGAGTTGGCTCAGGTGAGCGACGGCGCTTGCACGACATTTGCCATCGACCCGCGCGGCACCGCCACCAACACCACCTTCATCGGTCAGACCAGTGACAACCCTCCGGAACTCGAACGATTCGGTTACGTGTTGAAGCTTCGTCCGACGAACAAGCCCGCCGTGCTGATGTGGACCTTCGGTGGCATGCTCGGCTACCACGGCATCAACGAGCACGGCGTCTCGCAGTTCGCCAACGCGCTGGGCGGCGGGCCGGGCTGGAAGTTTGCGCTGTCACATTACCCGCTCAAGCGGTTGATCCTGGAACAGCGGTCGCTCGCCGAGGTGCTGCAATTGATGCGCGAGTTTCCCGTCTGCTCGAACGGCAATTACATGCTGGCCGATGGCAGCGGGGCGATTCTCGATGTCGAACTCACCAGCGAGGGGCCGTTCGTCCCCGTCGGCCAGTCACGATTTCTGGTTCACTCGAATCACTTCCTGTGTCCCGAGCACGCGTGCGACGCGAACTGGCAGCTCAGCCTGCCCGATTCGTTTCCGCGACAGGATCGGCTGCGGACGCTCATCGACGACAAGTTCGGTTCGATCCGCCTGGAGGACGTCCAGCAATTCCTCGCCGATCACGACGGCCATCCCGTCAGCATCTGCCGCCATTCGCACGACGGTCCGAGCGGACCGATGCTGGCCAGTTCCGGCAAAACCGTCGCCGCCCTGATCGCCGAACCCGAGCAGCGTCGCCTGCACGTCGCGCTCGGCAATCCGTGTAAGAATCCGTTTGTCACGTACTCACTGGCCTAAACTCGCGAGCATCGTTGGCGATGATCGCGATGAGGCGCGCGCGGCAATAGGTCGTGATGAGCGAGGCGGCCAACTGTCGCTGGGCCAGCGTCAGATGG
>JBBPIS010000174.1:0-15509 GCA_038040225.1 Planctomycetota bacterium
GAATTGAGATTTCTCCACAAGGGAGTATGAATCAGTGCTGGACATCTACTTTGGTGACAACCTCGAAATCATCCGCGCGTTCCCCGGCGCTTCATTTGACCTGATCTACATCGACCCGCCGTTCAACACAGGCAAGAAGCAGGCCCGGACTCAGATTCAGACCGTGCGCGACGAGGACGGCGATCGCGTTGGCTTTCAGGGGAAGCGGTACCGCACCGTCCAAGTGGGAACCAAGGCATACTCGGACTCGTTCGACGATTACCTCGGTTTCCTTCGACCGCGTTTGGAGGAAGCTTATCGACTGCTCAAGCCCACCGGTTCGCTGTTCTTCCACATCGACTTTCGCGAGGTCCACTACTGCAAGGTGCTGCTGCTCGATGAAATCTTCGGCCGCGACTCGTTCATCAACGAGATCATCTGGGCCTACGACTACGGTGCGCGGGCCACCAAACGCTGGTCCCCCAAGCACGACAACATCCTGTGGTACGCCAAGGATCCCGAGAACTACACCTATCGCTACGACGACATCGACCGCATCCCCTACATGGCCCCGGGTCTGGTCGGACCCGAGAAGGCGGCGCGCGGCAAGACGCCGACGGACACCTGGTGGAACACCATCGTCAGCCCCAACGGGAAAGAGAAGACGGGCTACCCGACCCAGAAGCCCTTGGCGATCATCAACCGCATCGTGCGAATCCACTCGAATCCCGGCGACAGGCTGCTCGACTACTTCGCCGGCAGCGGCACGTTGGGAGAGGCGGCATCAGAACTGGGACGGCAGGCGGTTCTCGTCGATCAGAACCCGGAAGCCATTGCCGTGATGAAGCGGAGGTTTGCTCACCTCGCGCAAACGACCTTCCACGGTTGCGACGACATCCCTGAAGCCGCGAGCAAGGTGTCGGAAGTTGTGAAATCCAGACCCGCCCTCTTCTGATGCGAGCCAGGACAACACCTGCCGACATGGGAAGATTTCGTCGAGTGGACACTGGAGCACGCGGCAATTTGCGAAGGGGGCGTCATCGACCCCGCTCAGAAATCAGCCGGCCTTCCCGGCAGCCAGCAGCGACAGAAACTCGAACGCCAGATTGGCGGCGAGGATGGCGGTGATGTTCGAGTGGTCGTACGGAGGTGACACTTCGACGAGGTCGAAGCCGATCAGATTCAGCCCGCGCAGACCTCGCGTGAGTTGCAGCATCTCATAGCTGGTCAGACCGCCCACTTCGGGCGTGCCCGTGCCCGGAGCGAAGGCCGGATCGACGACGTCGATGTCGAGGGTCACGTAGGTCGGGCGGGAACCGACCTGCGTGCGGACCTCTTGCAGCACGTCGTCGAGGCTGCGACGACGAAACTCGTCCAGCGTGATCATGCGCGCGCCGAGAGCCAGCGCGTCGGCATAGTCTTGCGGACCGGCGGTTGGTCCGCGGATGCCGAGCTGGACGTAGGCCGCCGTGTCGATCAGCCCTTCCTCGATCGCCCGCTTGAACGGCGTGCCGTGACTGTACGGCTGGCCGGGGTATTCGCTGTCCCACGTGTCGGGATGGGCATCGAAATGGAGGACGGCAACGGGACCGTGCCGCTTCGCGTGCGCACGCAACAGCGGCAACGAGATCGAATGATCGCCGCCGAGGCTCAGCAGCTTCGAGCCTGCCGTCAGGACGCGGTTCGCGGCGAGTTCGATCTGCTGGTGCGTGGCCCGGATGTCGGGAGGCACGACGTCGACATCGCCCAGATCGACGATCTTCAGGCTGGTCAACGGAGCGACCTGCTGCGCGTTGTTGTAGCCCCACAACAGCAGTGACTGCTCGCGAATGGCTCGCGGTCCGAAACGCGTCCCGCTGCGGTACGACACCGACCCGTCGTACGGCACTCCGAGGATGGCCACGTCCGCACCGGCCGGATCGGTTGCAAACGGAACTCGCCCAAACGTGGCGATTCCGGCATAGGGCTGAGCGGCGAAGACGGGTTGAGTCATGGTCGATGAAGCCTATCCCATGCGACTGAATCGACACAAGCAAGACACCCTCCCGTCGGTGGGGAACCGACGAATGCCGCACAGTAGCAAGCGGTCCGCCGGATCGGTTAGCTTTAATCGCAGATGTGGACGGTATTCTCAGGCCGAACGCCGCTGGTGGCAGTCAGGAGCTTTTCATGTCGCGAGTGCTCGTTGTCGATGACAGTCTCACTGCTGCGGTCCAGGTCCGATTGATGCTGGAGGCGGCGGGCTTCGAGGTGGAGCACGCATTGAATGGTCTCCTCGCTCTGGAAGCCATGTCGCGCCGCGTTCCCGATGTGGTTCTCACCGACATGCAGATGCCGGAGATGAACGGGTTGGAGTTGGTCGAAGCAGTGCGCGGCCAATACCCCGGAGTGCCGGTGGTCCTGATGACGGCGCACGGCAGCGAGGAACTCGCGGTGCTGGCCCTGCAACAGGGTGCGGCGAGTTATGTGCCGAAGCCCGACTTGGGTCGCGACATCATCCTGACGCTCTCCCACGTGTTGGGCGTCGCGGGAGCGAGCCGCCAGCAACAGCGGTTGTTGGACTGCTTGACACAAATCGACTCGCAATTCCTGCTCGAGAATGATCCTTCCCTGATCGCTCCGCTGAACGGCTATGTGCAGGACACGTTAACACGCATGAAAATCGGCGACGAAACCGAATTGATCCGCATCGGCATGGCCGTGCATGAGGCCGTCCAGAATGCGATCTATCACGGCAACCTCGAACTCGGTGCCGCTGCGGGTCCGGCAGCGACCAGGCTTGCCCACGACGAACTGGCAGACCGTCGGCGGGGCGAAGCCCCCTACCGCGACCGGAAGGTGAGCGTGATTGCCCGAGTCTCTCGCGACAAGGCCGTTTACATCGTGCGGGATGAGGGATCCGGCTTCGATCGCTCCCTGCTGCCCGATCCGACCGATCCGGCCAATTTCGAGCGGGCGGGAGGGAGGGGGCTGCTGCTGATCCGAACCTTCATGGATGAAGTCCATCACAACGATGCCGGCAACGAGATCACCATGATCAAATACCGGGAGGACTGACGGCCGCGGGTCATCGCAGGGCTTCGAGCGCCGTCAATCTCATCGCAGACAGTGATGGGATCAGGCCGCCGAGGAAGCCCATCGCCACGCCGAGGAACATCCCCATGGCAAGCGTGCTCAGATCGACAACCAGCTTCAGGACAACCGCCTTGCCGCCGCCGCCCTGTCCACTGCTGACGATGCTCGACGCCGTGACGCCGTCCCACAGATAGCCGAACGCACAACCGACCAGCGAACCGACGATCGCCAGGACCATCGATTCGAGCAGGAACGACACCAGAATCTGCCAGCGTTTGAAACCGAGCAGCCTCAGCACGCCGATGTCCTTCCCGCGCTGGCTGACGGCGGCGAACATCGTGTTCATCACGCCAAACACTCCGCCGATGGCGAGCACCACGGCCACGAACTCGATCGCGATCAGAAACTGCAGGTTGGTTGAGGAGAGGTTCTCGAAGTACTTCGTCTCAACGATGGAGTTGACCTTGGATTTCTCGTATTCGGTGTTGAAGTACTCCTTGATCATCTCGGCTCCCCAACCAGCCTCGTTCTTGGGGGGCAGGACCACTTCCCGCTCGGGCTTCGTGGGGAGTGAAATCTTCTTCGTCGGATCGGCCTTGCGGGCCGCCTCATCGTCGGCAACCCGTTTCTCGTAGCTCGCCATTGCCCTAGCAAAATTATCGTCCGCCCGTTTGTTGCGAGCCGCCATGACTTCTTCCCGCCGCTCTTTCCGGAAGGTTGGCTCCGTCCGCAGCACGAGCGTCGAGTACGAGTTCTTGCCAAACATCGGGCCGACCAGCGACCGCTTGGCCCAGACCTCGGAGTCGAACGTCGAGCCTTCCGACTCCGTGATCCCGACGACTTTCCAGGTGCGGTAGTTCAGTTCAAAAGTGTCATCGAGATCGAGCCGCTCGGGGTGGCGGGCCTTCGCCCGTTCGGCGGGTGTCCGGTCGGAACCGAGCTGCGTGGCGATGCCCGAGCCGAGCACGACTTCAATCGCCGCCTGGCCATTCGGATCGTCGGCCGACTGCTGGACTCCCGCGTCCGAGAACCAGCGGCTGCCCGTCGAGAGAACCATGCCGTGGACGAGGCCGCTCATCGCCGGATCGTCCACGCCGCGCAGGGACAGGAAGCGCCGCTTGGGCTTGCCGGGTTGAGGCTTGTCTATCGGCTGGTTGACGATGATGTAGGTCTCGCGGCTGACGAGCGGCTCCCCCTTTTCGTTCCGGGCGACGCCGGGTTGGTTCTCGATGTCGCCGATGTCGGTCACGCCGAGATTGCTGAAGGTTTCATCGGTCGATCCCTCGGCCATGATGATGACGTTGCCCGGCTGGCCGCTCCGCTCGGTCAGGGTGTACATGCCGTTTACGAAGGCCAGCATCACCGTCAACAGGCCGATCACCAGCGTGAAGGCCAGCGCGGTCATCACCGTCGTCACCCAGCGGGTCGTCAGGTTGAGGACGTTGTAACTGAGCGGCACCTTGCCGATGAACAGCAGGATCAGCAGCAAGCCCATCGTCCCGCCGAGCATCCCCAGCAGGATCGGCGAGTCGGATCGAATCTGCCACGGAGCGGCGGCGAGCAAGTTGAAGAGCATTGGTCGTTGTCATCCGGTTTGGTTGCTGAACTGCGGAATCACGGGCGGCATCGTGCCGCTTGCAGAAATGCGACACATGGGACGTATGGTTTTTGATAAGTCCCTTTTGTCCCCTCCGTCCTTTCTTGTCACGCGATCTTGGCGAACACGTCCGAGACCTTCACCGTGCGAGCCGACCACGCGGGAAGGAAGCTGCCGGCGAAGGCCGTTCCTCCGCCGATGGCCGCGCCCCACCACCATGCCTCCCACGGGATGCGGAACTCGCCGAAGAACGCAATGGGGAACTTCAGCCCTCCGAAGTAGACGTTCACGATGTAATAGGTCAGTCCGGCACTGAAGACTCCCGACAGGATGCCGATCGCCAGTGCTTCGCTCATCACCAACATCAGGATCTGCCACGGCCGGAAGCCGAGCACCTTGAGGACCGCGAACTCCATCCGCCGTTCGCGCACGCTGATGCTGATGGCGTTTGAAATCACCAATGACAGCGTCACCAGAATCGCCGGGGCCAGCAGCCATCTCATCCCCCAGATCAGGTCGCGGTACGCTTCGAGAAACGTCGAGATGCCCGATGAGGCGGTCTCCACCTTCACGGCCGGACTGGAGAACGACGGCGATGAGAGTACTTGATTCGAAACCTTCTCGAACAAGTCCTTGTCCTTCAGACGCAGCCAGACCAGATTGAGCGACTTGCTGGCGAGCGGATGGGGCTTGCCCGCGTGAGACTGCGGATAGGCGTCGAGTGCGGAGATCAGATACTCGCGATTGATCGCCGCGCTGTTGTCGTAGCGTCCCGACGGAAACAGTCCGACGATCGTCAACTCCAGGTCGATCTCCTTGTAGTTCAGGCCGTACAGTGTGATCGTGTCGCCGACGTTTTTCTCCAGGGCCGCCAGCCGGTCCTTGCCGACGACGATGCCGCGCCGGTTCTCTTCGAGCTTCTTCACGACCGCCTCGAACTCCGACTTCTGCTGCCCGGCGAGCGAATCGAGTTCGTCCATCATCGTCAGCAGGCTGCTCGGTTGGAGGGCGAAGGCGAACAGAAAACTGCTGCGTGTCGCCAGCCGCAGGTCTTTCTCGATCGAGCCGCCGTAAAAGCTCCACGTCATCGCGTCTTTCGGCTCGACGCGGTGATCCCCTTCGTTTTGCGGAGCCCCTTCCGCCAGAGCGCCCGCGTAGGCGAACGGCATCTGACTCGGAATCTGCCACCGTTCCGAGACGATCGCCTTCAGGTTTTGACTCTTCTCGGACGTGGCCCGGTCGAGAAACGTGAGGATCGACAGGACGAGCGTCACGACAAACACCATGACCATCGTCCCCAGCGACGTGAGCAGCGTCCGCAGCCAGTTGCGTCGCATCGTTTCAAACACGAGCAGGAAGTACTTCATCGGTGGTCTCTACTCTTGTCCGTTTGACGCCGTCGTCGGGAGGGAAGATTGGCCCCAAATTTTCACCACGGAAAACACGGAAAGTCACGGAAGGAAGGGCGCGAAGAGAATTGTCTCGAATGAAACATGCTCTATTCGGCACTCGGTATGGAATACGACACGACTCTGCATTTCTGCTTCCTTCCGTGAGCTTCCGTGTTTTCCGTGGTTGTCATCAAAAATGCGGGACGGTGGGGACCTCTCTGTTGTTCGTTCACAACGTCACTTCGCCATCTGCGTCGCCAGCCGGCCCTTTTCGAGATGGACGACTCGGTCCGCCCGCGCGGCGGCATCGGGGTCGTGCGTGACCATCACGATCGTTTTGTTCAGCGTCTTCTTCAGCTCGCCCAGCAGATTCAGAATCTCATCCGCCGACTTGGCATCGAGGTCTCCGGTCGGTTCGTCGGCCACGATCAGCGCCGGGTCGGTGACGATGGCCCGCGCGATGCCGACTCGCTGCTGCTGACCACCCGACAACTGACCCGGCCGATGATTCACGCGGTCCGACAGACCAACGATGTCGAGTGCTGTGGCCACTTGCTGTCGCCGCTGTTTGGTCGACAGAGGCAACAGCAACAGCGGAAGCTCCACGTTGCGGAAGGCTGTCAGCACGGGAAGCAAATGGTAGAACTGAAACACAAAGCCGATGTTGCGGGTGCGCCAACCGGCAAGCTGCCCCTCGGTCATGTTGGAAATCGTTTGGCCCTGGACCACGACCTCGCCCTGCGTCGGTCGGTCCAGCCCGGCGATCAGGTTCAGCAGCGTGGTCTTTCCCGAACCGGACGGCCCCATCAGTCCGACGAACTCGCCCCGCTGCACGTCCAGATTCAGACCGTTCAGCACATCGACGACCTCACTCCCGCGCTTGAACGACTTGTGAACATCGCGGACGTGGACGCAGGGTGACTCGTTCGACATCGATGTTTCCTGGCAGGTTGTTTTTGGTGACAGTCTGTTTGGTGATCGGATCTGTTGGCACATCACCGAACGAGGGCGAGAAATCGACTCGTCACTTTGGCTCGGTCGGTTCTGCCGCCTCGGGGATGACGGGCTGCTCGATGGTCGTCGCCGGCGCAGCAAAGTCGGCGGAGGCGGGCCGATCGCTCGGTGCGACAGCGGCATCTTTCAAAACGGCGTCTTTCGGCGGAGCCGCGTAGAACTGAACGGTCGCGCCCATCTCCGGCTTGAGATAGACGCCCTCTTCGTCGGGGGGGACCGTCAGTCGGACTCGCACCGGCACGGCTCCCTTGGCCCGGTCGGCGATCGGCAGCAGGCGCGAGACGACTCCCTCGTAAATGCGTTTGGGATATGCCTCCGCCCGGACTTTGCAGACCTGTCCCTTGAAGACCTTGGCGATGTCGCGTTCCTGAATGCTGAGTTCGACCTCCAGTTTGGACAGGTCGGCCACGTCGCACAGGCTGAACGAACCGTTGAAGGCGACCGAGTTGACGAGGTTCCCCAGCTCGGCGTTCTTCTTCAGGATCGTGCCGTTGATCGGCATTGTGATGATGCAGTTGTCGAGTCGCCATTTGGCCCGCCGCAACTCGGCCTCGACCTGCCGGACCTGGGCCTCGGCCATGCGCTTTCGTTCGCGGCGCGGCCCGTCGATCATGAGTTGCGTCGTGGCGGTCAGCCGCTCGACACGCTGGACCAGTGCCTGATGCTGTGACTTGGTCGTCTCGAAGTCCTGCGGTTGGATGATTTTTTTCTCGAACAGATCCTTCGCCCGCTGGTAGTCCTTTTCGGCCTGATCGAGATTCGTCTGAGCTTCCGCGAGATCGGCCTTCGACTGCTTGATCTCATCGGGTCGGCTCCCTTCGCGCATCTCGGCCAGGCTTTCCTGAGACGATTCGAGCTGCGCGTTCACTCGCTCATACTCGGCCTGATATTCGGTGCTGTCGAGGACCGCGAGGACGAAGCCCTTCTCGGCCCGCTGCCCCGCCTCAAAGTTCAGTTCAATCACGCGCCCGCTAACCTGCGGACTGACAAGAATCTGCTGCTCGGGAATGATGTAGCCCTTGGACTCGAGCACGATCTCACCGGCAGCCACAACAGCCGCGTCTGTTGAGGATTGAGCCTCGCCAACAACGGGCTTGGTGTTGTTCGTCGTCCCCGCAGAATCAGCTTCTATTCCTGACAAAGCCTGCGGTTTGAGCGGGCTACCCATCACGAGCAAATAGACCACGGCTCCTGTCAGCACAACGGACAGGAACCACGGCAACCGAGCCGAGCCGGATGAGCCGCTTCCCGGCGGAGGCAGTCTGAGGGACTGCACGCGGTCGGCCAGCGAAGACGATGGTTCGGTCGATGCCACTTAGAAGCTCACGCAAGGGAAAATCATCGGCCCGGCTGCCGACGCGGTGGGCTCAATGATTACAATCCGCCACCAAATTGCCAGTCGCGCCGAACGACCTCACCCACGAAGCTCGACTGCTCAGCCGTGAGAATCTATCAGAAGGAGACCGACCGTGATTGTCACCATTCCTGATGACCTGACGGGCTTTGTTGTGCAGAGCGTCTCAAATGGACGGTACGCCAGCGCTGATGAGGCTGTGGCCGCCGGTTTGAGGTTGCTCCAACAAATGGATCGCAACGGGAATGAGCCAGAATCGCAATCGGCCAAAGCCCGAGAGGCGTTTTTCGTCGAGATGACCAAGTTCGATCGTGAGCTTTGTGAACAGCTCGAAGTCCGGAGAGACGGAGCCTTCGTTGTGCGAGGCCACCGCGTGTCGGTGCAACTGCTCCTGCAGGCGTGGTCCGACGGGCTGTCGGCGGCGGCGATCCATGAGCGATACCCCCCGATCGCGATGGACGTCATCGAGCGGTTGGTGAAGTTCGCCGCCGAACGACCGGTCGCCGTCGCGCGCTGGTTGCTCGTCGAGGAGACCGAAGCCGAACACCATTGTACGGAGGCGACTCGCGGACCGTCGTTGGAGGAACTTCGCCGCCGTCTCACCGCGCGGACGGCAGGCTGAACGATGCCGCTCAAACTGCTGCTCGACGAGAATCTCCGCCCCGACGGGTTGTGGCTTGCGATTCAGACCCGCAATGCGACGGAGCCGCATCCGCTGGATATCGTCCGCGTCGGAGATGCGGAGACTTTGCCGTGCAGCGTCGACGATCTTGAGATCATCCGCTGGGCGGCGGTTCACGGTCGCCTGCTCGTCTCCCTCGACAAGTCCACGTTGCCGCGACACCTTCATGACCATATCTGGCCCCAGGCCAGACCAGTCCCGGAATCGTATTGCTGCCGAGCGGCCTGCCGATTCCAGACACCGTGGAGCTTTTGTTTCTGATCGCCTTCGCCACCGAGTCCCCCGATTGGGTCAACGCCTGCCGCTGGACTCCCTGATTATTCGAGAACGGATTCATGAACGACGAAATCTTGCAGCGCATCCAGCAGGTCTACGGGGTCGAGAACTGGTCGGCCGGGTACTTCGACGTCAATGCCCGGGGGCACATCATCGTCCGGCCCGCGAAGGACGATCCGCGATACGTGGACCTCAAGGAATTGGTCGACCACCTGCTGAAGGACAGGAACCTGCAATTGCCGCTGCTGATTCGGTTCCCGCAGTTGCTGACCGCACAGTTGCGGACGCTGTCGGCAGCGTATCAGGGGGCCATTGCGCAGTACGGCTTCAAAGGGCAGCATTACCCGGTCTTTCCCATGAAGGTCAATCCGCGACGCGAGGTTGTCGAGGAATTTCTCCGTGACAGTGGTCGTTGCCGCGTGGGCCTCGAATGCGGATCGAAGGCCGAGTTGTACGCAGCCATTGCGCAGGAGCAGACGCCCGAGTCCCTGATGCTGTGCAACGGCTTCAAGGATGAGGCGTTCATCAAGACGGCGCTGCTGGGGGTACAGGCGGGCAAGCGGGTGACGATCATCGTCGAAAAGCTGAACGAACTGAAAATGGTCGTGAAGCTGGCGCAGCAGACCGGCGTTGCGCCGTGGATCGGGTTGCGGGCCAAACTTTATTCGAGAGGCTCCGGCAAATGGGCGTCTTCCGGCGGTGAGGCGGCCAAGTTCGGACTGACCACCTCCGAACTCCTGCAATGCGTGCGGCTGCTCAAGGAGGCGAAGCTCGATGGCCAGTTGAAGCTGCTCCACTTTCACATCGGCTCGCAAATCACCGACATCAAGCGGGTCAAGAACGCGATGAAGGAGGCGGCCCGCGTCTATGCCAAGCTGCGGCAGATCGGCTGCGGGATCGAGTTCCTCGACATCGGCGGCGGCCTCGGCGTGGACTACGACGGCTCGCAGACGCGGTTCGAGTCGAGCGTCAACTACACCGTGCAGGAGTTTGCCAACGACGTCGTCTATGTCATCAAGGGCGTCTGCGACGACGAGAACGTGCCGCACCCGAACCTCGTCACCGAAAGCGGCCGGTTCATGACGGCTTATCACACGGTCTTCATCACCTCGATCCGCGATGAGATCGAAACCTTCGCCGACGACGAACCCGAAGTCACCATTGATGCCGATGACCCGCAGGTCATCACCGAACTGAAGGATCTGTGCGACGGCATCAACGGCAAGAACTACGCCGAGTACTACCACGACGCGCTCGAACACAAGGACGAACTCCACACGCAGTTCAATCTGGGACTGATCAGTCTGGAGGATCGGGCGAAGGGCGAGGTCTTGTTTTGGGAGGCGTGTGCGCGGGCTCTCAAAGAATCCGAGGAAGACAGCTTCCCCGACGAGGAGTTCGAGCAACTGAAGAAGATTCTGGCGCAGAAGTATCTGTGCAACTTCTCGCTCTTCCGCTCGGCCCCCGACAGCTTTGCCATACAGCAGTTGTTCCCGATCTGCCCGATCCACCGCCTGGATGAGATTCCCGAAGACTTCGCGACACTGGTCGACGTGACCTGCGACAGCGACGGTAAAATCGACCGCTTCGTTGATCTCAAGGACGTGAAACAGACACTCGAACTGCACAAGTGGCAGGACGGCGAGGACTACTACCTGGGCCTCTTCCTGACAGGTGCCTATCAGGAAGTGATGGGGAGCTATCACAACCTGTTCGGCCAGCCGAACGAGGCTCAAGTCGTGATCGACAACGACGGCCGTTACCACGTCACGAAGCTGGTGCATGGCAGCCGCATCAACGACATGATGCAGTTCGCCCGCTACGACAAGGCTCAACTGTTGGAGTCCTACCGCAAGCAACTGGCCGCCCGCGTGGAAGCCGGCTCACTGACGCAAGAGACCGCCGACCAACTGGCCACCGAATACGAGGCGGGAGCGGCACGGGGAACATACCTGGAGTGATGCTCCGGTCTTGCTGGAGTTGGGGCGCTCAAGTGGATTGGGATCGAGACGTCAGAAACAGCCACTCCATGATCGTCGGGCGGTATTCGGCGAGGATGGTTCGGCGAGTTGCCAGATCGAAGGGAGAAAGCTCCGGGTAGTCGTACGTCTTCGCTTTTTGAATGTCGTCGAGGCTGGTGAGCGTGCGGAGTTGGTGCGTGTCCTGAAACAGTTCGGCCAGGCGGGTCGAGATGGTGATGTCCATGAAGTCGTGCGTCTCGATCAAGAGATCCCAGTTTGCGAACCGCTGGCGCGTCTGCTCGGTGAAGATCTGAATCTCCCCTCCTTCGCAGTCGCAAATGATCAGACCGCGCTGACGGATGGGAATGCCCGGCAGTTCGTCGGCGGTGAAGGCGGCTCGGACCGACAGACGATCGGCCACCTGATTGGCGGTGGCGCAGTGGGCACAAAGCTGCCGAGCCCCCTCATCCGTGTCGTAGGCGTAGACCGTGGCCTGCGGGATCCGTCGAGCCAGCCCTACGGCGTAATAGCCCTCGGCACAACCGACGTCGATGATCTCGGAATAACCGGCGTCGCAGACCTCCTGAATCCACGGGTGAATCTCGGACTCGTACGATCCCAGCAGCTTGGGATAGAGCGCACTGCCGATCGAGGCCAGCGCCGGGTACTTCAGTCCGGCAAACGGACCGTGGCGAATGATGCCATCGGCGAACAACTCATGAATTTCCTGATGTGACAGCGACTGCTTCATGCTTCCCCCTTCCATTCAATTCAACGCGACGATTGGCGGTTCACCGGATCCGGAGGCCGGAAGATCTGTCGGGATCACGGCTGCTTCCACAACTGGCCCGAAGGAATCGCGAACAGCGGATAGGCGGAGTGCTGTTCGCGAAACCTGCTCGAGGTGCCGCAGTCATGGAGTCTTCGACATGGCTGTGCTCTTCGGTGAGCGGGTGTCGGATATCACGGTCAAACCGTCTTCAGGATGGCCGTGGTCTTCTCAGTCATGGCTTCGTCACCAATCCACGTCTCTACTTCATTCGCACGGCCACGTCGAGGACTCCGTAATCGAGGCACACCCTTCCTAGATTCAAAAGACTTTGGGCCTGCGTCCATTGCGGCCCGACCTTTCGTTTTTCCGAGCGGATGATCATCCTTCCCGCGTCCGCGTCTCAGTTTCTTCGTCCCCAGCGGAGCTTGTACGAACATGCGAATTGCGGTCGGCGGTATCTCACATGAAACCAGCTCGTTTGCGACGGTGCGGACGACGCTGGCGGACTTTGGGTCGGGGTTCGGTCTGTTTCGGGGGCAGGATGTCATCCGGCGATTCACCGGAGCCAACATCTGCACCGGCGGGTTCATTGACGGCGCGACGGCTCACGGGTTTGAGGCCGTGCCGCTGTTGTGGGGCTTCGCCTATCCCAGCGGGTTGATCGTGCGAGACGATTACGAATCGCTCAAACAGGAGTTCCTCGACCGGCTGCGACAGGCGGAGTCGGACGGCGGACCCGTGGATGGCGTGCTGCTCGATCTGCACGGCGCGATGGTGGTCGAGGGAATCGATGACGGCGATGGCGATTTCATCGAAGCGGTCCGAAGTTTCGTCGGACCGCTTCGGCCGATCGTGGTGACGTTCGATCTGCACGGGAACCACACACAGCGGCGAGTCGATGCCGCAACGGCCATCATTGGTTTCGATACTTACCCGCACGTCGACATGGCCGAGCGGGGGCGAGAGGCTGCGGACCTGATCGTGAAGACGATTCGAGGCGATGTCCGGCCGGTGATGGCTCTGCGCCAGATCCCGCTCTTCTGGAACACGCCGACTCAAGTGACGGCGCATCCTCCAATGAACGAAGTCATGCAGCATGTCCACGATTTGGAGTCTCGCCCGGGAGTTCTTTCCGTCACGCTGGCGACCGGGTTTCCGTGGGCCGACGTCCCCGATGTGGGAGTCAGTGTGATCGTCGTCGCGGACGGCAGCGAATCGCTCGCGCAGTCGACGGCCGAGGAACTCGCCTCGTGGATCTGGGAGAGCCGCGAACGCTGGTATACGCCGCCGAAGTCGGTCCGAGACGCGATCCGCGAGGGGGAGCGACTCGGTCGATTTCCCGTCGTCCTCGCCGATCATGCGGACAACACGGGAGGTGGTTCGCCGGGCGATTCGACGGAGATCCTGCGGACGTTCTTCGAGCTGGGCCTGACCGACGCGCTGATCCTCTACATCGTCGATCCCGAGGTCGCGCAACAGGCTCACGCCGCAGGAGTCGGCCGGCGCATCAAGGTCTCGGTGGGAGGCAAGTCCGATCCGATTCAGGGACCGCCGGTCGTGATGCATGCCGACGTGATGGCCGTCTCGAACGGGGACTTCACCTACGACGGCCCGATGTACGCGGGGCTGACCGGCAACATGGGCTGCTCGGCGTGGCTCAGGCAGGACGGCGTCTCAGTCGTCATCGTGACCGCTCACGAACAGCCGCTCGGACCGGCCTTCGCCAAGACGCTGGGAATTGACTGCCCCTCGATGAAGTACATCGCCGTGAAGTCCGCCGCCCACTTTCGAGCCAGCTTCGAACGCTTCGCCGGAACGATCACCAACGTCGACGCCCAGGCGATCCACACCCATGACTTTAAGAAGCTGACCTATCGCAAACGAACCCGCCCCGTCTTCCCGGTCGAGATTCCACCCAGAAATTAGGCGCGGCACGGGAAGAACTGTCGTGGCCGACGCTGCCAGCGTCGGTTCGGATGCTGGCAGCATCCGCCACGGGGGGACACCTATTGATACGCCGGTCCTTTGCATCAGGCGACGAGCTACTGCGGAGTTCCACTTCCGAAGATCAGGAGTCCCGCGGCGGCGGCGTTGCCTCCCGAGGCGGCCTTCGCGTCTTGACCGTTCGAGGTGTTGAACGTCCCTGCCCCGAAGCCCGAGCCGACGCCGGACTGCGAGGATGAGGGCGGAACGGGCGAGGGAACTCGCCCCGGCTGAGGCTGGCTGGGCGGAACCGCTGGCGTGAATGAGGCCGGAGTCACCTTGTTGTCCTTCGATTTCTCTGCGTAGGACGCGGGGGGTCGAGGCGGTTTGACGTTGGGGTCTTCCTCGAATAAGGCGGCTGCCGTTACGGACTGGCCGAGGACCGGCGGTTGCTGACTCGCTGCAGACTGACGTCCCACGGGCCACATCATGCGTTGACCCGCAAAGCTGGTCCCGTTGTAGATCGAACCGCGCTGGTATGGACCCGTCCCCAGGATCCACGTGTCACGAGCGTCCGCGGTGATCGGATGAGTCCCCGACTGCCACAGCGCCTGACCCGTCACCTGGTTGTAGGCAAACACCGCCACCTTGGCGACACCCTTCTGGTTGGTCTTCTTCGCAATCGGGATCTCGGGAATCGCCGAGGGGGCACCGGCCATCATGACTCCCGTCGGCAGGGTCACCTGCGGAATCCCCAACAACACGTCCTGGCGATTCGTGCCAATCGCTCCGGCACGTGCCTCAACCACATACGTCGCGTCGTCGCGGTTGGCCTTCAGGAACACTCCCTCCGACAGCAGGCGTTGTCGGATCGAACTGACGATGTAGCCTTCGTCCGAAACCCCCTTCAAATACTGCGGATCGAAGAAGACGTCCTTCCCTTCGAGCGACGAAAAGTCGATGGCGTTGATGGACCGGTCGATCGCGCTGGACAACAAAAGCTGTTCGGTCCCGGTGCGCAGCGTGTCCGACATGCGTGTCGTCCCACACCCGCAGAGCACTGCGGACAAGATCAAGATCAAGATCGCCAGGAGTGTTGGCCGCATGAAAACGAACGTGCCCGCCGGGCACGCCTGGTTCTCGCGCGGATGCGTTGAGTTGCACATCGCCAGAGAAGTCACCGGATTGTGGAATGGTTTCGGGGGAAGGAACGAACTGTAGTGGCCTCGCCGCCGATCCACCAAGACCAGTTTCCCCGATCGGCCGAACTCCACGCTGGCGTTTCGAGTTACGTTTGGCACGGTCTCCCGACCACGCCGCCCTGCCCGCCGCTGGATGCGAACCGTGAGGGTGCCCGGGTCATCCATGAGGATCCGCACGTCACCCGTGAGGGTTCGCATGGAATTTATCCCCCCATGTTGTCCGTGAGGGTGCCCGTGTCACGCTTGAGGGTCCGCATGTTGTCCGTGGAGGTGCCCATGTCAT
>JBBPIS010000175.1:0-14009 GCA_038040225.1 Planctomycetota bacterium
GGGGGGGGGGGGTTTTTATTTTGGTATGCTCTGTTGTTGGTTTTTTGGTTGGGCCTTTTCTTGGACGCCCCCAAAAAAAACTGGCCGAAATGGTGGGCCGTCGAAGACTCGTCCCACCCTACTTCAAAAAATGCGATCGCCTCGCTACGAGTGCGGCACGGAAGTGGAGGCCGCATCGGCAGGCGCTGCCTTGTGGCGTTTCCATTCGTTGTGTCGAGCACGCATCTGCATCAATTCGATCCCCAGAGAAAAGGCCATCGCGAAGTAGATGTAGCCCTTGTTGATCTCCTGGTGGAATCCCTCGGCCACCAGCAGCACGCCAATCAGCAGCAAGAAGGAGAGGGCCAGCAGTTTGATGGCAGGGTTCAGGTCCACGAAGCGGACGATGGCTCCCGAGAAGACCAGCATCACCACCACAGCCATCAGCACTGCCGCGACCATGATCGGGATTTGTTTGCTCATACCAACCGCGGTGATGACCGAGTCGAGTGAGAAGACCAAGTCCATGATGGCGACCTGGACCAGCATGGCCGACATCGTGGTGACTCGTCTCGCTCCATGCTCTACGTGGTGCTGGCCTTCGACCTTGTGATGGATTTCGACGGTGGCCTGATGAATCAGGAACAGGCCTCCCAGAATCACCACCAGATCCTTCCAGGTGATCTCCTGGCCGAGCAGCGTGCCGATCGGGTGTTCCAATTGCACGACCCAGCCAATAGCGAACAACAGCAGGACTCGCGACACGACCGCCAGCAGCAGTCCAAGCTTTCGTGCCCGGTCACGTTGAGCGGCGGGGAGGTTTCCGGCCTGGATCGCGATGAAAATGATGTTGTCGATCCCGAGCACGATCTCCAGCGCGGTGAGCGTCAGGAGTGCGATCAGGCTTTCGACGGTCAGGTATTGGGACACGGAGAGGACCTTTCAAACAGGTTGATGGAGTGCAAAGTGAGAAGTGGCAAGTGCAAAGTGCAAAATGAAAGAATCTCAACCGGATGCTGCCCGCTTCTACTCAACTTTGCACTTGTCACTTGTCACTTCTCACTTTGCACTCACTCTTTCTTCAAGCACCCGCTGTGGTTCTACTGACCGGCTCGCTTGGCTTCGACTTCCTTCCACAGCGGGCCGTAGACCTCTTTGTCGAACGGAGGACAACCCGTGGCGTACTGGCCGAGCGGATGGTCTTTCGTGCGCATCAGGTTCGTGCAGTACGAAAACGTCCGGCAGATCAGCTTGCGATTCATGGAGCCGTGGTCTTGAAGGTGCTTTGCGAAGTCGGGGTGCGAGAGAGTGGCTCGCCCCATGCCGACGAAAGCACAGCGCCCGCTTTGAACATTGCCCGCTCCCGCATGCATCGCGAAGTCTTGCAGCCAACTGTAGCCGCTGCCGACGACCGGCACATCGGGGACGGCGGCTTGGATGGCGGCGGTCGCGTGGAAATGGCGGAGGACTCCGATCAGCGGATGCTCGGGCGCGTGATAGCCATCGACCGGGGGAAACTCGGCGGGGCGGACAAGGTGCGGGTTGGCATACGGGTTCCCCAGCGTGACGTTGATCGCGGAGACGCCCCAGTCGCGCAGCCACTTGGCGAGTTGCAGCGGCTCGGTCAGGTCGAGCTTCAAGTGGTCGTGCGGATCGACTCCGAAGGCCGCTTGCAGAGGAATCGCATGCGGGGCCGGAATGCCGATGCCTGCGAGCAACTCCGCTTCGGTGTCCGAGGGCATCGGCGGGCGCTGAGATTCGGGAAGCCGATCACGGCGAACATAGGGAATGCCGTCGTGGACATTCATCCGCGTGACAATCGTGAGCGCAGGCAACTCGGCACGGATGCGACCGACAACGTTACGGACGAGACGCGAACGGTTCTCCAGACTCCCGCCGTACTCACCGGGTCGGTTCTTCGACGCGAGCAACTCCGACAGCAGATACCGATGGCACTGCTTGATATCGACAAAGTCGCAGCCGATGCGCGCGGCGAGTCGTGCGGCAGCGAGGTACTGGTCCTCGATCCGCTTCAGGTCGTCATCGGTCAGCAGGGGGAACGACTCATCGATGACGCGGCCGGTCGACTTGTCGATTGTCAGCGGATCGAGGATCGGATCGTGAGTCGCCAGCAGCGGACGGCGGTAGCTGAACCGACCCGAATGTGTGAGTTGCAAGCCGACGGCAAGACCGGCCTCCGAGCCGAGTGACTCTCGATGCGCCTGGCGACAACCGTTCAGCATGTCTTCCAGCACCGAGGCGGTTCCGTCGTGCAACCAGAGTTGGCGCGGGTTCATTCGCGCCGCCTCGTCAATCGCGGTCGCTTCGCCCCAAATCAGCTTGGCACCTCCCGCACCGAAGCGGCGGTAACGGCGATGGGTCAACTCATCGGGAGCACCATCCAGCGTGCCATCGCAGCCTTCCATCGGTTGGATGCAGAGCCGGTTTCCGACGGTCAGCGAGCCGATCCGGACCGGCTCAAACAACACCGAGAAGTCGCTCGAAACGGGCAGTGACGAACCGAGTGCTGTGGCCTCCGCCACGAGTTCGTCTGTTGACTTGTACTTGAAGTAGCGCGCCATGCCTTCCCGCCTGAACCGAAGCCGTTGTTGGGCCGGGAGTATAGGGACTGGCTGGCGCGCTGGGTAGGCGATGTCAAAGTGTGGGGCGACGCGAAATCAACGGGGCGCGGTCAGGCGCTGCCCGAGGAACGGCAGCGCACTTCTGCATCCGGATTCGGTCCGCCGAGGCCTCACCAAACTTCCTGCCAGCGGCGGCGATGAACCAACATTTGGCGGCCCGGTTCAAATCGCTCGGGCGACACCGCAGGGATGCGGACACAGACGGGTTCATCGCCGTATCGTCCCTCGATCGACAAGTGTGCTCCCAACTCGTCCTCCTTGTCGAGGCTTTGCGACTGCCAGTGCATCGCATTGACTTGGGAGAAGATGCCCAACAGCGCCTTCAAATCAACCTCGAACCGCGCCCCGAATACCCGGCCGTCGTGTGGTCCTCCGACGACCTCGGTCAAAGCGGCGAAGACGGTGATCTCCCAACCAACCGGCCCCGGGTGGTAATGACAGCCGATCGGCCCCATGGTTCCGAGCGGTTCGATTCGAGCAGCAACTTCGTTCGCCAGGTTGGCCAGCCATTCGGGAGGGGGAGTCATGTGGTCTGCTCCGGCAGAGTGAGTGGGGGAGGCACGTGTGGGTTCCACGCACGAATCAATGGAGGATCGTCATCCGAGCAAGATCGAACAATTTCAAAAATGGAGAATCACTAATCGTTAGACAGAGAGAGCGGGGTCGACAGAAGGCAGATCAACAGGACAATCCCCAGTTGAGTCGGATGCAGATTTGCAAAATGTCCTCCCGGCCCCGTCGAGGAATTGCAAGCATGATGCCGAATCGCATCAATTCGTCAGAGACCAACTAATCTGCGGCAATTTCGCTCACGTCGCAAGGTCGCAGCCGAGCGCATCACACCGTCCGACAGAGTTGGTTCGATCCGATTCAACGCGATGGCGAGTACATTGCGCATGAGCCGCATCAGAATCTGAACAACCGGGGCTCATCGGGCTCATTCAGGCGATACGTCACGTCCAGATCAGACGACTGTTTCCACTGACAAGACCGAGCGCGATGACAGCCGCGACCCATCGACTCCGCGCACGAAAGAAACTCTGGCGGCGATTCGCCCACCGATGTTTCATTCGTTGAACGGCGGCCTGACGAGTTCATTCACAACGTATCGCGGGCTTGACGAAGCTGTGATTCGCCATTGAGCCAATCTCAGCGTTGTGCGGGTCACTTGAACATCGAATCCATCATCTTGATGGCGGCCGGGCCGACGAGTACCACGAAGATGCCGGGGAAAATGAACAGCACCATCGGGAAGAGCATCTGCACGGCGGTCTTTTGAGCCTTTTCTTCGGCGAGTTGTCGGCGTTTGACCCGCATCGAATCGGATTGGACTCGCAGCGCCTGGGCGATCGACGAGCCAAACCGCTCGGCCTGAATCAAGATCGCGGCCAGAGCCTTGACGTCGTCAACCCCCGTCCTCACGCCCAGGTCGTGCAACACGTCCCGGCGCACGCGGCCCATTTGAACCTGCATGTTGCTGAGCGCGAATTCGCTGCACAATTCGGGGTGAGCGTCCGCCAGTTCCTCGCCGATCCGCCGCAGACCGGCATCCAGACCGAGCCCGGCTTCGACGCACACCACCAGCAAATCGAGGGCGTCCGGCATCGACAGAAAGATCTTCTGCTTGCGGGATGAAATCATGAACCACAGTACCAACTCGGGCAGATAGAAACAGACGCCGGCCGCGATCCCGATCGAGAAGAACCCCTTCTGCGTCGGACCGTAGGCGAGCATTCCATAGCCACCGCCGAGGAGCGCGCCGACTCCCAGCATGGCCACCTTGATCGCCAGGTACATCTGGGCCGAACTCGCCTGGTTGTAGCCCGCATTGGCGAGTCGCACCCGCAGTTCATTCTGTTCGAGATCCGACTTCGATCCGAGGGCCTTCGCCATCGCCGGAGCCGCCTTGGCGAGAACTCCGCCCAGCCCCCTGCCCGATTTCTTCTTGTCACGCGACGCCGGATCGCGCAGCTCATCGAGCCGTTCGGTGGCGCGTGATTCCTCTTTCGAGAACACGTTCATCACCGCCCACGCTCCGGCGGTGATCGCCCCGAAGATGGCCCACGGCATGATTGTGGTCAGTTCCATGATGAATCGTCCCGTTGGGTTGAAGGTTGAGCGTTGAAGGTTGAGGGTCAGAAGAAGAAGCAAAGCTCGGGATTCGGTCTGGCCCTCAACCATCAACCTTCGACCCTCAACCCGTCCCTACACCTTGATGTCGATGATTTTCTTGATGCAGATGGCTCCGACGATTTGCATCACCACGCCGAACGCCACCATTTTCTTGCCGAGTTCGGTGGTGAACAGGAGCATCACGTATTCCTGATTCAGGTAGTAAACGGCGATGAAGATGGCGATGGGCAGAGCCATCAGCACCGCGCCGCTCAGTCGGCCTTCGCCGGTCAGAGCCTGCACCATGCCGAGGATCTTGAACCGCTCGCGCACCACTTCGCAGATCTTGTCGATGATTTCGGCCAGGTCGCCGCCGGTCTGTCGTTGGATCGAGACCGCCGTGACGAAGAACTTCAAATCGAGATTGGGCATCCGCTTCATCATGTTCTTCAGCGCCTGCTCGATCGGAATTCCCAGGTTCTGTTCCTCATAGGCAATCTGAAATTCGAGGCCGATGGGTGCGGCCATTTCCTCGACGACCATGTTCAGTCCGGCGTTCAGGCTGTGACCCGAGCGGAGTGCGCGGGCGATCAGCGACAGCGCATCGGGCAGTTGTGCGCCGAACCTGGCGAACCGCTGCTTGCGTCGCCACATCAACCAAAACAGCGGCATGACACCCGTCATCAGGGCAAAGACCGGCCACAGTGGTGTCGGCGCTTGAGCGATCGCACCGGCGGCAGCCCCCAGGATTCCAACGCCCCCGCTGATGAGGATGAAGGTCTGAAAGTTGATCGGCGAATCGGCCTGTTCCAGGAAAAATCCCCAACTCCCCATGTTCTTCGAGAACTTGCTGAGAGCGCCCGCCGCTCCCTTGCCCACATTGATGAAGTCCTGCTTCATCAGGCTGCGCGCCGCCTCGTTCTCTGACGTCCTGGTACCGGCCAGCAGGTCGAGCCGATCCTCCGCGCGTGTGGAGCCCATGTCCCTGGCCATCATGAAGATGGCCGAAGCCAGGGCCGCCGCGCCGATGAACGCCGCCATCGAAATCATCCAAATCGGATCCATGGGATCCACTCCGGTTGAAGAATAAGGTTGATGGTTGAGGGTTGATGGTCAGAAGAAGAGGCGGCTGCGTGGTCGTACGTTCTGACCCTCAACCCTCAACCTTCAACCATCAACCTCTACTTTCCGAGGGCTCTCGCCGTGAACAGGTTCGACGGTAACTTGACGCCGGCTCCCTCCAGACGCCCCATGAACGAGGGACGGACTCCCGTCGCCTCGAAATGTCCGAACGCGCGGTTGTTCTCGTCGATGCCGTCCTGCTTGTGCAGGAAGATGTCCTGCATCACGACCGTGTCCTGCTCCATATTCAACACTTCCGTGATGTGCGTCAGCCGGCGCGGGCCGCCCTGCAGGCGCTGCACCTGGATGATGAGGTCCACGGCGGCGGCGAACTGCTGGCGCAAGGCCCGGATCGGCAGTTCCACTCCCCCCATCGCGATCATCGTTTCCAGACGCGACATGGCGTCGCGCGGCGTGTTGGCGTGGATCGTCGTCATCGAGCCTTCGTGGCCGGTGTTCATGGCTTGCAGCATGTCGAGCGATTCGGAACCGCGGCATTCGCCGATGATGATCCGGTCCGGTCGCATGCGCAGGGCGTTTTTGACGAGGTCCGTCGCCGTGACTCGCCCCTTGCCTTCGATGTTCGCGGGTCGAGTCTCCAGCCGCAGGACGTGGTCCTGCTGAAGTTGCAGTTCCGCCGCGTCCTCGATCGTGATCACGCGCTGGTCGTTCTGAATGAAGCCCGACAGCGTGTTGAGCAGCGTGGTCTTACCGGAGCCGGTACCACCGCTGATGATGATGTTCAGTCGCGCCTTGATCGCCCCTTCCAGCACGAGGGCGATCTCGGGCGTGAAGGCTCCGAATTTCAAGAGGTCTTCCAACCCCAGCGGCTTCGATCCGAAGCGGCGAATCGTCAGCGAGGGACCGTCGAGGGCCAGCGGCGGAATGATCGCGTTCACGCGGGAGCCGTCGGCCAGGCGGGCATCCACCATCGGCGACGTCTCATCGCAGCGCCGGCCGATGCGCGACACGATGCGGTCGAGAATCTGCATCAGATGTGCGTTGTCGCGGAACGTGACCTCGGACCGTTGAATGCGACCGTTCTTTTCGATGAAGACGTTCTTCGGCCCGTTGATCATGATGTCGGCGACGCCCTGTTCCTTGAGCAGGATTTCCAGCGGGCCGTAGCCAAAGGTTTCGTCGAGCACTTCCTCGATCAGCCGCTCGCGTTCCGAACGGTTCAGCGCGGGGTTCTCGGTGTCGCACAGATGCTCGACGACGAGACGAATCTCGCGCCGCAGCGTGTCGCCCTGAAGATCGCCGAGCCGTGACAGGTCGAGCTTCTCGACCAGCTTGCCGTGAATCAGTCGCTTCAGGCTGTCAAAGTCCATTTCGGACGAAGGACCACGTCCTCCACGAGGCGGAGCGAAAGTAGGTGCAGCCATGTTGCAGGGGACTCCCAACAATCAAACTTCGATTTCGACACCAGCCGCACCGACAACCGGTGCAGTCTCGCATCGCTGCCGAAACCTAGTTCACGATTTGCCGGGTTGCAAAAAGGAAACATCGAGTTCCGATCAGAAAGCCCGCTCGGTTGATAGCAGTCGCGAGGGGCGAGCCGATTGAGACGGTCATGCCGACCCGGTTTGTTCGTGGCTTCGACGTGCCGGAAGCGAGATGCCGCCAAACCCAGGCAGTCCGTCTTTCGGAGCCGCCCGTTGAAATCCGGCAACCGAACCGATTGATCATTCGCTGCCGCAACTCCGCGTTGACCAATTTGCCCAGTCTCTGCTATAGCCCGCACACTGGTTGACTCTCGTCCTAACCTTGTCGTGGTCCATTCGTTCGCGTCATTCAAACCGCATTGTCCCGCGAGCCCACAGCCCGCCGGACCGGCCGTTCACCTTATCCCGCCGTTCGGCGTCCCGATTCGCTGTCGAACTGTCTCAGGAGTCTCAATCAATGTGTGGAATCGTGGGCTATGTCGGTCCGAAGCAGGCGTATGACTACCTGATCGAGGGGCTGTTTCGTCTCGAATACCGCGGCTACGACAGTGCCGGAGTGGCTCTGCAAGACAACGATCAGATCGTGGTCCGCAAGAAGACGGGACGAGTCGGTCAACTGGCGGAACTTGTCAAACAGCAGCCCGTCGTCGGCAACGTCGGTATCGGCCACACACGCTGGGCCACACACGGCGAGCCGAGCGACGCGAACTCGCACCCTCACACCGGCGGCAACGGGGAAGTGGTTCTGGTCCACAACGGCGTCATCGAGAACTATTCCACCCTGCGAAACCAACTGACCGAGATGGGCTACGTGTTTCGATCGGCCACTGATACGGAAGTCGCCGCGCACCTGATCGCCCACCACCTCGAAGAAGAAACCAAGCTGGGAGCCGATCCCACCCTGGCGGAGACCTGCGTGAGGGCGGTTGAGGCCGCGATCAAGAAGATCAAGGGAACCTATGGCCTGGCGATCCTGTTCCGCGACGTGCCCGGCCTGTTGATTGCGGCTCGCCTGGGCAGCCCGCTCGTTGTCGGAATCGGAAAGGATGAGCATTACCTCGCCAGCGATGCCAGCCCGCTTGTCGGGCACACGGATGAAGTGGTCTATCTCAACGATCACGAACTGGCTGTCATCACGGCCGATCACTTCCAGTTGCGGCATCAGAACGGCGGTTCGAACACCAAAAACGTCCGGGTGCTCGATCAGTCGGCGGTCGATACCGACCTCGGCGAGTTCGAGCACTACATGCTCAAGGAGATCTTCGAGCAGCCGACCGCGATCGAGAACGCCCTGCGCGGCCGGCTCGATGACGACGAGGCGACCGCCGTCTTCGGCGGCCTGAACATGGACCCGCAGCAACTGCGCCGCATCGACCGCATCGTACTGACGGCCTGCGGAACGAGCTGGCATTCGGGACTGGTGGGCGAGTATCTCATTGAGGAATTCGCCCGCATCCCGGTCGAGGTCGAGTATGCCAGCGAGCTGCGCTACCGCAACCCGCCGATGTCGGATCGCACGATGGTCTTCGCCATCACACAGAGCGGTGAGACGGCCGACACGCTCGCGGCGATGCGCGAATGCAAGCGGAAGGGCCACCCGACGCTGGCCATCTGCAACACGGTCGGTTCGACGATCGCCCGTGAAGCGGACGGCGGCATTTATCTGCACGCGGGGCCGGAAATCGGCGTCGCCTCGACCAAAGCCTTCACCTCACAAGTCACCGTGCTGACGCTGCTCGCCCTGTTCATGGGCCGCATGCGCAATCTGTCCTACCCGGCGGGCAAGCGGATCATCAGCCATCTGCGGGCGATGCCCGATACCATTCGCCAGACGCTCAACTGCTTCGATGCCGTCAAGGAAGTGGCTCGCAAGTACTACACGGCCGAAAACTTCCTCTACATGGGCCGGCTGTACAACTTCCCGGTCGCTCTCGAAGGGGCGCTCAAGCTCAAGGAAATCAGCTACATCCACGCGGAGGGCTATCCCGCCGCCGAGATGAAGCACGGCCCGATCGCCCTGATCGACGAAGATACTCCCAGCGTCTTCATCGCCCCGCACTGCGGCATCTACCCGAAGGTGATGAGCAACTTGCAGGAGGTCAAAGCCCGTCGCGGTCCAGTGATCGCCATCGCCTGCGAGGGGGACGACAAGATCGCCGACCTCGCCGACGACGTGATCTATGTCCCCGATGTCGACGAGTACCTGCAGCCGCTGGTGACGTCGATTCCATTGCAGTTGCTGTCGTACCAAATCGCGATCTTGCGCGGCTGCAACGTCGACCGCCCCCGCAACCTCGCCAAAAGCGTGACTGTCGAGTGATCTTTCCACCGGCACCGCGAAACAACTTGACAGCCGCCCGGCTTCACACGCCGGGCGGCTTCGTTTGAGTCGCCCTGCTCGCGATGAAAGCAGCGTTGCGAGACCGCGAGGCCGGGGATACAGTCGCCCGCAACTGATGACTCGTCTTCTCAAAGGTCTGGCTATGCGTCCTCGCTCGCGTCTGGTCGGTTCTGTCGTCGTGCTGCTCGCGCTGGCTGTTGGTTGCCGACAGGAGCCGACTGCGCCCACCCCCAACAACTCCAGCGTCACCTCAACCGCGCCCGTTGCGCACGAAGCCGTTCCCGCCGAACCGCCCTTCCATCTGGAAGAGGGGTTTGAACCGCTGGCCTTCGCCGACTTTGAAGCCTTCGATGCACATGCCGACACGTGGGCTGCGACCGATGAGGGGCTGAAGTGCTCCGGCAAGCCCAGGGGCTATCTGTACTCCAAGCAGCCGTACCAGAACTTCACGCTGCGGCTCGACTATCGTTTCCCGAGGCCCGACAACCTCAAGGACGAAGCCAAGTTCAAGGGGAACACCGGCTTTCTGGTCTACATCACGGGTGAGCACAAACTCTGGCCGATGTGCCTCGAAGTGCAGGGGAAGCACGTGCAGATGGCCGCGATCAAGGAGAACGGCGGCGCGGAGCCGGTGAAGGCCGAAGAGGATGACGCAGCCAGACAGCAGGCCCGCAAACCGGTTGGCCAATGGAACAGCCTCGAAATCGTCTCGAAGGACGGCGCGTTGGCCGTCTCGCTGAATGGCACGCCGATCAGCAAATGCGAACCCGATTTCCTCAGCGAGGGACCGATCGGTATTCAGGCCGAGGACCACCCCTTTGAAGTGAGACGCCTTCGGCTGAAGCGAGACTGATTTCTGCACCCGGTGTTACACTGATCGCCGCACGACTCGCCGTTGTGACCCGGACTCAGTTCACCCTCGAAGGGAGCCTCCCATGAGCAAGCTTCTGTTACTCGCCGTCCTTTCCGTCGGAGTACTGCTGGCGTCCGCCCCCTTGTCCGCTGTGGCCCAGAACGGGAAGAACAACAACAAAACCAATGCTCAAAAGAACGATGAGCGGCGCGAGAACGACGCCGTCCAAAAAGCGCAGAAGGATGTCAACGCAGCCGAGAAGACGCTGCGAGACGCCGAGAAATCCGCGCGGCAAGCTGCCGAGAAGCTGAAGTCCGCCGTGCGCGATCAGTCCAAAGCGGCCGGCCAGATTCAGAAGCGACGCGACGATCTGGAGGCCAAACACGCCGACTTGGTCGGACTGGCCGAAGCCCGGCGGACGCTCGACGCCGCGCGCAAGGCCTACGAAACAGCGGGCGCACCCATCCTGAAGCAGGTCGCCGAGACGGCCCAGTACAAGGAAGCTCTCGAAGCCGCCAAGAATGCCGACCGCCGGTTGGCTGCTCTGCGCGACGACAACGAAGGGGACGACGGCGACCGACTCAAGCAGATGGTCGAGGCCGCCAAGACCAAGCAACTTCCCGCGCGGTTGGAACGCGAGGCCCTCGACGCCGAGGAGTCTCTCAAACCGGAACGGACCAAATTGAAGGCCGCCGAAGAAGCCGTCGCCAAGGCCAGCGATGCGATGGAGAAGGCGGTCGAGAAGGATCCGGAACTCAAGTCGGCCAAGTCGGCGTTTGAACAGGTGAAGGACCAGGTCGCCGCCGCCCGCCGCGAATCGGCACAGGAAGCGCGCCAGATGGCCGACGCCCGACAAAAGCTCGCCCGCGAACAGCAGGATCTCCAACAGAAGATCAATGCCGACCGCAAGGACGACAACACGGGCAAGAACAAGAAAAACAAGAAGTGAAGTCGGACGAGGGGCACTCCTGCCCATCCGCTTCAGCGTGTTAGCAGCGCGTTGAAAAAGGAGTGCCACGGCTGTGTCAGCCGTGGAAACGGTCACAAGTCTCGCGATACTCACACGGCTGACACAGCCGTGGCACACGATCAATCCATTTCAACAGGTTGTTAACGAAGACCACCGGACGGCCATGAGTGGCCATCCTCCATCACCGACTCACCAGATCGAAGGAACGAGATGGCCGCTCGCAAAGTCAGTCACGGAAAGTCGACGCCCGCCCACAAAACCGCGATTGCCGCGAAAGCCTTCGCGCGCAGGGTCACTGCGGTGAAAGACGTCTCGCCCACGATCGGTGAGTACCTCATCCAGCGGCTTCAGGACTACGGCCTGACCGACATCTTCGGCATCCCGGGCGACTTTGTGCTTCAGTTCTACGGGATGCTCGAAAACAGTCCAATCCGCGTGATTGGCTGCACGCGCGAAGACTGTGCGGGCTATGCAGCCGATGGTTACGCCCGCATCAACGGCATCGGAGCGGTCTGCGTGACGTACTGCGTTGGCGGGCTGAGCCTCTGCAATTCCATCGCCGGTGCATTCGCCGAGAAGTCGCCCGTCGTGGTCATCAGCGGCGCGCCGGGGATGGACGAGCGGAAGTCGAACCCGCTGCTGCATCACCGCGTGAAAGACTTCAACACGCAGCGCGAAGTCTTCGAGAAGATCACGGTCGCCAGCGCGGCACTCGAAGACCCGCTGACCGCGTTTCGCGAGATCGACCGCTGCCTGGAAGCGGCCATGCGTTACAAGCGGCCGGTCTATCTGGAGCTGCCGCGCGACCGAGTCCACTCGCGCTGCCCGCACCCTCACGTTCCGAAGACCGACCCGCCCGTCAGCGACAAGGCCGCGCTGGCCGAAGCGCTGGCCGAGGCGCAGCGCGCGATCAACGTCTGCAAAAAGCCGGTCATCATCGCGGGAGTCGAACTGCACCGGTTCGGACTGGCCGACGAGGCGGTGAAGTTTGCCGAGAAGAACTCGATCCCGATGTGCGCCACGCTGCTCGGCAAGTCGGTCGTGAGTGAAAAACATCCGCTCTACCTCGGCATCTACGAGGGAGCGATGTGCCGCGAGGCCCTGCGGACGTACGTCGAGGAGAGCGACTGCGTGATCATGCTCGGCGCGTTCCTGACCGACATCGACATGGGGATCTTCACCGCCAACCTCGACCCGCGCAAGTGCATCTATTCGACGAGCGAGCAGACCCGCATCTCGCACCACCACTTCCAAGACATTCTGGTCACAGACTTCGTGCGCGGACTGGGCCAGCTCGAGCTGAAGGCTCCCAGGCGGCCGATGCTCGCCCGACCCAGGGGGGCCGATGCCAAGTTCAAGCTGAAACCCAACGAGCCGATCACCAACGCCCGCCTCTTCGCCCGCATCAACGACATGCTCGATGAGACGATGGTCGTCGTGGCCGATGTCGGCGATTGCCTGTTCGGCGCGGCCGACCTCACGATCTACAAGAAGACCGAATTCATCAGCCCCGCGTACTACACGTCGATGGGTTTCGCCGTCCCCGCGTCGATCGGAGTCGATGTCGCGGCCCCCGACCGCCGCCCGATCGTCCTCGTCGGCGACGGAGCCTTTCAGATGACCTGCATGGAACTTTCCACGGCCGTGCGACACGGGTTCAATCCGATCGTGATCGTCCTCAACAACAAGGGCTACACGACCGAGCGGTTCCTGCTGGACGGACCGTTCAACGACATTCTGAACTGGAATTATCACCGCCTCCCCGACCTGCTCGGCGGCGGCTGGGGCTTTGAGGTTCACACCGAAGCCGACCTCGATCAGGCTCTGAATGCGGCCCTCGCCCACAAGGATGCCTTCAGCATTCTCAACGTCCACCTCAAACCGGATGACATCAGCCAGGCACTAAAGCGGCTGGCGGAAACCATGTCGAAACGCCTTTGAGTCTTGTCAATCTGTTCTTCGACCAGAATCCGCTCAGCGATTCCGTTTCAACACGATGAAATATCCATCAGTCTCGACGGGCAGCAATTCCCATTGGTCGGGATGGTCCCGGTACTCGGGGATTTGATTGGCCGACTTGATCTCGCTGTAACGATGGTTGGTGTCGATGACGAGGAAGTCGGTGTCGTCGGGGACACCCGTTGTGTTGCCAGCCACCTTGCGGGCGTAGCCGCTGTAGTCGTAAGACCGCTCGTGGTGCGTGAAACGAGGATGCACGAAGTCGGTCGAAGCGACGCGGCTCTCACGCGGGACCAATGGCAGAACGCGAGCAAACAGTTCACCGCGACGACTTGGTCCGTAGAGTGTCTTCCAATACCAACTCGATCCCGAGTCCCAAAACGACAGGCCGAACGGACTGAGGCTGAGGAACAGCCCCGTACACAAGGCGCTCGACCACACCCAATGCCGCACCACGAACGCGGCCCCGGCAATGGCATCGTCGGGTGCCACTGGCGGGGGTGGGGGGGGGGGGCCGCGGAGTGGGGGCGGCGGCCCACACACCACAGCGCGCCACAAATTAGCGACAGGGACGGGGGCGACGCCA
>JBBPIS010000175.1:14019-15392 GCA_038040225.1 Planctomycetota bacterium
GCAGCTTTGGGCCGCCAGTGTCTTTCGCCATCACCGACGCAGAGCACTGGCGGCCCAAAGCTGCCGCCAGTGGCACCCGACTCAACAGACGAATGGCTCGCGGCAGCCCGCCCGCCAGCGCCCAGAAGACGATCGCGACGAGCGGGGCATGGAATTGATGTCGAGGATCCTTGGCCAACTCGTTCAGGCAGAGAATGCCAAACAGCGGCACGCCGACCGCCAGACGAGCGGGCGAGAACAGCGGCAGGAATGCCAGCGGCGCGAGCATCATCAGCGCATAGAGCAGCGTCGAGGTTGAACAAAGCTCGCCGAACAGCAGGCCCGGTTGAGTGACCATCGTCCGAACGATCTGTTCGGGTGTCTCCCCAAACTTGGCGAAGTAGCGCGCGTAGTGAACCTCGCCCCCCGACCGAAACCACGGCATCACCACGCGTGTCGCCAGCCAAAGATAGCCGACACTGAAGAGGCTCAACATCAAACCCGCACCCAACCACATTCGTCTGACGCCGCGACGTTCTTCTCCTGACTCCTGCCTCCTGACTCCTGACTCCCGCCAAACGATCCACAGCCCGAGTGGCCCAAACACAATCGCGTAGTCCTCTTTCACCGTCAGCGTCATCGCGAGACCAACCAGCGTCCCGACGAGATGCCTGCGCTCCAGTTGGTCCAGCGTCAGCAGCAGCAGCGGAATCCCAAACGCCTCGGGCCGGAAGGTCTTCAGGTCGATCTCGATGTCGAGGAACTGCATCGGCGTGTAGAGCAGGTACGCCACCGCAGCGGCCAGCGCGAGACGATCCGACCCCGTGTGACGCCGCGTCATCCAGAAGACGGGAAACGCGCCGAGAGCCAGCGCGGTCGACTCGCACAGTTCCAGCAACAGATGCGATGGCCAGAGGACATACAGCGGCAACAGGAACAGATGCACGAACTGAATGTGCTCGCCAAAGAACAGTCCCTGATCGAGATAGCTGCGAAAGCCCTTCCCGTGAAGGACGTTCCACAGGTGTTCCTCATACATCACCGAGTCGCCGTGCGGCACGAGCAGGTTGAAGTACAGCCGCCAGTTCATCGTCGTGAAGACCAGCACGTACAACCCACACGCTAACCACAACCAGCGTGTTGTTCTTCTTTCTGTCCCCTCGCCCCGGCTCTGCGGGGAGAGGGTTAGGGTGAGGGGTTCTTCGGGAGGTCGAGAGACGAGAGTCGAGAGACAAGAGCCAGAAGACAAGAACGTGGCAGAGGCTGTCGGGGATTTGCCTTCACTTCTGGCTCTCAACCCTCGACCCTCGACCCTCGCCCCTTCCCCCACCTTCGCCCCCAGACACAGCAGCGTCGTCAGCCACACCCGCCATCAGAACGACGACCAGAATATC
>JBBPIS010000176.1:0-15378 GCA_038040225.1 Planctomycetota bacterium
CTCAGTTTTTTTTTCAATGGAACTGATTGACAAGCCGCTATTTTCTAGCCAATCTCTTTACTCACAGCCCTGAGCCACTTTCAGTGCCGAGCCGAGTTAGGCTGCACGCTGCTCAATAAGACTGTTAGGCCAATGAAACAGACGCCATTGAGCAAAAGCGATTATCTCACCGGCGCCCGCTCGACTGGCGCAAGACCGAATGCGGATATCGGCGATCACGGTGAGCTATGGTTCGCCGCCGAACTTCCAATAGGGTGGGTTTGGCAGCCACCCCGGCGCGATCTCGGCAAGGACGGATTGATCGTAGTCCGCGACAACTCCGACATTCACAATCTTGAATTTGCTGTCCAAATAAAGTCATCTATCCAGCCGCTTGTCCGCGATGGCCACATTGTGAAGTCCGGCGTATCCCGTTCGGCGGTCCAGTATTGGTTTGCGAGTCCGCTTCCAACCCTTGTCGTAGCGGTGGACACTACGAAACGCTGTGGTTGGTTCGCATGGCATTTGGATCTTTTCGACTCACCAGCAGAAGTATTTGGTGGTGATGCCGAGACGCTGACCATCCGGATTCCTGAACGCAACCGACTCAACCAAGATGGATGGGGCACAGTGCGGAGACAATTGAAGCAGCATTTTGGAAGCCTCCAGAATGCGCTAGGGGACGCACAATTAGCCTCGAAGCTCTTGCCCGCGGTCAATCTGATTGCCACGGCAGTCGGGAATCTCGTGAAGCTGGCTAGCTCGCCACCGCCCCAAGGCCCTCCCACCGGAGACGAGGGAATGACAATCCTGCTTGAACAGCTTCAGCATCGCGACCTGCTCCACGCAGCCCGCTCGATTCTGCGAAGGATTGATCCCGGTTCCGATGCCCATAAGCAGATTGAGTTTTGTATTGAAGCATACGAGGCCACTGTGCTTTCGGCTCATCCACGTCTGAATCAACTCCCGACCGACAATAATATTCCCGCAGACCTCGAAATGGCTTATGCCCCGAAGCTTATGGTGCAGACGCGGCAAAGCTTGATCGAGGCAGGAATCGACATGATAAGGCTGCTTACAAGGTCGCAGCACAAACAATGAAAGGCCTAACAAGCGGTTCAAGCCGACACGGACAAGCGGCGGGTTTTCGGCCTGCGAAGTTCTTTGGCTGCGTTGATCGTCTGTCGTGATTCGCGCCGCTTGTCCGTGCGGCCTAACCTGGTCGTTGGGCTGCTTTCATAACCTGGGAGACAAAGCAATGGGCGAATTTGTACAAGAAAAACATCAACCCGCGAAGCGTATCTCCATTGACCCCGCAAGGTCTCGGAAGATGGCACCTAAGGCGATCACGGAAGAACACGCAGCCCTGCGGTTGCAACGGACCATCGGCAACCAAGCGGTTTTGAGAATGCTCCGCTCTCAAGAGCAGGACATCCGTCATGCCGGCATCGGTGCGCGGGCCAGCCGCTCGGAGCAACAAGCCAAGCGCAAGGTCTCGCAAGCGGATCACATGCGCGAGGTAGCAACGAAAGGGGTTGCTGGACCAGCGGCATCATTGCCACATCTCGATGCCATCCAACGGTCCTTCGGCAACCATGATGTCTCCGGAGTGGAGGCGCACACTGGCCCGCAGGCCACCGACTCCAACCACGCGTTAGACGCAGTGGGTTACACGATAGGCAACCGTGTCGCCTTCGCCGGCACTCCTGACCTGCACACAGCGGCGCACGAAGCAGCACATGTGGTGCAGCAGCGTGGCGGCGTGCAGTTGTCCGGCGGAGTGGGGCAAGCCGGCGACGCTTATGAGCGGCACGCAGATGCAGTAGCCGACCGGGTGGTGCAGGGAGGCTCTAGCGAAAGTCTGCTTGCCTCATTTGCTGGAACATCGGTAGGCACTCAGGCTTCGATTCAAAGGCAGGCGGCCCCGGAAGCCACCTTCGAGTCCGTCGGTTACGGCATCATAAAGACCGGGACGGGCACTCACGGTGTGATTACTCGTCCGGCACAGGTGCTCTATTCGTATGGAATGACCTGCTATGGAACCTCGATCATGTATATGCTCCAAAGCTATGGGTTAGTTCCTCGCAACATGGGCCGCCAGGAGTTTGAGTACGCGTTCACACCACTAAACCCGTATGCCAAAGACTCGCCTGCAGACAAGACCGGCAACATCAAGGTGCACCAGGTGGAGCAGCCCGGTGCCAAGCCTGTCGATCTGATCACGCAGGCGTTGCAGGGGACTCCGGTTCCGCAGAAGAGCAAAACCTCGGTGGGATATGTTACGTCCACAGAGGCTACGCTGCGGGGAGCGGATAAGGGAAGCTTCACCGTCGCCCAGATCATGATACACATGCCGGCGATTCTCGCCGCGTTTCAGAAGCAGTCTGAGAAACCGGAATACAAGTTCATGAAGTCATTGCCCGCATCTGGCAAGGGTTATGAAGCAGCCAAAGGCGGGGAGAAATGGGAGGATGCCTCGAACCAACTCATATCCGGCACCATCGACGCCTCCTACTTTAAGGGGGGAAACACGATTCTCGCCGGGATAGACTACAACTTTCCGCCGGGTCCGAAGCTCGGACACTGGGTCGTAATCGTCCGAGAGAAGGAGGCGACAAAAAAAATCAATGAGAAACTACACCATCTCTATCCCGCCGACGACCCGCATTTTGGAAAGGTGTACGTGATGGCTCCACTACTCGCGAAGGCGGCGAAACCGGCGCTCGATTCCGCCAGCCTCTCCTACGATGGCAGCCACCTAAACTACAATGGGCGCCAAGTCCACATGCTTATAGCGGGCAATGCCTTTCGAAGGAAAGGTGCGTAGCTGCGTTAAGTCGAGCACAGTCGCCTGAGTCACTTATCGAACATGCATTGAACACGTCGTTCCGCCCGCCGTCAGGAGCACAACCGGGATTGGCCCCTGAGGGCGCGCTTGGCCGAGGTGCAGATAATCGGCGTCCGCAGAGATAGCTGAGTTGAGTTGAAGGTAGTAAGGGACGCAATATGGTGCCTCAAGTAGGTCAATCGAAAGGGCGGCCCAACAACTCATTGCACCGGAGCGCGGCACAGCCTGCTTCTCAAACTTGTTCGTAAGATCGTTGCTTGAAGGTTGTTCGCCCGCGCCCGGTGAATTCGATCGTTCGGCGTGGGTCTGCTGACCCCGCACTTACACCCTTTTCCGGTCGGCCCTGTTCCGATCAAAAACGAAGAGGGAGACCTTCGGTCAGGCGTTTCGGCGGGGTCAGGAGACCCGCGCCGAACGTGAGGCACAATCTTGCCCTCACACCTTTTCCGGAAGCTCGTAACCTTTGCGGCGCGGGCGGTCGAGCAACTGGTTGGCTTGGTCGTCGCCGGTGAATTGCTCGGCAACCGGATCCCAACGGAGGTTGCGGCCGAGAAGGCGGCCGATGTTGCCCAAGTGGCAGACCGTGGCAGTGCGGTGGCCAATCTCGACGTCGGCCACCGGCAGGTCACCAGATTTGATGCAGTCAATCCAGTTGTTGATGTGGGCTTGGACGTAGGGCGGACCATCGGGGAGTTGCACGTTCTCGATCAAATCGAGGGGATTGCTGTGAACGCTGCCTCGACGGATTTCGACCTTGCCCTTCTCGCCAAAGAAAATCGCCCCGCTGATCGGGCCGCTGCTGAGTTCCACCACGGTGCCGCTCGCGTATCGAAATGAGATCGACGGACTGGAACAGATCCGGTTGCCGCGCTCGGGCGACTCGGGTTCCGTGTAGCGTGGTGGGTCGAGCGGCGTGCCATTCACCTGGACTTCGACCGGTCCGGTCGCATCGGCTCCCAGCGCCCACTGCACCTGATCAAAAGCGTGACCGCCCCAGTTGCCCATCGTGCCGGCACTGTAGTCGCGGCTCACCATCCAGCCCGGAGTCCCTTCACAGCTATAGAGACTCGAGTGATAAGGGAGCAGTGGCGACGGTCCGCACCACTGCTCCCAATCAAGTTCTGCCGGAATTGGTTGCGCGGGAAAGTCGCAAATCCAGGGACTCGCCAGATTCGGCGCGACGACGCGCGTCACTTTGCCGATGCCTCCGCCACGGATCAGCGCGCAGCCATCGCGATTGGGGACCGTTGACCGCTGCTGACTGCCGACTTGCACGATGCGACGGTATTTGCGAGCCGCCTCGACCATTCGACGCCCTTCGACAACGCACATCGTCATCGGCTTGTCCACATAAACGTGCTTGCCAGCCTGACAAGCCGCAATCGTCATCAGGGCGTGCCAGTGATCGGGCGCGGCGATCATCACGGCATCGACGTCTTTGCGATCGAGCACTCGCCGATAATCCTGAAAGAAGTCGCGGCAACCCATCTGTTGCGCGGTTTGCTGGGCGCGAGTGAGATGGACGTCGCAAGTCGCCATCACCTGAGCCCGCGGCACCGCAGCATTGAAGTAGCTCACGCCGCGACGTCCACAACCGATAATCGCCACGCCGACGCGATCATTGGCCCCCGGCCGATCGCCCTGAGCCCGAGCGCTGCGCGGGATGAACAACGGAGCCACCGCAGTCGCGGCGGCGAGGCTCTGCTGCATGAAGCCGCGACGAGTCACGGAGTGTTGCACGAGATGACTCCTCAAAAATGCGATCGGGGTCAATGAAATGCGATCGAGGTCAATGATTTGCCGCGGCCGCAGAGCGGCATCCGATGGTAGCCGTGGGTTTCAACCCACGGTCTGAGTGGCGATCAAATGACGTTTGTCGCGTAGCGACAATTGAATCGGAGGCCATCGAACTTCAATTGTCGCTACGCGACAAACATCTCTTCCAATGCCATTCTTCATCCGTGGGCTGAAACCCACGGCTACCATCGGATGTCGCTCCACGACAAAGAACAACGACTCTGCGATCCAAAACTACTTCTCGACAAACCAAATGTTGCGATACCGGACTTCGCTGTTGTGGTCTTGCAGGTTGATCGGGCCGGGTTCGGGGCCTTCGGGCAGGGGCGAGGAGGTGGTGGCGTGCGGTAGTTCGACGTTGTCGTGGACGACGACTCCGTTGTGCCGCACGGTCATGCGACCGTTCTTCGTCTTCTGGCCGTTGGCGAATTGAGCGGCCGTAAAATCGACGTCGTAGGTTTGCCACGACAGCGGCGGGAAGGACATGTTGATGTCCGGTTCCTTGATCGAGGGGATGCCGCCGCACTCGTGGTTGTGAGGCTTCAGCCCGAACGAATCGAGCATCTGCACTTCATAGCGGCTTTGCAGATAACACCCGCTGTTGCCGCGGCTCGGCACGAGCGGGCCATACGGAATCTGAAACTCGATGTGCAGCGTGCCGCTCTGATGCTTGAACTTGCTAGTCGCCCCCTGCATCAACAGGCCGCCGTCGGTCATGCGTCCGTTTTCAAATTGTTCGGCGCTTTTGCCATCGAACAGCACGACCGCGCCCTTCGGCGGTTTGGCTCCGAGCGTGGAACTCTTGCGCACGATCCGTTTCAGTTCGCCGATCCTCTTCCCGTCCGACGTGAGCACCATCGAACCGTCTTTGATCGTTGCAGTCTGTTCGTCCGCCTTGAACGTCGTGACGCCAGCGACTGTATCTCCCTCACGCAGAGCCGTTTCGTTCTTGTCCCAACCGTCGCCGGGCAGTCCACCGCTTCGCCACACCGCGTGATATTTTCCCTTGCCGAGCGAGATCACCTGCATGCCGAACTTTTCCTTGCCGTCGGGTTTGGTGACTTCGCCAACGTACTCGCCCTGAACCAGAAAGTCCGGATCCTTGACCACGACATCCTGCGGCTCGGCGGCGCGAAGGCACGCAGCTGGCAAGGCGACAAGTAATGCAACAGCCAACAAACCTCGAATCGCACGAATGAACATAAGAAGTCCTCGGTGAAGTGTCTGGCGTTCGCGGCGCAGTCTAACGCGGCCAAAACCCGGACACGAGCGGGGACGAAGAATCTCAACACAACACAAGGACCGCTCGATGTTGAGCAAACAGTTGCGCCTTGGGAGAGGTTCGCAGGGTTGCGGGATGCGTTGGAGTCGGGCACGCTGGCGCAACGTTTGGAGTGCGATCTACCACAGGATCCGTTCCGACGAATGGTGCGATTGCCGACCTCACGCGCGAGTGTGAGTCCTAACCTGGAAAGAGACACCTTGAAAGACTCATCGGTGATACTGCCTAACGCTGGTCTGGGGCTGTGGGATTTCGTCGCCGTCGGGACATATTTGCTGGTGACGTTTGGCGTGTCGGCGTGGGCGGCTCGGAGGCAGACCTCGACGGAGGACTTCTTCGTCGGCGGGAGGCGGATGCCGTGGATGGCGGTGGGGCTGAGCATCCTCGCGACGTTGTTCTCGACGATCTCGTATCTCGGCGTGCCGGGCGAGGCGGTCAAGAACGGGATCGGGCTGTCGCTGGGATATCTCGCGCTGCCGTTTTCATTCGCGGTGGTGTCCATCTTCTGGATTCCGTTCTTCATGCGGCTGCGGCTGACGAGTGCCTACGAGTACCTCGAACGACGGTTTGATCGCTCGCTGAGAAAGCTGGGAGCGACGCTGTTCATCCTGCTGCGCATCGGTTGGATGAGCATGGTGGTGTTCGTCGCAAGCTTGGCGGTGGATGAGATCATCGGTCCGGACCTGCCCTGGCTGCCGGGGCCGGACGTGTATTGGATCATCGCGCTGATCGGCCTGACGGCGGCGGTCTATACCTCCATGGGAGGGATCGAGGCGGTCATCTGGGTCGATGTCCTGCAATGCCTGCTGCTGCTCGGGGGCGTGCTGCTGGTGATCGGGTATGTCATGCTGGTCGATCACACCGGACCGGTCGATTGGTGGAACACGGTGCATGCCAACCTGAAGCAACACACCGCTCCGCCCATCTTCAGCACCGACCTCACCATTCGCGTGACCGTCTTCACGGCGATCATCGGCAATTTCTTTTGGACGATCTGCACGCACGGGTCGGATCAGGTCGTGCTGCAACGGTATTTCTCGACGTCGTCGGCCCGGCAGGCTCGCGGCAGCTACATCATCAACGTGGTCGTCGATTTGACGATGGCCTCACTGCTGGCGATGGCCGGATTCGCTCTGCTGACGTTTTATCTGAAGCACGCGGCGCTGCTGCCTGAAGGCAAAACGGCCGCGACGATGGCCGACAAGCTGTTCCCGTTCTTCCTGGGACATCAACTGCCCGCTGGCTTCGCCGGATTGATCCTGTCGGCGTTCCTGTGCGACGCGATTCAAACGCTGGAGTCGGGCGTGAATTCCATCGTGGCGGTGGTGACTCGCGATTTGCTGTCGTCCAGTCAAACCAGTGAGCGGAGTACCGAGACACGAGTAGCCGGATCAACGGAAGCCCGTCTCGCGCTGAACGATCTGTTTCGCGTCCGCGTCTTCAGCGCGTTGCTGGCCATCCTGGTGGCGTGCAATGCCTACGGCGTGGCCTACCTGCGCGAAGTACATGAGCTGACGATCGTGGACATGATGCCGAAGTTCTTCAACATGTTCGTCGGCCCGCTGGCGGCGATGTTTTTCATCGGCATGTTCTGGTCGCGCTGTACGAGCCGCTCGGTCTGGCCCGCCGCAATTTTCGGGCTGACCGTTTCCATCACGTGGAGCTGGTGGGAAACCATCATCGGCCCACCTCGGCCAACGATCCTGCTGTCGATTGCATACCCGTGTCTCGTAACCTTCCTCACCGCCCGTCTCATCAGCCAGTTCGTCGATCCACCACGTCGAGCCGATGAGGTCGAGTACTCATGGCGGTCCGTGATCCGCAACCGGAAACCGTAATCCGACGACTCTGCACGCAGCCGAGGTCGATCGATTGGCACTGACACCAGCCACAGGCCGATGCCAACCCCGCCACACTACGAACGCGCACCTTGACGCTGTAGTTGCCCACGTCACTCGCCTGGTTGTAGTGTCGCACCTGAAGCCGAGAACCAAGCTGGCTCGAATGTGAGCGTTCGTATCGACGCCGCTGTCATCCTCTTCGGTGCCCGAGCCTCCGACAAAATCACAAGCAGGCGCTGTCGCTGGACGGCTGCTGCAGGGATAGAATCACCCGCGAAGTCTCGAATGGATTCAGGGACGACCGGAAGTGTCGTCACCGCATTTTTTTCTCGTGGTCGCCGACGATGCGATGCGACCCGGTAATTTGAAGCATTGGCACATCAGTGAGTCGAGGCCTCATCGAGCAATGCCATCCCTCCAATTACAAAGACTTTCCCAATTTATTTCCCAGTGTAATTTCCCAATTGCTCAAGGTGGACATCCCATGATCAAGATCGCGTTTTTCGACGTTGGTGAGACACTGATCCACAATGGCGTGCCGTTTTCTGGGGTGGCCATTGCACTCACCGCGATCACTACTTTTGAGACAGCGGAGGGCCATTTGCTCAACATGGCTCTCGTTTCGGACTACCACATGCCGAACCCGCCGACAACGGAAGAGAAGGTCGCCTCTCTGGAAGAGCAATACCGAAATCAAGTGCTTGAGCCGAGCGGACTGGCTGGGTTCTGGCGGCCATTTGAATCGCAAGTAACGATCTCGTCTCGCGCCGGGATGAGGAAACCTGACCGAAGGATTTTTGAGGTCGCGATAGCGAGGACGGCTAGCGGAGCGTCGCTCACCGAGTGCTTGTTTGTCACTGAGAACACGACTCACCTGGAGAAGTGTAAGGAGTATGGGATTACTCCGGTCAGCTTTGGGTCAACGGTGAGCGGAATGGCGGGATTCGAGAACTGGGCCGACGCCCCCGCCGTGATCGCCGGGTTAGTCGCCCCAGGACACACTGGGAACCGATCGGCGGCGGCAGCCGCAGCGCTGGCCACCCGCCACGGACTGGTCGGGTTCACCGCGACTGCGACCGTCGGGCGGAGCGTTCATGGTCGAGCCAATCAACTGGTCCAGCTCAATGACCCAAGACTAGGATCTCTCGACGGGGTATACGTGGAAAGGCCGAGCGAAGTAACCGTTGATATCGGACTCGATGGGCTGGTTGCCGAAGTTGAGGCAGTTGCACCAGACTCCGACGACGTGGCCGATGCGGTTAACTTCGTATCCAGCCTTATGAAGAGCGGTCGGGTGGCAATCCCCGGTCAGCCAGTTCCTTCGTTTGGAGTGACGCACGCAGTGGAGAGGGACTCGGAAGGGCGGCCGCGCCTAGTTCGTCAAAGGTACTCTTGAGGTTAGCTGCCCGATTACGCCCTGACACTGGCATGCGAATCGGAACCGAGTGAGCACTTTCTTCCCACCGATCATCTTGATGGTGTGGGTGACAGGATTGACCGCTGCATTCGCGGCCGCCAACGCCACCGCGCCCTTCGGCGTGTTCCCGAAGTCGATCGCGCCCTGCTTCAGAAGCGACCAGACGAACGTTTCGACCTCATCAACCGCAATCGCAGCCTCGGGTAACGCGCTGAGGATGGCCGCCCTCCCGCCCGACTCCCCGACCAGGATCGCCTCGGAGGCTCGCGCGACGACGCCCTTGAGATTTTTGTCCAACCGATCGAGTGAGACGACTCGTTGATGAATGACTTCGGCCACTGTCTCACCCCCAATTCGTAGTGCAGACGTTGCCAACTTTCCGCCGATTGCGCCAATCCGGGAGCGGAGATCCTTCATGGCGGCAGCGGGCAGAGAGACCGCTGCCGCTTTGAACGAAGGGGCGGCTCCCGCTAGTGCGGCGACAGGGGCCAGCATCGCGCCGGTCCCGAGCGGGATATCATGGGCCTCGAACCCGGCTTTGATCGCGTCTCGGTTGGCTCCCGCATTCTCTTGCTCGTCCGCCTTAACCATGGCCCGCCCCACTTCCCGGAAGAAACGAGGATTCAGCGGCGCTGTGGCAACCGCTTGGGCGAGTAGTCTTCCGGACGTGCGGACCGCGGCCAGTAGGGCCGCGTCCGTCGTTCCGCCCTGGGCCTGAAAAATGTTCACGATGGTGTCGTAGAAGCAGCCCGTGAACACTTGCCCGAAACTGTGGATCTCGTTGATCAGTTTTCCGGGGCCGTCTCCTGCGCTGCCGAAGTCTGGCAGGGTGGACGGAAGTTGCCACTTGAATTTGTTCAACGCCCTCCGGGGTACCGCTGCGTTGTGATTCGCGTTGATCGACTTGATTCCCGCTGCCAGAGTTTCGATCGTTCCCTCGACGAGGTTCTTCTCGGTAAGCAATGGGCGGACGGCGGTGCGCGTGGGTCCGTCGAGCAAAGCGGTGAGAATAGCAACACAATCGCCGAACGCCTCATGGAAGGCGTTCTCCTCGAACACGCTCGATGTGATCAATTCGGGACGGATGGCGTCGAGGATCCCGTGCCCTGCTTCGTGGGCGACGACGTCTGTGCTGGCACCGGAAAGAAACTTCGTGCTCCCTGCGGGGAAATGGAAGAAACTCAGGCTTGCCCGGTTGTAGTAGGCGTTCAGATCTACCCCGTCATCGGGTCGGAGCTCGATCTTTTTCGTCGGGCCTTGCCAAGACGTGAACGGGACACCTGATACATCTTCCCACGATTCCAAGGCTGCCAGCGCTGCCTCCCTGCATTGCCAAAAGAGAAAGCCCGAGGTTTGAGTCCCCGGATCGTATGTGTCTTCCGGTTCCTCGCCGAAAAACGTGAATCCGGCCCGGTTTGCCGGCCGATTCAGACGAGGAGTTTTCTTCCGCATCGGCATCACAGTGTCTTGGGGGTCGTTCGGGATGAAGTGGATCATGATTTGAGTTCCTCAATGGTTAACGTGGACTTGGTTGAGATTACCCTAAACGCCAGGCAGCCCTCATCGACCAACGCCTCCATGAAGTCGATGAACTTCGGATCGATGGATGGACGATTCCGAATCATCGGAAAGAGCGCCGGGTGCCACCGAGGGATTCCGATCCGGTCAGTGCCCTTCCGATTCTTTTAGCAACCAAGTTGCACACTTCAGTTTTTTCGCGCTGAATCTGCTGAATATCATCGCTTTCCCCTTGTCACCGATTTGGTCAACACAACTGACGGCTGAGCCAAAAACAACTCACGCCGGATTTCTTAGGACTGCCTTTTTGATGGCACGCCCCGAGACGCGATGAAGGGTATGCCTGACGCCGCAAGTAGACGACCCGACTCTCATGTTCCTCGACGACATCGGTTTTCCATTTTCTCAGCAAACTTTTCTTCCGAGTCGCTCACGATTCAAGAGCGATGTGTCTATTTGTGTCAGTCGAGCATTTGCCCGGCATCTGTTGTGTGAAAACTTGTTGAATGAAGGGTGGTGACATCTTGCAATCTTTCGGGAGAATCGCAAGAAGGTAGTCCTCACCTAAACAGGTGAGATCCTCAGGGTTGACAAAAGGCGGGCCACATGAACCACGAGTTGTATTTTGTGATTCGACACGGGGGAAAACTGGAGCGAATTCATCGCGTCGAGGTTCCTGAAACCACGATTGGGCGCATTCAAACCAACGTGTTGTGCCTGTGCGATCCGGTGGTCTCACGCCATCACGCGGTGCTGATTCAGACACCGAAGGAGTTCGTGATTCGCGACCTGCGGAGCCGGAATGGCACCCGGCTGAACGGTCAGCCAATTGTGGAGGCGGTGCTACCCGCAGTGTCCATCATCGAGATCGGATCTTACGAGTTGAAGTTGTTTTATAAACTCGACGCGGCTCAGGCAGACGCCGATGGTTCGGAGGATTCGACGCGCAACCCCACTCCAGTCCTGACCAACTCCGAAAGGGAACGACGGGAGCAACAACTCACACCCGCACAGCGCCGGGTCTATGACGAGTTCCTGCGCGGACATTCCGAGAAGGAGGCAGCCCGCGCCCTGAAGATCAGCACCAACACCGTGCATTCGCACTCACGGGCGATCTACACCGCGTTCAAGGTGTCCTCGCGTGCCGAACTGCTCTCATTGTGCGCGGGGCATCTCACGCTGCATGACTTGGAATCGTCGGCCGCAAAGTAGCCATCATCGCTCCGCGTGATGAGCCTTGTGGGATCGGGCGTCCACTGGCGAAAGGCTCATCACGCGGAGCGATGATGGCTACTTTGGTCTGAGACGCAGCGTTTGTTGGAGCCTTCGACGTGGCCGTGCGGATCGGTTGGTGACCTCAATGGCAAATACCAATCTCGTATAAAAAAACACGGCCACACCGAAGACGGTGTGACCGTAGCACCTTGGGCGTTCCATCGAGCTTGCGTCAGTGAGGTGGTCCTTACGACGCACTCCCGAACGTGAAGTCTCCGTTTTGGACGTCGATTGTGATGCGGGCGCCTTCCTCGAACTCGCCCCCAAGAATCGCGTTGGCCAGTTCGTTTTGGAGGCGTTGCTGGATGACTCGCTTCAGCGGGCGGGCACCGTAGACCGGGTCGTAGCCTTCCTCGGCGAGTTGTTTCTTGGCGGCATCCGTGACCTCCAGCGTGTAACCGTTCTCTTCGAGACGCTTCTGTAAACGGACCAGTTGCAGATCGACGATCTGCCGAATCTCGTGCTTCGTCAGCGGGTGGAAGACGATCGTTTCATCGACTCGGTTGAGGAACTCGGGGAGGAACTCTTTGCGCAGGGCGTGCATCACGCGGCGTTCAATCTCTTTGTCATCCTCCTGCCCCGCGAGGTCCATGATCGTCTGGCTGCCGATGTTCGACGTCATCACGACGATGGTGTTCGTGAAGTCGACCGTGCGGCCGTGGCTGTCGGTGAGGCGTCCGTCGTCGAGCAGTTGCAACAGGACATTGAACACGTCGCGGTGAGCCTTCTCGATCTCATCGAGCAGCAGGACGGAGTAGGGTCGCCGTCGCACGGCCTCGGTCAGCTTGCCGCCCTCTTCGTAGCCGATGTATCCGGGCGGGGCACCGATCAGGCGGGCGACCGAATGCTTCTCCATGAACTCGCTCATGTCGATGCGGACCATCGCCCGTTCGTCGTCGAACAGGAACTCGGCCAGCGCCTTGCACAGCTCCGTTTTGCCGACGCCGGTCGGGCCGAGAAAGATGAACGAACCAATCGGCCGGTTGGGATCCTGCAGGCCGGAGCGAGACCGCCGGACCGCGTTGGCCACGGCCGTGACCGCCTCCGACTGGTTGATCATCCGCTGATGAATATGGTCTTCCATTTCGAGGAGCTTCGTTTTCTCGGCCTGTAACATGCGTGAGACCGGGATGCCGGTCCAGATGCTGACGACGCTGGCGATGTCGTCTTGAGTGACTTCTTCGCGGAGCAGGCGGTGGCCGTCGTCGCCGCCGACCTCCGTGGCCTTTTGTTCGGCGAGGACGAGTTTCTGCTGAGCTTCCTTCAGTTTCTTCTCGACATCGAACGCGCGCACGAAATCGTCGTTTGAGTTGGTGCGCTGAGCCTGAGTGAAGGCATGGTCGTAGTCGGTGCGCAGTTTCTCGATCTCTTCCTTGAGCGGTCGGATGGACGTGAGCGCGTCCTTCTCGACTTGCCAGCGCGTCTTCAACGCGTTGACGCTTTCCTCCCGGTCGGCGATCTGCTTGCGGAGGTCTTGCAGACGGGCCTTGCTGTCGGCGCTTGGTTCCGACGCGAGTGCAGCCGCCTCGATCTGCAGACGCGTCAGGTTCCGAGTCGCCTCGTCGATCTCGGCCGGCATCGAGTCCATCTCCATGCGGAGTTTGCTCGCCGCTTCGTCAACGAGGTCGATCGCCTTGTCGGGCAGGAACCGGTCGTTGATGTAGCGATCAGAGAGCATCGCGGCGGAGATGAGTGCGTCGTCGGTGATCCTCACGCCGTGATGCGATTCGTAGCGCGGCTTGAGTCCGCGCAGGATCGAGATCGTGTCTTCAACACTAGGCTCGTTGACGAGCACCGGCTGGAAGCGGCGTTCGAGGGCGGGGTCTTTCTCGATCGACTTGCGGTACTCATCGAGCGTCGTCGCACCGACACAGTGGAGTTCGCCGCGAGCGAGCGCAGGCTTGAGCAGGTTCGCTGCATCCATCGCTCCCTCGGACGCACCGGCTCCGACAACCGTGTGCAGTTCGTCGATGAACAGGATGACTCGGCCTTCCGCTTCGGAGACCTCTTTGAGGACGGCCTTCAAACGGTCTTCAAACTCGCCGCGATACTTGGCTCCGGCGATGAGTGCCCCCATGTCGAGTGCGACGACCCGCTTCTCCTTCAAATTCTGAGGCACATCGCCCTGCACGATGCGATGGGCGAGACCCTCGACGATGGCCGTCTTGCCCACGCCCGCGTCGCCGATCAGCACCGGGTTGTTCTTCCGTCGGCGAGACAGCACCTGAATGATGCGGCGGATTTCCTGATCGCGTCCAATCACGGGATCGATCTTCCCGAGACGGGCCAACGCCACGAGATCCTTGCCGTACTTCTCCAAAGCCTGGTACTTGTCCTCGGGATTCTGATCGGTGACCGTTTGAGAACCCCGAACCGATTTGAGGGCGTTCAGCACGTCAGCTTCAGTCACACCGTTCAGCTTCAAGACTCGTTGAGCCTGATCGTCCACTTGTGTCAGCGCGAGAAACAGATGCTCCGTCGAGACGAAGGCATCCTTCATCGAGTCCGCCTGCTGCTGAGCCTTCTCCAACACCTGCATCGCAGCGGGACTCGCTCCAACCTGACCGCCGGATGCTCGCGGCAACTTGTTCAAGTCGGCATCAATGATCCCGCGCAGTTGGCTGACACGGATGCCGATCTTCTCCAGCAGCGGCCGGACGATTCCCTGCTGCTCATCGAGCAGAGCCTTGAGCAGATGCAGTGGGAGAAGCTGCGGATGCCCCTGCGATTCAGCGAACTGCTGCGCCGACTGGACCGCCTCTTGAGCTTTCACCGTGAGCTTGTCGGGACGGAAGGCCATGAGAACCTCCAAGGCCCGGTGTTTGGTTGGGACGGACCGGGAGCCGTCGCGGTTGTGAACCGCGTCGCATTGCTTGCAAATTGCGAAACGGGATTCATCCAACGCGGAAGAGGCTTGGCGTTGAACGGTCTATGGGCAGGATCAAACTGCGAAACTCAAGGCTTCGGCGGCACGAGGACCGCCGACGCCGGGTGCTCAATCATCAGCTCTTCTTTTCAAACTCGGCGTCGATCACGCCGTCATCGGGCTTCGCGCCACCGGCGGCTGCTTCGGGAGCGGCTCCGCCTTCGGCACCCGCTGCGCCCTGAACATGTTGGGCGAGCGAGTAGCTGGCCTGCTGAAGGCTCTCGACGGCCGAGTTGATCGCGGCGACATCGGTTCCCTTTTCGGCGGCCTTGACCTTTTCGATGCTCGCCTCGACGGCGGTCTTCGACGCGGCATCGAGCTTCGCACCGTGCTCCTTCAAAACCTTCTCGATCTCGTAGACCGACATCGACGCCTTGTTCTTGGCCTCCGCCAATTCGCGGCGTTGTTTGTCTTCGGCCGCGTGCGACTCGGCGTCTTTGCGCATCTTGTCGATCTCGGTCTGATCGAGCCCGCTGGAGTTCTCGATCCGCACCG
>JBBPIS010000177.1:0-15313 GCA_038040225.1 Planctomycetota bacterium
GAAACTACTTCAAGCATTGCGGCTACCGCTACACCTGAAATGCAACCGCTCTAGCGAAGACCTTCGCTTGGACGTCAGGCTTCGATACACACGCCGTTCGACACGCACCCGGCTTGTGAGAGATGCGAGTTACGCGACTTATTTCATGCCAGCGTCCACGGCGCGCGGTAGGGGCGAGACAGCATCGCGGCCGCTTCGGAATCGCCGACGATGGTTTCTCGAACGGGATCCCAGACGATCTTGCGACCGATGCGGGCGACGAGGTTGCTCAGATGGCACACCGTCGCGGAGCGATGCCCGATCTCGACATCGCAAATCGGCAGCTCACGGCTGCGGATGCAGTCCAGAAAGTTGCGGTGATGATCGGCGCTCTTGTAGAGCCGGACGGCGTTCTCGCCGAGCGGCTGTTCGAGAATCTCTTTCGGATTACTGTCGATCTTGCCCCGCGTCACGAAGATGCGGCCCTTCTCACCGATGAACGTCGCGCCACCGGGGATGTCCTTCTGCCCCTGTCCGACGACCAGCTTCGTCCCGTTGGCATAGGTATGCGTGAGTCGGCAGGATTCCGTCACCTCGTACCACTTCTCAGGATGAAACGTGGCGGTCCCTTCGACGGAGATCGGCCCCGATTCGTCCATGCCCAGTCCCCACTGCGCGATGTCGATGTGATGGGCACCGAAGTTCGTCATCTGTCCGCCCGAGTAATCCCAGAAGAAGCGGAAGCTGTAGTGAACCCGCTTCTCGTTGTACGGCCGCTGCGGTGCCGGGCCGAGCCAAGTGTCGTAGTCCAGTTCGGCGGGCGGAGTGGAATCGGGAACGGGCGGTCCCTTGAAGTTGTTGTTGGGCAGACCGACGAGCACCTCACTGATCTTGCCGAGCCGCCCCGACCGGACCAGTTCGCACGCCTGCCGGAACTTGTCGTCCGACCGCTGCTGCGAGCCGGTCTGCACGATCCGCTTGTTGGCCCGAGCCGCCTCAACCATGCGCCGCCCCTCGACGACCGTCAGCGAGAGAGGCTTCTCGCAATAAACGTCCTTCCCCGCCTGACAGGCATGGATCGTGTTGAGGGCGTGCCAGTGATCGGGCGTCGAAATCACGACGGCATCAATGTCCTTCCGGTCGAGCAGCCGTCGATAGTCGCCGTAGCCATCGCACTTGTGCCCCTTGTCGGTGACCAATTTGACGGCCTTCGCCAGCCGACCGCTGTCGACATCACAGATCGCCGCCGGGGACACACCCTTGCCCAGAAAGGCATTCAAATTCGAGTTCCCCTGCCCGCCGACACCGATGTGCGCGGTGACAATCCGCTCATTGGCCCCAAACGCGCGGAAGGGAATGAAGTACGGAGCGGCCAGCGCCGACGAGGCCGCAAGAAACGCACGCCGGTTGAGTTTTGCAGGGCGAGTCATGGAAACACCTTTCTGTGGAGCACGAGTGGAAGTCGCCAACGATTCACTGAGACGCGAACAGTCTGTCGCCGAAAGCACTCTCACGCAATTCAAGCGTGCCATCCCATGCGAACTTCAGGACGCTTATAACGAGTGGCACCGCGACGCACACCGCCTTCCTTCATGTCCCCGACATTCTCGGGCGGGAGCTTGATGAGCCCATTGAGGAACTGCTCAATGACTGACCGATGCGCAGTCGCGACGTGAACAATTCTGCTGAAGATTGTTGAACTCGGCCGCGGCCCGACGTATTCTCCTGCCGCGCTTCCGGTCACCTCTCAAACTCTTGGATGGAACAGGCGATGCCAACTCAACTCTCGTTGGAGCAGATCGAACAGGCGGAACTGGCTCTGGCCGTCGATGACACTCGAGTCGCCACATAGTTGATGTTTTCAGTGCCCCGGACGCTCACAGCGTCCGGGGCACTTCGTCCTGCTGCCACGGAAGCCGAAGCAGCCACGCCGCCTTGAGTCGAGAACGACCGCCATGAAAGTCAGCGAGGTCATTCATCTGGTAGAATCCGACGGCTGGCAACTGGTGGCGACGCGAGGAAGTCACCGACAGTACAAGCATCCCAGCAAGCCGGGCAAAGTGACCATCGCGGGGAAACCCTCCGTGGACATCCCGTCCGGAACCTTGAACAGCATTTTGAAGCAAGCCGGTTTGAAGTGAGGTCACCCGTGAAATACGCCGTCATGATTGAAAAAGGCCCGACCAGCTACGGAGCAACCGTTCCCGACCTGCCGGGATGTGTGGCCGTGGCCGAGACTCTGGAAGAAGTGGAAACACTCATTCGTGAAGCCATCGACTTTCATATCGAGGGCCTGCTTCAGGACGGCCTGCCGATTCCTTCGCCGACGACCATTTGCGAATACGTCGAAACCCAAGCCGCCTGATCCACATGCCACTATGACAAAGACATTCCGCCATCCCGCCGGAGGAACCGCCGAACTACTTGGCACCTCAACGACAGAAACCATTTCCGTCGGGTGGCACGCCCAGAGTCCTCGATGGGCGTGGCGACACGAACCCAAGACCACGCCCTTCACAAAGCTTCAGGGCGTGCCACCCCGCCGTTAACTCGACTTGCACCAGCCGTACAAAATTGTGAGATGCACTACCGGGGGCTCCTAAGCCGTGGCCCCGGGCCACGCCGCTCAAATGCCATCGCCAATGGCAACTGGCATTTTTCCCAAGATCGATCTCAGGCTTCATGACTTGGAGGCACAGACGAAAATGAGGAGTCATGACCCAAGAAAGGCAATTGAGGATTTAAGAGACCATCTCGCACGACATGACCGCCCACTTTCGTTTCTATTTGGCGCAGGGACTTCGAGCTCCGTCAACGTTGCCCCGGTACCAGCACCGGGGGGCAAGCCAACTTACAAGCCGCTAATCCCTGCTGTTGCTAGGCTGACTGAGATTTGCGAGGAGTCAATTCGAACCAAGGGAACGGAGTTTGGGGCGGCTTGGGACGCGGTCATCGCGGAATGCTCGGTCACTGTGACCAAGCCAAACATTGAGGATATTCTTTCGAAGACACGCCACAAGATCGACGCAATTGGCCCCGGTGATGTTTTGCTTGACCTAAACGAGGATAAGCTGATTAAGTTTGAAAAAGACATCTGTGAGACCATTGCAAAAGCGACATCCCCTCCTCCAGACTCCATACCGGACAAGTTGCCTCATGATGCGTTTGCTTTATGGCTCAAAAACACCACACGTACGAATCCGGTTGAAATCTTCACAACCAATTATGACCTCTTGCTTGAGATATCGCTAGAAGGTTCTCGGATTCCGATTTTCGATGGTTTTATCGGTTCTTATCAGCCATTCTTTATGCCGGAAAGTCTGGAGAGAAAGGAACTTTACCCAAGTCGCGGTTGGGTACGATTATGGAAATTACACGGCTCCATAAACTGGCAGCGTGCAAAGATAAAAGGAAGTCATCGAATCATTAGAACTCAACCTGTTCTTACTGGTGAGATGATTTTGCCGTCGCACCGCAAGTACGATGAATCTCGCAAACAACCATATGTATCGCTTCTGAATAGATTGGGTAACCTCCTCGATCAGGAAGATGCTCTTCTAACCACATGTGGGTACAGCTTTGGTGACGAGCATATTAATTCCACACTCTTCACATGCCTGGAAGGAAGGACACGCGCCCATGTGATCTCTCTGCAATTTGAAGACTTGTCAGAGACATCTGCCGTTGTGAAGCATGCTATACAGAGGAAGAACATTGTCGTCTTGGCTCGAAACGGGGCGGTCATAGGTGGCGAATGGGGCCTATGGCAATTACTTCAACCTGTGGATAATGCTTCTTCGCCATTTATGGACGTAGCCTTCGACAGTAAAGCGGCAGTCGATTCAACGAGTGATGGCCTGGAAGGTATGATGCGTCTTGGAGACTTCAACAGATTCTGTCGGTTCTTGCTGACGATGACTCCACAACCGTGAGGCAAACGATGGGCCGTTCAGATCCAACATACATTGGTGAGGTAGGCTCCGTGAACGGTGCCGTTGTGAGCGTCCGCCTCCGCGAGGACATGCCATCGACATTAGTAATGGTTGAAGGCGAGTCGTATCGACTTGGGCAAGTCGGTGCCTTCTTGAGAATCCCGCTCGGATACAATCACCTTTATGCAGTATGCTCACAAGTTGGGGCTGCAGCCTCACCGCCAACTATCGAAGAGGACGTAAAGTCTTCTCAACGGTGGATGACCGTGGTCCTCTTTGGAGAAGCGGTTGGCAATCGATTTGAACGCGGAGTGAGTCAATATCCAACTGTTGGAGATGAAGCGCATATTGTAACTTCTGATGACCTGCGAATCATTTACGAGCCTTCAGGTAAGGGAGGAACAATTGCGGTTGGTCACATTGCAGCTTCAAGCGGTATTCCGGCTCGTTTGGATATCGGGAGAATTGTGGCTCGCCACGCCGCTGTTGTTGGTTCCACAGGTTCCGGGAAATCGAACACGATAGCCGTGATACTCGAAGCCATTGCAACACAAGGTTTCTCTTCATCAAGGGTATTGGTAATTGATCCTCACGGTGAATATGCGTCGGCTGTGGGAGAACGAGGATATGTATTCAGAATTTATGCCGATGAGGGCAAGGGCGAGAAGCCTCTTTACGTGCCATTTTGGGCGCTCCCATTTGATGAGCTACAGGCGGTAACTCTCGGCGGATTGCAGCCATCTGCCGAGTCGGCTGTACGTGAGGATGTCCTTTCGATGAAATTAGCTGCTTCACATCATTTGACTAACCCTCCGCCAACTGTTGCTGTTACGTCGGATTCCCCTATTCCGTTCAACGTGAAGAATCTCTGGTTCAAGCTTGATGACTTCGAGCGACAGACGTTTACTAAGTCAAGCGGGCAGGATAGCACAACACTGAATGCCATACAGGAAGCTGGAGATTCGGAGACTCTGAAAGTGAATAAGTATCCACCTTCTACCGGTTACAACACTGCTCCTTTTAAGAATAGCGTGAAACGTAATATTGAGAGGCAGCTTGAGCTAATGCGAAACCGACTAGGAGATACGATGCTCCGGTTCCTCTTGTCGCCTGGAGCAGATTTCACACCAGATGCGGACGGTAAGACCAAATGCGACTTGGATAGACTAGTGAGTTCTTGGGTTGGGCATGAGAGACCAATAACGGTGTTGGATGTGTCTGGTCTTCCATCCGAGATTCTGGGTACCGTAGTCGGCACACTCTTGCGGATCATTTATGACACGCTGTTTTGGGGTGCGGACTTGCCAATCGGAGGAAAGAGACAACCACTTCTCATTATTTTGGAAGAAGCCCACCTATTCCTGCCCGAGGCGAAGGAATCTGGAGCCAAGGAATCTGCGGCGCACCGGATAGTATCTAAGATTGCTAAGGAGGGCCGCAAGTACGGCGTGGGATTAGTTGTAGTTACTCAGAGGCCTTCAGAAATCGAATCAACAGTCTTAAGTCAGTGTGGTACTATGATCGCTTTGCGACTGACCAACACCGCAGATCGGATGAAGGTTCAAGCTGCACTACCCGACGATCTTGGCAGTCTGACAGGATTGTTGCCCTCGCTTCGAACAGGCGAGGGATTGGTAGTGGGAGAAGCCATGCCCATACCTTCCAGAATCCGCTTCAGCAAGGCTGCGAACAAGCCAAAGGGTGATGATCCGGAAATGCCCAAAGCTTGGCAGCAGCAACAGCGGCCAGACGCAGCACTTTATGGCCAGGCGATTGCGAATTGGCGGTGGCAGTCTTCTTCTGCTGGCGTACCTGCTGCCGGCGATAAAGATAGTGAAAAGCCACGAAAGAGAAAGAAAGGGAACGATTAGAAATGCCTGAAATGAATTATGTGGATTCATCGAATATTGAGGCCATTGGCTACGACCCTAGCAGTACGGAGCTTCACGTCCAATTCTTGAAGTCTGGCTTATACGTATATCATGATGTGCCCCAAGATGTGTTCGACGCATTCTTGTCTTCTGATTCCAAGGGGAGTTTTTTCAACAGAAACATCAAAAATGTGTTTTCAAATGTGGAAAAGCGGTGACTAGGAAAAAACGGAATCAATAGGAACTTTTGCAGCCCTTGAGCGGGCTGGGGTCGGCAGAGTGGCCAGGGCAGGAGCGGCTTCGCGATGCCCCGGTTGGGTGAATGGAACTCTACTTCCGTGGCTTCGGCGGGGTGGCCGGGTCAGACTGTAGCGTGCGTGAAGTCTTCGCAACGCACCTTCACGGGTTGTTGTTCGGTGCGTTGCGAAGACTTCACGCACCCTACGAGTTTCTCTGAAAGGGCCATTCATGCGAACGACGGCGACCGGTGAGGTGCTCAAGGCGCGGGCGATTGCGGGGACTGATGTCGTGGTGCTAATTTTGAAATTTGAACGCCCGACTCCAGAGCAGTACACGCAGGAAAAAAGCGTGTGACCAACATCGAAAGTACCCGCAAAATGATTCCGCCCTTCGACGAGCGCGGTTATTTGCCGACGGGGATCCATCCGGCAACTCTGGACGAGATCGAAGCTCGGTTTGGCAGACACACCACGTTGCGACGAGATCAAATGGAATCGCTGAGGTGGCCGGTGGACGTGGCGCGACGTGTCGGTGTGAATCGCCTCGTCGTGAATGGCAGTTTCACGACCGCGACTCCGGAACCCAACGATGTGGATTGTGTTTTGCGCATGGGCTCCGATTTCGCACAAGATGTCGCAGTGGAACGGGAACTCCTAGCGGGGTTGCCATTCATCGAAATCCAATTGGTGTGACAAGCTCGGTTTGACATGCTGGTCGAGAACTTCGTCGCCACGGGTCGTCAGTCAATTCCCAAAGGGATGGTCGAGGTGCTGTTATGAGCCTGAATTCACTCACCGATTTGGAAGCAACTCGCGCGAAGTTGTGATTGCTCGAAGAGAGTTACGAAGCCGCCCGACTCGACAAGACCGGGACGGTACACACGCAGGAACTGGAGCTTCGCTCACTGAAGCAACTCATCAATCAACTCAAGGAGGAGATTGCTCGATCTGAGGCGCACGAAGCTCTTGCGGCGAACGAGGCCGCCGTGTGATGGTCGCCGGCGGGATGGCACTTGGAGTCTGTCCGGAAAGAAACCTTATGTTTTGTGGGTGCCACGGTCACGGCTTTGCGTGGCCGTGCATTTGTTGTAGAGAAGACACGGCCACGCAAAGCCGTGACCGTGGCACCCAATCCCAGTTCTCTCACCAAGATGTGACAAATCAACTTTCCGGACAGACTCTTACTGCGGCTTCGCAGGACTGACCTGTGAGGCCAACATCAGGGCACCCGCCAGCGAGATTTTGACCGCAGCGTCCAGGCATCTCCGAAAGTCGGAGCCGCTTTGACTTCGTCTTCGGGCGGCGTTGTAATCGCTCGCGGGTTGGGGAGTTTCATCGAACGGAGTCTGGAATGCATCGAGTCTGGCGGGTGGCGCAACATGATCAGGCGAACGTGCGTGAGTTGAGTGCGAGGTTGCGCGTCTCGCCGCTGCTGGCGCAGGTCATTTTGGCGCGCGGTTGTTCGACGGTCGAAGCGGCGTCGGCGTATCTCGCCAAGAAGTTGACTGATCTGCACGACCCCGAGACTTTGCCGGGTGTCAGTCAGGCTGCCGATCGGATTGTCGCGGCCGTGCAGGCGGGGCGGCGGATCACGGTTTATGGCGACTACGACGTCGACGGCGTGACCGCGACCAGTCTGCTCTGGCACTGCCTGCAACTGACGGGGGCGACGGTCGATTACTACATCCCGAGCCGGTTGGAAGAGGGCTATGGGCTGAACTGCGATGCGCTGCGGCAACTGCACGCCGAAGATCCCGCGCGGCTGGTCGTCAGCGTTGACTGCGGCATCACGAGTTGTGAGGAAGCGGCGCTGGCGCGTGAGTTGGGGCTGGAGTTGATCATCACCGATCACCATCAGTTCGATGAGACACTGCCCGAGGCGACGGTGCTCGTCCATCCGCGTCTGCCGGGAAGTTATCCGTTTGGCGAGTTGTGCGGGGTCGGCGTTGCCTTCAAGCTGGCGTGGGCCATTTGTGCGCGGCTGGGCGACGGCAAGAAGGCCTCGCCGCGGATGCGCGAGTTTCTGTTGAGTGCGATCGGTTTGGCGGCGATGGGGACGATTGCCGACGTCGTGCCGCTGGTCGATGAGAACCGGATCCTCGTCCATTTCGGATTGGCCAGTCTGGTCGAGCGGTCGAACCCCGGCCTCAAGGCGCTGCTGCGAATTGCGGGTCTTGCGGATCGGACGGCGCTGCAGGCCGAAGATGTGTCGTTCGCTCTCGCGCCGCGGATCAATGCGGCGGGGAGACTCGGTCAGGCGCGGCTGGCGGTCGAATTACTCACGACCAGCGACGTCGAGCGAGCCAACGCGCTGGCGACGTATCTGGATGAACTCAACAAGAACCGGCAGACAGTCGAGCGGCGCATGCTCAAGCAGGCGAAGGAGCTGGTCGCCGAGAAGCCCGAGTGGGAAAAGCAGCGTGCGTTGGTGTTGTCTCATGCCGACTGGCACGCCGGCGTGATCGGCATCGTCGCCAGCCGCGTGGCAGAGCATTTTCAGAAGCCGACCGTGATGATCGCGATGAACGGCGTGAACGGGCTCGCGCAGGGAAGCTGCCGGTCGTTCGCGGGCTTCAATCTGCATGCCGGTTTGACGGCGTGCCGGCATCTGCTCGTCGGGTTCGGCGGTCACCATGCCGCGGCCGGACTGAAGATTCAGCCCGAGGGGATCGACGAATTCCGCATCGCGTTCAGTCAGTTCGTGGCCGACAACCACGACGTGCTGCCGGGCGATGCCGAGCAACCGGTCGATGCCGAAGTGCGACTGGCCGACCTTACCGTGCATTCGATCAACGAGTTGGAGAAGCTCGGGCCATTCGGCGCGCACAACCGGCGGCCGGTGTTCGTCGCCTCGAATTGCGAAGTGGTTGGCGCACCGAAGAAGATGGGCGAGGGAGAGCGTCATTTGTCTCTTCAAGTCCGCCACTTCGGCGTCACGATGCGTGGCATCGCGTTCGGCAAGGGAGAGTGGGCCGAAGAGATCGCCAAGTCGGGCGGCTCGATTTCGATCTGCTTTCAACCGACGATCAACCGATTTCGGGGCCGCGAAAGCGTCGAGTTCCATCTGATCGACTGGCAACCGACGGAGACGAGGCCATGAACGGACGACGCGGCTGGTTGTCGGTGCGGCTCTCGCTGAGACTCGGCCGACGCCGCCTGCTGCTCCAGTTTCCCCCCGAGCGGCGCGGCTGGCTGATCGCGCTGGCAGTCGTGATGCTGCTGGTAGGATATGTCGTGGGCGCCGTCCCGACAGTCATGGTTCTCGAACGATCGGGGCTGACGGCTCCCTATCGAGACATGGTCGTTCATACCGTCTACGCCCCGCTGATCTGGCTCAGCGATCACGTCCCGTTGTGTGGTTGGTTCTTTGAGGCGGAGCAGGACTTCTTAGAGTGGCTGTTCCCCGGGTAGACTGGCGAGCGAGACAGCGGCCGGGCCGACCGACTGTCCCGTGAAATTGACTCACATTTCTTTTCGTCCCGTTCCGGAATCTAGGCCATGCATCCGCCTCGTCTCGGTCCCTATTTGATCGACCGCAAGATCGGTGCGGGCGGGATGGGGAACGTCTATCTCGGGCGACACAGCGCGACGGGCCAGGTGGCGGCGATCAAGGAGTTGCCCGCATCGCTCGCGCGCGAAGAGGGCTTCATCCTGCGCTTCAATCGTGAGATCGAAGCGATGAAGAAACTGAACAGCCCGCACATCGTCAAGCTCTACGACAGCGGGACCGACGACGACGAGACGTACTACTACGCGATGGAATACGTCGAGGGGGAGAACCTGACCGCGCGACTGCGACGCGATCGACGAATTCCGTGGGAGGAGACGATTCGGCTGGGGATCCAGATCTGTGCGGGGTTGAAGCACGCGCACGATGCGGGGGTGATCCATCGCGATCTGAAGCCGTCGAACCTGCTGCTCACCAAAGAGGGAACGATCAAGCTGACCGATTTTGGCGTTGCCCAGGTCTTCGCGGCCGACCGGCTGACGATGACCGGTGCCATCATCGGCACGGCGGAGTACATGCCTCCCGAGCAGGTCGAGGGCCGGCGGATCGACCGGCGCAGCGATCTCTACGCGCTGGGAGCTGTCCTGTACACGATGATCGTCGGCCAGCCGCCGTTCAGCGGCGGAACGGCGGCCGAGATCATGCAGAAGCAGCGGTTCGGCCGCTTCGACGCTCCGCGCAACTTCGTCCCCGAGATTCCCTCCTGGCTGGATGACATCATCTGCCAGTTGCTCGAAAAGGATCCCGAGAAGCGGCTGCCGGATGCGTTCGTGGTCTCGAAGCGGCTGCAGGAGTTGCAGAAAAAGATCGAGTTGAAGAATTCGGCCCCCCCGCCCGGTCCGCCGTCTGACGACGAAACACGCCTCGACGGAGGAGGCGTTTCCCAGCGACCGATCGGTGCCACGCTGATGCGCGACCTGATGAAGGCCGAGGCCGCGTGGCAGGAACCGGCTTCCCCGTGGGAACGATTCTTCAACAACACGTGGGTTCTGATCGGGCTGCTGATGCTGGTGCTGATTGGTGTGGTCTGGTTGTGGCCGAACGATGACGGTGCCAATGGCGGCGGTCCCAAGGGAGGGGTGCCCCGCTCCGAAGCGGACCGGATCGTGCAAATGGCCCGCATCCGCTGGAAGAGCGGCGACGCGGCCGGAGCCAATCAATTGCTCGAATCGCTGCGTGCGGTGATCGCGGGTGACGAGAAACAAGCGGCCTCGGTGCGGGCGATCGACCGCATGCTGTCCTCGATCCGCGACCAACGGGTCACGTTCCAGAGAGCCTTCATCCGCGAAGCCCTCGATCGCGCGAAGCAGAGGGTGAATGAGGAACCCAAGCAGGCGGCGGACATCTGGAAAGGCATTGTCAAACTCTATGAGGACGATGCTCCGCTGCGCGATCTCGTCGAAGAAGCGAGGAACGCATTGAAGGAGGTCTTGCATGAGCCGTAAGCGGCGACCACGCTCAAATGACCATCGGGCGTTTGCCACGCTCATGCGGTCACGACTAGGATTCGACTCGCCCTCCAATCGTTTGCAGATTCGGCTGCGACCCAACTCTCCCAGGAGAATTCCACGATGCGCTACGTTGTGTTGACCGTCTTGTTGGTCTGCTCGCTGTACCGGGTGGTGCCCGTTGACGCCGAAGAGCCCCGGCCGGGAAAGCAGGTTGAGCAGTCGTTTCAAAGTGCCGACGATCCCAAAACCAAACTCGATTACCTGCTGTATCTGCCCGAGAATTACGGCAAGGCGAACGAACGGTCTCCGCTGCTGTTGTTTCTGCATGGGGCGGGTGAGCGGGGAAGTGACCTGTCGCTGGTGAAGATTCACGGCCCGCCGAAGTTGATCGATCAGGGGCAACATTTTCCCTTCGTCGTGGTCTCACCGCAGTGCCCCGAGAAACAGGGATGGAGCACGAAGAGGTTGCTCGCGCTGCTCGACGATCTTGAGTCCAGATACTCGGTCGACAAGGACCGCGTGTACGTGACGGGGCTGAGCATGGGAGGCTTCGGGACTTGGTCTTTGATTGCCGCGGAGCCGGATCGATTCGCGGCGGCCATCCCGGTCTGTGGACACTCCCATCCAAACGGAGCTCAGCCGGCTTCGCGCGTCCCCACGTGGATTGTCGTCGGTGATCGCGATGTTGTCGCCCTGGTGGGCAACAGCCTGGGAATGGTCAGTTCGCTGCAAGCGATGAATGCCGACGTGAAGTTCACCAACTACAGCGGCGTCGGGCACGACAGTTGGACGCAGACCTACGGCACACCGGAATTCTACGAATGGATGCTGAGGCACCGCGTGTCGGATCGACGACTGGGGGCGCCGTGAACTCGCGTCAGGATCGCGTTCGGTTTTTGATCTTCTCACTGGCGCGGGTCAGGATCGCCCGCTCGGCATCGGTGAGGCTGTCCGATCCCTGTTCGTGAATCTTCGCGAGGATCGCATCCACCTTGTCGTCGAGGTTGTCGGATTCACCGTGTGGCTGGAAGACCCGGAGCTGTTGCCGCGCAGCGCGGGAGCGCATGGTCCGTCTCCAGGTCGCCGGGCTGAACAGGGACAGGCCGGCTGCCAGATGCCAGTCGAAGCGGCGGTAGAGCAGGGCGAACGCGATGCTTGCGATATAGGAGGCATAGGCCAGCCCGACCAGTCCCGCGCCGATCTGAAGCATGTGCAGGGCGGGATACAGTCCAAACAATGCCGCCAAGGCCACCAGCCAGCGAAGCTGGATGGAGATCAATGGCAGAATGCAGACTTCCGTTCGGGGAAAGTGCGTGGCATACAGTGTCAGCAATGCCAACGCCCCCGTGTACGAACCGGCGAGCGGATCGGGAAGTTCGAGAAACAATCCGAACGCGCTGAAGGTCACCCCGACAAACGCCATCGCTGAGACGTAGAAGAACGCCAATTCGCTCGTGCCGTACATCCGCTCCAAATCCGTCCCGAATCTCCAGATCATGAGCAGACTGAGAACCAGCCCGATGATACCCAACGGGTGGTTGACAAAGGCGAATGTGACCACGCGCCAGACTTGGCCCTGGAGCACGTCGGCAGCGTCCAGCGACAGCCAGTCGAACAGCGCTGAGGACTGCGTCCGTTGTGAAACGCTGAGAGCCTGCAACACGAAAATGACAATCGTCAAAATGACGATCCACTTCGTGGCGGGAGTGTCGCGGCTCCCCGTGCTCTGCCACGACTCGTCCTGCGCATAGTCGCGGTTCTCGAAGCCCATTGCGTGATCCTTACGCTCTGACCAGAAACGCCACGGCCGCGCGGCGAGAGACGTGGCTCGCGACTGCGCGGCGGGAACAGCGCCAACAACCGTCATCCGTTACTTGGGGTTCGTCACTTCAGCCTTCACAGGCTGTGGCAGTTTGTTCGTCAGTTCGGCGTTCAGCTTTTGCAGCTCATCGACTTTGCTCTGCACGGCCCGCAAATGACGACGCAGACCGTCGACCTTCGTCAGCACCTGGTTGCGAGTCTCCTCGACCTGCTCGACTCCGGCGACCAGTCCTTCGCGGAACTCGACGTCGACGGCGGCGTCTTTCGAGAGCTGTTCCCCCCCCACGAGTTCGGCCTCGCGCAGCTTGAGCTGCTCCTGCGATTGCGCGAGCAGTCTGGTCTGCACGTCGACCGACTGACGCCGGTCGTTCAGGGCGTCCTCCGTCGCGCCGAGCAACAGCAACTGCTTGTCGAAGTTCTGCTGATAGGCCGACGGCAGTTGGTTGCGCCAGCGCCACATGCCATCCTTCCACGTGGCGACATCGTCGGCGCGGACCTTCCAGTTCGGCTGCAACTGGGCCTGTACGTTGTTTGCCGTGGCGACCGTGAAGTCGCCGCGATAGACCACGCTGCCGTCGGGCAGCACTTCAAAGCCGTAGATCACCTTTTTCTCGGTGATCCCGCTGTCAGTCCCCATGCTGACGACGAGTGCCCCCTGGGCCTGCACCGTTGTCTGGACGGGGGCCGAGGAATTGCCCCACAGGTTCAACGCGCGAAACCTGTCGCCTTCCAAGGCCCGGAACTGGTCCTGCAACTCGTCGATTTTGGGCACGAGGGCGCGGTATTGGTCCCGCGTGGTGACATCCTTTTTCGTCCAACTGTCGCGGACCTGAATGAGTTTGGAAGTGAGCACACTCGCCACCAGCGCGGCCACCACGACCAACCACACTCCCACTTTTCCCATCGTATGCATTGCACGGCCCTCGAGATCCGAGACCCAAAACTTCCGAGGCTCTTATCGACCCGACCCCGTGGTCGGCGACAGGCCATTCACCGCACCAAGCCTTCGACAACTTCAATGCCCGCCGAAGATTCCATTTCTCGCAGCAGCTCACCGACCCCGGAACCGGCACAATCGTCACGACCGGTGCCATTGTTAACAGCCTCCACGTGAAACTCGATTGAGATGATAGAAGCCCGGGAAGAGACGGGTCAAGGAGCAGTTGCCGTCTCGTTTGAAGTTCGTCCGGTTCGATTTGCGGTTCTGCCACTCCTGCGGCCTGAAGGAGCCGGTCCGTGACTCCCTGCGGGTGACTCGCCAGCCTTCGACGGCGCGCCGGGTCGAGCAGCCGTGATGGCAGACAGTTCAATCGACCTTCCCGGCGCAGGCTCCGCCAGGACTGCAAGCTCGGGGTTCATCTGCTAATCTCCCGCAGTCGATGAGACGAAAGACATCGTCAGAGACTCGGCATTTGACCTGCGACGCGACAAGCCAGACATCGGTCGATCCCGCCGGCCGGGGTGAGTCGATCCGGGGAGATTTGAGAAGGTGTGCCAATGAGGGTGCCGTGTTGGTCGCTGAGCCTTGGCCTCTGCGCCGTCGTGTTCGCCGGATGCGGTGGCCTGGTTGTCGATCTGGAGACCGCCACTCCGAAGGCAGTGATCCAGCCCACGGCCAAACCGCTCGAAGCCACAACAAAGCCTGTGGCCGAGGCCGAGGTTCATCGCCCGTCGAAATTTCCCGATCGCATCGTGCTGACGTGGACAGGTAATCCCTCGCGAACGCAGGCGGTGACGTGGCGAACAGACTCCTCGGTCGCGGTCGGACTCGCCGAGATCGCCGTCGCGGACGACAACGCCTCGTTCGCCAAGAGAGCTCGGCAACGGAAGGCCAGGACGGAACCGCTGAAAAGCAACCTCTCGACGTCCCACTATCACTCGGTCGAGTTCTCCGCGTTGTCCCCCAAAACCAAGTACGCCTACCGCGTGGGAGACGGCGCGACTTGGAGTGAGTGGTTCCACTTCACGACCGCCAGCGACCAGCCCGAGCCGTTTTCGTTCGTCTACTTTGGCGATGCTCAGAATGATTTGAAGTCGATGTGGTCACGCGTCATCCGCGAGGCGTTCACCGATGCGCCGAAAGCCCGCTTCCTGCTGCACGCCGGCGACCTGATCAACGACGCCAACAACGACGCTCACTGGGGCGAGTGGTTTCAAGCCGGCGGCTGGCTCAACGGGATGATTCCCAGCGTCCCCACGCCCGGCAATCACGAGTACATCAAGACTTCTGGGGAGACATCACTGCCCGACGCCACTCTGCCGATCAATGGGAGTCTCACGCCATCGCTCAGCCAGCACTGGCGCCCTCAGTTTGCCCTGCCCGAGCACGGACCACCGGGTCTCGAAGAGACGGCCTACTTCCTCGATTATCAGGGCGTGCGCATCGTCTCGCTCAACTCAAACGAGAAGCACGCCGAGCAGGCCGTGTGGTTGGACAAGGTGTTGGCGTCAAACCCCGGTCGGTGGAGTATCCTCACGTTTCATCACCCGATCTATTCGTCGGCCAAGTCTC
>JBBPIS010000178.1:0-15281 GCA_038040225.1 Planctomycetota bacterium
CGACATCTGAATCAGCAGCACCGCCCGGGGGAGCGGCAGGTGAAACGGTTCCAGCTTGGGCCGCAGTCGCTCGATCGATTCGACGAGACTCTTCCGCGCCGCGTCATCCCATTCGACAACCTCGCCCTTGAGAAACTCGATCAACGCCGCTTCGGTCGCTTCACCGGCCGTCTTCAGGCGGACCTGCCGATCGAACCGGCTGAGCGTCTTGATAAACGTGTCGCTCGTCGCGACCAGCCCCTGCCCTTCTTCAACAGTGGCGAAGTGAAGACTCGTCTCGCGCGTCAGCGGTTCGTCGGCGAGAGTCCTCGCAGACGCCGCCGCCAGGACGAGCAAGGCGACCAGCAACAGCTTGACCATGTGGTTGGTTCCCGATTGTTTGGAGGAGCGTGAGGCCGCGTACTGTGCCGCAGTCGGCGCGTTCGGGCAAGTTGTGCGGTGCGCGATGAGAGCGATTGTGGAAATCAGCAAGTAAGCCGGCACTCCGCCCCAGGGCGATTGCCTTTTACTCTGCGTCGTGTCTAACTACTCGGTGGCATGAGCCCTGCTCTGTCCGCCCTTCCGCTGACCAACGTTGACGCCCCTGCTTCATCACCGACTTCTCAAACTGCATGAAAGGCACCCGTCATGACCATGCTCAAGCCGCTGGCCGACAACTACAACTATTACCCGCGGACCATGATTCGTCTGTGCGAGATCTCCTATCAGAAATTCCCCGACATTCCCGCCGCAGTTCAGGGACTTGGCTTGGAACTCGTCTGGGGACCGGCGGAACTGAGGAGCATCTTCGACGTCTCGTACAGCCTCATGTTCATCTGCAGGAACAGCCAGACGGACGAGTACACGGTCGTGGTCCGCGGCACCAACATGGACAGTGTGGAATCGTGGTTCATGGAGGATTTCGACATCGACACGACTCAACCGTTCGTTCGGCTGGCACCCCACGCGCCCGCCAACGCCCTCATCGCTCAGGGGACTTTCAACGGCATGAAGGATCTGCTGAAGCTGACCGATCCGAGTACCAGTCTGGGTGCCGTGCCGTTTCTTCAGAGTGCGAAGCCGACCTATCTCTACGTCACCGGCCACAGTCTGGGAGGAACCTTGTCGCCGCCAATGTTTGCCTGTCTGAACGATCTCCTTTACGGCGGCGGGTTCGTCCACAACATGGCGCTGTGGACCTTCGCGGGGCTGACTCCCGGTGCCAGCGGTTTCAACACCTATTTCAATGGCCTGTTCAACCCCGAGTATCAGTGGCGCCTCCACAACACGCTCGACATTGCCCCGTTCTGCTGGTGGTCGCCGTCAGACATCGAAAGCATCTATCAGTCTTACGGATTGAAATCGGGGTGGCTCGACGATGAGGCCATCAAGCATCTGTTTGTCGATGCCGCCAAGATCGGTTACGCCCAACCGGTGGGCGAGCAGGCACTGGCCGGGGTGTTCAACAAGAGCATCCTCGACGACGACCTCTGGGTCGCACAGGCGGCTCATCAACACGCCTCGGCGACTTACCGGACTCTCGTCGATCAGGCCTTTCCAATGCCGTAGGAAGGACACGCCCCGGCCAAACGGTGGGGCCTGGTGAGAGCCTCAATGACCGCGCCCGTTCACGGCGTACCATCCTGCCGCGAGTCCTTCGGTCCCCGTGGGCGAGGTGCTCCCTCCGACTTGGGGCCTCGGAACGGAGGCGGACTCGCGTCGCGACGGACTTCTCCCACGCAGAGCATCAGCCAGCGATCCTTCGCCAGCGGCAGAAGACATGGATCACCGCCTCGCACACCGAGCGGCGTCACGTCTTTCCAGGCATTGCCGTCCGAGGACGTCGCGATCCACAGGCCGTTGCGGCCCGAGCCGACGTACTGCAACTGATCCTCGTGGACGAGCGCATTGCCGATCCACTGGCCTCCTTCGGGAGCCTTCAAGTCCGGCTTCCGCTCGAACTTCAGACCGTCCTCCGAAACGGCGTGGTATCCCTTGCCGGGAGGCCGCCCCGGTTCGGGATGAATGTGAGCGAACATGTGCCACTGCCGCTGCCACTTCACCACCGAACAATCGACGACTCCGTCTTGTCCCACGGATCGTTCGCCCGGTTCAAAGCGGTACGTCACACCATCCTCGCCGATCGCGGAATAAATGCGCGGACGACCCGGCCCGTTCTGCCCCGGTCCATTTTGTCCTGACCCAGTCTGAGGGCGCTCATTCGACGTGAAGTAGAACCGCAGCCGACCATCGTCGAGCAGCACCACCGTCGGATCGAACGGCCGCATCATCGATGTCGGCAGCCCTTCGACGCGCACCGGTTCCGGCTTCGACCACGTCTGGCCCTCGTCCTCCGAAAAGACAACGGCCACCTTGTCGAACGCCTCTTCGCGATCAAAGGGAAACCACTGAAAGACCGCCACCAGCCGCTGCTTCGCATCGCGGATGACACACGGCACCCCCGCCCGCTCGACAAACGTTCCCACTCGCTCAAACTTGCGACCATCACGCGATTCGTACCGCTGAAGATCCCGGTTCCACGGCCCCTGCTCATTCGGCGGCCCAGGCGGCTTCCGCCCCTGAGCCTCGCACACCGCAACCGCCAACATCCAGCACAACAGAGAGTAATTGAGCAGTCTCATGGATGACCTTCCGCAAGAAGAGTTCTGCCGCGTGAGGCTCGCTGCCATCGAGTAGACCCAACCTACAGAGCCACTCGTTCAACCCCAAGCCAACCAGAACAGACCGCGAGACCGTTCAGTGGAAGCCGCTCGCCAGTGGTACCCGCACGCGTTCGGGGAAGCTGTGTGATGCGGCTTCCTCACTCTGGTTCTCCTCTCTTACGCTGCGGGTTACAAAGTGATCGCCATTGAGCTCACGCCCCCACTCAGAAAGGGACGCCATGACGACCAAGACCAAGCCAAACAAGACTGCACCCAAGCAGTCCGCCACCGGCAAAGGTGTTCCTTCCGCCGCCTACTGGTCGCTACTGGAGCGGTTCCCGCTGCGACCGCTCACGACGGCGAAAGACCTTGATGCCGCCATCGCGATCATCGACGAGTTGATCGACCGCCCCAAGCTCGATGCGTGGGAGCAGGCGTACCTCGACGTGCTCGCCGATCTGGTCGAAGCGGCGGAAGAGGAACAGCATCCCATTGAGGCCGCCTCCGATGGTGAGACATTTGCGGCTCTCTGCGAAGAGAAGGGTGTGATCCAACAACAGGCGGCCGTCGAATCCGGCATCACAAACTCGACCATCTCGTCCGTGGTTCATGGCAAGCGTCGCTTCACCCGAGACCATCTGCGCCGACTGTCCGAGTATTTCGGCACCCCCGCATCCCTGTTTGCCGAATGATGTCGACTGAGGATGGCAATCCTGCTGATCGGCGGCAGGGTTCCGTGGCTTTACCCAAAGCGGCTCCAGCCACGTCTACCCAGCCGCCATTGGATGGTGGCTTTGAACGCTGGTGGGAAAGATACGAGGATGTGCGAGAACACGACAAGGACCGCCGGAAGAAGGACTGTTGCTCATGACCGAAAAAGCCCCCAGCTATGCGGAGTTGTTGGTTCAAATCGAGCCGCGTCCGATCAGCTCGAAGGTGGCACAGGATCGAACCTGCAAGCACATTGACAAGCTGATGAGCAAGCCCAAGTTGAGTCGCGCCGAAAGCGAAATGCTCGAACTGCTATCGATGTTGGTCGAGCAGTACGAATCCCGCGAACATCCCACACCGCAAGTTTCGGCGGCGGACATGCAGGAGCATTTGAGTCCTCGGAGAAGCAAGGCAAACGGGCGTTGACACACCATCAGCATTGCTTCTCCGAGGACTCCGATGCAGCGGCACGTCCAACGTTTCTGGCGGATCAAGCACGGCCACCCCGCCGCAGTGGTGTGCGAGCCCCGATGACAACGCCCTTTCAGGGCGTGCCACGTCGCCGCAGCGCGTCAAGGGTGCTTAGGCTAGCAAGGGCAGTGGCGACCGCACATGATTCAAACGCTAGGTTGAAAGTAGTTGCCGTTATCCGCGTTGTGGAGGATGAAGCTCGATGGTCGGAAAAATAATGCGAGTACCGCTGCGGGACGTTTGGGCACATGAAGCTTTAGATTTCACGCCTTGGCTACTAGACAACCTTGACTTTCTCAATGATGTCTTGCCATTTGAATTGATCGAGGCTGAACGCGAGCAGGCGGCAGGAACGTCGTGGGTGGATGTCGTTGCGAAAGACGCGGACGGCGGAATTGTTGTCATTGAGAATCAACTTGGAACAAGCGACCACGATCACCTTGGCAAGGTTCTCACTTATCTTGCAACATACGAGGCAAAGCGAGCTATCTGGATCGTGCGCAATGCCCGACCCGAACACATCCAGGCGATAAACTGGCTGAACGAACTGGGGCCGGTCGATTTCTTTCTCGTAAAAGCAGAGACTGTGAGGATCGGCAATTCGGAACCAGCAGCAATTTTCACGTTAATCACGGGTCCGAGTGATCCGTTGCGGACAGCGGGCGACACCAAACGCCGTCAAGTCAGTAGAAAATCTGAATCCCTCAGCGACGTCATTGACGAGTGCCAGTACTTCGCGAAGATGTCGAAAAAGGATCGCAAAGAAGTAGCGCGGACCACCGAGTTTTCCGTCCGCATGCTCTCGCATCGTAGCGGCGTTGACGACGCATTCTCGGTCCAGAGGAATCACAGCAACTTTATTGAGTTCATTGCCCGGCATCCTCGCTTGCTCGAAGCAGTGAAGCACATCTTCGAGCAAAACGGCAAGGACAAGAAGATCGGACGTTACTTCTCGACCGGGTACGCGGCCGCGATGCTCTACTTGATGGGGTCCGCTCATACCAACCGCGAAGCGTACAACAAGGCAGAAGATGAGACTGCCTGTGATTGGTCGATGTGGGATAAGGCACGCGAGTTTTGGATGCACCTAGCTACCGGAATCGAGCAAATGAATCCGATCCGTGAAGCATTAGAAAGATTGGATGAGGGTACGAGGGTCGAACGCTGCGCGCTGATCGTTAAGGCATGGAACTCCTTTGCCAGCGGCGAGACGATTACACCCAAGACATTGGAGTTAATGTACAAGACTGATGAGGACGGTGTTGCTAGGTTAGCCGAAACGCCAGTCGTCGGCGGAATCGACGTTGGCGAACCTCGCGAGGCAGAGTAAAGAGGGCGAACAAGGAATCCCTACTTAGCAAAGAGAACGCCACGCAATGCAAGGAATGAAGCCCTTGCCAAACCTACGCATGTTTGAAATCCCTCAAATTGTGGCCGAATCTAGCCAGCACGAGTTGAAGGTTTCGTACAGTCTGACCGTCAGGCTCGGACCCATGTTCTGAAGGGTGTGGAGTGTTGGTCCGTTCCAACGCAACGATTTCATGGATTAAGCCAACTACGAATTGATCCCTTGTGTCATCATCCAGAGACCTCACCAACTTGTCGGTTTCATCCAGAAGCGGTCCCTTGTATGTGCCGGTGTTTTTAACTTTGAAGATCGGCAGCCCAGCTTGCGCCAAGATCCCTTTGATCACTCTTGTTGAGTATGCCTTCTGAAGCAGACCCCGCACGCCACTCCACGCGTCACCGATTGGGCTTGAAGGCGAAGTGGATGTCGCCTCTTCATGGGAATCTGTTGCTGCCGGCTTCCTGTCTGATTCGTCGAGCGAGCCTACGTCCTTTTCATTCTGAGTTCGAGGCCAGATCGCTGGTGAACGGCAGGCTTCGAGGAGCTTCGCATATTCCTGCTCACGGCCCTTCGGTAGCCAGTTGATATAAAGGAATTGCGCCAGAGATCCTTTGATGGGAGCGTCGTCAAGCCGCAGGGGGATGAAGCGGCGATCCTTGTTCAGCGGGTCGGGAAATCGGAACGTGCCAGACTCCAACTGCGCCCAGTCCGAGCCGAACGTATTCGCCGACATGCAGAGCACGAGCACGCGGGAACGCTCCAGCCCTTCCTCGATCTTCGCCGGGATGCTGTCGCCGGGTTTGAGTTCCCACTCAGCAAACCACACCCGCATTCCGTCCTTCTTCAACCGCTCGGCCACGTCGCGAACGATCACCTTGTCTTTGGTGCTGTGGCTCACAAAGACGTCGTATTGAAAATTGTCCGCCATGTCTCACCCTTCGTGCTTCGTGTCTTCATGGGGCGAGTCTGTCGCATGCCGTGAACTCAAGCAAGGTCGGGCAGCTTGAGTTGGGTTCTGGGATGATTCGCGAAGGGCCAGTCGGTCGGTTGATAGGGGATGGCCGAACCGTTGGCTGTTTTTCTGGTTCCCAAGCTCCGGCTTGGGAACCAGAAAAATCCTCTCCAATCACTCATTGAGTTCGATAACGACCGGGCCGAGTTTGCCTGAGAAGGCGAACGGGGCCTTGTAGTCGCTGACAGCTCCGTTCTCGTCGCGGCCGACTTCGAGGCCGTCGGTGGGATGCTTGACGAGTCCGCCGGGGAACTTGCCGGTTGCCAGCGTTTTTTCGTTGGCATTGAGCGCGACCTGGCCGTCCTTGCTCAATGTAGCCGTGACAGTCAGCGGGGCGGTGGGGAGTTTTTCGTTGCAGGCGGTGAGCCACTGTTTGCCGCCTCGACGAATGGCCAGCGTCAGCAAGCCGTCTTTGAGATAGAGCGAGTATCCGTGGGTATTGCCTCCCTGCGCGACGAGGACTCCGTTGTCGGAGAGCGTCTCGATGCGGGCGGTGATGCTGAGCGACCGATTCACGACGTGCGGGGCTTCGTCACCGGGAAGTTTGTCATCGGGCTTCAACTCGAACCGAAGCTGCTTCAGTGCGGCACCGGCATCGGAGGTTGACGCGGCTGCTCCGTACTGCGGCTTCCAGATCCAGGGGATCGCGCCGGTTCGTTTGGCGTGGGTCTCCCATTTGGTGGCCATCTCCTTCACGAGGTCGGGATGAGTTGCCGCGAGGTTCTGTGTCTCGGTACGGTCGGCCTTGAGGTCGTACAGTTCCCACGGCGCGGCTGGTCCCTTGGCGACGAGCTTCCAGTCGCCGACTCGCAGCGCGCGGTTCCCCTCGTGCTCCCAGAAGAGAAAGTCGCGGTCGATCGGCTGGCCAGCGAAGGCGGGGGCGAGGCTGCGGCCTTCCGGCGGAGTGATTTTTTGACCCGCGTGTTCGGTCGGGTACTTCGCTCCCGAGATGTCGAGGGCTGTCGCCATGATGTCGATCAGGTGGCCGGGCTGATGCCGCAACTCGCCCTTCGATGGGATGCGGGCAGGCCAGTGAGCGATCAGCGGGGTTGAGATGCCTCCCTCGTGAACCCAATGCTTGTATTCGCGGAACGGCGTGTTGCTGACGTTGGCCCAGCCTTCACCGTAGGCAATGAACGTGTCGCGCGGGCCGGGCATCACCTGGCGACCGGTCAGCATCGGCCAGCCGTCTCGCGTCTGCTGGGGTCGAGTGGTGCTGAGCAGTTCGGTTGCCGGAATGACGGGGAGCGAGGGCTTGTCGGCACGGGCGACATCTGGTGAGCGGCCGATCGTTTCCGCGCAGCCGCCGTTGTCTTGCAGGAAGAGGATCAGTGTGTTGTCGAGTTGTCCGGTGCGACGCAACTCATCGATGAGTTGGCCGATGCCTCGATCCATCGACTCGATCATCGCCGCATAGACTTCCATGCAGCGGATCTCCCAGTCCTTGTGCTCGACCTGCGACCAATCTCCCTTCGTCGGCGTGAGCTTCCAGTTCAGATCGATCAGCCCGAGTTTTTTGGTTCGCTCGAACCGGGCTTTGCGGATTGCATCGTATCCCGCGTCGTACTTGCCCCTCTGCCGGGCGATGTCGGCGTCGAGGGCATGCATTGGCCAGTGGGCGGCGGTGAAGGCCAGATACATGAAGAAGGGTTTGTCGGCATGATCGCGCTGGTGGCTGGAGACGAATCGGACCGCGTGATCGCTGAGAGCGTGCGTGTAGTAGTAGGTCTCGGGCTTGTAGTCGGGATCGGACTGCGACGTGATCATCGTGTTGTCGCGGGTCAGTCCCGCAGGATCGAAGAACGTGCCGCCGCCGATGATCGTGCCGTAGTACCGGTCGAAACCGCGCTGCAACGGCCAGTTGTGTTTCGAACTGTCCGGCTTGTCGTGACGAGTCACGTGCCACTTGCCGAGCATGTAGTTCCGATAGCCCGCCGGACGCAGGGCCTCGGCGATCGTGACGCAGTTTTTGTTCAGATCGCCTCGATAACCGTCGAGCCCCTTGTCCTCCATCATGTGCCCGACGCCCGCCTGATGCGGATAGAGACCCGTCAGCAGGCTGGCTCTCGTCGGGCAACACCGCGCCGTGTTGTAGAACTGAGTGAACCTCAACCCGTTCGACGCCAGCTTGTCGAGGTTCGGCGTGCTGATCTCCCCGCCGTAGCAGCCCAAGTCCGAATAGCCCATGTCGTCGGAAAGGATGACGACGACGTTGGGCCGCTCGGCGGCTCGCACTTCATGCGCAGCCACGATGAGTGCCGACAAGCTGACGATCAATCCGGTCCATCGCGAAAGTTGAGTGGCGTTCATTGCGAGTCCTCGTGTCTCAGGAGGTCGATCAAGTGCGGCAGGTCATCCACGATCAAGCTTGGCGGTGTGGCGGCTTGCTCGAATTCGGCTCGTGTGGAGATGCCGGTCAGGATTCCGGCCGTTTGGAGGCCGAGGGCGATGGCGCCGGAGATGTCGGTGTCGTAGCGGTCTCCCACCATCAGCGTCTCGGCGGGGGTGACGCCGAGGCGGGCCATCGCCTGCTCGTACATGCCCGCGTTGGGTTTGCCGATGACGAGCGGTTGCTGTCCGGATGCGGTGGCGAGCAGCGCGAGGATGCTTCCCGCGCCGGGGAGCGGCCCGCGTTCGCTGGGGAAGGTCACGTCGCCATTCGTGCCGATGAAGCGTGCTCCGCGGCGAATGGCCAGCGTCACATTGGCGAGGTCTTCGTAAGTCAACTCGAAGTTGATCCCCGCGACGGCATAGACGGCCTGGTTGGGGTCGGTCGTCAGTTCAAAGCCGCTGTTTGTCAGGGCGGTCCTCAGTCCCGTCTGACCCATCACGATGACGGGGCCGCCGGGCCAGCCGTGATGCTGGACCTGCTCGGCCAGCCAGCAGGCGGTGGCCTCCGCGCTGCCGAGCACCTGCTCGGGCCGGACGCGGATGTTCATCGTCGTCAGCTTCTCGACGAACTGCTCGGGCGTGCGGCTGGCATTGTTCGTGACGAGCAGCCATTTGCGACCGGTCTCGGTCAGATAGTCGAGCGCGTCCTGCACGCCCGCGAGCGGCGTGTCGCCCACGTAAATGACGCCGTCCATGTCGAAAAGGACTCCACGCACGGACCGCAGATCGGAGAGAGGGCGATTCACGAACGAAGCTCCTTGGAGTAGGGGTTAGGGAGTAGGGGTTAGGGAGTAGGGAATCGGGAGTAGGGGCGAAGCGTGGACTCTACCGAGCTTGAATTCCTAACCCCTACTCCCCACTGCCTACTCCCTAACCTGCGTGAACTCGACCAGCCGTTCGCAGAGTGCGGCCGCTTTGCCGTTGTCGAGTGCGGCGGCGGCCAGGGGAACGGCGGCTTGAATTGTTGTGGCTCGGTTGGCGGCGAGGAGTGCGGCGGCGGCGTTGGCGATCACGATGTCTCGCGCGGGACCGCGCTGTCCGGCGAAGACGCCGCGGATCAAAGCCGCACTTTCGGCGGGGTTCGCGACGCGGAGTTCGTCCACTCGGCATTCGGGCAATCCGAGCGTGACGGACGTCCACTCGTGACGCTGCACGCCGGTGGGTGAGACCTCAAACACAGTCGTCTCGCCCCACAGGCTGACTTCGTCGAGTTCATCGTTGCCGCAGACGACGAGGGCTCGTTCGGCTCCGAGTTGATGCAGGGCCTGCGCGAGCATTTCGGCGGCGGCGATGCGGCTGGCACCGACGAGTTGATATGTCGCGCGGACCGGGTTGGTCAGCGGGCCGAGCATGTTGAAGATCGTGCGAAATCCGAGCTGTTTTCGCACCGGAGCCGCGTACTTCATCGCTCCATGCAGCAGCGGGGCGAAGCAGAAGCCGATGCCGATTTCGTCGATGCAGCTCGCGATTTGATCGGGCGTCAGTTGCAGGTTGACTCCCAGCGCTTCGAGCACGTCGGCCGAGCCGGTGCTGCTGGAGAAGTTGCGGTTGCCGTGCTTCGCCACCGGCTGGCCCGCGGCTGCCGCGACCAGGGCCGCCGCCGTGGTGATGTTGAACGTGTACAACGAATCGCCGCCGGTCCCGCATGTGTCGAGCAGATTCGCAGTCTGACACGGTATCGCCGTGGCTCGCTCGCGCATGGCTTTGGCCGCGCCGACCAGTTCGCTGACGGATTCGCCTCGACAACGCAACGCGGTAAGCAGCGCCGTGATCTCAACCTCGGTGGACCGTCCGTCCATGATGGCACCGATGGCGGCGTGCATCGCGTCGGCCGAGAGGTCTCGCCCGTCGAGCAGTTCCGAAATGGCGTGACGCAGTTCGTCAATCATGATGGTTCTCAGAAGGCGATGGGGAGGCACGTCGCATCGAATCGGCAGACGCCCTAGCACATGCTGCCAGCTTGTGCGTCTTCTCTTCCGCTTCATGTGAAGAATCCCGCACAAGCTGGCAGCATGTGCTACGGGCGGCGTGAGGTATACCGGCTCGTGGCGCGAGAACTCAACAGAAGGGATTGAACCGCGGGGCGGGGAGACTTACGATCCGTGCCGTTTCGCATCCTTGGCAGTCCTCCCGTCGAAGCCACCATGCCGCAGAAACTCATCATCGACGCCGATCCGGGGATCGGAGACGCGCTGGCGATTGCCGCCGCGCTGCTCGATCCCGATCTGGATCTGATCGCGCTGACGGCGGTTGGCGGCTGCGTGTCGTCGGTGCAGGCGGGACGCAACCTGCAGTCGGTGGTCGAGGCGCTCGACCCGCCCAAGTGGCCGCGGATCGGCGTGGCCGATTCGGGGCAGCGATTGCAGGAGGCCGAGGTGTCGTTTCCCGACTCACCCGAATGGCAGTTGCGTCAGCGATGCCTCAACGGCCCCGAGGGTCTGGGCGATTGGAAGCCGAGCATCGCCGACCTGCATCATCCCAAGGACGCCGCCAAACTGATGACGGAGTTGGCGCGACAACATCCGCAGGAAATTGTGCTGCTGACGCTGGGGCCGCTCACCAACCTGGCTCTGGCGTGTGATCGCGATGCCGAGTTTCTGGGCCGTTTGCGGGGAGTCGTCTGTCTGGCGGGGACTGTCACCGCACCGGGGAACGTCACGCCGACCGCCGAGTTCAATGTGTTGCATCATCCGGACGCGGCCCGGCTGGTGTTGAAGTTTCCCGCCACGAAGACACTCGTTCCACTCGATGTCAGCCAGAAGACCATGCTGACGTTTGAGCAGTTTCATCGTCTCAACCTGACGGATGAAACTCGCTGCGGGCACCTCCTCCGGCAGTTGATCCCGTTTGCGCTGCGGGCTCATCACCAGTATCTGGGTGTCGAGGGGATGTGGTTGCCCGAGTTGACGGCGCTGGCATCCATTTCCCGGCCGAAGCTCTTTCAGCGGACGACGATGGCCATTGATGTCGAAACCGATGGCGAATTGACGCGGGGCATGACGGTCTTTGACCGCCGCTCCAAGCCATCGTGGCGCGGCAACATCGATGTGCTGCAAGAGGTCGACGCCCAGGGTGTGCTCGACTATCTGGCGTCGATCGTCGCGCGAGCCGTCTGTGGCAGTTGAGGTGCGGGGCGTGTCCACGCGCGACTCGTTTTCCAACCCATGCTCCGCAGAACCGGCGCGAGAGGGCCAGAGTCCAGAGGCCGTCGCTTCCGGGATTTCGGTCGCCTGCCGTATAGAACCCGTTTACAGGTTGTAACGGCTTTGCCCATAATGCCGCCCCGGTTCCCGTCGCATCCCGGCACGTCGAGGCCAGTGCCGGGACACGCTCGAACCAATCCCGTCTGCTGAAGAGATGTTCTTCGTCACGCGTGTCCGATCCATGGCGAATGTTTGCAATTCGTATTTTTTGTCCGCGCCCTCGGAATGTGTGACTTATTTTTGATCGCCGTCATTCCATTTAGGAGACGCACCATGTCTGCCAGCAAGGATCCGTCGATCGTCGACGCACCACTGGGCGAGACCATTGTTCCCGGACAGAGTTTGTCCGGGGAACTCGATCAGACCGCCGCTCACTCATCAACACCGCAGGGAAAGCGCATGGACAATCAGGAACAGAAGACCGCCACAGCCAAGCCGTCGGACGAGGGAACCAAATCGTCCGACAAGGGGACGTCGCAACTGGGCAAGTACAAGTTGCTCAAGAAGCTGGGCCAGGGGGGCATGGGCGAAGTGTACCTCGGTGAGGACACCAAGCTCGGACGACAGGCGGCCATCAAGGTGCTGTCGAAGGCGCTGGCGGGCAAGGGCGATTTCGTCGAGCGGTTTTATCGCGAAGCCCGTTCGATGGCGAAGATGAATCACGACAACGCCGTCAGCGTGTACGACGTCGATCAGGACAACGGCGTTCACTACGTGGCGATGGAATTTGTCGATGGCAAGTCGATGCAGGGCTGGATGGACACGCTCGGCAAGCTGTCGGTGGGTGATGCGCTGCACGTGACCCTGCGATGTGCGGAGGCCCTGCAGGTCGCTCACAACCAGAGCATGGTCCATCGTGACATCAAGCCCGACAACGTGATGTTGACCAGCAAGGGAAAGGTCAAGGTCGCCGACTTCGGTCTCGCCAAGGCGACCGACGAAGACATGTCGATGACTCAAAGCGGCACGGGCCTCGGCACGCCCTATTACATGGCTCCCGAGCAGGCTCGCAACGCCAAGCACGTCGACGGACGGACCGACATCTATGCGCTGGGGATCACGCTGTACTACTTCGTGACGGGCAAGCTGCCGTTCTCGGGGAACTCGGCCCTCGAAGTCATCATGAGTAAAGAGAAGGGCCAGTTCACGGCGGCGCGCAAACTCAATCCCGAAGTCCCCGAGCGGCTCGATCTGATCATCGACAAGATGATCGCGAAGGACTTGAACACGCGCTGCAAGGACTGCGGCGAGGCGATCAAGCTGCTGAGCGGTCTCGGTTTGGAAAGCCCTTCGCTGAGCTTCATCGATGCGCCGGACAAAGTCGTGCAAACGGCGGCGACAGGCGGTGCGATGGGCTCGACGCGCGGACCGCAGTCGATGGTCCAGACGCCTCGCCCGGCCACGACCTCCGGTGTGCCGAAGACCTCGGCCGAAGACGCGGCCGCCAGGACCAAGCCGCCGTCGTTGATCGAGACCGCACAGGCTTGGATCGTTCAATACAAAAACGCGCAGGGAAAGGACACGATCACGAAACTGACGACCGTGCAGGTGCAATCGGGCCTGAAGTCGGGGACGCTCAATGCCAGAGCCAAGTGCAAAAAGAACGCGACCGACCAGTTCATGCCGATCGCCTACTTTCCCGAGTTCCAGAAGCAGGTCGAAGGCCAACTGATCAAGGAGAAGGCGGACAAGAAGGCGGGCGACATGAAGTCGCTCTACGCCGACATCGATCGGCAGTACAGCCGCCGGGGTTGGACGCGCTGGCTCAAGAATCTCGTGTCGGGGACGTACGGCCTGATCACGCTGATCGTCTGGCTGGCGATCATCTTCGGTGGGATTGCGGGAGTCGTCTTGTTCCGCGAGCAGATTTGGAACACGTTCGCCGGCGCGGCCAACAATTCTCAGCCGAAGGATGGCATTCCGAAGACGGAGCCGCCGAAGTGATACTGTAGTCCCGTCGCTCCGCCGACGGGACCGTCGCGGAAACGCAGCCGGTTGCATACGGCTGGGACGCACGCCGCTGCGCGTCCTGCCGACGGAGCGGCGGGACTACAGTAGACTCGTCGGCACTCCCGCTCGCGCGGCAAAGTCGGCCTGCTCCGCACGATCGGAGGGAGGCGGCTCCGCGAACAGGTCGCGGCGGGCCAATCCGTCGCATGACCGGGGCGGCAATGGCGCGTCGGGCCGATACAATGCGAGCCGATTCGTCCGTCCGCCCTCCTCGCGAGACGACCGCCGTCATGAACGCTCATCGCCCGCGAATTCTCAACCACCTGCTGATCCTATCGGCCGGGCTGTTCCTGGTCGGCCATCTCTGCCGGACATCGGCCCGGGCCGGTGAGGTTCAACTCAAGAACGGGACGATTCTCACCGGCAACATGTGGGTGATGAGCTCGCTATCGGGTCCGCGCGTCGGGAGGAAAGAGTTTCTGACGATCAAGGACGCGGCTCCCGTGCCTCACAACATTCTCGTGGTCGACAGGGGCTGGCAGGTCACCTTCGTCCCGATACAGCAGGTGGCCGGCAATCAGTTCAACGACAATGTCGTGCTCAAGCCGCAGGCGTTCCTGATCAAACATCAGAAGGCAAATCAGACACAGATCGTTGCGACCGTCGGCACGGTCAAGGACGTGCAGCCGTTTGACGAGTTTGGTCGCCGCCGGTTGACTTTGGAGACTCAAAAGGGGCCGTTGCAGGTCATTCAGGGAATCACGCAGATTGAACCGGATCACGTCGTGGTGGAGGGTTTGAACTGTCAGTGGAAGACGGGGATTTCTCTGCGGGCCATTCCCTTTTCAACGATCGATGGCTTGCTGCGAAAGCAGGTCAAGAACGATGACCCGGCGGGGCGGCTCGGTCTGGTCCGCTTCTATCGACAGGCGGGGTATTTCCCGGAAGCGTTCAAGGAACTGAATGCCATCGCCCACGAATTCCTCGATCAGCAGGCGCGCTGCGAGTTGGCTCGTGAGGAATTGGTCGACCAGTGGGGAGGGGAGGTCTTACGGGAGTTGGGCCGGCGCAGAAAAGCCGCTCAACACCAACTGGCGGAAGAGTCCGCGAAGACGCTGTCGAAGCAACCGCTCGGTGGTGCGGTCCTGGCAGACGTCCAGAAGTTTGTGGCTGATTACGATCAGTCCCGACTGACGATCGAGAAGGCGAAGAACCTGTTGATCGACGGGCAGGCGAAACTCAGGGACTCCAAACTCGTCGAGCGTCTGCAGCCGCTGCGGTCTGAGATCAACGAGCAACTCGACTTTGAAACGCTCCCGCGCCTGGATGCGTTTCTGAAGGCGGAGGGCGACATGCAACTCACGACCGAGCAGCATCTGGCCCTGGCCTACTCCGGCTGGGTCGTCGGTGCGGTCAACGCCGTGACGGACCTGGATCAGGCGATTCGGTACTGGGACGCGCGGTTCGCGATGCTGGAATACACGCGGGCCGACAATCCGCAGGCCTGGCAGCAACACCTTCAACAGTTGCGGCAGGTGGAGGGTGTTGGTCCG
>JBBPIS010000179.1:0-15278 GCA_038040225.1 Planctomycetota bacterium
ACTGTTTGTAAGAGTATACCCTCGAACTGCCCGCCGAACGGGGCGAGGTGGCCCCGGTTGCCGTGGCGGCAACCGGGGCCACCTCGCGTGCGGCCCGCACTTCGGTATCCGTCGCGGCTGGCGAATCATGACGGCGGTGCGATTACTGGCCGACGAGAACCGGATCCCTGTCTGTTGGGACATCGCTACCCAGCGTGCTCGATTTTTCATTCGTCGCTCAGCACGGAATCCAGATCGGCTGGCGAGCTGACTCGGACTTGGCCGCTCTTCAGGCCGGCGAGGTCGATGTGGTCGCCGTGCTTCAGGATTTCAAAGCGTCTCGTGCCGGTTTCCGTCGCGGGGACATACGCCAGCACGTACGACGAGCCGATCACGCCGAGTCGGCCCTTGTGAACCTGCACCACGAGTGCGGTCCCTTCGTCGATTCCGAAGGCCACCCGATGGGGATGAGCTTCCAGGAGACCGATCAGACGGTTCAGACGATTGCGGCGGAGGAAGTGCTGGTCGATGATCGCCTCCCGAAAGAGATCGAAGCCGCGGCTCTCAATGGCTGCGTCGGAACCCTGTTCGATCATGACCTTCGTCATTGCAGCGGCACCGGCCGAGCTGCCCCCCACGACGCCGCCTCGATCGAGCACCGCTTGCAGCTTCTCCTCGACCAGAGTGCCGGCGTAGCGCTCCGACAACAGCGCCTGCTGTCCACCGCTGAGCCACACGCCGGTGGCCTCGTCGAGCGGCTGGCCAAACGTGGTGCGATTGGCTTCGTTGCGCGAAGCGGCTTGCAGGACATGAATCGACGTCAGCCCGAGTTCCCGCCACGTTTCACCGATGGAAACGATCTGCGTCGAGTCGGCTTCGTAGGCCGGGATGATGACGATCCGCGCGCGTTGGGGTCCGCCCGCGAGATCGAGGAATCGCTGACGAATCTCGGGTGGCAACCGGCCTCCCCCCGCGATGACCAGCGTGCCTCCTTCAAACCGGCGAAGGAAGTCTGTCTCCGCGGAATGATCGGCCGGTGCCCGGTTGAGCCAGTGACCGAAACAGAGCGCTGCCAACGACAGCGCGACGATGCCAGTCCAACGGACCAGCAATCGTCGCGAATGGGGCCGAACTTGCGTGGCTGAGCTGTCGGGAACCATCGCATCGTCCTCGGTGATCGCTCCGTCCGTGACGAACTGATGCCGAGAAGCGTGATGCGCGATGGCTCCTACTTTTCATCGCCGGCACACGTCCACGGATCGAGCGACGTGGAGTAGCTTACCAACTCTTCGGCCTTGAAATAGATCGGGATCTCTCGCGCGGCGGCTTCGGGGCCGTCGCTGCCGTGGACCATGTTCATCTGCCGGCTGAGGCCGAAGTCACCGCGGATCGTACCGGGTGCGGCGTCGCGTCCGTTGGTGGGGCCGAGCATCGTGCGCACGACACCGATCGCACCGGGGCCTTCCAGCACGAGGGCCACCACCGGGCCGGACGTGATGAACTCTTCGAGCATCGGATACCACGACTTCGAGATGTGCTCGGCATAGTGCTTCTTCGACAGTTCGGGCGTGATCTTCAGCAGCTTGAGGGCGATGGTCTTGAGGCCCTTCCGCTCGAAACGGCCGAGGATTTCGCCGGTCAGCTTGCGGGCCACGGCATCGGGCTTGAGAAGGACGAAGGTGCGTTCGACGGGCATGGAGGGATCCTTGTTGGAATTGAAGAGTTGTGGACGGGAAGAAAACTCAAATCTCAAGTTCCAAATCCCAAACGAATCTCAAATCACAATGTGGGAAACTTCAAACGAAGATCGACCCCGAGAGTCTTCGCGCCGACTTCGTTTCGAGATTTGAGATTTCTGTCATTGGGATTCGTTTGGTGTTTGGTACTTGAGGATTTCGTGCTTCGCACGTCACGCCGTGGTCATCAACTCGCGGAACGACTCAAACAGGTAGCTGCTGTCGTGCGGGCCGGCAGAGGCCTCGGGGTGGTACTGGACGCAGAAGGCGGGGAACTCCTTGTGCCGCAGTCCCTCCACCGTCTCGTCGTTGAGGTTGATGTGCGTGACGTCGAGACAACTCGGTAGTGTCTCTGTGGCGATCGCGAAGCCGTGGTTCTGGGAGGTGATTTCGACGCGGTTGTTGTCGCGATTGAGAACCGGTTGATTGCTGCCTCGATGGCCGAACTTGAGCTTGTAGGTTTCAGCTCCGCAGGCGAGGCCCATCAGTTGGTGACCGAGACAGATTCCGAAGATGGGAACCTGACCGAGGAGTTCGCGAATCGTCTTCACGGCGTAGGTGAGCGGTTCGGGATCGCCAGGCCCGTTCGACAGGAACACGCCGTCCGGTTTGAAGGCCAGGACTTCGGTGGTCGTCACGTTTCCGGGGACGACAGTGACCCGGCAGCCGAGGTCGCGCAGATGCCGCAGGATGTTCCATTTCATGCCGTAGTCGATCGCGACCACGTGGAACTCGCGTCCGTCTCGGGCGGGCTTGGTCGGCCCGAAATGCGTTAGTGTGGAGAGTCCCTCGGTCCACTCGAACGATTTCGCGGGCATGACCTCGCGAACGAGATCGCGTCCCACCAGATCGGGACTCGTCTGAGCCTTCTTCACCAGCGAGGCGTCGTCGAGATCGATCGTCGAGAGAACACCCGTCATCGCCCCGCGAGTCCTCAGCCGCCGCACGAGTGCCCGTGTGTCGATCCCCTCGATCCCGATGACGTTCGCCTGACGCAGGTATTCGTCCAGCGACATCGTCGAACGGAAGTTGCTCGGTTCACGACAAAGTTCGCGAATGACAAAGCCTCGAATCGAGAGCTTGCCGCTTTCAATGTCCTCGGGATTGATGCCGTAGTTTCCGATCAGCGGGTACGTCATCGTGACGATCTGCCCGCAGTAGGAGGGATCGGTCAGGATCTCTTGATAACCGGTCATGCTCGTGTTGAAGCAGACCTCGCCAAACACTTCGCCAACGGCTCCAAATCCGGTTCCGGAATAGACCGTGCCATCGGCCAGGGCAAGCTTCGCGGGCTGGGGCATGTTGAACCTTGCAAGCGGGAAAAACCAAGCCGTTCGGAGACCAGCGGGTCAGCCGAAAACCGCGAGGTTTGTAACACACGGCACGACGAAATTGAAGGAATGGAAAAGAAGAGACCGCTCGTTGTCGAGCGGTCTCTGGTGGTCATCCGTCATCGCTGAAACCGCGATTCAAACTACTCGTCCTTGGTCACGACGAAGCTCTTGAAGCGGAACTCGTCCCGCTGCGGATCGCTGATCGTCGAGAACAACTCACCCATCAACAGGTGGAAGCGGTCCTGACAAACCGAGTAGTAGTTGTGCTTGCCGTCGCGACGCGGCTCGATGATGCCGGCCACTCGCAGCAGGGCGAGGTGATGGCTGACGGCGGGCTGGCTCTGGTTGAGCATGTCGCACATCGCACTGACGTGCATCTCACCTTCGCGCAGCAATCCCATCAGAATCTTGAGACGGGTCTCGTCGGCCAGCAGTTTGAAGACTTGGACCAGGTCCTTCTCCAACTGCTGAGACAGCTCGGGGAACGGAGCATTGGCGCGGTCAACACCAGTCTGTTCGGTAAACGGGGACTCAATTGTCGAAATCATATCTTTCTCTCTCTCTACTGGAGATCGAGCCTGGGGCTCCGGGACTCGATCAGGATCCTTGCTTGGATCGGACAAGGGGGCCATCCTTTTGGAAGGAACTTCAACAACCGGCCAGACTCGGACCGCCAGCGCCGGAACGCGGGCGACCGTTTTGTCAGGCCGGACACAAGTTGGAACAGGAACGCCAAGTTGAACTGTGAACACGGCACGAGACAGAAAGTCTCATACTTCTTGGACATGTTGGCGACAGATGCGAATCAGTGAAGACAAAGTCACGGAAGTGTCAGATGGGAAACTAGAGATGCGATGATTCATTTCGATTTTCCAGCGGTGTTTTGCGCCGGAATTGGTTTGGGATGAAAAGTCGGCGATATTATGAAGGGGTGCGTTGCATCAGTCAACGAGGCACTTGGAAATTCATGAGACTTTGATAATCGGACACAACCTGTTGAAAAGACTGGCGCATACGGAAAAACAAACGTCTTGGGAACAATTCTTACCGAGATGTCAGCCTGCTGGAATGAGTCTAAAACCGAGCGACCGGATTGTAGTGGGTGGCCATCTGGTGTCACATCGAGCAAACTTTGAGCCAGTGGGCAGAAAGTTCGGGGATGCACTTGCATAACCGATTGGCATGCCGAGACTTTCGGTGAATGAGCCGCCGCAAACAGCGAGGTGTTTCGTGTCGAGATTTGGTGATTTGACAGGCAAACGTGCAATGGTGACCGGTGCGTCGAGTGGAATCGGTCGAGCGATCGCCCTTGAATTCGCTCGAGCAGGTGCCGACGTCATCGTACATTTCGCGAGGTCGAACGACGCTGCTGAGGCTGTTGCGACTGAGGCTCGTCGGTTGGGAGTACGCACGGCCACGCTGGCCGCTGACTTTTCGAGGCCGGACAGTTTGGAGCCATTTCTCGGCGAGGCGTTCTCCGTCTGGGGCGGACTCGACATTTGGGTTCAGAACGCTGGGGTGGACTTGTTGACCGGCGGGGCCTCAAAACTGGACTTCGATGAAAAACTGCAATGTCTGCTCGACATTGATGTTCGCGCCGGGATGTTGTTGGCCAAGCACGCCGGTGAACGAATGGTACGGGCGGGGCGAGGTTCGGTGATCACAATTGGTTGGGACCAGGCTGGTCGAGGCATGGCGGGTGACAGCGGCGAACTATTTTCCGCAGCCAAAAGTGCCATCATGGGGTTTAGCCGTTCGTTGGCGATGAGTCTCGCTCCGAATGTTCGCGTCAATTGCATCGCCCCCGGCTGGATCAAGACGGCGTGGGGCGAAGCGGTCGGCGAATCGTGGCAGCAGCGCGTTCTCGACGAAACACCGCTCCAATGTTGGGGGCAACCCGAGGACATCGCGCGTCTGGCACGATTTCTCGTCAGTGACGATGCGGCGTACATCACAGGACAGGTCATCAACTGCAACGGCGGCGCGGTCAGGTAGCGGCGACCACAATTCATGTCGAGCGAACGTATTCTTTTCGTGACGGGTCGTCTGGCAGAGCCTTCGTTGCGCGAGTTGCTCGTGCCGCTGGCCGAGCGGGCGGGGTTCGAGTATGAAGTTGTGGTGCTTGGCATTTCGGTGGCTGCATTGATGCGAGTGGATTGGGTGCGGCGGAAGCTGATCGTGCCGAGCGGCATTCAACGCGTGATCGTTCCCGGCTGGTGCGGCGGCGAAATGGAGTCGCTGACCGCTCACTTCGGCGTCCCGTTTGAACGCGGCCCGAAAGACCTGTTCGATCTGCCCGAGTTCTTCGGTCGGGGAGGGAGACCGCAACCGACGCTCGATGAGTACAGCATCGAGATTCTCGCCGAGATCAATCACGCGCCGCACCTCTCGTTCGACGAGTTGCTCCGTCAGGCCAACAGCTACCGCGACTCGGGGGCCGACGTGATCGATCTCGGCTGTGTTCCGGGCGAGTCGTGGTCGGGCATCGGCGATGCCGTGAGGCGACTCAAGTGCGAGGGGTTTCGTCTCTCGGTCGACAGCTTCGACCGGTCTGAAGTCGAAGCGGCGGTCGAGGCGGGTGCGGAACTGGTTCTCAGTTGCAACGTCACGAACCGCGAGTGGGCCGCGCAGCTCGACACCGAGTTCGTCGTGTTGCCGGACGATCCGAGTGACCTCGCCTCGTGGGAGGCGACGCAACTGTTGCTGGCCGCCAGCGGACGGCGATTTCGGCTCGACCCGATTCTCGAGCCGATCGGCTTTGGGTTCGCCGCGTCACTCGCGAGGTACTACGAGACGCGGCGGCAGCATCCCCACGCCGAAATGATGATGGGGATCGGCAATCTGACCGAGCTGACCGAAGTCGACAGTGCGGGGATCAACTTTCTCTGTGCCGCGATTTGTGAGGAGCTTCAGATTCGCAGCGTGCTGACCACCGAAGTTATCAACTGGGGACGGACGGCGGTGCGCGAGTTCGATCTCGCCCGACGGCTGGTGCGGCACAGCGTCACCAATCACGTCCTGCCCAAACATCTCGGCGGGCAACTCGTCCTGCTGCGCGATCCGAAAACAAGGCAACTTGGCGACGAGGGCCTGCGCCAACTGGCGGGTCGGCTGACCGACCCGAACTTCCGCATCTTCGCCGAACGAGGCGAAGTCCATCTGATGAACCGCGACGGTTACTGGCACGGAACGGATCCCTACGAAGTCTTCGATCGGATGGCAGCGGACGCGGGAGTGTTGACCGCGGAGCACGCGTTCTATCTTGGGATGGAATTGTGCAAGGCGCGAACGGCATTGACGCTTGGCAAACAATACATCCAGGATGAAGCACTGCGCTGGGGCTTCCTGACGGTCGATGAAGTCAGTGCAATCCAGCGACGACGACATCCCGCGGCATCGCCTGACCCAGGCTCAAGTTGACTTAAAGGCAAGGCTTTGAACAGAAGTGAACAAAGAGAACAAAGGGATGTCATGGCGGGCAGACACGATTTCGGACTGACGAGCGAGCATCACGAATTGCGGCGATTCGCTCGATTGCATCGATAGACGGTGGGTCTCAATTTCAATCTTCGTGAACTTCATTTCCTTCTGTTCATTCCTCCGGATGTGTTGTTGTCCGATGAATGTCTCATCCGTCCTGCCACTCGTCGAGGAACTCGTCCCCGCGCCGGACGTGATGGGGGCGGTGCGCGCGGTGAGTGACTGGCCGCACCTGCTGTTGCTCGACAGCGCGTTGCAGCGCGAGCCGGTGGGACGGTTTTCGTTTCTCATGGCCGATCCGGTCGAGACGTGGATGCTGAACGAGGCAAAGTTCGGCGACGATCCGTTTGCCGCGCTGAGGCCCGTGCTGGAGCGATGGCACTGCGACGCGCTGCCCGATCTGCCGCCGTTTCAAGGCGGGATCGCGGGGTTAATGGGTTACGAACTCGGCCGGTGTTTCGAGCGAGTCCCCGCCGCACGGCACGATGAGTTTCAACTGCCGATCCTGGCAGCGGGCCTCTACGATTGGGTGATTGCGTGGGACCATCGGTCTCGCCGCGCGTGGCTGATCTCCAACGGGTGGCCCGAGAATGATGAGGCTCGGCGGAGGGAACGAGCCGCAGCACGGATGCAAGTTGTGCGTGAGGCATTGGCAGGTTTGCAGCCTGTTGCTGAGGAGAAGAGTCCTCACCCTCACCCTCTCCCGACCACCGAAGCGGCGGTGCCCAAGCCGGGGCGAGGGGACTGGGATGAGACGCTCGCGCCTCTCCCGCTGGTCGAGCAGTTCGACGTGCCGGGGCTTCCCGGATTGACGAGCAACTTTTCGCAGGACGACTATCTGAAGGCGGTGGCTCGGGTCATCGAGTACATCCGGGCGGGCGACATCTTTCAGGCGAATCTGACTCAGCGGCTGCTGGCTCCTGCGGGTGAGGGCTCGCTCGATCTGTACGAGCGGTTGCGACGAGTGAACCCCGCGCCGTTTGCCGGTCTGATGCGGTGGGACGACTGGGCTGTGGTCAGCGCGTCGCCAGAACGTTTTCTGCGCGTGGACGGTCACGACGTGGAGACGCGGCCGATCAAGGGGACTCGGCGGCGGAAGCGCGGTCCCGAGGCGGACCTCTTCACACGCGATGAGCTGCGAGAAAGCGAGAAGGATCAGGCCGAGAACGTGATGATCGTTGACCTCCTCCGCAACGACCTGTCGCGTGTCTGCGAAGCCGGTTCGATGCGAGTGCCGCAGTTGTGCGGCGTCGAGACCTACGAGACGGTTCAGCACCTGGTCTCTGAAGTGCGCGGCCGACTGCGCGACGGCGCGAGCGTGTGGGACTTGTTCCGCGTCACGCTTCCCGGCGGCTCGATCAGCGGCGCGCCGAAGATCCGCGCGATGGAGATCATCGCCGAACTGGAACCGACCGCACGCGGGCCGTATTGCGGCAGCCTGTTCTATGTCGGCGCGAACGGTCAGTCGGACAGCAATCTCCTGATCCGGACGTTCGTCGAGCGACACGGCTGGTTGCAGTTGGGAGTCGGCGGCGGCATCGTGGCCCAATCCGACCCGGTCGCCGAGTACGAAGAGACGCTGATCAAGGCGGCCGGGATGGTGAGGGCACTCAGATGAAATCCCAAACACCAAGCACGAAATTCAAAACGAATCCCAATGACAAAAACTTCAAAGTCCGAAACCGTTCAGGTGATTCGCTGTGTTTGAGATTTCCCGTTTTGGAGTTTCAGTACTTCCAAATTCGTGGCGGACGCTGCCAGCGTCCTTCAACAAACTCCGGCAATGAGTCATGCCGACGCTGGCAGCGTCGGCCACGGTGACGCGAACCTGGAAGTACTGAGTTTGGAATTCGTTTCGGATTTCGTGCTTGAGATTTGGAGTTTTCCACCCGTGCTTCTGCTCATCGACAACTACGACAGCTTCGTTCACAACCTCGCCCGGTACTTTGTCGAGTTGGGTTGCGAGGCGCGCGTTGTTCGGAACGATGCGGTGACGGTGGCCGAGGTGCGCGAGCTGGCTCCGTCGGCGATCGTGATCTCTCCGGGACCGTGTACGCCGCGCGAGGCAGGTGTCTCAGTCAGCCTGATCCGCGAGTTCGGGCCGTCGATCCCAATGCTCGGGGTGTGCCTGGGTCATCAGGCGATCGCAGCCGCGTTGGGCGGGCAGATCATCCGTGCGGACGAGCCGGTTCACGGGCGAACGTCGTGGGTGCGACACGACGAACGACGACTGTTTGCCCGTCTGCCCAACCCGCTGCGAGCGACACGGTATCACTCGTTGATCGTGGATGAGGTGACTTTGCCGACGGATCTGATTGTGACGGCTCGCACGGAAGACGGCGTGCCGATGGCCCTCGAACACGAACGCTGGCCGCTGTTCGGAGTGCAGTTTCATCCCGAGTCGGTTCTCTCCCAGCGAGGCCGCTCGCTGCTGGGTAATTTTTTGACTCTCGCCGGTCTGCCTGTGCGACCCTGTTCGATCGAGGACTGGGTCGAACCCCTGACGTCGATTGACGATGAGCTTGTCTCGCTGCCGCTCCCCGGGTGACACGTCGGGCACATCTCACGAAGTTCGCCCCTTTGCCTCTCCGAAGACAAATCGGCCACACCCGGACGGCAAAGTCGGCAGGACCGGCTTTGGTGGTTGGGGTTTCTGGTCGTTGCGAGCATCCCGCACGCGGAACGCTGTGGACTCGGCCCGATAACAAATGGTCGGGGGCGGTGCGCAACGATTGACGGACCGGGGGCGGCCATGATGCGGACATTAGACGACCGAGGCAGCGGCGTCTCACGGGGGCAATGGACGGGCCGAGGGGCGCACTGGGCGGGCAGGGGACTGTGGTTCCTGGCGTGGGCCGTGTTGGTGGCAGCGGCCTCGCAGACCGTGGTTGGTGCCGAACCCTCGGCGGTCTGGCGGACGGACTTCAAGGCCGCACTGTTGGAGGCCGAACAGAAGAAGCTGCCGCTGTTGGCCCACTTCTACGCAGACTGGTGCATGCCGTGTCAGCGCATGGAGCGAGAAGTCCTGACGGCTCCCAACGTCAAGGAGTTTGTGGGCCGCCGGTTTGTCGCGGTCAAGCTGAACTCGGATCATCATCAAGATCTGGTCCGTCGCTATGGAGTCGAAACGCTGCCGAGCGATGTCGTGATCGATTCGCTGACCGGCAAGGTGCTCCTCCTGCATTCCGACTTTCTGGACAAGACGCAATACATCCACTTGGTCACTCAGGGCGAAGCCAAGTTCGCGAAGATTCAGGCGGCGCGCTTGAAGCAGGGTGGCGATGCCGAGACCGGCAGTGAGACTCCAACTGGCACGGACGGGACAGTCAAAAGTGGCGTGGCTGAATTGGGCGAGCCTCAGCCGGTCGTGGGCCTCGACGGATTCAGCCCGGTCGCGCTGGCGAAGCATCGCAAGTGGACCCGTGGAGTGGCACGCCACGCCTGGGACTACAAGGACGTCACGTATTACCTGACCACGCGTGAGGAACTGCTCGAATTCCGCAACAACCCCGAAGCATTCGCTCCCAAACTTCTCGGCTGTGACCCGGTCATCCTGTGGGAGACGGACCGCGCCGTGGCGGGAGACATCCAGTACGGGGCCTTCTACGACGGCGAGTTGTATCTCTTCAAGACTGACGAGCGGCGCAAGCAGTTCAAGGCGAAACCGGACAAGTACATTCGTCTGCAACACGCGCTGAAGATCGATCAGGTCGAGCGTACGGTGATGCGGTGAACCCCTTTCTACTCCCCTCTCCCCACGGGGGCGAGGGGAACAAGAGAGAAGCCTCGCCCCCACTCCCGATCTCCGCATCGACCGTTCCGCTCCAACTCGTTCCACTTTCACCCTTGCGTCTTTCTTTGCCGGGCGGATTGGAGGCCGGTCAGTCTCGACTTTATACTCTCGTCCCGTTCGGCTGAGATTCCGGCCGTCACATGTCTTCAAGCGGGATCGTCATGGCAGCACCTCTGGTTGCCGATTCATTTTGGAAGCACCTTGCCGAGAGCGGGCTGCTCGCTGCGCCGCAACTCGCGGCCGTCAAGCGCGAGCTGGTCGCTTCCGGAGTAACGTCCGATGCCGATGCGGCGCAGGGCTTGATCCGTCGCGGAGTCCTCACGCAGTACCAGGCTGATCGACTGCTGGAGGGCCGATCGCGCGGCTTCTTCTTCGACGAGTACAAGCTGCTGGATCTGCTCGGCGTCGGTGGGATGGGCTGGGTCTATCAGGCCGCCAACTCGCTGACGGGTGAGACCGTCGCTCTCAAGGTGTTGCTCGAACAGTTCAAGCACGATCGCGGCATGCTGGCGCGGTTCCAGCAGGAGGCTCGCGCCGGGCTGCGACTGAACCATCCGAACATCGTTCGCACTCACAAGCTGGGCACGGCGGGCGGGTCGCACTACATGATCATGGACCTGGTGGCGGGGCCGAGCCTGTTGGAAGTGTTGCTGCGGAAGAAGAAACTCCCGTGGGGACAAGCTTGCGATTTTGCGAGACAGGCGGCTCTGGGTCTGCACCACGCGCATCAGGCCGGGCTCGTGCATCGCGATGTCAAACCGCAGAACCTGCTCATCGAAAGCAGCGGCCAGGTCAAACTGCTCGACTTCGGCCTGGCCATGATTCTGGAAGGGGAGACGGGCGAAGAATTCTCGATGGCGATGATCTTCGGGCATGAGTCCGTGGGGACGGCGGCTTACATGGCCCCCGAACAGGCCGAAGACAGTCTGTCGGTCGATGCGCGTTCCGACGTATACAGTCTTGGTTGTACGCTGTTCGCGGCCCTCACCGGTGACACGCCGTTTCCCGAACGAAGCGTCACGGACCTCCAGAAGTCTCACCGCGCCCGCGCCCCCCGTTCGGTGCGCGATCTCGCACCGTCGATTCCCGACGGAGTCGCCAATGTCGTTGCCAAGATGCTGGCCAAGGATCGAGACGACCGGTTCGCCACCGCCGCCGAAGCGGCCGAGGCGCTGGCAGAATGGTCGCAGCCGGGTCCGATCACGTTCGACTTCGCGGCGATCCTGACTCAGCGACAGAAGCACGCTCAGGAGCGACTGGCCGAGTACCTCAAGAGCCGCCCGAAGGGCTCGGGTTCGGCGAGTTCCACCGCGCGACCGTCTGCGGTCAGTTCCGTTGTGAAGTTGGCTCCGACGATCAAGGCAAGGTTCGATGCCAAGGGACGACCGCTCCGGCCCGCGGCAGATCAGGAGACGGGCGGTTCGCACAGTGTTTCGTCCTCACTGTTGCAGGAGATGTCCAACCCGACGTCATACGGTCAACGCCCGACATCGAAGATCGAGGCGTCCGGCGCGGTGCTCGTCCCGATCGTGGGTGACCGCTTTGTGCCACTGACGCAGGACCGCGTGATTATTGGCCGCAACGAAGACTGCACCGTGCAACTCACGGACAACGCCGTGTCGGGCCGCCACTGCGAGCTTCACTTCGACGGTTCGCGCTGGTGGATCACGGACCTTGGCAGCCGCAACGGCACGCGCGTCAACGGCAGCATCGTCAAGCAGAGACCGCTGCGCCCCGGTGACGAGATCATGATCGGGAGCAACCTCAAGTACCGCCTCGACTGCGCCGATGCCCGCTCAACAAAAAAGGTTTCCCGCTCCTACAAGCGACTGTTGCAGATTGGCCTGAGCGTGGTCGCGACTGCTGCCGTGGTTGCGGGGCTGGCCTGGTGGAACGGGCTGTTGTAGTTCGACCACTACGGGACTGCCCGTAGTGCCGGTGACGTTCGCTGGCAACTCCGATAGTCGGCCAGAAGCAACGCCAACGACAGTAGCGTGCTGAGCGTCCAGAGCAGCGAGATCATCAGTTTCGCGGTTCTCCAGTCGGCCGCCACATAGCCCTGTGCGATATAGTCCGGCCCATAGACGATTCGCGCGGCGACGCAACCCGCCAGCTTGGCGGCAAACACCAGCATCCCTCCCAGAATGATCGCGCCAAAAGGGTTGCCCACGCGGCGGATCAACCAGGGAGTCATGCCGACCGCCGGGATCGCGGAGAGTGCCGCCAACAGCGGAAAGGGGAAATGCGACTGCACCCCGGCCGCCAGTCCGAACGAGACGAAGAGCGCGACATTGACCCCAATCGAAAGTGCGACCGCGAACATCCTTGTCCGCCAGGCACCGGGCGAGATGGGCGCGCCGCCGAAGCGATGAAACTCGGTAGCGAGCCAACCGCTCGCCAGACCCAGGTAGAGACAAGAAATGTCAGCGCTTTTGGCCGGATCTGTGGCAACAAGAATTGGGATGGGGAGAATGGCCGCGAACGCCCACATCATGGCCACTTCGCGAAGTTCGCTGGCGACTGAACGGTCCAGTTTGCCATTCATGAGATCATGAGCAAACCTGAGTGTTTCAGTGGATGTCATCACCATGAGAATGTCCATTCCGCAGGAGACATGAACTGATTTCGCCCGGTCGCGCCGTCGAACGACGGACTGTGAAGCAACCTGGCCACCAACCGCAACCATCCTTTCCAACCATAGCTCAAAGATCAAGCACCCAGACGCCCAAGGCCGCGTCTCGGCCACCCCGCGGTTTCACGACGCCCCTCAATCGCTCTTTGATCTCTGAGAGCGGACGGGGCGCGCGGTCGCCCGCACCGACGTGTTCAGTGCCACGGCGGCGCGAATGAGCACATTCAACGCCTTTTCATCAATCTTGTCGCCCTCGTGGATATCGATGGCACGCCGGGTGTTGCCTTCGAGGCTGGAGTTGAAGAGGCCTGAAGGATCCTCCAACGAGGCACCCTTGGCGAAGGTCAGCTTCACGACATTCTTGTACGTCTCACCGGTGCAGAGGATTCCGGCGTGCGACCACACCGGAACCCCGAGCATCGAGTTCGACGGCTTTCTCCATTTCACTTCCTCGACCACTGCGGGGTCGGCCTGCTTGATGAGCATGCGGACCCGAGCGAGCGTCTCGCCCCGCCAATCATTCAGCTCCTCGATTCTCGCATCGATCTCCTGTGAGGGAGGGTCTCCTCCGTTTTCTTCCTCGACGCCGCTCTTGCTCTTCTTCATGGTTGTTGTCGCTCACTCCCCTTTTTGGACGGCTCGACAGGCTTGATCTCCGCGGGTGCGGAGCGAACCAGCCCCATCACGGCCCAGGCGCTCGCTGCGTGGATGATCGGTTCGAACTTCGTCGCCACTTTGCCGTTGCCCATGATCGCTCGGGACGTCATGGCCCATGACCCGTCCTGCTGCTGGGTTTTCGCGAGAAACGACTGCGCCTTCCTGACGGCGACATCATCCGACCTTGCTCCTGCCTCGGCCAACGCGTAGAGGGTCTGCCCGGTGGCGAAGGCGTCGCTCTTCGCATCCTTGACTTGGCCCCAGCCACCGTCGTCGTTCTGAGCCTTTTGCAGTTGTTGGGCCAGCGGTTCCCACTCGGTCGTCGGCCGGCCGAGTCGACGCCACAGGATCAGACGAAGTGCCGCCGGTTGCAACTCATCGTCCGGACTGGTGGCTTGGAGCCATTGAAGGCCTTTTTGCTTGGCCACCTTTCCTGCTTCGCCCAGGTCAGGGGCATTGGGAGCGGAAAGCGCCAAGAGGGCCAGGGTGGTGAGCGTGTCGGGCGAAGAGAGGATTGGCCGGGACTCTTTGACTCGCTTCCAGGAGCCGTCCTGACCCTGATCGTGCACAACCGAGGCGAGCATTTGCTTCAGTCCGTCTTGCGTCGCCTTGGTGTCGCCGGCTTCGATGCCCAGTGCCAGCAAGAGAGGAGCTTCGTTGAACACAATCTCCTTCTGCTCGGTCCGCTTGGGGAGGAGTCGCGTGAGATAGTCCTCGCCGACCACCCATGAGGTCAGCTCCGCCAGTGCCTTGTCATCGACTGCGTAGCCACGATTCTTGGCTTCGTTCAACGCCCAGATGGTGAACGGGGCGTGATGGCACTCGTAGCACTTCTTCGATTCCTTCCAGGCCAGATTATCTTTCGCCAGGAAGGTCAGGCCGCGGTCGATGACGCTTCTCACATCGACATCGGGATCGTCGGCACGAGCCTCAACGCTCAGGAGCACCAGCGTGAAAATGGCGACGAGACGACGCATGGCAGGCCTCCCGGGTTTGGGGTCGAAAATGGGCAACACGCCGTCGAGAAGCACTCTCCAGCAAACGCCGCAGTTTGTCGGGCAACGACACCGCCAATCTATCGAACACACCGGCATTACTCTACGCGCTCGGCGCGCGTCAGGAGGCCCGCGCCGAGCGCGAGGGAGAGCTTCCTTCATTTCCTTCCATCGAGCCGCTCTTCGTCTTCTTCATGGTCGTTGCGTTTTCTCCATGGTTGTTTGTCGCTCTTCCGTCACTTGACCTGACTTAGATCCCCCCAAGCAAGTCGAGTTTCATATCACTTTGATGATGACCTTCCATTTTGCACGTCCTTTGTCGACGTACGCCATAGCCTCGTTGGTCGATTCGAATGGAAAGATCCGATCCACAACCGGGCGAATGATTCCGGAATCGATGAGCGACGTGATCTCGCCCAACTGGTCGCCATTGGCTCTCATGAAAAGAAACGAGTAGTTGACGCGATGACGTTTTGCTTTCCTCCGAATGCCATAGCTCAAAAAGCGCATCACCTGTCGGAGCATCCAACCCAATCCCAGGTCTTTCGCAAAATCGGGGTCAGGCGGTCCGGAGATCGAGATGAGCTTCCCTCCCGGTTTCAGCACCGCCAAAGATTTTTCGAGCGTATCCTTCCCCAGACCGTTCAAGACGGCGTCATAATCTTTGAGGAC
>JBBPIS010000180.1:0-15230 GCA_038040225.1 Planctomycetota bacterium
ACAAGTCGAAGATCGAGCTGAATTACGAGATCACCGAAGGCAAGCGCTACCGCATTCGCAACATCGACGTCGTCGGCAACCAGGTCTTGTCGGAGGAAGAGATTCGCGGGATGACGAAAGTCGTCGCCGGCCAGGACTACAACGCCCGGCACATCGCCAAGGACGTCGATGCGATCAGGACCAAGTACGGTGAACAGGGACGTCTGTACGCGCAGGTCGATGCCGTCCCGGTCTGGACCGACGACAACGACGCGGCCGTTGTCGACATCCGTTACAAGATCAACGAAGACAAGGTCTATCGCGTCCGCCAATTCGACGTCCACATCGCGGGAGACCATCCGCACACGAAGACCAACCTGATCCGCAACCTGTCGCCGATCCAGCCCGGCGATCTGGCAGACCCGAAGAAGATCTACCTGCTCAAGCGGCGGCTGGAAGGTTCGCAGTACTTCGACACGGGACCTGCCGGTCCGCGCATCGACACCAACATCGTCAAGAACGACAACTGGATTCAACAACCCGACGTGAGCGTGGCGCGCGGCCAGAACTTCGTCCCCGCACCGTCGACTGCCGCCGATTCTCAAATCGGTGCCGGACACAGCCTGCTCACCGGCACGGCGTTCTCACCCACCGAGCCGCCTCCCGCCCGGAGGAGTTCGCCGAAGCAGAGTTCACCAAAACCAGGCACCAGCGAACCGCAAAGCGTCGCCCGGCCCTACTTCGTTGAGATGCAGGCCGAGCCCGAGGTCGATCCATCGGAGTCCAAGTCTGACAGCGCCAAGCTGGCCCCGCTCACCCCGGTGTTTCGTGCCCAGAGCCAGGATCCGTTGAAGCCACCGGCGGACTTTGGTTTCGACAACAGTCCGCAGGGCGATCCGTTCGGCAACGCCATCCGCAATCCCGACCCCGGCGACTGGGAGCGGATGCCCCCCCCCGACTTCATCGACATCGACACGTACGTCAACGAAGCCCGCACCGGCCGGCTGATGTTCGGCGTGGGGGTCAACAGCGACGCGGGTATCGTCGGCAACATCGTGCTCAGCGAACAGAACTTCGACATCATGCGACCGCCCACGAGTTGGGCCGACGTTTGGAACGGCACGGCCTGGCGCGGCGGCGGCCAACGCTTCCGCATTGAGGCCATGCCAGGTTCGCAAGTCAGCCGCTATCTGGTGGACTGGTCCGATCCGTATTTCATGGACTCCAATTACAACCTGGGTGTCAGCGGCTTCTTCTTCCAGAGGTACTACAACGACTGGACGGAACAGCGGCTGGGCGGTCGAGTCCGTGTCGGTCGCCAGTTCACGCAACGCTGGTCGGGCGCTCTGGCACTGCGGCTGGAAGACGTCAACGTCAGCAATCCGCGCGTGCCGACACCACCCGAACTCGCCAGCGTAGTGGGAGACAACTTTCTGTCGACGCTGCGTGCCTCGGTGATGCACGACACGCGGGATGCCGCCTTCCTGCCGAGCGAAGGTCACTACCTGGAACTCAGCGTCGAGCAGGCCTTCAACGAATTCAACTACACGCGGCTGGAGGCCGAGGGCCGGAAGTACTACACCACCTATCAACGCGCCGACGGAGGTGGCCGGCATACGGTGACTCTGCGCGGACAGGCGAGTTGGTCGGGCGATGACACTCCGATTTTTGAAAAGTTCTACGCGGGCGGTTTTCAGACGTTCCGCGGCTTCGCGTTCCGTGGCGTCAGCCCAATCGACACGAACGTGCGGGTCGGCGGCAACTGGATGCTGCTCGGTGGTGCCGAGTACATGCTGCCGGTGACGGCCAACGAAATGATCAAGACGGTCGCGTTCACCGACTTCGGCACGGTGACCGACAGGGCGTCATTCGACAACTTCCGACTGTCGGTCGGTGCCGGACTGAGAATCACCGTCCCCGCGATGGGCCCGGTCCCGATCGCCCTCGACTTCGCCTACCCGATCCTGAAGGAAGACTTCGACAAGCGGCAGGTCTTCAGCTTCTATGTCGGGATCAACCGGTAGGCATCACGAAATCTCAAATCTCAAGAACCAAACACCAAACGAATCTCAAACTCCAAGGCTGGAAATTCCAAACGACGTGATCCACGATTGTCGAACAGCGACCTCATCCGTTGCTCCCCTTGGAATTTGAGCTTTGAAATTCGTTTGGTGTTTGGTCCTTGAGATTTGGAGTTTTCCGCTGTGCTCCTCGAAGGTCTCGTCACCAGTCTCAGCCTTTTGGGCGAGTTGAATCTCGCGCCGATGGGACCGATCGTCGATGAGGCGTTCACGCAACTCGTGCTCCGTCCGTTTCAGACGTCGACGACGTACCGCAACCTGAAGCAGCGACCTTGCGGCGTCTTTCACATCACCGACGATGTCCTGCTGATCGCGCGTGCCGCGCTGGACCGGCTCGACTCGATTCCCGAGACCCTTGTCGCGCAAAAGATCGACGGGCGAGTCCTCGCGGACTGTTGCCGCTGGTACGAGTTTGAGGTCGTGACGTGCGACGACTCGTCCGAGCGAACCCGCCTGGAGGCGAAGGTCGTCCATGTGGGACACGTTCGCGACTTCATCGGCTTCCACCGCGCACGCCACGCCGTCCTCGAAGCGACGATCCTCGCGACACGCCTCCACCTGATCCCGGAGGCCGATGTTCGCTCGCAATTGAAGACCCTCGCCAGCCCGGTCGACAAGACGGCCGGCCCGCGCGAACGCGAGGCGTTTGCCCTGGTCTGTGACTACGTGGACGAGTGGTATCAAAATGGTCGAGGGTTGAGGGTTGAGGGTTGATCGACAGAGAAGGCGCTTTCGCTCCTGCGCTCTTCTGACCATCAACCATCGACCCTGGACCATCAACACCTCGGCTCTTCCGATTGCGTCGCCGTTGAGGCTGCCGCATACTGTCGCCCGTTCTGATTCCAGTCCGGACCGGTTTCTGTCGATTTGACAAACGACCCGCCCAGCACGTTGCGGGGTTCAGTCCGTAGCACAGGCTGCCAGCTTGTGCATCATTTCCGTAACACATGCCACCCGCGTGTGCGATTTTTCGAGGCAAGTCTCGTGCGACGAGGTTGATCATGGCGACCGCCCAACTCCCCGAAAGCATCGAACGACCGCTGCTCGCTCTCGACCGACAGGTTCGAGACGCGGTCTTCACACGCGGCATCGCCCGTCTGGCACTCGTCGTGACGGTCGGATTGGCGGCGTGTCTCGCGGGAGATTGGCTCCTCTGTTTGAGCGGCTCCGTGCGAGGCGGCCTGCTCGCCGTGTGGGGGCTCGTCATTGGACTCGCCGCGTGGCACCAGGTGCTTCGCCCCATGCTGCGGCCGTTGTCATTGGCCGAACTGGCGGCGTTGATCGAAGGTCAGCATCCCGAACTCAAGGAACGGCTCACCTCACTGATCGAGTTCCGGACGACGGGAGCCGCCCCGGGTGCGTCGCGTCTGATGCGCGAGCTGATGGCCAAGCAAACGGTGAAGGCGGTCGAGCGGCTCGATCTGAGTGAGGCCGCGCCGACAAACCGTTCACCGCGCATGGCCTTCGCGGCGGTCGTCGCCTGCTTCCTGCTGTTCGCTCCGTTCCTGGGAGACTCGCACGGCTACGGCCTGTTATGGGCGAGGTTCTTCGCGCCCTGGGGCAACTTCAACTGGGGCTCGATCCAACTGCTCGTCCCCGATGGCGATCAGGTCGTCGCGAAGGGGACCGACGTCCCGATCCGCATCGAAGTCCGCAGCCGAGCCAAATCGGCGACGGGACTCGATCAAACCGTCGTCTGGCTCCATTGGACCGACACCTCCGGCGTGACCGACACACGACGATTGGAATGGGACGCCGATTCGAGCCGATTCGCCACGACGCTGCCTCACGTCTTCCACGGCTTCAACTTCCATGCGACGACTCGCGGCGCCCAGTCTCGCACCCATCGAGTCCATGTCGCCGACCCGCCCTCGATTACGCGATTGAATCTCGACGTCAGTCCCCCCGCGTACACCGGTCTCCCCGCGAAGGGCCTCGACGGCGCCCAGGGCGAAGTCCGCGTGGCCGAACGGAGCCGCATCGCGATGCAGTTCGAGTTCAATGAGCCGGTCTCGTTCGCCGAACTCGTCTGGCCCGCCGAGATCGATGGCGCTGCCGCGACACAGCCGCCTGCGAAAGAGAAGCGACTGCCGCTCAAGTTGTCGGGAGACAAACGCTCGGCCACCGTCGAGGCCCTCGCGCTGACCTCCGGTCCGTTCGCGATTCGACTGAAGAATGCGCTCGGCCTCGCCAACGAAGACCCGTCGCGCACGCTGGCTGTCGACCCCGATCTTCCGCCCGCCATCTCGCTCGGCGGCAGCGACGAACCTGTCGCGGTGAGGCCCGACGACCGGCACCTCGTGAAGGCCGACATCCGCGACGACTACGGACTGACCGCCGTCGAACTGCACCTCGAAACCTCGAACGGCCAGAAGCGAACAGACCTCCTGCCGCCGGAAACCCTTCGCGAACGAAAACTCTCCCACGAGTTCCCGATCGACCTCGCCGACCTTTCGTTGACGCCGGGCCAGGCCGTCACGTACCGCCTGCGCGCCGTCGACAACCGGCCCACGCCGCAGCCTCAGGAAACGTGGACGAAGCCGCGCACCCTGATGATCCAGTCCATGGCCTCTCCCGCACCCGACCAAAAACTGGCCGAGCAACAGCAGAACGTCGAAGAGCAACTGACGACGCTGCGAGACGATCTGGCCGATACCAAAGAGGCGCTCGAACAACTGCACGCTCAGACCGAAAAGGAATCGCTCCAGCAGAAGAACTCCGACAAGAGCGAGCAGCTCGAACAACTCGAACGACAGCAGGCCGAGATCGCCGAGCGAATTCAACAACTCGCCGCCGAACTGGCCGAACATCGCCTGACCGAGAAGCTGGCCGAGCGGGCCGCCAACATCGCCGAACGCGATCTGGCCGAAGCGATGCGGAAACTGGACGAGGCCCGCGATCAGGCCGAGTCGCGCGACCAGCTCGCGCCGCTCAGCCAGTCGATCGACCGACTCGCCGCGGCCGACAAGCAGCTTCAAAACCTGGAGCAACAACTGGCCGAACTCCAACGCCTCGAACAAGACCTCGCCGAACTCGACCGCCTTGCCAACAAATCCGATCGGCTCGCCGAGCAACTCGACCGGCTCGATCAACAGGCCAAGGACGCCGCCGCTCCCGAAGAGCGCCAACAACAGCTTCAGGCCGACGCGAAGCAACTCACGCAGGAGTTGAACGAGTTGCTGCGGAAGCATCCCGAGTTGCTTGATGCCGCGCGGCAGGATCAGCTTCAGCGATTGGAGCAACTCGCCGATCAAGCCCGTGAGTTGGCGAAGCCTCAGCAGCAATTGGCCGCAGCGTTTCAGAAGGCGGCCGAGAACGCACCGGCCTCGGCCGAGAAGCCGATGAATGAGGGGGAGAAGGGGAGACAAGGAGAGGGGGAGACAAAGACGGAACCGGGCAACGACAGCCGACAGCCGATGGCCGACCCGCCGAAAGCCGATTCGTCCCCCGTTTCCAAACCAGAGCCAGCGCCCAACGAAGCCGATCCCACGCCAGCCGAAGCCGGAGCGCAGGCCGTTCGCCAGCAGCAGCGACTCGCGCAGGAGGCCACTCGCCAGGCGCTCGATCTCGCGAAAGAGCAGGGGGCCGATTCCGAGGCGACGCAGGCAGCCACCGAGTTCGCCAAGCGAGCCGCCGATGCGGCCCGACAGGCACAGACCGGTCAACTCGACAAGGCCGCCGAACAGGCGCGGGCCGCGGCGCAGGCTGCCGAACAGGCGGCGAAAGAACTCGCCCCCGAAGGCCAGCCGGCCAATCGTCCGTCCGAGCAGGCGCAGGGACTGGCGCAGCGTCAGCAACAGTTGGCCGAGCAGATGGAACAACTCGCTCCGTCGGAAGAGGCTCAGCGCGGTGCTCAGCAACAGGGACAGGAACAACTCGCCAAGGCCACTCAAGCGCTGGCGCAGCGGCTCGAACAGACGGCCGAGACACTCGCCTCGTCGCCGCTCGATGCGAAGCCTTCGAGCGAGGCGGCGGCTCGCGCGCAGCAGGCCGCCGGGGAAGCGAAGCAATCGATGCAGCGGGCCGCCGAAGCGATGAAGGCGGATGACGCGCAGGGGGCCGCCGAACAGGCCGCTCGCGCCGCGGAACAGTTGCAGCAGGCGGGACAGGACGCCCAGGCGGGACAGTCGCCAACGAAGTCGAACTCACCCGTGCCGGAAGAGGTCGCGTCGCAAGTGGCCGACGCCGCGCGGCAGTTGCAACAGGCTCAGCAACAACTCGCCAACCAATCCAATGAATCGAAGCCGGGTGAATCCAAGGCGGGTGAATCAAAGCCCGGCGAATCGAAGCCTGATGGCAATCCGACTTCCTCCAAAAATGAAGGCACTCCCTCCAACGAACCGGGACCGCCAAGTCAGGGCGAGGGAACCGGCAAGCCCTCGTCGGGCCAGGGCCAGCCGGGAGACCAGCCTTCATCCAACGGAGCCCAACCGAAGCCCGGCTCGCCGAGTTCGCCGTCGCCTCCCGGGCAAAGCGGCCCTCCCGGGGAAGGCTCGCCGTCAGGCAAACCCGGCGGAGATCAGCCGGGCACGCCGGGCCCACCCGGTTCGGACGCGAAGCCCTCGGCGCAGGGCGGGGGATCCAGCGGAGGCGGTTCACCTCAGCAGGGGACGACATCCGGACCGAAGAGCGAATCGCAACTTGCTCAATCGGCCGAACAATTCCGTCAGGCGGCTGCCGCCATGCGTCGCGCGCTGCATGGCGAGGGTGAGGGCACCGCCGCGAACGAACAGGGCCAACCACGCGACAAGAGCAGGCAGGCTCGCGCGATGCAGACTCAACCGAACGGAGAGCCCATGCCACCCGGTGAGCCCGGTGAGGCAATGGCCCTCGGCGGCGGAGGGGCCGAGGAGGCCGATCTCGGTCAACTCGATACCGAACTCAAGAAACAGGCTCAACGCAACTGGGGCAAACTCCCCGGTAGTCTGCGCACGGAAATCTTGCAGGGAGCCACCAAGAAGCCTCACCCCGAATACGCCCGGCAGATCAAGTCGTACTTCGAGGAGATCGCGAAGCCGGCAGTGAAGGACGCAGCCAAATGAAGTGGCTGCGTTCGTCATCGGGGCGGGTGAAGACGAGTGAAAAGTGAGAAGTGTGAAATGAAAAGTGCTCAGTGGTGGACGTTCAGTCGACTCTTCACTTTGCACTTCTCACTTTTCATTTCTCACTTCTCACTGACTCTCCTGCCCGCCCACGCCGCCCCGCCCGGACCGGCCGAGCGAGACGTCGACGATGCCATCGTCAAGGCGCTGCGGTTCCTCGCCGCGCAGCAGCAGCCGGCGGGCGGTTGGACCGTCGAAGGGCAGGGAGGCGAAACAACCGCGATGACGTCGCTCGCCGTGATGTCGTTCCTCGCCGCCGGACACGTCCCCGACGAAGGCCCCTACGGCGAGGCGATCAACAAGGGAGTGCAGTACGTCCTGGAGCATCAGGAACCAAACGGCCTGTTGCAGCATCGCCGCAATCAGCAGCAGACGCACGGGCTGATGTACGAGCACGGGATCAGCTCGCTGATGCTGGCCGAAGTGTCGGGGATGGTTCCCGAGCGCATGGCCGATGCGACGAAGAAGGGCCTCGAACGGGCGATTCGACTGATCCTGGAATCGCAGCAGGTCAAGAAGCCGGGTTCCCAGGCGGGCGGCTGGCGCTACCAACCCGGCAGCACGGACAGCGATCTAAGCGTGACCGGCTGGCAACTGCTGGCCCTGCGCGCGGCGAAGGACATCGGCACCGACGTCCCGGCCGCAAACATCGATCTCGCCATCGAGTATGTGAAGAAGTGTGCCGCACGCGACGGACGGGGCTTCTGCTATCAGCCCGGTGGCGGCCCGACGCCGGTCCTCACCGGAACCGGATTGCTCGCGCTGCTGGTCTGCGGCGAAGACGACTGCGCCGAGGTTCACGGCGCGGCGGACTATCTGCGCGTCAGGCCGCTGCGCTACAACGACGCGTGGTTCTTCTACGGCGTCTACTACACGACGATCGCGATGTACAAGCGCGGTGGCGAAGACTGGGACCGCGCCCGTCCCGCACTGTTCCGCGAACTGCTCTCCAATCAGCAGGCGGACGGAAGCTGGAAGGCCGGCAACGGCAACGAAACCGGTTGGGGACGAATCTACTCCACCTCAATGGCCGTCCTCGCTCTGAGCGTCGAGTACGGCTATCTGCCGATCTACCAGCGGTGAAATCCCAAACACAAAGTTCCAAAGCCCAAACGAATCTCAAACATCAAATGAAGAAAACTCCAAACGGTCGCGACGGGGGCCGTTTGAAGTTTTGACTTGATTGGAGTTTGAGATTCGTTTGGTTTTTGGAACTTGAGATTTGAGATTTCTCCGCGCATCAGGTTCCCGCGTTGACGATCGGCTGGGCTTCGGATTCGCTGCACAGGACGACGAGCAGGTTGGTGACGAGCGACGCCTTTTGAGCACCGTCGAACGACACGATCTGTTTCTGTTCGAGGTCTTTCAGCGCCATCTCGACCATGCTGACCGCTCCATGCACGATTTTCTGACGGGCGGCGATGATGGCCTCGGCCTGCTGGCGGCGCAGCATGACGCCGGCGATTTCGGAGGCGTATGCCAGGTGCGTCAGACGGGCCTCGTCCACCGTGACACCCGCCAGTTTGAGGCGGTCCTGCAACTCGGCCCGCAGCGCGGCCGAGACTTCATCCATCCCGCTCCGCAGCGTGATCTCATGCTCCTCGCCGTGATCGTAGGCGTAGCTGTTGGCGAGGTGTCGCAGAGCCGTCTCGCTCTGGATGCGGACGTAGTTGTCGTAGTCCTCGACATCGAAGCAAGCCTGTGCCGAGTTCTCGACACGCCAGACGACGACCGCCGCGATGTCGATCGGATTGCCACCCTTGTCGTTGACCTTGAGCTTCGTGCCCTCGAAGTTGCGCGAGCGAAGCGAAATCTTCCGCTTGGTCATGAACGGGTTGACCCAATAGAAGCCGCTGTCGCGCACCGTGCCGATATACGGCCCGAAAAAGCTGAGGACGCAGGCTTCATTCGGCTGCAACGTGAAGTGCCCGCCGAGACAGATCAGTCCCGCCAGTCCCAGCACCACGCCGCAGAAGCAGAGGAAGACCCCCACCACCGGCGAGCTGCCAGCCGTTGAGGTGCCGACCCCCACCAAGAACAGGACGGGGCCGCCCGCCACCATGCCCAGATTGATCGGCAACTGAACCCAGCCGCTCGTGGCCTGAATCGTGCGTTCCTGAGTCATCGCATTGGTCTCCGAAGTGTGAAGGAATCGTCACGCCGATTGGCGTTGTTGGATCGTCTGAGTCTGAAAGACACCGCCCCGAACGCGGCTTGGGAGGAATGGTTCACGAGAAAAATTGTCGGGCTGGACCGCACTCGCCCCTCACCCCCGGCCCCTCTCCCCAAAGGGGCGAGGGGAGAAAGATTGTTCGATCACTTTGCAAGGGCGAAGCAGTACAGGGCCCTGGCCGTGCGGAGGTAGATGTGGCCGTCGACGATTGCGGGGGTGGCGTAGACATCCTCCTTGAACTCGGCCGTGTGCAGGATCTCAAACTTGTCGATGGCACTGATGACCGTCAGCCGGCCCTGTTCGTCGAGCAGATAGAGTTTCCTGTCACCCGCCACCGGTGAGGCGTAGTAACTGTCGCTCGCTTCGAGGCGCTGTTGCTTCGTCGGCTTGCCGGTCTTGGCGTCGAGGCACTGCAGGATGCCGCCGTCCTTGATCGTGAAGACCAGTCCGTTGACATGAATTGGCGACGCGCAGAAGGGAACCAGCTTGGGGTGCTTCCAGCGAACATGCGTCTCGGTCGCCTCGCCCTTCGCTCCCTGCCGGATGCTGATGACCAGATTCTTGCCCTCGTCGAGCAGGCTCCGGAAGTATTCGTACTCGGCCTTCGTGACGCTTCCGTCCTTGTTGCGGTCGACCTGCGAGTACCGTTGCAACACGGCTCCCTTTTCCAGTTCCTTCTCTTCGAGCGATCCGTTCTTGTCGGCATCGCGCAGCCGGGCCACGTCGTCGAACGGTTCGATGCGCAGCGGCTCGCCCTCATCGCCACCGGCCGCCCAACCGGCGAGGTAGAGGTTGCCGTCATCGCCGACCGACGGCGTACACGACACCGCGCGCGAGATGCCTCGCACGGTCCACGCTTCCTTGCCGGTCTCCAGGTCGTAGCCGACCACTCGCAGCGTGGCGGCGACAACCAGTTGTGGACGGCCCTCGTTGAGCCAGAGAACGGGCGTGCTGGCGTTGCGCGGAAACTCGGAGCGGTCCGTTTTCCAAAGGACGTCACCCGACGTCTTGTCGAACGCCATCAGGAACGAATCGACGTCGTGGTCCTGACAGAGAATCAGCCGGTCGCCAATCAGGAGCGGCGAACTGGAGGCTCCGAAATCGTTGACGAACGGCCCCATCGGCTTCTTCCACAGCAGCTTGCCGCTGTGGTCATAGCAGTGCAGGCCGCATGAGCCAAAGAAACTGTAGACCCGCTCGCCATCGGCGCACGGGCTGGACTGGGCATGGCTGCCGATGCGATGGATCGCTTCGAGTTTCTCATAGGGAGCCTCGGCCTCCCACTGCATCTTGCCCGTCGCGCGGTCGAGGCTGATGGTCAACAGCGTCTTGTCGCGCACCGCCGTCACGAAGATCCTGTTGCCGACAAGAATCGGTGACGAGTGTCCCGGAGGCAGCTCGGTGCGCCAAACCACATGCTTGTCGGGACCGATGTCGGCGGGAAGCTTCTCGTTCGTCGAGGCCACGGCCGTGCCGCTCGATCCTCGAAACTGAGTCCAATCGCCCGCGAAAACACGGGTTGCTCCCAGCACGCCCCCGCACACTCCCGCGACGATCAACCGATGCGACAACAACCCCGGCATTGTTCGATCTCCAAGAAACGACAAAGGTCAAATACAGCGGGCCGCATGATAGCCAGCGGGCACAAGGGTCGAAACGATGCGACCGCCAATCAGCCGGCCGGTTCGCTGGTTGCACCGTGCAGCATCCGCTTCGTCATCCAGACCTCGAACGCGGTGAATGCGAGGAAGCCGTAGATCAGCACCCACCAGAACTCCGACCGCGAGCCGTCGGCGAACATGTGCTGCTGCATCTCGGCGAGATCGGTGGCGAACGTCAGGCGGTCTTCGTGGGCGAGGGCCTCGCACTGGGCCTCGGTCAGCAGCGTGAGGTCCGACTCGCTGCGATCGAAGTTGGCGACGAAGTGCTCATCGGTGGGAGAGGGTTTGCCGCCGAGCGACTTCGCGGCGAAGCGGTAGACGCCGGGCAGCGTCACCTCGTTCAAACGGGCTCCCGGTTGGAACTCGTCGTCGATCCGTTCGGCCGGGAACGGCTTGTTGCCGGGAACGAGAAACTCGTGCTCGTCCACCTTCAACTCGGGTGCGATGTGGAGCGACAGCGGAGTCCCCACGTCGACATTGCGGCTGGTCGATGGCGAGGCCAACGCGAACAGAAACTCGTGCAACCACGGCACGTAGTCCTGCCTGGCGGGCAGCGTGTTCCAATCGGCATCGAGCGACGAAGTGAGTACCGCCGTCGTGCCGCGTCCGTAGCGACGAGTCACGATCCACGGATCGCCGTTCGTCAGCTTCGCGATCGTCACGGCAGTGCCGAGCGAGGGTTGAGGGTTGAGGGTCGAATGTTGAGGGTCAGAAGATGCTGTTCCTCCTGACTCCTGACTCCTGTCTCCTGTCTCCTTCCCTCCCACCTTCCACCATTTCGAGAACCGTGCATCGGTCAATGTTCCTCCCTGATCGGAGCGGAACGGCTTGAGCCACGGCAGTTCGAGACTGTTGCCTGCCACGCGGACGCCCAGCGATTCCTTGTCGGAGTCGGTCGCGATCTCTTTCAGTTTCACTGGCAGTAGCGCCGCGCCGGGTTGTTCAATGTCCTTCGCGTAACTCTCCTTCGGTACCTTGTCACCGAGGGCCAACAGCAGGCCGCGGCCACTGGTGACGAAGCGGTCCAGTAACTCCAGCCGCTCGGGCGAGAGGTCGCTGACGTTGGCGAGGACGAGGACCGCGACGTCGCGCAGCGATTCGGCGCTGATCTCGTCGGGGGCAATCACCCTGGTCTTGATCCACGACGATTCTCCGCCCGTCGCCGTGAGGGCGGTCTTCGCGAAGAACGTCTCGCTGCGAGTCGGATCGAGCCGCTTGTCGCCGTCCACGAGCACGACAGGCAGGGAATCGGCCACGACGATGACCGCCTCCGACCGGTTGTCGCCCGGCAGCGCGTCGCTGTCCAAAACCACCGAGACAAGCTGCGAGCCGGGCTTGGTGAATCGTTGCTCGAACTCAACGGTGGCCTCTCCCTCCGGTTGCAGCTTCACTTGCAGAGTTTGATCGGCGAGCCGCTGGCCGTTCACTTCGAGATAGACCTTGCGCGTGATGGCTCCGTCGCCGCCGGTGTAGCGCACTTTGCTGCTGATCCGCACAGGGACACCGGGGACCGCGAGTTCCCGCGACAGTTGCAGCCGTTCAATTGCGAAGTTGCCGGTCTTGCCGAGTTGCCCCTCGGCAACATCCAGCACCCACACACGCGGCGGCAGCGACGATTGTTCCTTCAGATCGTCGAGCCGCGCCCACAGAGTCTCGTCGTCCGGCTTCCAGCTCAACGCCTGCTGGTCGGTGAAGACGACGACCTCGCGCTGGAGATTGGTACCGCTGGCCAGAAGCTGCACCGCTTTGGCGATCGCTTCGTGGAGATTGGCCAGGCCGGACGGAGTGGGCAGGTTTTCGAGAGCTTCGCGCACCCGCTGCTTGTCGCGCGTCGGGCCGGGCAGGGCGGGGCGCGGCTGTTCGCGCGCATCGAGCACCATCATGCTGTCCCCCGGCCGCAACTCGTCCACGAACTGACGCGCCAACCGCACGGCATTCGCCTGCGGTGTGACGGCTCGCCCCTCCCAGCCCATGCTGTACGAACCGTCGATGACGAGGACAACGTCTCGCGATTGAGTCGATCCCAACCGACCCAGCCACGCGCCACTCAACCACGGCCGCGCCAGAGCAATCGCCAGCAGCGCAACCAATCCCATCCGCACGGCCAACAGCAGCAGTTCCTCCAGCCGCAGCCTCCGCCTCGCACTCGGATCGAGTTCCAAAAATTGCATCGCCCCCCACTCGACGATGTCGTACTTCTTGCGACTGAGCAGATGAGCCAGCACCGGCAGCAGCACGCCAGCCAGACCAAGCAACATCCACGGATTGAGGAAGAAGTGCATCACGAAGCGTTCGATCCAATCCGTGGGCGTTGGCTCACCGGCGTGTTGCAGAATTTTGGAGGATGACTGGTGAGTGAGCGTTCTTTGCTTGGTCTCAGACCGTCCATTCGGACCTGATGATTTGCCAACCGCTGAAAGTAATCATCGGGCACAAGTCGTATCCAGTGGAGTGGGTTATCTCAAGGTCGAGAAAGAACTGTACGGTTCCGTCGGCCTCAAAACGAACTTGCGACAATGCTGCGCTGTCGCGGTGGATAACAGCGGGGGAATAGTCGTCAAACGGCGGTTCTGGAATGCTATTGATCGCCTCACGGAGTAGGTGTGGCATGCGCTCTTGCACTTCGCGCCAAAGGCCGACTTGCTCCGGTGTCGGACGATTACTCCGTCCCCTGAGCAGCAACGAACGGTTGTCCGAGAGGTGCCAGCGCGTTGTCCACGAGTTGGTCGAGGATCCGTAGCAACAGCTTCCGAAAACAGGATCGACAAACTGCTCACCCGGATTGCGCGGAGGGCTGTGTAACGCGCCGTAGAGCCAACGAAAAATGGGCTGTAACATTTGGCGAGCATCACAGATCGGGCATTTAGACAAACGAAAATCTGTCAGAGGACAGGCGAGTGTAGCAAAAGGACCGCCACGGTTGTTGCCGGGGCGGTCTCGTTTCTGTCCAGCGATTGCCGCTCAGTGCTTGGCCGACTCTACGCGAGTGCTGTCTACTTGCGGTGAGACAAACGCGACAGTATCAACGCTGCTGCAATCTGAGCAACGCTTCCATTCGTACTCGTCATCCGAACCTCGGAGCATCACATGAATTCACTTGCCAAGCTGGCTGTTGCCGTCATTTTCGCCTCAACACTCGCGTCGTCGCGCGCCGCCGAGCCGGTCTACGACGTGGTCGTGTACGGTGGGACATCGGGTGGCGTGACGGCGGCCATTCAGTCCGCGCGGATGGGGAAGTCGGTGGTGCTCATCGAACCGAGCGGCCACATCGGGGGATTGACCTCGGGCGGGCTGGGGGCGACGGACATCGGGAACAAGGGGGCGATCGGCGGCTTGTCGCGCGAGTTCTATCGCAAGATCGGAGCCTACTACCTGCAAGCGTCGGCGTGGAAGTACGGCTCGCGAGACGCCTACGTCGAGAAGCGAAAGGCGTTGAGCGAGAACGAGCAGTGGACATTCGAGCCTCACGTCGCCGAGAAGGTTTACCGAACGTGGCTCGCCGAATTCAAAGTCCCGATCAAGCAGGAGCGGTTCCGGCTGAAGGACGCCGTGAAAATGGAGGGGAAGCGGCTGGTGGCCATTCGCATGGAAAGCGACCAGTGGTTTTACGGCCGCATGTTCATTGATGCCTCTTACGAGGGGGACATCCTGGCCAAGGCCGGCTGCTCGTACCACGTCGGCCGCGAGGCGAATAGTCTCTACGGCGAGACGATCAACGGCATCCAGACCGCCAACGCGCGAAGCCATCAGTTCATCAAGGACGTCGATCCCTACGTGAAGCCCGGCGATCCGTCGAGCGGTCTGCTGCCGCTCGTTCAGGCCGAACCACCCGGTGTCGACGGCGAGGGCGATCACCGGTTGCAGGCCTACAACTTCCGCATGTGTACGACCGACGTGGCCGAGAACCGCCGCGCATGGCCCAAGCCCGAAGGCTACGACCCGGCGCAGTACGAACTGCTGCTGAGGAACTTCGAGGCGGGAGACCACCGCAGTCCGTGGAATCCGATCTTCATGCCAAACCGGAAGACCGACACGAACAACAACTACGCGATCTCGACCGACTACATCGGGATGAACTACGCCTATCCCGACGGCGACTGGCCGACTCGCGAAAAGATTTTCCGACAACACATGCTCTACCAGATGGGGCTGATGTACACGCTGGCCAATCACCCGCGCGTGCCGCAGAAAATCCGCGATGAGTTCACACGGCTTGGTCTCGCCAAGGATGAGT
>JBBPIS010000181.1:0-14695 GCA_038040225.1 Planctomycetota bacterium
CGCGGCCCGCGACACGGCGGCGTTTCAACGCTTGTGGACCGACTCGTCCGCGCCCGACGAACTGCTGGATGTCCGGCATATTGCCGTCGCTCGTCCGGTCGAAGGACATTCTCAAAATCCGCTGCAAGTCCGCAGTGGTTCGGGAACACGGCACGAATACGTTCCGGCGACGCAACGGTGGGTCCGGCTCGAGTTCGACGACGGCACCCCCTCGTGGGACGAAGTGCTCGTACAATCGGACCTGTGGACCTGGGCGCGGGGTGCGGATGGCGTAGTCGTACAGATTCACCCGGCGAGACCTGCAACCGGTCCATGGCCGCTCTTCCATCGCGGACAATTCAGTTTCGATGTGCTGCGAGATTTTCGATTGCAGGGAGAACAGTTAGTCGCTGCGACTCCGGGCGGCTTGGCCTGGTTTGATGCGAACACGATGCAACTGCAACGCCTCGACCGCTCGTGCATCGACGCCGACACCGGACTCGCCCTGCCCTTATTGACCGCCGTCCGCTTCGCTGGTGACGAATCGCTGGACTGTTTCGATGAGAATCGCATCTATCGATTGAACGGCGAGCAATGGACCGGCAGCCTGGGGCAAGAACGGTTGTCCGAGCGCAACTTCACCAGCACCGGGGGACATTGGCAGGTTCAACCCGCGCGGGATGGTCCTGCGGGGGGGTTCCATGTCTTGCAATTCAATCGACAAGGTCTGCTGCTCTCTGATCGACGCATCTTGCCCGGAGTGGCCGAATCGCGTTTGAAACGCGTGGTTCCCAGCACCGATCGATTGTGGTTGTGTCTGGACCGGGGAGTGTATTTTGTGGATGCCCAACCGTGATCAGGAGATGATTCCATGATGCCCCAAGCACGATTCAAAGCCGTTCAGTTCGGTTTCGCCGGACTCCTGGTCGTCGCCGTCGTGGTGTGGTTGTGGCTGCGTCCCCCGGCGGCCACTGCGGGCCCCAGCGTGATCGCTGCCATCGATCAGAACGGCCAGATTCGCGGCGTCACTTTCAGCACACTGCAAGCGGTGCGGCAACTGTCCGCGATCGACGGGCAAACTTCCACCGAGGTCGTCGTCCAGCGACGGGAAGCGGTCAATGGCATGATTGCGGCGTGCGAGCGTTTGGGCCGCTCGGTTAAGGATTCCGATTCGGAGTGGTTGCCGGTGGCGGATTCCGTGCTGCTGCTGGCCAAGACGCAGGAATTTGCCGCCTGGACGTTGACGAAGACGCCCACGGTGCAGGTCACGGAAGCCGCGGCGGCCGGCATCGAAAGTCTGGAAACGAATCCCGACCGGACCGGAATAACTCGGGAAACGATCGCGGTGGTTGAGTCGCGCGCCGGGGAACTGCAGAATGACGCCGATAACCTATTCATGACGGTGCGCCAATCAGCGCTGCGCGCCGCCTTTTCTCGCGGAACTTGGCTGGGATTGGAAGCCCGCGATTATCTGCTGGCGTGTGTCTCACTGACGGTCCTCATGGGGTTGGTTGTCGCTCGGCAGGCTGAAGCGCATTCATCCACGCCGCCAGCTCAGGCTCTGGAAGCCGAACTTCGTCTGCTGGCAAATGGAGAGCCGCTGTTGGCGTTAGACCGTTGCTTCGCCCGCTCGGGCGAACTGCTCGAGCTCGCCGATACCTTTCTGATTCAGTCCCACATGCGGAAAGGGGGAACCGATGTCACCACCGCTGCTGCTGCCGAATAACTTCGCACTGGCTGTGGACAGGCCGCAGTCGCGCGACGATCGTCCCGAACAATTGAGTGCCTCGATTTCTGCGGCGATGTCGCGGAGACATGCGGGCTTGTTGCAACTCTACGCCGAGGCCTACGCGGTCCCTCTCGACACTGCGCTGTTCTTGTATCGGCGCGACCCCAAACCCGCGAGTAAGCTCGTGCTGTCATCGCTGGGAGGCCTGGAAACTTCCTCGCCAGTGGCGGCCATCGCGGCGGCGGCCCGCGATGCCTGTGAGGCGCAGGACTGGAGTCTGCTGGGAGTACTCGCGTATCGGTTCGATCTGAAACAATCGGCCACCAGCGGGACGACCTGGCCGGAGTTGGCCACCGGCACTTCCGCTCTGAAAGACGACTCTGGTGAGTCGTCGCAAGGGGACGACGCCGAGACGGAACTTTCGGTACAAGTCCGCGCGGCGTTTCATCGGGTGTTCGACTTCGAACGCGGCACCATTCCAGCCGACGGGTACGTCCGCGCGGCCCTCAAATACTTCTCCGCGCTGCCGGAGTACTTTATTCCCCCGCCGCCACCGAACCTCGAGAGCCGCGATTCTGCAGCATTCACAGATTGGACGACGTGGGCCTTGTTCAGTCAAAAGAACTCTCTGGCTTGGCAATCTGTGACTGGTGCGTGGGACGCGCTGACCGCGATCGGTCGACCGCGCCTCACGGCAGTGATGGACCATCTGCGCCAACCGGTGGAGGCCAAACTGCCGCGACTGAGACGTCTCAAAAACCCGTTTGCGGGACCGGCCGGTACGATGGCACTGGAACCGCGACGACGACTGTTTGCAGCACTGCGACCCTCCACCGATTCCCCGACAAACGCGTAACCAGGAACCAAGACATGACACAAACTCTGCGAGGCCGCTGGCGGTCATGTCGGTTGGCTTGGCTCGGTGCGGTGGGCTGCCTGCTGTACGTCATGGCGAATTCGTCATTCGGCCAGCCGGCCGATCTGGCAAGCATGGCGACATCTCCGGAGAGCGATGAAGTCATCACCAGGAAGGATCAATCGAGGCTCAAAGGCCGGATCCGGTTCGCCAACGAAGCCACCATCAACTTCAAGCAGCCGGGCAAGCCCGTCCGAATCTTGTCCGTCGATGAATACTCGATCGTGACGTGGTTTGGCGTCACCAATGCGAAAGCCGTGTCGCAGGCGACCGCGGAAAAAATCGTCGTCGTCGATCAGTTGTTGCGGCAATTGTCGGCCGCGGAAGGTGTCGAATCCGAGCTCATCGAACAAATCCAGCGAGCGCAGCAACAGTTCACCGAACTCCGCGACTCCATTCCGCGATTCGAGAAACGGCAGTTGATCGATGAACTGCCGCTGAACACCCGCCTGGGTGACGAACACGTCCGCATCTTGCTGGATTCCGAGAAGGGACTGCCGCGTCGGAGTGCGTTCGAAGGTCGTCTGAAGAAAGCGGGCGACACCCACAAGAACATCATCAGCCTCCGAAAACGCCTCTCGGCCATCGAAGTCGAATTGGGGACGCGCCAATTCGACGACATCCAGCGCAACTGCCCGTTGATTATCAAGGAGATCGAAGAGCGGGAAACGATGCTGCGACAGAAGTCGGCTTCGACCGACGGATTCCAGCCCTTCACCACGGCGCTGCAACTCGTGGAGAACATTGCGAAGTCGCTGGCGACCAGCAAGCCGATTCTCGCCCGGCAGCCGGCCTTGGCGACACTCGATCAAGACCTCGACGTATTGAACGAGATCGTAGGCCGGGCGGATGCGCAGTTGTCGGCGCTGGCCATTCTGGGCAAGCCGGTGACCGAGGGGTTGTCTACCGAAGTCCAGTTATGCCAAGCGCATGTCACGCGCTTCACACGTTATCGGGAACTAACCACTGATCTGCGGTCGAACATGGTCAACTTTGAGAACCTCGTGACGAAGACCGATGCGCAGCCCACCGTCAGCGAGTCGCAACTCGCGAGCCAGTTGGCCGCGCAGGAATCGCGATTGAAAAGCCTTGTCGCCGCCTTGAAATCCGAACAGCCGGTGGATCTGGCGTCCATTGCGACTCGAGAAGCCAACGGCTTTATCAAACTCGCGCACGAGCGCACGGCGCTACTGCTCATGCGGAAGGTCGAGATCCCGCGCATCACGGAATTGCAGAGGATGGACCCCGTGAAAACTCGCGTTGATGCTCAGCAGAGGCTTGCCGAACTCGAATTGCGAGTCCAGCGACTCCAGCAATACCTCGATCAGAACCGGTTGACTTCGCCGAGCGATCGAACCGACTGCCGCAACATGCTGCAGACCGCCAAGGTTGACATGGACCGGCTAACAGCCCGCATGCAGGAGCTCGATCGCAACGAGACGCGCGACGAGTTCGCCAAGCAAACCGCGCTGATGGATGGTTTCCTTCGCGGCGCGGTTGACGCCGATCTGACGGTGCTCGTCAACGACTTGCAACAGGCCCAGTTGGTCATCGAACAGGTCGAGAAGGGCTACCTCGAACGACTCAAGGGTGTCGCCAACCCGGTGGCCGGAGCTGACGCGTTGCTTCGCGATCTGTCTTCCTCGAAGGGACAGACCATCGAAGTGATCGAGTTTCTGGCGCTGCGGCAAGATCTTGCGGACATCAATTCGATGCCGGAAGACCTCACGCAACTCGCGGAGAACCAAGATCACTTGTCTTCTCTGAAGGCGACGATCTGGGAGCGGGAGGCGAAGCTGCCAGACAGTCTTGCCCCGCTTCGCAAAGCCACAGTCGGCGAAGTCGCGCGGCTGGAAATCAATCTGCAGCGGACCCAATCCACATTGAGGTTCCAAGATGCCGAGCAATCCATCATCGACATGTTGTCGCAATTGAAGGCCACATTGGAGAAGGGCGACCTCCCCGCAGCCGGATTCCAGGCGTATCTGGCCGCATCCCAATCGGAGTCGCTCGGAGCCTTTCTCCAACAGGAAACCTGGCTGGCCCAACAACCCGGTTACTCAGAACGCGTGGTCGATCTGAAGACGGCCGTGAAGCCGCTCGGAGACCAACTGGCCGTCGCCCGCGAACAGGAACGATCGGCGGCGGGGTGGGAGCCCTGGCTGGGGCGCAAGGATCTCATACTCTCCTCTCCCAGTCCCGAAGGAGAATGGCTGCAAATTGAGTCGCTCCAGTCACAGCAAGAGTGGTCCGCCGTTGAACGGGAACTGGACTCTTTTGCACGACGCCACACCGATTCCTATTGGTCGAATCGCGTGGCTCAGAAGCGAGCTGAGTTGCAATTGCAGCGCGGGCGTGTGTACGAGCAGCAGGGCCGGCTAGTCGAAGCCCGCGCAGAATATCTCCGAACCACGGAATCGCCGTTGGATCATCTCGTGGTCAAGGCCGCTGCGGCTGCCATCCAGAATATCGATGAACAGCTCCGCCATGCACAGAGTGTCGAACAACTCGATCTGTCGATCATGATCGCCGGTGGTTTTCTGGTCGCGGTGGCGATCGCGCTGGGAACAGTCTTTTGGCAGCGTTCCTCGCGGTCTCGGCTCCACTACGCTGCCGGTTGCCTGAATCGCGCTCGAAAAACCCGGTCTGCGAAACGTCGTGAAGCCCTGGTTCGCGAAGCCGCCTATGTGTTGGCCCAATTTCCCGCCGGCGATCCGCGCGTGGCTGCCTTGTGGAGCACGCCAACCCTGCAACGATCGGAGCAGGCTGCTTCCAAACAGAGCACGACGGAAGCGTCGCTGGCTCCAGCGCCTTCTGTCGATCTGGCGGACATCGTGGATGCGGCCCTCGGTTCCCAAGCGGCGCCAGAACTGATTGCCGCGCAGTGTCTAGCCTGGCTCAAGTCGAACCAAACTCGCTCGCGAATTCAGAGGCGTCGCAACCGAGAGGTCCGCGAATGGCTGGTCTGTCACTTGGAACCGCAGGAATCCGACTCGAACAAAAGATTGGAAGCCAAAGTCGGCACGCTTTTGGAATACGAAGACGCGGTCAATCCGCGCGAAGTGTGGACCAAACGCTATTGCCTGCGCGCGTATTACCAACTCGGACAGTTTGCGGAGGCCCTCAAAGTGGCGAAGGCCATGTCGCGCGAACGGCTTCCTGGACCACAACTCGAAGAGTGGGTGCGACTCACAGCGAGTTGCTATCTGCAATCGGAACAGTGGAACGCGGCCGAGAAATTCTTGCGATCGGTCACCAAGCGAAAGCTGCAGATCCTGGAGCTCCCGGAGTGGCTCCGCACCGCGCAAGCAGGCATCGCGGGAAGTCAATGACTGGTCTTCCCCTCCTGTTGCCGGCGCTCAGGGTGACATGATCGTTGGCAGCAGTCTGCGCGATTTTCGCCGGGCCCGGTGACTTTGTGTCGATCCCTTCGGTTCGATAGATGTTCCAAAGGACAAAGCTCGGACAGGAAGTGAGTTGGAACTTGGCTGACAGAGTAGAAAGTGTCCTCGTACGATCAGCTGGCTTCAGATTCGCGCTAGGTAGTCGTCAACAAACACGACCGGCTTCATCAATCTCATGTATTTCGCTCGATTGCTTTGGAATCGAGTTCTCCGTGACTCAGAGAGAAAGAAGCTCGGAACCAGTTTTGAGGATGCCGTTGTATTGCATCATGGCACGATCGGATTGTGGATGGCATTGCATCCCGCTCAATCCGTTGAACAATCGGTTCTCGATGTCAGCAAGGCCGTCGGCTCCATGGATCAACTGACCAATGCCTGGTTGATACGCGAGATCGTGGGTTCGCCGGTTCGCATTGGCCCTCGCATCCATCCTGAATGGAATCACGATCGCGGAGAGTTGAAGTTTCAAGGCGATGTCATTCGCAGAGTCCGAATCGGGGTGGGAAATCACATTGTCAAGATTCTCGATGAGTTTGAACGGCAGGGTTGGCCATCGAGAATCGATAGCCCGGTCATGGAGAGTAGTGATGATTCATGGAGAGTAGTGATGATGTGGTACATCGGGATGCGATCCGAGTGCTGAACAAGAGGTTGGCCGTGATTCGATTCCACTCCGATGGCACTGGCCGCGGAATCCTCTGGGAAGTCCGCTCACCGTCCACAGTTTGATCCACGCACCGTCCTTAGACAGCGTGCCTCGACACTCCGATGATTTTGGCCGCACCTGGGTGCCCAATCATCCCACTGATGTCGAGCAATCGCGATGGATCGCAATAATTCTCTGCACGTTACTCCTGACGAGGTCCGGGCAACGTTCTCCGACCCGAAGTGGTCGAGTGAATTTCCCCCGCTGCTGACTGTCGATCAGGCAGCCCGGCTTGCTCAAGTGCCGAAGGCCACGATCTATGACTGGTCCAGTCGCGATCTCCTCCGCGGATGCTCGCGGAAGGTGGGCAAGCATCTGCGCATCCACCGAGATCGCTTCTTCACACAAATCCTAAATCAAGGAATCCAGAATCGTGAGTGAACCCAAAGAGTTTCTGCCAGCCGGAGAACGAATTTCGATTTTTCTGCGCGGCCGGACCTGGTACTGCAATTATCAGCACAACGGTCGCCAGGTTCGACGTTCGCTGAGTACAACCAACAAGAAGGAGGCGATTCTCAGAGCCCAACGAATTGAGACGGACCTGAGTCGGGGTGCTATCCCCAACCAAATCCGCATCGCCACGATCGGTGAGGTTTGTGACGCCTTTCTCCGGTCAGCGGAGGTCGAAGGGCGGGCAGCAAAAACCCTGACAAAGTATCGACACGTCGTGGAGCAGATCAAAGCCCACGCTGAGAAACAGAAGAAGTCCAATGACTCGCAACTGAACGCGGAATTCGCAGATACATGGCGGGAGGCGCTGCGCAAGAAGTCCCAAGCTCCAAAGACGATCTATGGGAAGTTGGTCATCTTACGGTCCCTGACTTTATTCGCACTGCGACGATGCCTGAGTGATGTCGATTCACTAATCGGCTACAGGCTAAAAAAACCGAAGCCGAGACCACAACCTTGCTGGAGCCCCGGCGAGGCCGAACGGATTCTTCAGTCCGCCCCTGCTGCTTTTCAACCGTATTTCAGTTTCCTGCGAGAGACCGATTGCCGTGCTGGCGAAGGAAAGTTCCTCACTTGGGATGACGTCGACTTCAGCGGTGAAGCAATCTTCATCCGGCCGAAAGATGACTGGAGGCCAAAGAGTGGCGACCAACGCAAAGTCCCATTGACCGAACGACTGGCGGCGGTACTAAGATGCAGGGTCGCCACGGACGCTGGGTTTTCGTAGCGGCTCCAACAGCTCGTCATCCTGAAGCCGGCCGACAGATTTCGGAACGTCATGCACTGCTGGTGTTGAAGCACGTACTGAAGCGTTTGAAACTCAATGGTCACCTGCATACGTTTCGTCACACCTACATTAGCCAGGCATTGTCTGCTGGCGTTCCGGAGGCCATTGTTCGTGGTTGGGTTGGCCACGTCGATCCGGAAGTTATCCGTCTTTACACGCACATCTCCGACGAGGTGTCGAAGAGTTATGTCAGCCGCTTTTCGGCTGCCAGCACGGCAGCGGGGGTATTCCCCAAGACTCCGTAGCGAATTCCAAAGCGGAGTAGCACAGTTTTCAACACAGAAAGGACGCTGATTGAAATGCACACTTCACAACAAAAAAGCCGCCACCAAGTTATGGCAGCGGCTTCGGCGACGAACGGAGAGGGGGGGATTCGAACCCCCGGTACCATTTCTGATACACAGCATTTCCAGTGCTGCACAATCGGCCGCTCTGTCACCTCTCCGAAGTCAATTGAGGAGCCGAGGGTCTCGCGCAGGATTGAAAGATCCTGACGAAAGAAAGTTCAAAGGGGATTGCACCAACCGCCGACCCGAACGATGCGGACGACATCAGGCAGCCGATTCGGCCTCGGCCAGTTTCGCCGCCTTGCGCTGGGCCACTTCTTCGTTGATCGCTTCGATTTCCGCGACGCGATTCAAGCGGCGCTTGATCTTGTTGCACTCGGCATTCAACTGTCGCCATTTTGGATTTCGGCGGAACGCGGCTCGTTCGATCCCCTTTTCTCCCAATGCGGCAATCCACTTGTTCAAGGAATCCTTGGCAAGCTTGATTTGATGTTCCAACGTATCACGCGACAGAGGCATGGCTCGCGACTCTTTCTCTCTCGACCGGGCAAACTGACAACAACGAACGGCTTCAGACATTCGTCATCCGCCGCGAACCCCTTCGGGGGAGCGGGATTCTGACAAAACTTCATTGGTGCTGCAACCCTCGTCACCTTGAGGCATCGCCTTGGCAGTTCATCAGAATCCCTCTGTCCGACTTGTTGGACCTCTGTTAGATTCCGATGGCATTTCTCCCGCAATCTTACCGCGATTCACAATTTCACTTCATGGTTCGCCGTATCGCGTCCATTGAGTCGCCCGAATCATTGGCCCTGATGGACCTCAGGCCATCGAAAAGGATCAAGTCTCGATGAATCGACTTGTTCGACCACTGATGGTGTCCGCTGCAGTCCTTGCCGGGATCCTGCTGAGCCCCTTTTGGCAGGGCATTGCCGGTGCGGGTGAGCCATTGTTGGTTGCATCGGCCACAACTGGGCCTGCACCGTATTCTGGGGAGACGTTTGTCTACAGCGACCCTTTGACGCCTGGTTATCCGGCATTTTCTCGGGAACCATTCGCCGGCATGGCTGGGGGCGAGGAGGCTTGGAATTGGCAACTCCTCCCCGAGGGCTTGATGTACACGTCGTACCTGGCGGGTGACAAGGAACCGCGTCTCTCGAATTCGCTCTTGCACGAATCCGGCGGACGGACGCTTTGGGATACCGCGCTCGGTTGGCGCGTCGGACTGATTCGGTTCGGGACAGATCGCCCGATTCAGCCCGAAGGATTTCAGCTCGATGTGGAGGGAGGAACATTCCTTCGCGCCCTGCCCGGTGACGGAAACAACTTGCAGTCGATGGACTTTCGGGTGGGAATGCCGCTCACGTGGAGGGAAGGGCCGTTTCAGGCCAAGGTGGGCGTGTACCACGTTGAGTCGCATGTCGGCGATGATTTTCTGGTGCAGAATCCGGGTTTCATTCCCAACGGATACAGTCGAACGGCGTTCGTGGCCGGTGTCGGCTATTTCGTGTTCGACTCGCTGCGGCTCTACAGTGAAGTGGGCTGGAGTTTTGCCCGGTCCGGTGGCGACAGGCCGTGGGAATGGCAGAGCGGATGGGAGTGGTGTTCGCCTCAAGCGACTGGTCTGCGAGGCGCACCCTATTTCGCCGCGAACGTCCATCTGCGCGAGGCGACTCACGGCAGCGGCAGCTTCAATTTGATGGCCGGCTGGCAGTGGCGTCGCACTCAATCGGACCATCTGTTCCGAGTCGGCTTGCAGTACTTCAACGGCAAGAACAACCAGTACTCGTTCTTGCAGGACAATCAGCAACTGATTGGCTTCGGAGTGCGGTACGACTATTGATTCGCGTCGCTGAAACACGCTGAGCATGTCGGTTGTGTCGAGCGAATCAGCGTGTGACTTGGTCAGGATTTGACCTCACCGCTATACTGCCCCACAGTTGTGGTATTCGTAAATTTGGTTGTCGGCGCAGTGGGGGCGAGACGTTGCTCCCCGTTTGATTTGCGTCGCTCAGGAGTCCGGTCGATGTCTGAGGAAGTGAAGCGGAGCAAGGATGAGATTCTCAAGGAAACCAGTCGGCAGTTGCGCGGCACACTGGCCGAGGAGCTTCCGACGGATCACGAGTTTTGTCCTGAATCGGAAAAGCTCCTGAAGCCGCACGGCATCTACCAACAGGACGACCGCGATCACCGCAAAGACAAGAACGCGGATGGCACCGCCAGGGGAAAGCAGTTCATCTTCATGGTGCGGACGGCCGTTCCCGGGGGAAAAGTCACGGCTCGGCAGTTCCTTGATCATCTCGACCTTTGTGAGAAGTACGGCAACGGCACGTTGCGCGTCACCACGCGACAGGGATTTCAGTTGCACGGTGTCATCAAGCGAAATCTCAAAGCCGCGGTCAAGGGAATCAACGACGCACTGCTGACGACGCTCGCGGCTTGTGGTGACGTGAAGCGCAACGTCATGGCCTGCCCCGCGCCCATCAAGAACAATCCCGCGCATGAGCAGATGCAGACACTGGCCGATCAGCTCGCCGAGCACCTCAAGCCCCGCACGACGGCCTACCACGAAATCTGGCTGACCGACGAGGCGGGCGAGCAAACGAACGTTGCCGAGTTCAAGCCCGTCGATGAGCCTGTCTACGGCACGACCTATCTTCCCCGCAAATTCAAGATCGCCCTGACACTGCCTGAAGACAATTGCGTGGACATCTATACGCATGATCTCGGCTTCGTCGCCATCGTCGAGAACAATCACGTCGTCGGCTACAACGTCCTCGTCGGTGGGGGTCAGGGGAAGACGCCGTCGGCCGAGAAGACCTTCATCGCGATCGCCCAGAAGCTGGCCTTCGTCACGCCCGAGCAGGTGATCGGTGTGGCTGAAGCCGTCGTCAAGGTCCAGCGCGATTTCGGCAATCGTGAGGACCGCAAGGTCGCCCGCCTCAAATACACGATCCACAACCACGGCCTCGACTGGTTCAAGGCGAAGGTCGAGGAATACTACGGCCAATCGCTGCCCGCTCCGCGCGATGTCGATGTCACCGACGTGGACGATCACATCGGCTGGCACGAGCAGGGGGACGGCAAACTGTTCCTCGGCATCAACATTGAATGCGGTCGGATCAAGGACGAAGGTTCGCTGCGGATCAAGACCGGCCTGCGAGCGATCCTCACCAAGTACGGCATGGAGACGCGATTGACCGCGTTGCAGTCGGTCATCCTCTGCGACATCGACCCGCAGGACAAAGCCGACATCGTGCGAATGCTCGTCGACCACGGCATCAAGCAGGATCACGAGTTGACCCTGGTTCGCAGGTACTCCATCGCGTGCCCGGCCTTCCCGACGTGCGGCCTCTCGATCACCGAGTCCGAACGTGCGCTGCCCGGCATCATTGATGATCTCGAAGTCGAGATGGCGAAGCTCGGCATCAAGCACGACCGCATTTCGGTCCACATGACCGGCTGCCCAAACGGCTGTGCGCGACCGTATACGCCGGACATCGGTCTCGTCGGCAAACAGGCCGGTGTCGGCGGAGCGCTGGGCAAGTACACGATCTTCCTCGGCGGCAACGTCCAGGGAACGCGACTGGCGTACATCTACAAGGACTCCGTTCCTCAAGCCGACGTCGTGTCGGCCATCGTCCCGGCGCTGCAGTACTACAAGGCGAACCGCCAGTCGGGCGAGTCGTTCGGAGATTTCTGCCACCGCAAGGGGTTGGCCGATCTTCAGCAGCACGCCTCGTAATTCGCGAGGCCACGACGATGGCATGTCCCTTCCAGTGGCACCTATAATTGTCGGCGTGCTGAATCGTTCGCCGAGTGGTTGCCATGTCCGTTCGAGTTGCCCGTCCCGATGTCTCTGACCTGCTGCTTTGCGCCTATGAACGGCCATTGCACCCGGAGATGTTCGTCCATCACCGGGCCATCACGCTGCAGAACGCGAGGATGTCCCTCGACGCGCGGCTCTGTGCCGCCGGGCACGTCATGATTCTGCGAGTCGGCTCGGAAACTCTGACCGAAGTGATTTCGGACCGTCACGAGCCACTGCCGCGTCGCAGCCGATTGTTCGAGCACCGGCTGCGCGGCTGCCACACCGAGACGATCGAATTGGACTTCGGCGTGCGCTACAGCGTCGGTTGTTCGGTCGAACGCCTGAGTCCGGCAGCCTTCTTGCGGCATCACCAGGAGTTTGTGGGAGATTGCCCGCAAGCGAGCCTTTCGGCAATGTTTGCCAGTTCCAATCGGTTCACCCCGGGGCCGGTAAGTCTGCTGCGAACGGAGGTCACACGGGAAAGCATGCTCGTGCATGCCTTCCACACGTTCCCCGATCATCTCGCTGTTGTGAAGACGCAGTCGTTGTTTGAGTTGGTGTAGGTTCTGAACGACTTCCTTGCCAAACCGCGATTTCTCAGCCAAAGAACGCAACAGGCCGAACGGTGAGGTTCGGCCTGTTGGTACTGATTGTTTAGGTCAGTGTTCGTTACTTCTTGGCGGCCTTGGCCTTTGCCGACTTGGCAGGCTTCTTGGCGGCGGTCTTCTTTGCAGCGGGCTTCTTTGCAGCGGCCATATCCGTGGCTCCTTAGGGAAAGAGTCGGGCACCTGATTCCAAAACTGTCGTCTCTCTTTGGTACCCGGAGAAGAGAGACAACTCAAAAGTGCGACACCCCAACAAGGGATGTGAACTTCATTTCTTAGTTACCGTCGAATCAACGAGTGCGATCCTATTGTCGTTTGGAAATTAGGTCAAGCAGAAAATCTTGCTCGGCAATAGATTGTCGAAATTCGTTCGCCCATAACTTTGTGAACTTCACTCTGTCGCAGCGGCGCAACTCATCGCGACACACTCACCCAAACCGGTCGTTGCCTCAGCGACTTGAAGTCGATCCTGTGCAGGTTGTGCCGAAGATTGGGATCGCGATCAACGCACAGGTTTCATCGGCTGGTCAAGCCTTGACGGTTTGGGGAATCTCGCTGTTTGTCACGATGGCGAGGGAAAAAGGCTTTGCAGGAGCAGGGGCTTTCGCGATGAGCGGCCAGTTGTGCCGATGTCACCCGACTCCGCGAGTCCATCCCGTGGCTTGACGTCCCTGGGACAGGGTTCAACAATCCTCGCCCGGCTCACTCGTCGGACCGATGTTTGTCCGACGAGTGAGCCTGTCGCGAGCCTCATTGAAAAGAGATGTGTATGAGTTCCGTTCGACTGTCGCCCGCCGTTCAGTCACTCAAACCCTCGGCCACCCTGGCGGCTGCTGCGAAGGCCAAGGAACTGAAGACCAAAGGGATCACGGTCTACGACTTCACGCTGGGTGAACCCGACTTCATCACTCCGGCCAGCATTCGTCAGGCCGCTGTCGCCGCGATGGAAGCGGGGCACACACACTACACGCCGTCGGGCGGCATCCCCGAACTGAAGAAGGCCGTCTGCGCGGCCTACAAGCGCGACTATGGTCTCGACTTCACTCCGGCTCAGGTGCTCATCTCGAACGGTGCGAAGCATTCGATTCACAACGTTCTCGCGTCGTTGTGCGGACCGGGCGATGAAGTGGTGATCCCCGCGCCTTACTGGGTTAGTTACAGCGCACTCGTCGAGTTGACCGGAGCGACGCCCGTCATCGTCGATACCAGCGAAGCGAGCGGTTTCTGCATGTCGGCCGATCAGTTTCGGAAGGCCATCACGCCGCGAACCCGCTTGTTGATGTTGAACAATCCGTCGAATCCGACCGGAGCGACGTATCCCGTCGCACAACTGGAGGCACTCGCCCGCGTGGCCGTCGAGAAAGACATTCTCGTGCTCTCCGACGAAATCTATGAGAAGCTGCTCTACAAGGGAGCCGAGTTCCGTTGCTTCGCCAGCTTCAGTCCCGAGGTCGCGTCGCGCACGATCATCGTCAGTGGCGTGAGCAAGGCCTACGCAATGACCGGCTGGCGCATTGGCTGGACGATCGGGCCGGTCGAGGTCATCAAGGCGATGGACAACCTGCAGAGCCAGGAAACGTCGAATCCGTGCAGCATCAGCCAGTACGCGGCGGTCGAGGCTCTCAACGGACCTCAAGAAAGCGTTGAGGCGATGCGGGTCGAGTTCGAGAAACGCCGCAACTATGTCATGGACCGGATGCGACCGTGGCGCGAGAAGTTCGGCGTCACGTTTGCCGAACCGGGCGGCGCGTTCTACGCCTTCTTCAACGTGAACTCGTCGTTCGGCAAGCCGCTCGCGGGAGGCCACACGGTCTACAACGCGACCGATTTCTGCACGGCCCTGCTCGAACAGGCCCATGTCGCGCTGGTGACAGGCGACGCCTTCGGCGCCCCAGGTTACGTGCGGCTTTCGTTCGCGACGAGCATGGACATCATCAAGTCCGGACTCGATCGCATCGAGACGTTTATCGCGGGCTGACGTTGGTCACGATGCCTTGTCTGTCAGCATCTGAATGAGCGGC
>JBBPIS010000182.1:0-14583 GCA_038040225.1 Planctomycetota bacterium
TTGGTTGTCTGCACGCTCGTCGTCCCTAGGAGGTCGATCGAGTCGGCGTTGATCGCGATCGCCCCCGTGGCCGTTACGCCGCCGAGGATGCTGTCGGACCCCGCGATCATGTCGGCGCTGGTCCCGTTGCCGTCCGCCGTGACGACGATGCCGCCCATTCCCACCGACTTCAACTGCCCGCCTTCAATTTCTGTCAGCCGAACGCCGGCCGAGTTGCCCGCGCTGGCGGTTCCAGAGACTGTCAGCAGACCTGTCGTCACCTGCACTGCGGCGTCGAAATCAAGATTGACACCGTTGTTGGAAGCTCCCGATCCATTCCCGCCGGTGCCACTGATCGAGATCGCCCCATCCACGCTCGTCACGTCCGTCGTTACTCCCAAGAGATCAACGCCAAAGTTGAAGGAGACCCCCGTCCCCCCGGTCCCGGTAATCGTGATCGGCGCTGCCGAGGCGCCGGTCCCGGTCGATGAGACCGTTTCGATGTCCGACAGATAGACGCCAAAGTTGCTGTTGGTGGAGCCATTGCCGCCGGTGCCGGTGATGGAGATCGCCCCGTCGATGCTCGTCACGTCCGTCGTTGTCCCGGAAAGATAGGCGCCGATGTTGGCGATTGTGCCCGCTCCGCCGGTGCCGGTGATCGTGATTTCACCCGCAGTCGCCCCCAAGGCGGTGGAACTCACCGACGTTCCGTTCTGCAGATACACGCCGTAGTGCAGGCCCGTTGCCACGTCGTTGCCGCCTCGGCCCTGCAACACGATGTCGCCGGTCCCGATCGTCTGGATCGTCGCGTTGTTCGCATCCAGTCCTCTGAAGTTTCCGGCCGTGGTCCCGGCCGCGTTCGCACTCAGCGTGATCCCGCCGTTGACCGTCATGACGCTCGAACCGCTGTTGAGCAGGATATTCTTCGACGTCGAGACACTCAGGCTGTTCGTCCCCGTGAACGCCGTCGCACCGTTGAAGACGATCGCTCCCGCCCCCGCATCGTCCAGGACGACCGAGAAGATGTCGCTGAGAGTATTCGCACCGCTGGGATTGAACGTGACCGTCGAGTTGGTTCCCACGTCGATAATGCTGACGGTGCTGTATTGTGTCAGCCCCGACGCTTGCAGCGTCAACGAAGTGCCGCCGAACACCGAGAAGTCCGCCGCCGCGTTGGCCACGCCCCCGTCCGTGAAGTTCATGTCCGACGAGAACGTGTACGTCGCACCATTCGAAACGACGGCCAGATCTTCATTGGCCGCCAGTTCGATGGTGAGCGTTGTCCCGCCACCGTCACTCACGGCCGCCAGGAGTGCCCGGTCTTCCAAACGCTCAATCACCTGAACCAGTTGCCCACGAAGGTCGAACGGCCGTCGCTCCCGACGTGACCGCACCCGCGTGAGCCGACGCTCCCGATGAGCTCGTTTCCAGTACTGACAGACGGCGGCCACGACTCGATGAAAAATCGACCGGCGACTTCTGGAAAACCACATGGAGCAAACCTCTCGACGGATACCGGGTCCACGATGGAGCAAGTGGGAGTGCGTGAAGTCTTGGAAACGTGCCGAGAGGTGCTTGGGCTGGTACGGCGGATTCACGGATTCGTGTGCGAACAATCCGGGGTCAGGTCTGCCAATTTTTGTTCTGGCCCCACAATCGACCGCAGACTCTAACCGCAAGTCACAGTGGCATTCCACCCCACACCTCTTTCGCGATACCAAACATGAAATTGGACGGGCGGCGCTGCAAACTTGGGGTCAGGCACCGCAGGGTGGCTCAGACAGCGCTTGGGATGTCTGGATGGTGAAATCACAAGGGGCTGATTTCCCATTCAGGGCGCGAAGTGGCTCTAATTGAACTGTTAATTCACTGGAGAACTCGCTGGGACGGGTCTATCGATCACGATCCCTTTTCACTTCTCGCTCCACTCTCTCTGAAAGCAAACCGATGATGTCTCGAATCGCTGGCGTGGGATGTTGGCTGGTCGTGGTGCTGGCTGGACTGGGAAGCCTCGCGCGGGCACAGGACGCTGCGGTGCGGAGGCTGTTGTACGTGGCAGCGCCCGGCGTGCGGAACTATCTCGAATATGGCGGCCACGGCGTGCTGGTGTTCGACATCGACGCGGGGCACAAGTTTGTGAAACGGATTCCCTCGGCGGGGCTCGATGAGGGAGGCAAGCCGATCAACGTGAAGGGGGTCTGTGCGAGCGTGGCTACGAAACGGCTGTTCGTTTCGACGATCAAGACGCTGATGAGCATCGACCTGATCACCGAGAAGCTGTTGTGGGAGCGGTCCTACGAGGGAGGCTGCGACCGGATGGCCATCGCGCCCGATGGCAAGTGGCTGTACGTGCCGTCGTTTGAGAAGGATCACTGGCACGTGGTCGATGGGCTGACGGGCGACATCGTGGCGAAGATCGAGCCGAAGTCGGGGGCGCACAACACGGTCTGCGGCCTCGACGGCAGGCACGTTTATCTTGCGGGGCTGAAGTCGCCGCTGCTGACGGTGGCCGATACCGCCTCGCACACGGCGGCCCGAGCGGTGGGGCCGTTCAGCGCCAGCATTCGCCCGTTCACGGTGAACGGCAAGCAGACGCTCTGCTTTGTCTGCCTCAACGAGTTGCTCGGCTTTGAGGTCGGAGACATCGTGACCGGTCAGAAGCTGCATCGCGTCGAGGTGGCGGGCTATCAAAAGGGACCGGTCAAGCGGCACGGTTGCCCCAGCCACGGTATTGGTCTCACGCCGGATGAGAAGGAGATCTGGGTCTGCGATGCCTTCAACCAGCAGATGCACGTCTTCGATGTCACGACGCTGCCGCCCAAACAGGTGGCCAGCTTGAAAGTGAAGGACGAGCCGGGCTGGATCACGTTCAGCCTCGACGGCAGGCTCGCGTATCCATCGACCGGTGACGTGTTCGACGTCGCCTCGCGAAAGATCGTCGCCACGCTGAAGGATGAAACCGGAGCGGCCGTCCAATCCGAGAAGATGCTGGAGATCGACTGGCGCGGCAACGAACCGATTCGCGCGGGGGACCAATTCGGCGTCGGCCGGGTCACGCGATAGATGTCCTGGTGCGGGAATGTTGTTCAGCACTGTGGAGTCGATCCAGTTCCGAATCAAATCGATCACGCTCTGAACGTGCGGTGGGTCGCATCCGTCAACGATGTTGAGGAAGCATTCGATGGCATCCTGGCCCCTCGTCGATCAGCGTGCGCGAATTGCCACCACGGGAATTTCGCTGGCGCTTGGACTTCCGTCGTGGTATGGCAGATGCATCTCTAGGACAGACGACGCGGAAGGTCAGTAGCGAGAATCTTTCTCATCGCTCAACAGCGCGCCACTCTTTCACAGCTCGCCGAAAGCGATGCCAACTCTTACACAGAGGAGTAGATCATGAGTCGAAGTAAAGTCTGGGCATGGAGTCTGATGGCAGCCATGGTATTGGGAGGCATCGCCGATCAAACGGCCTTCGCACAATTCGGAGGGCGAGGCGGTGGAGGTTGGGGCGGCGGCGGTCGTAGTGGGTTCTCAGCCGGATATTCACCAAGGTATGGCTTGAGCTTGAACTACGGAAACGGTGGCTATGGTCGTGGCTATGGTGGCTATGGTGGCTACGGTCGTGGGTATGGTAACTATGGTCGTGGCTATGGTTACGGGGGATACGGAGGTTATGGATCTGGCTCGTATTACAGTCAGCCCTACTACTCCCAGCCTTCTTACTACACGACTCAACCCTCTTACTACACGACTCAACCGTCCTACTCCTCAATCCCCGCTGGGCCGACGCCGGATGGCGGTGAGATCGTGTTGTTCAGTGCCGCAAACACGCCCGGCGATGTGGCGTACACTCTGAACGGTGCCTCCTACGTGATGAAGCCGGGCACGACGCAACGTTTCTCCAACGATCGGACGTGGACGATTGAGGTCGCTCCGGCCCATGGTCAAGCGCCGCAGCGGTACACGCTCGTGAGCGGAAGATACAAGTTCAAGCCATTGGCCAATGGAATTGCCCTGGTGCAAACGCAAGATCTGCCCGGTGGCACAGAGCAGGCAACGGGTCTGGCACCCGCCCCGGTTCCGAACGCCTCCAACTGAGAGTCCCGACAGGGCAGCGTCTCTCTGCACCGGCGACCTGCTTGAGTCGCCAGCGGAAGCCAACGAGATCACTGGCGAGCGGGCCGCTCGCCAGTGATCTTTTCTTTGAAGCCCAGTGAACCGAGTTGTTGAGACGAGATCCTGTTTCAAAACTCGTTTTGCTCTGGAAAAACTGGCCCCACGTGCGAGCCAGGGCCAAACGTCTGATGCCTGCGAAGCCCTCCCTCGCGCGTCGGGCTCAGAAAGCGCCGCATCAGGGGGTCCGGCCTTTCGGACATGACTCGCCGCACGAAAACTTGTCACCGTGGACGAAGGGATCGCGAACGGAACTCTTCTTGGGGTGGGATAGGGCGCAGCCGGTCAGCCAGACCAGTGTCAGGGTCATCAGCAACCAACGAGTGCCGGTTGGCAGGCACGTTGAGGGACGTAACTTTGTGGCGAACGGCATGACGTGTCCTTCCGTCGGGGAAGTTGAAGGGCTTCGCGGCGACGGGTCGGTCGCCGCGTGTCTGATGTGGCTGTCTGAGTCGTTACTTGGGCGTCTTCTTCGCGCCATGGAAGCGGCGGTTGAAGACGTTGGGGTCGAAGGCGTCGTTGGAGTCTTCGTCGAGTGGGATGGCGGTGTCGTCGTCGGGCAAAGTCTGAGGCGAGTCGTCCTTGACCCTGTTGGCGGTGGCAACCCGCTGTCGAGCGGCTGTCGTCGAAGCGGCGACTGGCGTGACGGCGCTGTCGCGTTGCGAAGGTTCTGACGCAGCGGTCGTCGCGGAGTCGACTTCACGGGGCGAGGGCTTCTTCTTGTCGAGGACGCTCGGCCGTTGGGCCAACTCCCGCTCCTCGATCTGTTTCTCTTTGGCAACCGTCTTGACGAAGGTTCGCAGCGTTTTGAGTTGTTCGGCGCTCTGCGGTCCGTGGAAGATCGCCGTCGTCCCGCCGTGGCTTCCCTGAGGGACAGCAATCAGGGGACTGAGCGCCGGGTCCTTCACGTCGACGTAACGCAGGATCTCGGCCAGATTCCGCTCGGTGTAAATGCGATGGCCGTTGGAACCCATGCGGATCGAGTGCAGTTTGAATTCGCCGCGCGCCGCCGCCCCGTGACAGGCCGCATTGCCGCACTTGTTCATCAACAACGGTTGGACTCGCGTCGTGAAGGCCGTTGCCGTCTCCTTCGACAGTCCGCCCAGCGATTCGACCTCCGGCATCACGAAGCCATCGGGAGTCTTCCACGGCAACAAGGGCGCTGGCCGCGCGACAGGCTTCACGGTCAGGGAGTCGTCGATCCGGCGCAGCAGCTTGCGCGCTTCGTCGTGATCGGGGTCTCGCTTCAGGCATTTTTTGAGTTCGTCGCGCGCCTCATCGTGCAGGCGGTACGAGATGCACCACTGCGCGAGCATGATGTGCGTGGCGGGCGTCGGTTCGACAATCGCATCGCGCTGCCTGCGATAGGCGTCGCGCAGGTTGTCGGCGACCAGCTTCACCTGATCTTCGGGAACCTGCACGCGTCCGCTGGCCTGTTCGACCAGCCAGCCCCCCGCGTTGCGAGTCATCTGTCCCGTCAGGATGCGTCCCGAGTTCATCACGATGACCCGCTCGCGCATTCCGTCATCGTCCGCCCGCACCGTCAGGGCCAACGACACGACCAGCGACAGACCGAAAGCGGCCAGCACCACGAAGCCGATACGAACGGCAGGCAACGCGCGCACGATGCGTCTCCGCACGAGAACGGATGGAACGAAGACCTGATTTGGGAAGGGGGAAGGGCGGGAAGTTAGGCGGGCCTCACTTTTCGGTCAATCCGAAGTTTTGGGGATTGATTGACCTCCGCACCAAGAGATTGATCGGGCTGAGCCTTGAAAGCGACTACGGTCGGTCCAAGAATGTCGCACGCCTGCGAGTTGCCTCGGCGACTGTCGGGGCTCCCGCTTGCAACCCACCCCATTCACCACGAGGTTCCCACCATGTTTCGACGCCCTGCATTGGCATCTCTGACTGTGGCGGTTCTCGCCGTTGCGGCTTCCAACTGGCTGGCTGCCGCCGAACCGGCCGGTCTGCCCCCCGTCTCGCACCCCAAGGACAACCCGCCCACTCCCGAGAAGATTGCTCTCGGCAAGCAGCTTTATTTCGATGGGCGTCTGTCGGAGGACAAAAAGGTCTCGTGCGCCTCGTGTCACGATCCGGCCAAGGGCTTCAGCAACGGCGAGCAGTTCGCCACGGGAGTCGGGGGACAGATCGGGGGCCGCAACTCGCCGACCATCATCAACACCGCCTACGGCAACCTGCAGTTCTGGGACGGACGCGCGAAACATCTGGAAGATCAGGCGATGGGCCCCGTCTTGAATCCCATCGAGATGAAGATGACGGCCAAGGATGTCGTGGAGCGACTCAACGGCATCGCAGGTTACAAGCAGCAGTTCCAACAGGTCTTTGGAACCGATGCCACTGAAAGCGGCATCGCCAAAGCCATCGCCGCCTATGAGAGAACCGTATTGTCGGGAGACGCTCCGTTCGACAAGTTCAAGGCGGGTGACAAGGCCGCGTTATCCGAGTCGGCTCAGCGCGGCATGAAGCTGTTCTTCGGCAAGGCCAACTGCACGGCGTGCCATGCGGGTCCGAACTTCACCGACAATGGCTTTCACAATGTCGGCGTTCCTGGCGATGACGTGGGCCGCGAGGCGATCAGCAAGCAGCTCGGCGACAAGGGAGCCTTCAAGACACCCACGCTGCGTGAGATCGCTCGTACCGCACCGTACATGCACAATGGCAGCATGAAAACTCTGGAAGAGGTCGTCGCGCACTACAACAAGGGTGGCGCGCCTCATCCGCAACTCGATGAGGAACTCTTCCCGCTCAAGCTGACCGATGCCGAAGCGACCGACCTCGTCACGTTCTTGAAAGAGGGACTGGCCAGTGCGAGCTATCCGGCTCACACGGCTCCCGAACTGCCGAAGTGAGGGGGAGGTCACCAGTCATTGGTCATTAGGTAAAGACAACCAGCCCAATACTAATGACCAATGACCAATGACTAATGACCAATGACCAATGACCAATGACCAATGACTAATGACCAATGACTAATGACTTACAACAGGATTGAGGCAGCGGGAATGGCGAAACGGAAGATTGGTGTCTGGTTGGTCGGAGCCTGGGGCGGTGTGGCGACGACGGTCGTGGTCGGCTTGTGTGCGTTGCGGAAGGGGATTGCGGACACGACGGGACTGGTCAGTGCTCTGCCGCCGTTCGCGGGGCTCGACCTCGTCCATTGGGATGAACTCGTCATCGGCGGCCACGAGATTCGTGAGACGTCGTACTCGGCGGAGGCCCAGGTTCTGCTGGAGCAGTCCCAGGTCTTCAACCAGCAAATGCTGACGTCCGTCGCGCCACAGTTGGCCAAGTTCGACAAGAACGTTCGGCCCGGGACGCTGGTCAATGTGGGAGCGACGATCGATGCGCTGGCCGGTCCCGCCGCCGCGAAGACTCGCAAGGAGACGGCCGCTCAAGCAGTGGCCCGACTCGCAAAGGACATCTCCGAATTCAAGACGCGAGAAAAGCTGGAGCGGGTCATCGTCGTCAACGTCTCCTCGACCGAGCCGCCTCCGCCCGACGAGGTTCGTTCGTGGAAGTGGGCCGACGTGCAGAAGTCGCTCAATGCCAAGAGCCATTCGCCGCTGCCGGCCAGTACGATCTATGCCATCGCCGCGATGCAGAGCGGTTGCCCGTTCGTCAATTTCACGCCATCGATCGGCTCCGATCTGCCGGGCCTTGATGAATATTCGCGACAGCAAAATGTCGTGCATGTTGGCCGAGACGGCAAGACGGGCGAGACGTTGATGAAGGCGGTCCTCGCGCCGATGTTTGCCGCCCGCAACCTGAAGGTGATGAGTTGGGTCGGCCACAACATTTTCGGGAACCTCGACGGCAAGGTGCTCGACGATCCGGTCAACAAGGCGAACAAGGTGAAGTCCAAAGATCACCTGCTCACCGAAATTCTGGGTTACAAACCGCAGACACTGGTCTCGATCGAGTACATCGAATCATTGGGTGATTGGAAGACGGCGTGGGACCACATCCACTATCAGGGCTTCCTCGGCACGCCGATGGTGTTGCAGTTCATCTGGCAGGGCTGTGACTCACTGCTCGCCGCCCCGCTGGTGATCGACCTGATCCGCCTGACCGAACGCGAAGCCCGTCGTGGTTCGAGCGGCGTGATGTCGCATCTCGCCTCATTCTTCAAAAGCCCGATGGGCAACGACGAACCCGCCTTCGCCTACCAGTTCCAGCAGTTGATGCAGTGGGTCGAGCGGGTCGGCAAGGAATAAGTTGCGATCAACGGCGTGATGACCTGCGTCAGCACCCACCGGCTATCGCACCACGGCTCCCTGGCAGCTTGACCCGGCACCGGCGGTGCAGCCAAAGCAGTGACGGCCCGTGACGACGCGGCGGTTCGAGAGCGACGACGGCTCAAAATCGAAGATCGTGCGCGGGGCGGAGGGTTCGAGTTCCAGGTCGAGCATCTGGTTAAAGTCGCAGTCGAACAGACGGCCCCGCCAATCGACCGACAGCGTGTTGCGACACATCACGCCCGCCGCCGCCGCCGGATTGAAGGCCTCGATTAACTTCTGTTGGTACTGCTCGTAACGGCCCGATTGCAGCAGGTCGTCGAGGAACCGGCTGATCGGCAGGTTGGCCAGAGCAAACAGCTCGTTGAAGACGATGCCGTAGCGTGAGTCCAACTCGTGGTGATACGCCTCCGCCAACTGAACCTGATCGGGAGGAAGCGACGGTCCGAGCGGGTTGTAGACCAGGTTGAGCACGAGGCCGCTGCCAGGCTGTCCGTAACCGAGTCCGTTCAACCGACGCAGGGCCTCCAGCGACTTCGCGAAGACGCCGTCGCCGCGCTGCGCATCGACGTTCTGTTCCAGATAGCACGGCAGCGACGCGACGATCTCGACGCGGTGCTCGGCCAGAAACTGGGGCAGGTCATCGAAACCGGGGGCCAGCAGAATGGTGAGGTTGCAGCGGTCGATGATCCGTGGAACCAGTCCGCGCGCCTGCGCGACGAGCCAGCGAAAGTGCGGGTTCATCTCGGGGGCACCGCCCGTAATGTCGAGCGTCGAGAACGGATGCCGCCTCAGCACGTCGAGGCACGCCTGCATCACGTCCTGCGTCATGATCTCCCGCCGATCCGGACCGGCATCGACGTGGCAGTGTCGGCACGTTTGATTGCACAGGCGACCGACATTGACCTGCAACACGTCGAGACCCGTCGCGGCCAGAGGCGGAAGCCCGTGCTGCTGCAATGTCTGGTCGAACCGCGCCAGTGAGTCGCCCCGTTCGAGCAGTCGCACCTGTTCGCGCGGATCGGCCAACGGATGAGCCTGTCGGAGAAGAGTGAGCGACGGCATGAGCGGTCATCCTTGGTTGAGCATTAGCGGGAGTGCTGAGCAACTTTCAGGGATCACGTTCGTCGAACGGTCCACGTCTCGTGCTTGACGGTGGCTTTGGTAATGGCGAAGGCAGAGCGCTGGGCGAAGTGATCGAAGATGGAGTTCACTCGTACGGGATCGGGTTGCATAGCGTGAGCGTGGAGGAGGTAACGCAGCACGAGCGGCGCAGCCTTCGTGATGGTGAGTGGTCCGTCGAAGCAGGCGGAGGCCCCCATCCAGCCGTCTTCGCGGACGTGCCAGTGAGCCGGATGGCTCGGGTTGGACGGATGGTCGAAGTACGTGATCCCCTCGGCTACGGCTTCACTCTGCGCAGGCGTGGCGACCGGGCCGCTGTAGTCCATCCAGCGGGCGCGGTTGCCGAAGATGGCTGGTTCGCCGACTCGGCCTTCGCTGTCGGAGAGTTGTCCGCCTCCGAAGTGAGCCGACAGACTCTTGGCCACTCGCACGGCGAGGAACCCGAAATTTGTCTTGCCGAACTCCAGCATGTCGGCTGTGGGGCGAAAGGTCGATTGGAGTTCGACGAGCGTCTCGCCATTCTCACTCGGACGGACGGCGGCGATCAGTTCCTGTTCGAGCAGCTCTTTCGGATCGTGCCCGTCGTACCAGCCGAGTTTGACGGCCATCACCGTTTCATCGTCTCCGTCCGCGTAGGCCAGCCACTCCTTCTGCCGGATGCGCGCGGGAGACGTGTTCCCCCAGAAGTCGATCCCGAGCACCTTGTTGTGAGCGAACCAGATCGATTGGTGGTGATCGTGATTCGGCGCGCCGGGGTGTCCCATGCGAGTCAGGCTCGTCCCCGACGGGCCGTTCAGCGGGAAGAAGAACGGGCGGGGATAGTTCGTCCCGAAGTGCCAGCGCAGCCGTTCGCGTCCGTCAATCAGGAACGTCGCCTGATGATCGGGGAGCGGGATGATCTGACAGCGCGGGATGCGGTAGGGCATGGACGAGACCTTCGAGTGACGCAAGAGCGAAGAGGCTGAAGAGAATCCCCTCACCCTAACCCTCTCCCCGCCAGTATTTGTTCCTGAAGACAGGGCGGGGCGAGGGGACAAGGAGAAAGCATGGCAGGCTGGCAGCCTACCCTACGTTGGACGCCACCTACAATCCGCCGGGAACTTTGTCGAAGAAGTGGCCGTCGGTAAAGTTGCCGCTTGCCTTAGAAAACGTGCAAGGCTAAGCTCTTGTCAGCCGATCCTTAGACAAAACGTCTTCCAGTTCGGGAGGTTGTCATGGCCGAGTCATCTGTTGCTTACAGGTTGTTGTTGAAAGTCGCCCAGCGAATGAGGCTGGCTGCCGTGGGGCGGAGCTTCTACTGGGCGTTCATCGTCCTGTGCGGAGTCTTCGCTGCGGCGCTGTTGACCGCACGGTTGACGGGCCTTGCGCCGGGGCTGTTCGATGTCTCGAACACGACGTGGCTGGCGTTTGGTGCCGTGCCGGTTCTCGCGGGACTGCTGGCTCTGCTCGTCCATCGCCGGCCGACGCTGCCCGATGCGGCGCGGCTGGTCGATCGCTCGACGGGAGCCAAGGATCTGTATCTCACTCTGTCGCTGATCGACACGTCGGCGGGTGAGTATCAGCCGCTGGTCGTGAAGTCGGCGGAAGCCCGCGCGACGCACGTCTCGCCCGAGCGTGTGTTGCCGTTCGCGTGGCAGCGGCGGTTCTGGCATGCGGTCTGGGTTCCGGCCCTCGTCGCGGTGGGAGTCTTCGTCGTGCCGCAGTTCGATCCGTTCGGCAAGGTCGCCAAGGCGAACCTCGTTGAGAAACGGCACGAACGACTGGCTGAGAGCAAGAAGGCGACCGAACTGCGACTCGAAGAAGTCCGCAAGAAGATTGAAGACCACGAGGAACACAATGCCTCCGACGACGCGATCGAGGAGTTGAAGCTCGCCTTCAACAAGATGCAGCCGACTCAAAAAATGGACAACCTCAAGGCGCTGCAGATCGAGCAGAAGGACATCGGCAAGTTGTGGAGGCAGATCAGCGCCGAGCGGCTGAAGGACATGATGAAGTCGTCGCCGTCGGGTGATCAGCAGTTCGGAGCGAACGAGAACGAGAAGCTCGAAAAGTGGATGCAGGAGTTGCAGCAGGGGAATGCCGGCGGCGTCCAGAAGGAAATGGCGGACATCAAGCAGGCGTTGCAGAAGCTCGCCCAGACGAAAGACCCGATCGAACGCAGCGAACTCATGCAGCAGTTGAAGGAGAAGTTGGCGGCCCTCGAAAAGCTGGCCGAGGACAAGTTGGGCAACAAGGAGTTGGCGTCGGCTCTCGAACGGGCCATGCAGCAGCTCGAACTGTCCGAGCAAAGCGACCTTTCGAAGGAGGCGCTCGAATCGGCGATGCAGTCGCTCGAACTGTCGCAGGCGGAGTTGCAGGAACTCGAACAGGCGATGAAAGACCTCAAGGAGTTGGAACAGGCGCTCAAGACGATTCAGCAGGCGAAGAAGCTGAACGAGGGCGAGAAGCTGGACGGCGCGAAGGCCGGTGAGTGCAAGACGCTCGCGGACTACGAGGCGTTGTACGCGCAGTTGCTTGCCGAAGGGGGAGCCGAATCGGAAGAGGCGATGGAAAAAGGCAAGGACTTCCAGGGCGAACGCGGCTTCGGCAAGGGGGGCGAGGCTCCCGAAGACGATTCGGTCGAGACCGGCTTCAAGTCCGAGCAATCCAAGTCGGCCGTCGTCGCGGGCAAGATGCTGATGTCGATGCAGCAGAAGGGTGAGGCCGAGAAGGGCGAAGTCGTTCGCGACTACAAGGCACTCCTCACGACGGTCAAGCAGGGCGCGATGGAGGCCCTCAACACCGAACAGATTCCGCCCGGCTACCACGAGGGAATCAAGAGCTATTTCGACGCGCTGGAGCGGGCGAAAGAGAAGAACAAGCCGAAGTAATCGAGTTCGGTTGCCGAGTCATCACGCCACGCCTGCGGTCTCCGTGGGCGTGGTTTTGTTTCCAGAATTGAGTTCCCGCAAGATGCGCTACGGTGGTCGGTGAGACGCACAACAGGAATCCAGGTCGGTGACTTCACAATCAACTCACAGCCGCTGGACGGTGTTACTTCCGGTTTTCGCGGCGCTCGCGTTGACGGGCCTGTGGTTCGCAGGGATGCCGGGAACCAAGAGCGACTCGGAATCGCTGGTCGTCTACTGCGCTCACGACTCGGTTTATGCGGACGCGATCCTGAAAGACTTCGAGCGGCAGACGGGCATCCATGTTGACGTGCGGTACGACACCGAGGCCACGAAGTCGCTGGGCCTGGTCAACCTGATCGTGGCCGAGCGGCAGCGGCCCCGCTGCGATGTGTTTTGGAACAACGAGTTGCTCGGCACGGTCGATCTTCAAAGTCAGGGGCTGCTCGAACCGTATCGCGGCTCGGGGTGGGAGCGGCTCCCCGACAAGTATCGCGATGCCGACGGGTACTGGGTCGGCTTCGGCGCGCGGCTGCGGGTGCAGATCGTCAACACGCAGCAACTGGCCGCCGATGACGAGACCGTGCAGAGCCTCTTCTCCCTCGAACCGTCGAGGGCCGCGGTGGCGAAACCGCTGTTCGGGACCACGCTCACGCACTACACGGTCCTCTGGCACGCCTGGGGTCCGGAACGATTGAAGGCGTGGCACCACGAAGTCCGTCTGCGGGGCGTTCGCGAAGTGGACGGCAACGGCGCGGTGAAGGATCTCGTCGCGCAGGGTGTCTGCGACGTGGGACTGACGGACACGGACGACTTCTTCGTCGCACTGGACGAAGGTCGGCCGGTCGAGATGCTGCCGGTGCGTGTGCCGATCGAGCCTTACGCCGATGACAATCGTGAATCAGCGACGGTGACGATCTGCATCCCCAACACGGCGGCCATCATTCGAGGGACTCAGCGAATCGAGGCGGCCCGGAAGTTGATCGACTTTCTCGCCTCGGCCGACACGGAACTCGTGCTCGCTCGGTCGAAGTCGCGTCAGGTGCCACTGGGGCCGGTTGACGAGACACAGTTGCCTGACGAAGTGCGCCGGTTGAAAGAGTGGGCCGCCGATGGCATCGATCTGCGCCCGCTGCTGCCCGCGCGGCGCGAGTGCCTTCAGTGGCTGAAGTCGGAGTATTTGAAATGAGCCTCGCGTCCGCCTGCTTGTGGACGCTGGCTCGGACGCTGGTGATCTGTCTCATCGCGTGGCCGGTTTGTGCGGCGGTCGAGCGATGGTTGAGTGGTCTTTCGGATTCGAGGCGGACGTTTGCACTCACCTTGCTGCTCGCACCGTTCTGCCTTCCCGAATTGCTTGTCGGTTACGCGCTGCGCGACATTGCGATGGCTCATCCGCTGTGGGCCGAGGCGCTGTGCAGCGGCTTGTTGTTCGTGCGAGTTGTTCCCGTGGGAGCCGTCGCACTACTCATGGCTCCGCCGCCGGAGTGCGATGCGGCGGCGATTCATTGCCGCCGGATGTCATTGGCGGGGTTGTCCCACGATTTGCAGTGGCTGGAGTTGGCGCGGTGTTACTGGCACGGACCGGTCTCTCGTGCGCTGCCCGCTCTCGGCTTGATGGCCGTCGTCTCGTTTCAAGAGTTTGAACTGGCGGCGCTGTTGATGGTGGCGAGTTGGACCGACTGGTTCGTCGCGGCGGAGCGAGTCGGCTTGGAGCGGGGCGAGATGCTGCGTCAGTCCGCCTGGCCGCTGCTCATGCAACTGCCGGTCTTGCTCGGTCTGCTCGTCTGGTTGCGACGCGACGCAAAACGCTGGCGAAGCGACTTGCGCGACGAGGCCGATCTTCCGGCTGGCCGCCTCCTTCCGCGATTGGTTCCGTGGCTCGCACCGGTTTACGTGGTGCTGGCACTGATTGCGGGATGCGTTGTCCCGATGAGCCTGATCGGCTGGAGAACCGTCGATGGCCTGAGCCTGCTGGCACGGCAGCGAACTCAGCAGATGGGCCTCGCACGCGAGCTGGCGATCACGATGACCGTGGCCTTGTGCGCCGGACTGACGGCGTGGGCAATCAGCCGCTGGATATGCCACACCAGCCCGACGCGCGCGCGCGGGCTGGTGGACCCATACCACCCCAACCCCCGCCCCCCCCCCCGGCTGGGGGGGGGGTT
>JBBPIS010000183.1:0-14504 GCA_038040225.1 Planctomycetota bacterium
ATCCTCGCGACTTTGAGTCGGGTCACGTTCCAGGGGCGATCAACGTGCCCGTTTTCACGACTCAGGTGGAGCGTCGCAGACTGCTGGCCAACCTCCCCAAGGGAGCCCGCGTGATCGTGTACTGTCAAAGTGAGAACTGTCAGTTCGACGAGACACTCGGGGCCGCACTCTATGCCGAGGGGATCGAGAACGTCGCGCTGTTTCCCGGCGGCATCCGACAGTGGGAGGCGAAGGGTCGGCCGATGAAGCAGACGTCCGAACCGGAGGCCGTGAAACCTGACGCCGCGAAGCCGGATACCGCGAAGCCGGCTGATGCAGCCAGTCCACAGGAAACCCCGCCGGAGTCGACCACGCCATGAGTGCCATCACCCCTGCCCGCAGTCTTGCGGAAACCGCCCCAGTCTCGGCGTCTCAGCGTCGCTGGAACGCCGTTTCGCGCGAATTCGAATGGTGCGCGCGACTGGTGGTCGGTGGCATCTTTTTGTGGAGTGCGGCCGCGCACCTGGCCAATCCCTATTACTTCCTCTCGACCGTGTACCAGTACGAGTTGACGAGCGCGCCTGTCGGAGCCATTGTCGCTTCCGTCCTGCCGTTTCTGGAACTGCTGCTGGCCGCCTGCCTGCTCGGTGGCGCGTGCCCGCAGGCGACCTGGTTTTTGACGTCGCTGCTGTTGCTCCTGTTTGTGGGGGCGCAAACCTCGGCACTGGTGCGCGATCTGAGAATCAGTTGCGGCTGCTTCGGTCCCGAGATCAGTCAGCCGGTCGACATGATGTCGGTGGGGTTTACGAGTGCCCTCGCCGTGCTCGCCATTTCGGGCGCGCTGGCCGCTCGCGTCCGACCGCCAGTCGACGCTCCGCCGACAGCCTGAAGCAACCCACGGAGAATGATTTACCCATTGAAGCCTGAAGCGCAAGCGAAGTCTTCCTTCGCTTGCGCTTCAGGCTTCAATGGACGCGTGCGTCCAAAAAGCAGTGGACCGGCCCAACCCCGACTCTCGTGATGCCTGTTCAGGGCAGGAGTTCCGAAGCTCGCTTTGAGGCGTTGGCCACCGCCTCGCGGATCGCGTCCACGACGGGACGTTGCCGGTCGATTTGTAGCGCGAGTTCCGCGCAGAGTGCATCGCCGCAACCGATGGGGTTGATGACTTTCACGCGGGGGGGCTCGATGCGGTGCATGCCGTCGGGGCCGAGAGCCATCAGCGGCGCGGGGCCGTCGCTGACCACGACCCATTCGGCACCCAGGGTTCTCAGTTCGGACATGGCTACGGAGACATCGGCGTCGGTTGCGAGCGGACGGCCCACCGTGGCGGCGAGTTCCTCGCGATTGGGTTTCACGAGAAACGGCCGCAGCGGCAGAGACTCGATCAACTCCCGACCCCGCACATCGAGGATCGCCTTGGCGGGAGTCCGTTCGAGCAGACGCCGGTAATAGTTTGCCGGTGCCCCCTGCGGCAGCGAACCGCTGAGTACGACGACGCTCGCCGCATGGGCTTCCTCGGTAAAGGCGTCGGCATAGGCGTCGAGTTCGGCCTCGGACAGCGGGGCCGAGTTCTCGACGAGTTCGGTTGTTTGGCCGGTCTCTTCGTCGAGGATTGTCGTGCAAACGCGAGTGGCCGTGCTGGTGGAAAGCCATCGCGCGGGAATGCCGCGTTCCGCGAAGTTGTCTCGAATCTGCTGGCCGGTCCTCCCCCCCACGGGACAAAGGGTGAGCGACTTCGCCCCCAGTTGATGCAGCACCGCGCCGACGTTCAGGACTTTCCCCGAGCCGCACCAGACGACCGTCTGTGCGCGGTTGACGTGGCCGATTCGCAACCGGTCGAACAGGAGTATCTGCTGCCAGGCGGGCGTCAGTCCGGCGGCCACGATCATCGCGAGGCTCCAGCAAGAGGGAAGGGGTGCGTCACCACATCGCCTCCAAGATTTCCGCCAGCTTCTGGTCGCTGACGTCGCGCGGGTTGCCGCTCATGCTGTTGCCGCGCGAGCCCGGGACGAGGGCCGCCAGTTGGTCATGCTTCACGCCGATGTCCCGCAATCGCGCGGGGATGTTCAGCGATTCACAGAGCGATTCGATCCGGTCGACGAACGCATTCGCCGCCACGGGATCGATGCCGACCTCGGGATCGAACAGCCGCTCCAGGTCGGCCAGCTCGCGGGTGCGGACCGGCAGGTTGAGTTGCAGGGCCGCCGGCAACATGACGGCACACGCCAGACCGTGAGGAACCTGACAGGTGACTCCCAGAGCGGCGGCGACTCCGTGCGCGAAGCCCAGCCCCGAATTGGCCAGCGCCATTCCCGACAGCAGCGCCGCGTGTGCCATTGCCTCGCGAGCCGGCTGCGAGGAACCGTCCTGCACGGCGATCGACAGTGCGGGGATCGCCAGTTTCAGTCCGTGCAGGCAGAGTCCCTGCGGGATCGGTGCAGCACGGCGCGAGATGTAACTCTCGATCAACTGCGTGATGGCATCCATTCCGGTGGAGGCGGTCACGTCGGGGGGGACGCTGACCGAGAGTTCCGGATCGACGAGGACGAGTCGTGGCACCATCAGCTCGGACCGCAGACTTTTCTTGTACGGAACGGCCGGTGCGCCGGCGAAACCCGACTCGGCAGTGTCATTGTTCGACGAGATGACGGCGTTCTTGGTGGCTTCGGCCCCCGTGCCGGCTGTCGTGGGGACCGCGATCAGGGTGAGCGGCGGTTGTGTGATCTGCAACCCGCGGCCAACGCCCTCCAGGAAGTCGACGACCGAGTCGCCCTGCCGGTTCGTCGCCAAAGCCGCTGCCGCCTTGGCGAGATCAATGGTCGAACCGCCCCCCACGGCGATCACGACGTCCGTGGCAGTGGGCTCGAGCGATCGAAACTCGGCGGTGAGTTGATCGACGTCTCGCACCTCCGGCTCGCGCGAGGCGGTTGAAAACCGGAGCACGTCGAGCCCCGCAGTCCGAAGCTGGCTTTCCAATGGATCGATGACGCCGCTCCGTTCGAGCGTGCGACTGCCCGACACGAGCAGCGCGCGGCGACCGCGTTGTGCGGCGAGTGTCCCCAGTTCGGCACGTCGTCCCCAGCCGAACACGATCTGATGGGGAGCGAAGAAGGAGTAGTTGAGCATGCCCGGCAGGATAGCTTTGGACCAAACGATTGACCACGCACGCAGCGACATCGCGACTCGCGGTCCGAGGCTGCGATCAATTCATGTGGGATAAGCTTCCAACTTGTCATGTTCTTGTCCGGAAGCTTGTCCTGTTCTTGCGCGGAATTGACAAGCTGGAAGCTGATCCCACGAAACTCACAACACCTCCGCATCGCCTCGCGAAGCGGATCTGACACGCCAAAGACGGAAATGTCTGGCGACCCTTGATGAATCGGCAACTCCCGCCACCTGGACGACCTGCTACGCATCGCATCGAGTGGCCTATCTCTGATTTCCGCCCCGTTGACTCGCGCGGAAAGTGCCGAACGCCGCCGATGCCTGCCTCCGCACAGCGGGTGCGAAACGGGCTGCGACTTGCGCGGAGATCGAGATTTTCTCGTCGGCGGACGGCAGGCGAAATCGTTGGCCAAAAGCTGACAAGTCCGCGAAAACCTCTTGGATTTCATGAATTAGGATCGCGCGACGGACGGGTATTTTGAGCGGTCAATACAGAAAGACTCACCCCTAAAGGAGGTGTTTGCCGAATTATCAGATTACGCGGAAGAACGGTGAGAACCGTTACGTCCGGACTTTCCGGTGACCTACCGTTTGCAGGCAACGCAGTCGAAACTCTGAGGGCTGGACGAATGTACCATTGGCGACAGACAAGCATTCAGATGACTCTCCGTTCCGCCGGCCTGATGGCACTGCTTGTTCTCGGAACGAGCGCCTCGGGTCAGGTGAACACCACGGCTCCGGTTGCGGCTGACTCGGGTGTGGCCACGGTCGATCAGGAGAGTTTCAGTGGAGGCGTCAGCCTCAACGGAACGTACTTCGATGTCCGGCACCAGACCAACAGCGGCGTCGGCTACCGGAACGGGTTCACCCAGTTTGGTGCCTTCTCCCCGATCTGGGGTTCGGAGGATTGGTTTGTCGCGCCGAATCTGCGGATGACTCTGACGGACGACATGGCGACAGGCTTCAACGCGGGCGTGGTGGCTCGACGCTACTCCGCTGAACGTGACCGAATCCTCGGTGTGAATGCCTACTACGACAACGATCAGTCGAGCAACAACAACCGTTACCACCAGTTTGGCTTCGGTGTGGAATCGCTGGGACGCATCATCGACGTGCGTGCCAACGGATACGTCCCTTCCAGCTCCGACGCGAATTTCGTCAGTCCGACGGGCCTGTCACCCACTCTTGTCTTCTTCGAAAATCGCCTCGGGTTCATCGGCACTCAACTGGTCGAGCAGGCACTCGCCGGCGGTGACGGCGAAATTGGAGCACCGCTGGCTCCCGACATGCCCTGGCTGCGAGGCTACATCGGGGCGTATGCCTACAAACAGCACGATGATTCGACACCGGTTGGTTTCCGTGGACGCGTGGAAGGTTGGGTCACGAACGATCTTTCGCTGGGAGCCATGGTCACCAGTGACACCGTGTTTGGTACCAACGTGAACTTCATTGTCGATTGGCGTTTCGCCGGGTTCCAACCAACTCGCTACTTCCCCAACTGGTCGACTCGCGACCGCATGCTGATGCCGGTTCAACGGCAATGGCGCATCTCCACGGCGGAGTCGGAAGAGCAGGTCAACATCCTCGCGGACAATCCTCGTGACGGGAACCCGTACTTCGTGGTGTGGGTTGATCCCGATGCCCTGGCTGTCGATCCCGGCACGGGAACCTTCGAGGATCCGTTCCACGCGATGCCGCCCGCCGTTCCGGGCGAGACCGATCTGGTCTTGGTGCTCCGCGGCGACACGACGGCGGCCACTCCGATCAGCGGACCGATCACGCTGCCCGACTTCGCCCGCATGCTCGGTCAGGGGCACGCGCACATCCTCGATGCCACGGCGACGTTCGGTCCGTTCACACAGACCGTCGATGACGCGCTCATGCCCGACCTGCGATTCCGCAACACGGGACTCTATCCGTTCCTGACCAATCCGGGCGGAAACATTGTCAATGTCGGCAACCACAACGAAGTCGCCGCGTTTGTCATGGAGAATGCCACCGGGGCCGCGATCGCGAGTGCGGCTACCAGCGGCTTCCACTTCCATCACCTGGAGATCACCGGCAACAACGGCGGCATCGTGCTGACGAATGCACAGGGAGCGGGAGGCGTCACCACGGACGGCCAGTCGATTCTGAGTGGTCAGATCACCGACATCAACCGGAATGCGGTTGTCGGATGGGCGAACGCGGCCGGCTTGGGTGACAACGGCACACCCGGCGGAATCAACATCGCGACGGATGTTGCCAATCTCGACCTGATCCTGGCCCGTATCTCCATGAATTCGACGTCCGGTGCCCAGGACTTTGGCATCCGGTTGCTGGCGGATCAGGGTCGGCTCAATGTGGACATGCGGGATATCTCAACCAGCAACGGCAACGCGGTGGCCGGCGTGAGCATCGAACAGCTCACCGGAGAGATCAACGCCAACATCGTCAATCTGGCGACCAGCCTCAACGACGGTATCGGCCTGCGACTGCTGAGCGGCAACCTGCGACCGATGAATGTCACCGGAACCAGCGTGGCTGCCATCGGCAACACCGGGGACAACATGCAGATTGCCGGAGCCGGCAATGCCACCTTCAACGCCGTCTTCTCTGCCAGCACGTTCGACAACAGCGTGACCGGCTCGGGCATCTCGTTGAACATGAGCAGCGGCATCAAGTCGCTGTCGCTGACAGATGTCACAGCCTCCACCAACGCCCTCTCCGGTCTGGATCTGGCCTCCTCGGGCGGAACGCTGAATTTCACGGCGGATAACCTGACGGCCAATGGCAACGGACTGGACAATCTGCAGATCGGAACGCAGCTTGCGCCGCTCACCTCGATGACATTCGTGGGCAACATCACGGACTCGTTCTTCAACGGCAGTCTGGCTGGCTCGGGAATCGTGTTCAGTCAGTCGAATGGTAGTACGGGAACGCTGGATCTGCTGAGGGTCCAGACCAACAACAACGTCAACGGACCGGGCTTGGGTGGAGACGGCATGGGACTGTTCGGCGCGAACGGTGCGGTCATGAACATTCACAACACCAACGGTCAGTCGAACTTCAACTCGCGCGACGGCTTCCACGTCGAAGAAGTCGGCGGAGCGAATGTGACGCTGGTGGTGGACCCAACCTCCGCTACGAACAACGGCCGCGACGGTCTGTTCTTCAACCTGGCTGGCAATTCGCTGCTGACCGTGACATTCCAGGACGACACGCTGACGGACAACGTCCGCAGCGCAGTGAATGGCACAGTGAACAATTCGCAGGTCGATCTGTTGTTTGACAATACGAGCGGTGACAGGTCCGGGGCCAACGGCTTCTTCCTCATCGCGGTGAACAACAGCGTGGCCAACCTGACGTTGACGAATGGAACAAGTTTCGTCGACAGCGACCAGTCGGCACCGGGTTCCTTCAGTGGCGTCGATGTGAGGGCGTTTGGGGGTAGCACACTCAACCTGACGATGAACGGCACAGCCGTCGGCAACACGCTTCCCGGTGGTACAGCCGACTTCGGACTGAGTGTCGTCGCAGGAAGCGGTGCCAACGTCGTCGTGAATGCCACGGGTGCCAGCTTCGACAATGTGAGCACGAATGCGATCCGGGCCAGCGTTGGTGGTATTGGTACGACGGCCACACTCAATCTGACCGACACGACCGGGGCCAATTCGGGGGGATCGGGCTTGCTCGCACTCGTCGGCAACAACGGCTTGCTGACGCTGGAACTGGACAACGCCGACTTCCTGGACGCCGGTGGACATGGACTGAATGCCTTCGTCAGCGGGGGCGGATTGCTCAACGCCTGCATCCTCGATTCAAACTTCGATCGAGCGGGCGGAGCGGGCGTGCGGATCACCACGACCGGAGCCGGTTCCGAATCGAACATTCACATGGAGAACAGTTCTGCCAATGGAAACCTGCTGGGTGGGCTTGAAGCTCGGGCACTGGCGGGTGGCGATCTGAACCTCAGGACGGTTGGCACCTCGTTCGACGGAAACGGAACGTTTGGAGCGCTCGATTTCGACGGTGTCTTCGTGCGGGCTGACGGTCTCGGTTCGGCCGCCAGGTTGTTGTTCAACACCACCTCGGCCGACAACAATTCCCGACACGGCTTCAACTTTGAAGCGGCCAACGGAGCCTACATGACGGCCCGCCTCGACTCGGTCTCCGCCCAGAACAACGGTGGCTACGGAGTTCGGCTGGATGCTACGGGTGCCGGAACCAACGCCGTTTTGATTCCCGAGGGAACCAACACGATCTCCGGCAATGGCCTCGGGTCGTTCAGCATCAACTACAGCGGAACCGATTTCGCGATCGTCCCGTTGATGGGCTCGTTCAACGGACAGCCGGGTGATGGAGTCAACGTCACCATCAACGGTGTCGGAGCCGCCCTGGTGACTCTGACCGGCAGCGGGACGGACACGATTTCGGGCAACGGCGGAGACGGAGTCGATATTCGCATCTCGAATGCGGACAGCGCCGGCATCCGCATCGCGGGCTACAGCGACATCAGCAACAACGTGGAAGACGGCATTCACATCGAGTTGACCAACATCGGCACGTCCGCAGCTGTCGAAGTGCTCGGGCCGACCGCCATGACCGACAACGGCGACGACGGCGTCGACATCCTCCTGACGAACGTCGCTCTCGGCGTGTTCGCACCTCCGCCCGGTGTCGATCCGCTGTCCGTGATCACTCTCACCGACAACGACTCCCTGAACGATTGCGTCCCCGAGCCGGTCGATGTCCCGTTCAACTCGGTGGTGACTTCTCCCGCTGCGGATGGAATCCTGCTCGATCAACTCACCATCACCCGCACGGGAGGAGCTCCGGCGGCGGGTCAGGATGGAATCTCGATCGGTGGCACCAACGTCACCGGCACGGGCACGATCACGATGACCAACAACACGATCACGAACTATGACACGGGCATCAATGCCTCCTTCGCAGCCGGCTCGTCATTCGGTGGCGTGATCATCGATAGCGCGATCATCGACCAAAGCGCCGCGTCGGGCATCGCCCTCAACTACAACGCCAGCGGATCGCCCATTTCGATCACCAACAGCGCGATCACCAACAGCGGCGCCACCGGATTGGACGTCGTGCTGTTGGGTGCCATCGGTGGTTTTGACATCACGTTCGCCGACACGACGGTGTCCGACAGCGCTGGCGGCGGGGTGTCGATCGCCGGAACCGGAGCTCTCGGCGACGTCACTCTGACCAATGTTTCCGCGACGAACAGCACGGCGGGTGACGGCGTGGGAGTCGTCCTGGGCGGCGGCTCTGCGAACTCCATCACCCTGACCAACGTCTCGGCCGCGACGAGCAGTGGCAATGGCATCCTGGTCGACCTGACGGGTCTCGCGGGACTCACGTCCGTCACTGTGGATGGCCAGTCAACAGCCAGCGTGACCGACAGCGGCGCGAACGGCATCCTCGTCAACCTGACCAACCTCAGCAGCATTCCGAACGTCAGCGTCGGCAGTTACACCAACGTCCTCAACAGCGCCGGTCACGGGATCGCCGTCATCGCAACCGGAACCGATCTCGGTGCGGTCGATCTGTCGAACAACACCGTCAACAACAGCACGGCGGGCGATGGCATTCGATTTGAAATGATCGGCGGCAACAACATCCCCGGCCCGATCACACTCGACAGCAACATCGTCAATGCCAGTTCCGGGAACGGGATCAATCTGTTGCTCGACGGCGTCTCGGGCGGAGCGGATCTGAGCACGACGAACAGCAACATCGACGGCAGCGGAGCCATCGGCATCAACCTCTCGGCCGTCGGCGCGACGCTCGGCACGGTCCTGCTCGACCCGAGCACCGTCACGGACAGCCAGGATGACGGCGTTCGCATGGACTTTACCAATGCCGGCGTCGCCAGAGTTACCGTCGATCAGTTCACCATCATCAACAGCGGTGTGGACGGATCCGGAAACGGTTTGACGATCCTTCTCACCGGTGCCACGGTGGCGAACGACGTGACCGTCACCGAAACGACCGTGACGGACAGTGCTAATTCGGGAGTGTCGATCACCGGTACCGGGGCGACGATCGGCGGCGACGTGGTTCTGACCGACGTTTCGGTCACCAACAGCGTGCTGGGTGACGGAGTGGCCGTTCTCTTGGATGGCGGTTCGGTGAATGCGGTCCTGCTGACAAATGTCTCATCCGATACGAGCGGCGGACGGGGCATCCATGTCGACCTCAACGCGGTGGCCGGTATCACGGCCGTCACCGTCGACGGCGATGGAACGGCCGTGGCGAGCAACAGTGGTTCGGACGGCATCCTGGTCAACCTGACCAACATCACCAGTGTGCCCGCCGTCAATGTCGGGAACTACAGCCTGATCGACAACAACGGCCACCATGGCCTCGCCGTCATCGCGACCGGAACCGATCTCGACACGATCGACCTGTCGGACAACACCGTCAGCCGCAGTAATACGGGCGACGGCATTCGGCTCGAAATCGCCAACAACAGTGTCATCGGTCCGGTCACGATGGCCAACAACACTGTCAGTGACAGTTCCAACCACGGGATCAACATGATTCTCCACGGCGTCACGGGCGGTGCCGACGTGACGGTGTCAAACAGCACGGTCAGCGACACCGGTTCGTTCGGAATCCGACTGGCGGCGAACGGTGCCGACCTGGGAGCCATCGTGTTCGATACGGCCACCGTCACGAACAGCGGTGGTCAGGGGACGGAGATCAATCTGGTCGGTTCCATCATCGAGAGCCTGCTCGTCGATCAGTTCACCATCGACACCAGTGGCGGTCGCGGGCTGAACGTGATTCTGGACAACGTGATCGGTGTTCCCCCCAATCCAACGATCACCATCAGCAACACGACGGCGACGACCAGTGGTGGCCGAGGCATCTCGGTCGCGGGCAACGCCGCCTTCCTGGGTGATGTCACCCTGACGGATGTCTCGTCCGACACGACTACCGCCGGGGAAGGTGTGGCCGTGGTGCTCAGCAACGGCACCGTGGGAGCCATCGACCTCACCAACGTCTCGGCCAATGCGAGCGCCAGCACGGGTATCCTGGTTGACCTGAACACCGAGACCGTCGGCTCGCCAATCGCGTTGAACGGCGGTGGGGCCTCGTTCTCGACAAACAACGGTGGCGACGGCATCCGCGTCACCCTCAACACGGTCGCTGGTACACCTGACGTGAGCGTCACCAACTACCAGTTGGTGGATAACAACGCCGGGAACGGAATCATCGTGCTGAACAACGGCTCGGCCGTGGGCGATGTGACAGTCTCCGACAACATCGTCGGCAACAGCACTGCGGGAGATGGCATCCAGGTGAGTCTGAACGGCACGGTCGGCGTCGTTGAACTGGACGGCAACACCGTCTCCGACAGCTCCAACAATGGTATCAACGTCAATCTCGACACTGTCACCGGCTCAGACGTGACGATCAGCAACTCGACCGTCACCAACAGCGCTGGCGGCGATGGTGTGCGACTGTTCGCAAGAAACTCGACGCTGAACGACCTGCTGATCGACACCGTCAGTGTGACCAACAGCAACATCGACGGGATCGCGGTAATCGATGACCCCCTCGGTACGGGCAGCAGCATCAACAGCGTCGTGCTGAATCAGGTAAACTCTGACACCACCAACCTCGGCGATGGTGTTTCGATCCAGCTCACGAATACAACCAGCCTGACAAACGTGGCGGTCATCGGTGGAGGCACGATCACCAACAGCGCGTTCGACGGAATTGGCATTGTCTTGGATGGTGTCACCGGCACACCCGATGTCACCGTCGATGGCTACAACGTCAGCGCCAGCGGCAACGGTGGCATTCTGATCAATACCAACCCCACACCGATCGCCATTAGCGGCTCCCCCGTTGGTGCAGTCACCGTCTCCAACAACACAGTGGATACCAGCAATGGTGACCGAGGCATCACCATTGACCTGACGAACTCGCTGGTTGCTTCCGTGCTGGTGGACACCAACACGATCAGCAACAGCTTTGGTCGTGGCTTGGATGTCGTTCTCGACGGCGTCAACAACGGAGCCAACCCGAACCCGACGATTGATGTCCTCGATACGACGGTCACCAACAGCGGTATCGGTGGCGTCACGGGACGCGGCGTGTCTGTGGCGGGCAACGGCTTCCCGTTCAATCCGATGGCGCTGGGCACGATCACCCTGACGAACGTCTCGTCCGACACGACCGGGGCCGAGGAAGGCGTGGCGGTCGATCTGATTGCGACCGCCCCGGCCAACGGCAAGGTCGGCGACATCACGCTGACCAACGTGACGGCTCTCAACAGCTTTGGAACGGGCATCCTGACGAGCCTGACCAACATGACCATCGACCCGTCGATCACGATCGACGGACAGGGAACGGCCCAGTCGTCCAATAATGGAACGGGCGGCGCGGGTGACGGCATCCTCGTCACGCTCAACAACGTGGTCGGAGTGCCCACTCCCCTGGACGTCACGATCGACAACTACCTGTTCATCGACAACAACGCCGGTCGCGGGATCGCCCTGGAGAGCAATGGCGTCGCGCTGGGTGCGGTCTCCATCTCGAACAACGTTGTGACCAACAGCACACTCGGCCAGGGGATTCAAATCGACATCGCGAACAGCGTACTCGGTTCCCTGTTGGTCGACACCAACACGATCAGCGACAGCTTCGATCGCGGATTGGATGTGATTCTGAGCGGCGTCAACGGCGGAGCCAACCCGCCTCCGGTGATTACGGTCAGCAATACCACGGCCACCAACAGCGGCGGTCGGGGCGTCTCGGTCGCAGGGAGCGGCGCGACAACCGTGCTGGGTGACATCCTCCTGACGAACGTCAGTTCGACCACGACCACGGCCGACGAAGGGGTGGCAGTGGTGTTCGACACCGGTGCCACGATCGATTCGATCCTCCTCAACAACGTCTCAGCGGATCAGAGCGCCACAACGGGCATCCTGGTCAGCCTGGACACGGTGACGGTCGGCCCGGCCATCACTGTAGACGGTCAGGGAGCGGCACAATCGACAAACAACGGTGGCGACGGAATTCTGGTCAGCCTGAATGCACTGACCGGAGTACCCAACCTGAGTGTCTCCAACTACGCCCAGATCGGCACGAACACGGGTGCCGGCGTCCTGATCACCCAAACCAATGCCGCCAACGTCGGCACGGTCGACATCGCGGGCAACATCATCAACGGCAACGGCACCAACGGTGTCGAGCTCCAGGTGACGGCCAGCACGCAGGGACTCGTCACGTTCACGGAGAATCAAATCACCGGCCATACGGCGGGTGACGGCGTGAACATCGTCCAACTCGGCGACACCGACAATCTGATTGACCTCGAATTCTTCCGCAACACGATTTCGGGCAACAGCGGCGGACGCGGCGTGAACCTCGACATGCAGTACGCGGTGGCCGGCATCACCCTGAACGCCGACTTCACCAACGACACCATCGCGAACAATGGGCAAGAGGGGATCTCGATCCTGATGACCAGCGACGTGGTCGCGACCGTCACCATCAACAGTGACGCAGGAACCGCGAATCCGAACAGCGGCAACTTCAACAGTGAGCTCAGCGGCAACGGCAGCTTCGGTTTGCTGATCTCGACGGACGATACGGCCTCGTTTGATCTGACGGTGGGCGGGGCTGGCGGCCAGAACCTGATCTCGGGCAACCAGAACGCGGGGATTGGCCTGCTCATGAACAACGGGCCGGTGGCTCAGGGGGCCGTGTTCAGCACGTTTGACATCTCGAACGTGGCGATCAGCAACAATGTGGCGGGTGCCAATGTCAACTTCACCGGCGAGGGCCTCGGGGTCGTTCTGAACGATGGGTCGGTCCTGAGGAATGCCACGCTCGGCGATGCAGCCCTTGTCAACACGACACTCGCCGACAATGCGAGTGATGGGTTCGGGCTCACCATGGTGCAAAGTACCATCGTGTCGGACCTCACGGTTCGGAACAGCACCTTCGTGGATACCACCAACGCTCAGGACAACGGCATCAACATCAACCGTCGCAACGACTCGAAGCTGACGGGCACTGTCATCAGTAGCAGCACGTTCACCGGCCACACGGCAGACGGCATCAACCTCGATGTGCAGGGTGGCGACACCGACATTGAGTTGGGTGGCACCTATGAAATTGATGTCCTGATCGGAGGACCGTTGCTGGCCGATGGCAACACGTTCACGAACAATCAGCGCGGCGTGGACATTCTGGTCACGGCCGACGCGCAGCTTGACGTGGGGATCGGGTTCAACACCTTTGACAGCAACACGTCTGACGGCATCCGGGCGCAGACCGACTTCTTCGCCGACATCGTGACCGGTGCCGTCCACAACAGTGTCTGGCATGACAACACGTTCACCAACAACGCGGGCGATGCCATCAATCTGATCGCCACCCGCGCTTCGTCGATGACCATTGCGATCAACGACACTGTGGTCAACAACACACCAGGCACGGGATTGGACGGCATCCAGATCACGAATACTGTCGATGCCAACGTCACCTTGAACGTGAGCGACACATCGATCACTGGAGTGGGCCGTGACGGGATTCAGGTGGACACCACGACGTCGCTCGGTAATGGCGTGACTCTGAACCTGACTAATGTGTCAATCACGTCTCCCGGACAGGACGGCATCGACCTGACGAACGCTGCAGGCGGCTTCCTGGATCTGACTTCAGTGGGAACCACGGCGATTGGTCCCGGAACGGCAGTCGGTACCGGCAACGGCTTGATTGCGACGTCGAGCAGTTTCGGCGTAGTCACCATCACCTCGACTAACGACATCTTCCGCGAGTTTGGTGCGGACGGCATCAGCCTCAACGCGACCGGCAGCAATGCCATCGTGGCCAACAACATCGACGCGACCTTCAACGACATGCAGTCGCGATTCAACGGCGGTCGCGGGGTCGAACTGTTCAACAGAGGCGACGCGAACATGTCTGTGACGATTCAGGGAACCGGTGCCAACGATCCGCGACCCTCGGACGGTGCTGTCGCCACCAGCCGGATTGAGGAAAACGGCTTGAATGGTCTCTTCGTTGAAAACAATGCCGAGGCCCTCAATACGGACAACACATTGACGCTGAACCTGCATCAGACCAGCGTCCGTGGCAATGGTATTGCCGCCGTAACCCCGTCAGACGATGACCGCAACGGTGTTTGGATTCGCGCTGGCACCAGCACCTCTGGTCGGATCAACGCCACCGTCACCAGCAACGTGATGTCGGGCAACCAGAACATCGACTTCGTGACGCAGTCCTTCACCGCGACTCCGAGTGTTGCCGTCAACAGCCAGTACACGTCCGGGACTCATGTGATCGACCCAGTCGCCCGTTTGGGCTTGATTCTCGGT
>JBBPIS010000184.1:0-10058 GCA_038040225.1 Planctomycetota bacterium
CGTCGGCGATTGCTGGCTCGCGGGCCACGCGCCGCGCGGGGCGCTGCGCCGCGGATCGCGCTCACGTTCGACGACGGCCCGCATCCCGAACACACGCCGCGATTGCTCGATGTCCTGGCGGAGCGGCAACTCACGGCGACGTTCTTCGTGATCGGAGAACTCGCCGCACGACATCCCGATCTGGTGCGCCGCATCGCGGCGGAGGGACACGAACTCGGAAATCACACGTGGTCGCATGGCGAACCCTCGCGAACCGACCCGCGTCTGTTCCTCGATGAAGTCCGACAGACCGATGAGTTGCTGGCCGAACTGATCGGAACGGCTCCCCGCACGATGCGGCCTCCGAAGGGAGAGTTGAACTGGAGCAAATTGTCCGGCGTGTGGCAGCGCGGTCAGAGCGTCGTGCTGTGGAACGTCGATCCGCGCGACTACCGCATGACATCGGCCGATGAGATGGCAGCGTGGTGCTCGGGTTACGAGCCGCAGGACGGCGACATCCTGCTCCTGCACGACAACCATCCGTGGGCGATCACGGCGGTCGGAACACTGGCCTCGCGCGGCGTGTTCGATCGCTTCCAGACGACAACGCCGTCGGGCTGGATAAGTTCGGTGAGATGTCTTTCCGAGCGGAGCGAAGAGGAAAGGCAAGTGAGAAGTGAAAAATGAAAAGTGAGAAGTGCAAAGTGGAAGCGAGGCGGATGCTCTTTCCCTCGCGGATTGCGGACATGAGCGGTTGTTCCAACGTTGCCCCGTCATGTGGGACGGCTGACGGGACCGTCTCTCATTCTGCACCTTCCACTTCTCACTTCTCACTTTGCACTCCTTCCCGTGACGCGAGCCGTCATGGTTGATTTAGGAACTGAAGTCATGTCTGCGGCCATTTTCGATTCACCCGTCAGCGAACTCACCGCGCCCGTCGAACGCGCGCGGCGAGTCTTGTTGATCGCGTACAACTTCCCGCCCGTCGGTGGCGCGGGCGTGCAGCGACCCGCGAAATGGGCCAAGTATCTGCGGCGATTTGGCTGGGACGTGACGGTCCTGACCACCGAGAACCCCTCCGTTCCCGTGCGCGATGAAAGCCTGCTGGCCGACCTGCCGGAAGACGTGCGCATCGTCCGAGCCCGCACCTGGGAACCCGATTACCGCATCAAGCAGTCGCTCGTGGGAGCCGAGACCGAGCGACCGAGCCTGCTGCGGCGAATGAAGTCGGCGGCGAAGGGCGTTGCGCGGCGCTGCGTCAAGCTGACGCTGCAACCCGATCCGCAGGTGCTCTGGAATCCGAATGCGCGGCGTGCCGGAGCGGCCGTCCTGCGCGAGCAGCCTCACGACGCGATCCTCGTCACTGCGCCCGCCTATTCGAGTTTCTTCGTCGGTGCCGCGCTGAAGCGCCAGTTCGGCCTGCCGCTGATCCTCGACTATCGCGACGAGTGGGATCTGAGCGGCAAGTATCTGGAGAACGCTCAGCGCGACTGGTTCTCGCGCACGGTGCAGGATCGGATGCAGCGGCGTCTGCTGCGACAGGCCGATGCGGTGGTGGCGACGACCAAAGCCAGCACGACCAATCTCGCCAACAAACTCGCCGCGCTGCGGCACTCCGTTCCGGCCGTCTGCATCTACAACGGCTTTGACGCGGAAGATTTTGGAGAACGGTTGATGGTCGAAGGTCGAAATCTCGCTCCCCTCGCCCCTTTGGGGAGAGGGGCCGGGGGTGAGGGGCAACCGTTGCCGAGCGCCAAACTGCAATCGCCCCTCACCCCTAACCCCTCTCCCCAAAGGGGCGAGAGGAACAAGATGGCGGAATCCTCTCCTCAACCATTAACCTCCTTCCGCCTCGTCTATACCGGGACGCTGTGGAACCTGACGGACATCGAGCCGCTCGTGAAGGCGATCGAATTGTTGAGTGCCTCGCAGCCCGAACTGGCGCGAAAACTGGAACTGGTCTGCGTCGGACGGAAGACGCCCGAGCAGCAGCAGGTGCTGGATCGAGTCCGCGCGACGACCGCACGCCTGGAAGCGGTCGATTACTGCGATCACTCCCAGGTGCTTGACCGGCTCCATTCGGCCGATGGCGTTTGTTTGCTGCTGAGCGACGTGCCGGGAGCCGAGCGCGTCGTCCCGGCCAAGCTGTTCGAGTACCTCGCGATTCGGAAGGAGATGCTGACGATCGCACCTCACGGCGAGACGGCCGACATCGCGAACCGCTTCTTCCCGCAGGGCCATTTCGTTCCGAGTGACCACTCGGGAATCGCGGCCTGGCTGGAGAACCGGTTGTCTGTCGTTGGCCACTCTCAGCACAAACGGCAACCGATCCAGGGAATTGACGAATTCAGTCGCGAGTCGCAAACGGCGCGACTGGCGGAACTATTGAATGCGCTATGCAATCAGAGATCAGAGCGGTAGACGACCGTTCGCACTGCCCACTGACTTCGCGAGTTTCTCATGCCCCTCTCCCTACAACTCCTGTTCTGGCTGAGCGTCTTCGGCCTGGGCTACATCTTTGCCGGCTATCCGCTGGTGGTGTGGTGGCAGTCCCGCTCGGGATGGTCGATGCGCGTCAAGCAGAGCATCGAGCGACCGGTCTCGATTGTGATCGTCGCTCACAACGAGGCGCGCACGCTGCCGAAGAAGGTGCTGAGTCTGCTGGCTTCGACGCGGTCCGAGTGGATCCGCGAAATCCTGATCGGCTCTGATGGCTCGACCGATGAAACGGCACTCGTTCTGTCGACCATTGCCGACCCGCGAGTCAAACTGTTTTCGTTCGCCTCGCGCCGCGGCAAGCCAGCGGTGTTGAACGAGCTCGTCCCGCAATGCCAGTCGGAATTCGTGTTGCTGGCCGACGCGCGGCAGGAGTTCGCGCCCGACTGCATCGAACGCCTGCTGGAGAACTTCACCGATCCGACCGTGGGGGTGGTCTCCGGCGAACTGGTGCTGCGTGCGACGGAAGGGGCCTCAACCGCCGCTCAGGGGATCGGCTTTTATTGGAAGTACGAAAAGTTCATTCGCCGCTGTGAGAGCCTGTGGCGCGGAGTCCCCGGTGCGACGGGGGCCTGTTACGCGATCCGCAAGTCGCTGTTCCGGCCCATCCCCGAGCAGACGATTCTCGACGATGTGGTCATCCCGATGCAGGCCGTGACGCGAGGATACCGCTGCGTGTTCGAGCCGGCCGCGCGGGTGTTCGATGAACCGTCTCAATCGAGCGGGCAGGAATCCGTTCGCAAGCGGAGAACGATCGCCGGTGCGGCTCAACTGGTTCGGTTGTTTCCCGAATGGCTGTCGCCGGTCCACAACCCGCTTTGGTTCGAGTATGTCTCGCACAAGCTGATGCGGTTGCTCGCGCCGTTGCTGATGGTGCTGGCGTTGGCAACGAATTTGATGTTGCTCAACTCTCCGGTCTATTGGATTCTGCTGAATGTGCAGGCGGTGTTCTATGTGTCGGCGGCGATTGGCTGGCTGTTTCAACGGCAAGGCCGGCGGTCTTCGCTGTTTGGTCCGTCGCTGATGTTTGTAACGCTCAACCTGACGACGACTCTCGCATTATGGGATGCCTTCCGCGCGAAATACCGCGTGACGTGGCAAAAGACGACGTAGAGTTGATCGGCAGACGGCCTTCGACTGTTGAAGGGGCCGCTGTACATGCGGACGGCGTGTGCGTCTTCAAGACTGCGCGCCGTCGAGCGCGGGAAGAGTCAGGGGCCGACCCTGTGTGTTTGTCTCAAGGAAGAATGAGATGCCGGTTTGGTTGATACCGATGTGCGTGCTGGTTCTGTCGCTGTCCCTGTTGGGGCTGGTGGCGAGTGCGATCTGGCGCGCGGTGCGGGCGCGCGGCATGGACCGCTGGGTGCCGGCTTACATCTTTGCGAAGGACAGCTCGCACGACGTGATGCTCGACGAGGAACCGATCGACGTCTTTCTGGCGATCTGCGACCACTACGAACCCGAATGGGGCAACCCCTCGCGGGAGGAGGCCCTGGCCCGCGTGCAGCGCTGGTGCTGCGACTATCCGCAGCGGTTCGCCGAGTTTCGTGATGTCGACGGCCGGACGCCGCGTCACACGTTCTTCTTTCCACAGGATCAGTATCGTCCCGAGTACATCGATCCGCTGGGCGATCTCTGCCGCGACGGATTCGGTGAGTTCGACATCCATCTCCACCATCACGACGACACGCCGGAAGGACTCGAAGAGAAGCTGAGCGTCTTCCGCGACGTGCTGTTTCACCGGCATGGAATGCTGCGCCGCGATCCGGTGACGGGTCAGATCGTCTACGGTTTCATTCACGGCAACTGGGCATTGAACAACTCGCGGCGAGACGGCTGCTGGTGCGGAGTCGATCACGAAATCCCGATCCTGCTGAAGACGGGCTGCTACGCCGACTTCACCCTGCCGTCCGCTCCGAGCGACACGCAGACGCACACGATCAACAGCATCTACTACGCGGCCGACATCCCGGGTCAGCGCAAGTCTCACAACACGGGGATGCGCGCCGAGGTCGGACGATCCGCACCCGCCGACAGCCTGCTGATGATTCAGGGGCCGCTCAGCTTTGACTGGACCCGCAAGAAGTTCGGCGTGTTGCCGCGCATCGAAAATGGCGATCTGACCGCCAGGCAACCGCCGTCGATTCAGCGGCTCCATCTGTGGCTGAACGCCGGTGTCACGGTGCAGGGCCGGCCCAACTGGCGGTTCGTCAAACTCCACACGCACGGCTGCAAGACCGGCAACATCGACATGCTGCTGGGCGAACGGATGCAATTGTTCCACCAGGAGCTGGCCGAACTGCACTCGCTGCAACCGAACTTCCGATTCCATTACGTGACCGCCTGGGAAATGGCCCAACTCGCGCACCGAGCCGAACGGGATGAGGGACTGCCCCAATTCGGGCGGCCGAAGCGCGAACTGATTGGTGCGTTGTAGCAATCCCCTCCATAAAACCTCTGCACTACGAGTTCCCCCTTCATGTCATCGACGCCTTCTCCGACATCGTCTTCGTCTCGCGCGGTTGCTCGCTGGGTGATCGGCTTGTCGTGGTTCAACCTGGCGGCGCTCGGAGTGCTCTGCTGGCTGCTGTTCGTGGTTTCCGAAAGCTGGTGGGTCGGCACCGTGCTGACGTATGCGCCTCGCGCGCCGTTTGTGGCACCGACATTGGGGCTGCTCGCGGCGGCGTTGTTCTGGCATCGGCCAGCGCTGTGGGTGAATGCCGTTTCGCTTGCCGTGGTGCTGGGTCCGGTGATGGGCCTGTCGTTGCCGGCGTCTCGACTGTTGAGTCCCTCGATCGTCGAATCGGGTGAGTTCGAGTTGAAGGTCGTCAGTTGCAACGTGCAGGCGTTCAAGCCGAACTTCGCAAAGGTGCTGGAAGAGATCGCGGTCATCGAACCGGATGTTGTCGCGCTGCAGGAAGCCTTCCCGTTGTCGCCGCTCCTCGACGAGGCATTTCGCGGCTGGTACACGGTCAGCCACGATCGCTACTGGGTTGGCTCGCGCTTTCCTGTGAAGCTGGTCGCGCAATGCGAGGTTCCGATCTTCGAGCGATCGGCGGGAATGGTCGTCGAGATTGAAACGCCGTCGGGTCCGGTGCTGCTCGGTGACATCCACCAGATGACGGCGCGACGCGGCCTGGTGGAGTTGAGCAAGCGTTCGCTGTTCGGCGGAGAGGGTCCGCGCCGTTTGGAAGAGAGCCAGGAGCTGCGCGAGGAGGAATCGCTCACCATCCGCGACCAGATCGAGTCGGCGCGCGGCGACAAGCCGCTGCTACTCGTCGGCGACTTCAACACGCCGGTGTCGAGCCAGATGTTCCAGCGCCACTGGGGTGACTTCCAAAGTGCGTTCGATCTGGCGGGGATCGGCTACGGCTACACCTCCCCCTGCAAGGCGAATCGTTACTGGCCGGAGAACCTGCCGTGGGCGCGGATCGATCACATTCTCTGCTCGCCCGAATGGACCGTCCGCTCGTGCCAGATCGGCAGATCGGCGGGTTCCGATCACCGGCTCATCGCGGCCACGTTGCGACTGTCCGTCCCCGCTGCCGTCCCCTCCAATGAGGTGGTGGCTGGCGTGAGGTGACTGGGTTCGTGACCGACACACCGGCGCGCGTCATGTTGTAGCGGTCGCACCAGTTGGTCGCACGGCGACGCGGTTCCGCCGCCGCTCGATTTGGATTTGTCGCCGTTTGGCATCGCGCCCGGTCCGCAAAACGATGCTAGGTTTCCACAAGGTCGATTCTCGGCAACATGGCTTGGCGACCAACCAGTTCGAGGGCAGATTGCGGTGGCTCGCCGGATCGACTCACGACTGTGGTTTCAACACACCCAGGTTTCACAGGAAATTCGACGTGACAACGTATTTGGTGACCGGCGGTGCCGGCTTCATTGGTTCCCATCTCGCCACGCGACTCGTTCAGGACGGACATGCCGTGCGGGTGTTGGACAACCTTTCGACGGGCTCGCTGGCCAATCTGGCTCACCTGGAGGGCCGAGTCGACTTTGTACAGGCCGATCTTTGCGATTTGCCGGCGGTGACGGAGGCCGTTCAGGGTGTGGAGGTCGTGTTCCATCAGGCCGCTCTCGCATCGGTCCCGCGCAGCGTCGAGCATCCACTCGACACGCACGCCGCCTGCGTGACCGGGACGATTCATCTGCTCGACGCCTGTCGGCGGAACGGCGTTCGTCGCGTGGTCTACGCCGGCTCGAGCAGTGCCTATGGCAACCAACCGGTGATGCCCAAGCATGAGGGTCAGGTGCCACAGGTCTTGTCACCGTATGCCGCCGCCAAGCTCGCGGCCGAACTGTACTGCGAGGCGTTCGCCTCGACATACGGCCTCGAAACGGTGCGGCTGCGTTACTTCAACGTCTTCGGCCCAAGGCAGGATCCGAACAGCCCGTACTCGGCCGTGATCCCGCGGTTCATCGCGGCACTGCTCAACGGCGACCAACCGATCATCTACGGCGACGGCAGTCAGTCGCGCGACTTCACCTACATCGACAACGTCGTGCAGGCCAACCTGCTCGCATCGCAAGCCGTCGGCGCGAGCGGTCACGTCTACAACTGTGCCTGCGGCGAGTCGCTCGATCTGGTCACGCTGTTGCGAATGATCTGCGAGCAGCTCGATGTCCCGTTCGCGCCGTACTTCGCTCCCGCGCGAGTCGGCGACATTCAGCATTCCTGGGCCGACATCTCGGCCGCCACGCGAGACCTCGGTTACAGCGCGCAGGTCTCGGTGTGCGAGGGCCTCGCGCGGACCGTGGCCTGGTACGTCGAACAGCATCAACAACTGAAGCAGAAGCAGAAGTGCAGCAGCATCGTGCCGCTGGCTCCGGTTGGAGTTGGTCATTAGTCATTGGTCATTAGTGAAGAAGTGGGATGGCGGGTGAGTGGGCTTCCAAATTCAGACCGCCAGGTGACAGGGCAGACTTTCCGAAAGTAGATACCGTGAAACGCGAACTCGAATTCCATGCCGATGCCCTGCCGGGTCACGTCAATCCCGATGACGAGGCCGAGGGGGCGCCGATCAACTACGTGCAACTGGCCATTCGCTACCGGTGGCGTTTGGTGGCCGGAGCGATCGCCGGATTGATCGTGGGGCACTTCGCCTATCTGCAATCGGGGCCGGAATACGATGCGTTCGCGCAGATCCTCGTATCGCGCAAGTACACTCCCCCGGTGCGCGAAGAAGACCGCATGCTCACCGCGCAGGGAAAGCCCAGCGAGGACATTCCGCTCATCACGAGTCCGTTGCTGATCGAGAAGGCGCTGCGACTCGGCGACCTCAAGGAGCTGCCGATCTTCAAGGGTGAGATCGACTTCGTGGACGCGGTGCAGGACGGATTGAAGGTCAAGCGCCTGGCGGGCAATGACCGGTCGGCCAAGACCGTGCTCGAAGTCCGGTTCGCCAGCCCGCGACCCGCCGATTCGCGCAAGGTCGTGGAGTCGGTCGTCGCGGCCTACGACGAATATCTGAAGGAGACCAGTCTGGAGCAGTCGGCCGAAGTTCAACGACTCGCCAAGAAGACGACGGAGGAGATGTTCGCCAAGTTGCACCAGACCGAGGAGGCTCACCGGAACTTCATCCTGACGGTGCCCGAAGAATTCCGCTCGGCATTGGGTACGAGAACCGCGACGGCTCAATCCACGAACATCGCCCCCGAGGACGTGATTCATTCGCTGGGTGAGGAACGCAACCGGAACCGTGTCCGTCTGGCCGATCTGACCGCGCGACAGAAATCGCTCGAGAAGTCGATGGCGGCCGGGGAGTCCCGCGAATCGCTCGAGCAACAGGTCCGCCGGTTCATCCTTGCGGACGGTCGCAGCGGTGAGGATGCCGAGCGGCAGATGCAGATCTCGGTCTATCAATCTCAGCTCATGCCGCTCCTGATCAAGGAACGAGACCTGTCGCGCGAGGTCGGGCGGGATCATCCCGAACTGGTGGCCGTCCGCCATGGCATCGAGACCATTCTTCAGACTTACGCCAAGCTGGGGCTGAAGTTTCCCGAGGGTGCCGAAGCCGATCGCTTTGCCCGAGTCCGGGGAATGCAGGCGGACTTCGTGTCTCTCTATCTCGATTCGCTCCGCCATCAGGTGGACGAACATCGGTTGAAGGACCGCGAGCTGGCCAATCTGATCCAGATCGAGGGCCTGCGCGGGAAGGAGTTCTCGGGTTATCAGGCGACCGATCTGAACATGCGGGCCGAAATCCTCCAGCTTCAGGAACTCTGGCAGAAGCAGCTCGATCGTGAGAACGGCGTGGCCATCGAGAAGGACACGAACGGCTACTCGATGAAGACGCTCGCGCCGGTCAAGCATGAACTGGTCATCAAGAAGCTGTTGAAGTTCTATCTGGGCGGGGCGGCCTGCGTGTTGCTGCTCGTGGCGCTGACGTGCCTGATCCAGGAACTGAAGGATACCCGCCTGAAGAGTGTCCGCGACGTGCGAGTCTCTCTGCGTCAGCCGGTCCTCGGCAGCGTGTCCGCGTTCAGTGCCCCGGTCGATGGAGTCGGCCCGGCGTCCAGGCTGCCTCATCCGGCGTTGCGTTACCTGCACGCGCCGAACTCGATCGAGGCCGAGAACTATCGTTCGATCCGCACTTCGCTGTTGGTCACCGCCGAAAACCGTCATGCCAAGAGCGTGCTCGTCAGCAGTCCGGAACCGGGCGACGGCAAGACGACGCTCGTGTCGAACCTCGCCATCGCGCTGGCTCAATCGGGCAAGCGCGTGCTGTTGGTCGATGCCGATCTGCGCCGGCCGACCGTTCACCAACTGTTCCGCGTGCCGCAGGAGATCGGCCTGACCGACGTCCTGACGGGCGAGATCGATTTCCTCAATGCGGTGCGTGAGACGACCGTCGATCGGCTCAGCCTGCTGACGGCCGGAGAATCGCCGGCCAATCCGGCGGAACTCCTCTCGTCGCCGCGCATGGCCCAGATGCTGAGAGACGCGAAGCACGAGTTCGACTTCGTGTTCGTCGACGCTCCGCCGCTGCTGGCCGTCAGCGATCCGTGCATCCTGGCGCGACACGTCGATGGCATGGTGCTGGTGGTCCGCGTGGGCAAGAACACCCGCACGTCGGCCGCGCGAGTCCGCGAACTGATCCACAATCAGGGAATCGCCGTGCTCGGAACCGTCGCCAACGGTGTCGGCCCGGGCCAGGATCGAGGCGACAGCTACTACGGCGAATACGTTTCCAACAGCACGCACATCATGAACGGCGTGCAGAGCGAGGCTCACGAACCGGTCGGCGTGTGACGCAGGACGCTCGGTTCTCCCGTCGCGGTGCCCGGCCAATGGTTCCCGGGTTGCCGCCGGTCCGATCCGAGGTTCCGGCTGCGAGTCGCTGAGACCAGCCACCCAGCGGCGAGGATCAGCCACTGAGCGGCGAAGGCCAGCCGGGCGGCGGCGGAGGCCAGCCACACGGTGGCGGAGGCTCGCCAAACGGTGGCGGAGCTAGCCAACCGATGGCGGAGGTTCGCCAAACGGTGGCGAAGGCTCGCCAAACGGCGGCGGAGGCTCGCCAGACGGTGGCGGAGGCTCGCCAGACGGTGGCGAAGCTAGCCAACCGGTGGCGGAGGCT
>JBBPIS010000184.1:10158-14489 GCA_038040225.1 Planctomycetota bacterium
GCGGAGGCTCGCCAGACGGTGGCGAAGCTAGCCAACCGGTGGCGGAGGCTCGCCAGACGGTGGCGAAGCTAGCCAACCGGTGGCGGAGGCTCGCCAAACGGTGGCGAAGCTAGCCAACCGGTGGCGGAGTCTCGCCAAACGGTGGCGGAGGCTCGCCAACCGGTGGCGAAGACTGGAAATTGGCTCAAGGGCACTGGCCGGACAATCCGGAACTCACAGAGAGACATCCAGTTGCGTCTAAGCGGCGTCGGCCACGCGGCGTTCCAGGTCCGCGAGGTCGATCAGCGGTGCGGACGTGTGCTTGACCATTGCGTCGAGCGACGTCGGATCCTTGAACGCCGAACCGGTGATCAGACAAACCACGTTTGCGTCGGGGTCGAGCAGCCCTTCGCGGGCCGCCTGCAACGCACCCGCCACGGCGGTCGAGGCGGCCGGTTCCGCGAAGATCCCTTCCTCGCGAGCCAACCGCGACTGCGTCTGCCAGACCAAGTCATCGCTCACCAGATGACCGGTCCCACCGTTGCGATGACAGGCCGTAATCACTTCGTTGCCGTCGATGACCGAGGGAACCTGCAGGCCGCTGATCTTGCTCGTGCATTGAATCGCCTGAGCGACATTCAAACCCGAACGGAGCGGACCGGAGATCGTGTTGTTGCCGACGGGCTGCACGCATTCCGTGCGAGGCAGCCGATCCAAACGTCCCGCCTGCTGAAGCTGCTCGAACCCGAGGGCCGTGGCCAGCACGAGACCGCCGCCGCCCGCCATGCAGAAGACATGGTCCCACGCTTCGCGGTCGAGACCCTTCGTCTGCTCGGCCAGTTCGTGACTGATCCCCTTCACGCCGCTCATGCCGACCGGGCAGTAGGCGAACGCGCTGATCTGCATCTGCGCTGAGGGCCTCGCGCTGAGAGCCTTCAGGCATTTGATGGCCCGATCCGAAACATCGGCATCAATGCCAAAGCCGCGCACGCGGTAAAGCTTGGCCCCGTAGGCGAGCATCTGTTTCAGCTTCCCCTCGGGCGCGCCTTCCACAATGGCAATCTCACACGCAATCCCCGCGAGGGCACAGTACGCGGCCAGTGCCGCGCCCGTGTTGCCGCTCGACGTGGCGATGCACTCGGTCTTGCCGTGAGCCACCATGTCGGAGACCGCCGCGCAGGCGAACCGGTCCTTGTACGAACCGCTCGGATTGGTGATCTCCAGCTTGAAGAACAGGTTCTTCAACCCAACGCTCGGCCCCAGCCTTCGCGATCTCACGACGGGCGTGTTCCCCTCGCCCAGAGTCAGCCGCGCCGCAGCGGGAACCGGATCGAGCCATTCCGCAAATCGCCACAGGCCAGCGTTCATCAACCAATCTCCAGTAAACGTTTGATCGTTTGTAGGGTGGGACCAGCGACGCTCAGGTCGCGCCGGCCCACCACTGTTTTTGGAGGCGAAATGGTGGGCCGGCGCACGCTACGCGAGCTGGTCCCACCCTACAACTCCTCAAGGTGTCCACGCCGTTTCTCGTTCAAACGGGTACATCGGACGGCGACGGTGATGATAGGTGAGCTGTGTCATGTCGGCCACGGTCACGCCGCGCGTGTTGACTCGCAGAATGCTCGCGCAGACGGGCTGATAGGCCGCGAGCGGCGCGTTGACGCCCTTCGCCGTCAGGACGTGAAACGACTTCGGCTCGAGGCCGAATGCGGTCAGTTGTTTCAGGCTGAACGGCGGGACTCGGCGCGAGGTCAGCATGATGGTGAGCAGTCCATCCTCGGTCTCGACGATCGCGGTGCGGCCCTGATCGAAATGGGTGAAGCCGCCGTGACGAACCTGATCCTCGGCGAATTGACCATCGCCGACGAATTTCACCACGAAGACGGAGTGAAAGGGAGACCCGTGCAGCTCGTCGGTCTTGCCGCCGACCGTGAGCCGGATGCGCGAGCCGACTCCGAGCGACTCGACCTGCACGACGGCGGCGGGGTCGTACAGACAGACGAAGGACGGGCCGACCGACTGGCGGTGCAGTTCGTGAGCGAGCCACGTCCCGTTCCCGGGTGAGCCGCCTCCCACGTTGTCGCCCATGTCGAGCATGCAGATCGGACCCGGCAGCGACTTCGCTTGTGACACCGCCTCTTCGACGGTCAGGAACTCGCCGGCCAATCCCTCGCGATGCGACCACATCGCCTGGCCGAGTTGATTCGCGACCGCTTGAGCCAGCGCCGGATCGTTGTCGGTCACGACGAGCGACGCCGAACCCATCTCGGTCACGTCGGCATAGGGAAAGCCGAGCATCAGGCTGGCCGCCAGCACGCCCCGTTTCGCGCGAGCAGCCTCGAATTCGGCGACCACGGCGGACAGCGGCGGCTCTGTCGTGCATTGTCGTTCGATGTTGATCGCCATCGGCGGGAAACAGGCCGCCTGAGTCGGCTGCACTTCGCCGCGAAGCGTCCTCGCCATCAGTTCGGCCGCTTCCAGGCCGCGCTGTTCCTGATCGATGTGCGGGTTGGTGCGATAGCTCATCAGCGCGTCGGTCGAGGCGACCATCAGTGGCGACAGATTCACATGCGGATCGAGCGTCCCGATGATCGGCATCTGCGGCCCGACCGCCTGCCGAACCAGCGACAGCCAGTGCCCGTCGGCGTCGGGATACGACTCGGCGACGGTGGCCCCGTGCGGCGCGACGAGCAACCCGTCGAGCCGCACGGCCAGTGACAGTTCGTCCAGCATCAGCCGCACGAGCTGATCGAACGCCGACGCCTCGATCGTTCCGAACGGATAAGCCCTCGCGGCAAAGATCGGCACGGCGTCGAGACCCGCCCGCGCCAGCCCATCGAAGAACCCGCGCACCTCGTGATGCGCCGAGGCAAAGTGCCGCCGTACCTCTTCACCCGACAAAATCAGATCCTGCCGAAAGTGCTCGAACGTCGTCTGCCCCGGCAGAAACGTGTTCGACTCCTGAATCAGTGCGAGAATGCCAACGCGAGCCATGACGAACTCCTGCCCGAGGGTGGTTGCTGGGGCGGGCAGTATGTTCGCCGTCGCTCCCTCCGTAAACCTCACCCGGTTGGGCGGCAGCGCAATCGCCTTGTTGAATCAGGGATGTTGGGTGTCACGGTCACGGAGCTTCGACGTGGGCGTGAGATTGCAAAACCACCTTCACATCTTCACACGGCCACGTCGAAGTTCCGTGACCGTGGCGGCGGCCCTATAGAAGGAATGGCTACCTTCTCGGCTCATACCGCATCGCCACCGCCCCCGAGCCGAACTCCCGCCGGCTCACGAGCTTCAAGTCGACATGCTTCGATAAGCCCGCGAACAACGTCGGCCCATGGCCCGCTAGCCTGGGGTGCACGACGAACTCGTACTCATCGATCAATCCCAGCTCCGCCAACGCCAGCGGGAGCTTCACGCCTCCCACGAACAGTCCCTTACCCGACTCCCGCTTGAGCTGCTGAACGGCCTTCCCCAGATCCCCGCGCACGAGCTCCGCGTTCCAATCGACCCGGTCCAGGGTGCTCGACACGACGTACTTCTTTGCCGCGTCGATCATCCGGGCGAAGGGTTCCATCCAATCGGCCATCCAATCCGGCCTCACTCCCGTCGCCGGCGGCCGCCACGCTGCCTCCATCATTTCGTAGGTGACCCGGCCAAAGAGGAGGGCATCGGCCTGCGCGAGGTTCTCGGCCCAGTAACGATGCAGCTCTTCGTCCGTCGACCCTGCCCGATGATCGCAGCACCCGTCCAATGTGATGTTGATGGAATACCGAAGGGGTCGCATTACGTAAGAGTACCTCTCATTTAGGGCAGCCTAACGGTTGAGCTAAGCCGCCCCGGAGGCCGAAGGCCGGAGGGGTCGGCTTCAGCGATTTGTTAGACGCCCTCAACGGCAACTAGCCACCACGAGTACGCACCCCTATCAGGTCTGTACCTGCCACATGAGCTCATCGGGAAGTCTGCTGCCCGATCTCTTGGGCAAGCCCGATGAGAATCCCTTCGGGGCCCCGGATGTAGCAGAGCCGATACGTGTCTTCGTACTGGACCACTTCGCCGACGAGCTCCGCGCCGCGTTTGCCGAGCCGGGCGAGCGTATCGTCGATGTCCTCCACGGTGAACATGACGCGTAGGTAACCGAGAGCGTTCACCGGGGCGCTGCGGTGATCGGCGACCACAGGCGGCGCGAGGAATCGGGACATCTCGAGCCGGCTGTGACCGTCCGGCGTACGCATCATGGCAATCTCGACGCGCATGTCGCGCAATCCAGTGACGCCATCTGCCCAGTCTCCTTCGATTGGGGCGCGCCCCTCGAGCTCGAGGCCAAGTTCGGTGAAGAACTCAATGGCGGCGTC
>JBBPIS010000185.1:0-14462 GCA_038040225.1 Planctomycetota bacterium
CAACGTCACGAGATACGGCGGCGACAGTCGAACCACTCGCCGAACGAGAAAGTTCGCCACCGATCCGCCCGTGACCAGGCCGTCTCGAAACGAATAGGCAATCACGAAGCCGCTGATGACCAGCAGAAACTGCACGCCAATCCAGCCCCAGATCAGCCATTGCTCGATGAGAAACGGCAGGAACCACTGCGAGTTCTCCGGCGCCGGCTCGTACCGATAGAGATGAAAGCCCACGATGCTGATCGCCGCCAGTCCGCGCAGCGCGTCCAGAAACGCGAACCGCGACGCGGGACGGCCGGCTGCTGGCGGATTCGCGGCTCGCATTGAATCGCTCCAGGTCGGAGGGTGGTCCGAAGTTCAAGACAGTCGGCTGCGCTGAGCCCACGGTTTCACCGGACGATTCCTTCACCGGACGATACCCCGAGACTCTTGCCGGTCGGTCGCCAGAAAGCAAACAAGATTCGGCCCCAAACACGGGACAGCGCCGCCGGACGGCAATCAGCCAACGGAGGGACGTCCCTTGTGCCGCCTCATCGCGCCGGTTGCTGGCGAGCGAACCGATCGGCTTGACAACAGTTTCAAATTCGCAGACAAGCCGAATTGACAGAAACGTGGGCCATCACGTGAACGATTTGGAGAGACGTTGTGACACAGCAAACGCGGTATGAATTGAGACAGGAACAATTGCGGGCACATCCTCGCCGCTGGCTGGTGACGGGCGTTGCCGGCTTTATCGGCTCGCACCTTTTGCAGCAGCTTCTGACGTTGGGGCAGGAGGTCATCGGGTTGGACAGCTTCGTCACCGGCCACCAACACAACCTCGACGATGTCGCCCAAACCGTCGGCCCCGAGGTATGGAACCGCTTTCACTTCATCGAAGGGGACATCACGGATTCGGAGACCTGTGGCCGGGCTTGTCGAGATGTCGAGCTTGTCCTGCATCAAGCCGCGCTCGGATCGGTGCCGCGATCGATCGAGAACCCGCTGGCCAGTCACGAGTCGAACATCACCGGTTTTCTCAACATGCTCATCGCAGCGCGAGACGCCGGGGTGGCACGCTTCGTTTACGCATCGTCCAGCGCGGTCTACGGCGATCACCCCGCCCTGCCCAAGCACGAAGAACAAACCGGCAATCTGCTCTCGCCCTATGCCCTCACCAAAATGACCAACGAGCTGTATGCCTCGGTCTTTGCCCGCTGTTACGGAATGCAGCCGGTCGGCCTGCGGTACTTCAACGTGTTTGGACGGCGGCAGGATCCGAACGGTGCCTACGCCGCGGTGATTCCCCGATGGTTTCGCAGTCTGCTGAATGGCGAGTCCTGCCGCATCTTTGGCGACGGCGAAACCAGTCGCGACTTCACGCACGTGAGCAATGTTGTTCAGGCGAACCTGCTGGCCGCCACGACGGATTCGGACATCGCGGGCCGGGCCTTCAACGTGGCCTGTGGGGGACGCATGACCCTGCGAGAATTGCACGACTCGATCGGCGCGGTGCTGGTCAAACGCGGCGTCCTCTCCACGGTTCCGGCACCGACCTGGCAGCCGTTCCGGCCGGGAGACGTGCGACACTCACTGGCCGACATCTCGAAGGCCGGCGAATTCCTCGGCTACGAACCGGGTCTCACTCTCTCCGCAGGATTGGACGAAGCGGCCGAGTGGTACATCGCACAGAGTGCCAACGGACGGCGGATGGGAGCGGTGTGACGGTCGTTTTGTTGTGGAAAAGTGCCGGCGTTCCACCGCTCGCGGCCGACAAACTCGATCCATCGAGTGGTGGTGGGGAACGAACTCATTCAATTCCCAGCGATCACTACCCACGTCACGAGGGATCGGCTACCTTCCCCTGCTGCGCGCGACTTTTCGCCCCGGCGAAGGAGCACGCAGGACCAACCGAATCGTGACTCGGTTCACGTTTGGGACAGTTGCGATCACGCTCGACGAGCAACTGCGATCACGCTCAAAGAGACAGGGAACCGTCCATGACGTTGTCGGAACTGCTGGAAAGCAAGTTTCGGGGCGATATTCGCTTTCGAGGAGCCGCGTACATTCAGGCCGAGCGGGTCTCCGTGATCCGCGTGACGGCTGAACATTTGTTTGCGGTGGTGCGGGACGGCGTCGAGTTTCAGACGCAGCTCAGCCGCGACGAAGCCGCGATCCGGATGACGTGCAACTGCGTCGGGACATCCGCCAATCCGAGTGGCAATCTGTACTGCAAGCATTTGTGGGCGACGATCCTCGCCGCCGATGCCGGCTCCTATGTGTCGGGCGCGACGAAGCCCGGCTATTACCCTCCGTTTGTGGTCGGTGACGATGAGCCTCTGAATTTCGGCTCCGACTCCGACCTCTGGGAAGAAGTGGAGGCCGACGCCTTCGCCGCGTCGGGTCGCTCCACAAAGACGCGGACCGCCGAGCGTGAGGCCGTCCGCGCCGAGGCGGCTCCGCGACTCAAAGAATGGGAAACCCGACTGAGTGACCTGCGCAAGGAGATGCAGGGCGAGGAGTCCTCCACCTCGGCGGCCGGTCGTGAGCGACAGGTCTTCTACGAGATCGACGCCAAGGCGAGTAACGAGGCCGGGTTGATCGTCATTCAGACGTCGCAGCGGCAACGCCGCGCGAACGGTGAGTGGGGGAAGCTCAAGCCGCTCAAGTTGCGTCCCGGCAAGTTTGACGAAATCGACGACGACGAGGATCGGCGCATCCTCGCACATCTCGTCGGCGGCACTCCCGACCGGGCCGCGCTCTCCGCGCAAGTCGCCGATAACCTGGCCGCGTTCCGGTATCGAGTCCCTCACGATCTGTGCCATCTCCTGTTGCCGGCGATCTGCGCCACGGGTCGGATCCGATTGCTGGGTGACGACGAGCGAGTCACCGAAACGCTGTCGTGGGACGAGGGCGAACCCTGGGAACTTTGTCTGGCCGTCGAATTCCAGCCCGAGCAGCAAGTCTGGAAGTTGCGAGGCACGCTGCGGCGCGGCGACGAGAAGATGGCCCTGCGCGATCCCGTCCTCGTCGTGCCGGGAGGCCTGGCCATCACGGACACGCAGGTTCGACCGTTTCAGGACTTCGATGCCTACCCCTGGGTCACACTCCTGCGTCGGTCCGATGACTTCCAGGTGGCGGCGGGTGAAGAGCACGCCCTGGTCGATCGGCTGCTCGACATGCCGGCGCTGCCGAAGCTCGAACTACCCGCTGAACTGCGGCTGGAAGAAATCGTTGTTGCCCCGAGGCCGATCCTGGTGGTTCACGCGCCGGCCCGATCGCGCTGGCATCAGGATCGACTGAAGGCGGAGATCCAGTTCGACTACGACGGCACTTCCGTGCGAGGAACCAGCAGTCAGTGGGCCATCGTGCAGCGTCAGGCCAATCGCTGTCTCGTTCGTGACCGTGCGGCCGAAGCGCTGGCGTGGTCGCAGTTGCAGGACGGCGGCTTCCGGCGGCTGCTCGATCAGCGGCGCGGCCAGCATGACGCCGAGATCGCCGCCCGCGATCTGGCTCCCGCCGTCCGCAGGTTGATCGCCGAAGGCTGGCAGGTTCGAGCCGACGGCAAACAGGTGCGGCAGCCGGTCGATCTCAAGTTCCAGATCAAATCGAACATCGACTGGTTTGAGCTTCACGCCAACGTCGATTTCGGGGGAGCACGAGTCACGTTTCCCGAATTGCTGGCGGCGCTGGCTCGTGGCGACGGCACGATCGTGCTCGATGACGGTTCGCTCGGAATTCTGCCCGAGGAATGGATGGAGCGCTACGGGCTGCTGGCTGGCCTGGGCATCGCGGAGGGGGACCACCTGCGGTTCACCAACGTGCAGGTCGGAATTCTCGACGCGCTGTTGTCGACGCAGCCCTCGGTGGACTACGACGCCCGCTTTCTGGAGGTCCGCGATCGACTGGCCGCTTTTGACGGGATCAAGACCGAAACCGAACCTGCGTCCTTCCACGGTGAGCTTCGTCCGTACCAGCGCGAAGGGCTGGGATGGCTGCGGTTCCTCGAAGAGTTCCAATTTGGTGGCTGCCTCGCGGATGACATGGGTCTCGGCAAGACGATTCAAATGCTGGCGTTCCTTGAAGGGCGACGGAAACGGAACAAAAAACGTGTCGCCTCGCTGGTCGTCGTCCCGAAGTCGCTGATGTTCAACTGGCGGCAGGAGGCCGAGAAGTTCACGCCCGACATCAAGGTGCTGGAGTATTCGGGACTCGACCGAGCCAAGTCGCGCGATGAATTTGGCAAGTACGACCTGATCCTGACGACCTACGGCACGCTGCGCCGAGACGTGCTGGTGTTGAAAGACATCACCTTCGATTACGTGATTCTCGACGAGGCCCAGGCGATCAAGAACTCGACATCGCAGGTGGCCAAGGCCACGCGACTCTTGCAGGCGAAGCACCGTATCGGACTGAGCGGCACGCCGATCGAGAACCATCTCGGCGACCTGTGCTCGATCTTCGAGTTCCTCAATCCCGGCATGCTGGGCCGCAGTTCGGCGTTCAAGCTGCACGCGGCCGATCCCGAAAACGTCGAGACCCGGCGCGTGCTGGCGGACGGACTGAAGCCGCTCATTCTCCGACGCACCAAGCAAAGCGTGGCCAGCGAACTTCCCGAGAAGCTCGAACAAACCATCTTCTGCGAGATGGGCGACGAGCAGCAGCGGCTCTACAACGAGTTGCGGGCTCACTACCGCGACTCGCTATTGGGGATCATCGAGGACCAGGGCCTCGCCAAATCCAAGATGCACGTCCTGGAGGCGCTGCTGCGATTGCGGCAGGCGGCCTGCCATCCGGCGCTGCTCAACAAGACGACGGGCGACGAATCGAGTGCCAAGCTCGACGTGCTCATTCCGCACATCGAAGAGCTGATCGAGGAAGGCCACAAGACGCTGGTCTTCTCGCAATTCACCAGCATGCTGGCGATCGTGAAGCAGCACCTCGACAAGAAGGGGATCGTCTACGAGTACCTCGACGGCCAGACTCGTGATCGCAAGGAGCGAGTCCAACGGTTCCAGACCGACAAGGACTGCGGCGTCTTCCTCATCAGCCTCAAGGCGGGTGGTTTGGGCCTCAACCTGACGGCGGCCGACTACGTCTTCATCCTCGACCCGTGGTGGAACCCGGCCGTCGAGACGCAGGCCATCGACCGGGCCCACCGCGTGGGGCAGACTCGGCAGGTCTTCGCCTACCGCCTGATCTGCAAGGGGACGGTCGAGGAGAAGATCGCCGAGCTGCAGGCCCAGAAGCGGGAACTCGCCGACGCGATCCTCGAACAGAACAACTCGGTCCTCCAAGACCTGACGGCCGACGATCTCAAACTGCTGCTGTCGTAGCACATGCTGCCAGCTTGTGCGTCTTCTCTTTCAACACTGAAGACGGTTCTCAAAGGCCCAACGGGCCGAGTTAGGCCAGCCCTGGGCAAGCGACCATCGGGAGCGCCGCCCTGGGTTCGCGAGGGGTCGTATCCGCAAGCCCCAACGGGGCGTATTACGAACGAGGCTGAGTCCGTCCTGTAATACGCCCCGTTGGGGCTGTACCGTTGTTTCGTCTCACTTCCTTCCTGGGCGGCGCTCCCGATGGTCGCTTGCCCAGGGCTGGCGTAATCCTGGCCTTTCAGGCCTGAAGAAAGTCGTCACACATGCAATCCGGTCGTGTCAGGAATTCCAATGTGCCCGACCCCGGATTTGGCTCCATGACTTCTCCATCAACGAACAAAGCCCATCCCCAAAGGAACAGGCTCTGTCTTGAACGATCATGCAGACTCAGCGTCAGGAAAATCAGATGCCGTGCTTCTCACGTCGGAGTTTCCGTCGCTTGATCTTCCACCGCCGATCGCGTTTCTGCTTGGTTGTCAGTTGCTTCGCTTTCATCGTGATTCTGTCTTCCATCTGAATCTTGGGTTCATGCGGCCCGGATCGGCCAGCGGGTCGAGGAATGAGCGGCAGAAGATAGCAGGCGACCGACCATCCGCAAAGCCAACCCCGCGAAATGTTCTCTTCTCTGGCGGCCTCCGTTAGAGTGAGCCGCCCGAATGATCCTTCCCGAACACGACTCACCCCTGCCAATGATTGTCACTCCACCCTCTGCCGCCTCTGTTCGTGATCGGCTGGCGAAACTCCCGACCCTGCGATACGGAGGGCTGACGCTGGCGTCGAGGTATCTCCTCTCGCCGCTTGCCGGGTACACGAACCTCCCGTTTCGGCGGATCGTTCGCGAGTTGGGTGGGATCGGACTGGCGACGACCGATCTGGTGAACGCGCGAGGGCTGCTCGACGGCAGTCCGAAGACGCTGCAACTGATCGAGACCTGTCCCGAAGATCGGCCGTTCGCTGTGCAGATCTTCGGCGGCGATCCGGCCATCCTGCGCGATGCGGCTCAATTGCTGGAGGCGCGCGGAGTCGATTCGATCGACATCAACATGGGCTGCCCGGTCAGCCGCATCACCAAAGTCGGGGCGGGAGCCAGCCTGATGTGCCAGGCCGACCGAACCATCGACCTCGCGCGGACCGTTGTCGAGGCGGTCAAGATTCCCGTCACGGTCAAGATGCGGCTGGGATGGGATAGCACTCAACTGACCGCTCCCTCTTTCGCACGAGAGTTCGAGCAGGTTGGCGTTGCGGCGGTCGCCATTCATGGTCGCACGCGCGAGCAGGGGTTCAGCGGCCTCGTCGATCGAACCGGCATCCGCCAGGTGGTTGAGGCGGTCGAGCGCATCCCCGTCATCGGCAACGGCGACATCCGCACGGTCGCAGACGGAGAACGCATGTTCGCGGAGACCGGTTGCCACGCGATCTCGATGGGTCGCGGAGCCCTCGCCAACCCGTGGCTGTTCCGCCAGTTCGTTGAATGGGAGACGACCGGCACGTTCTCACCAGCCGGAACATTCGACGATCGTCTCGCGCTGCTCAAGCGTCAGTTCGCATATTCCGAAGAGCAGCGCGGGACCGACCGCGCGATCACGTCGTTCCGCAAGATGGCACACTGGTATCTCAAGGCGATGTGTGTCTCCGCCAATCTGCGGCACCAGCTTCAAGAGGCGCGGACCAAACTCGATTTCGAGACGGCCCTCGACGACATCGCCGTGCAGGGACCGAATCGAGGCTCGCGAACGGGGCTGCTCCCGGAACTGTGCATCCCCGTCCCCGCCGGCCCGAACGCGAACTGGTGACAACAATGGCTGAGACACCACCGACAAGCACGGAGGAGCGAACCATCGAGGATGTCGCCTGCACGGCCTGCGCGTGCGTGTGCGATGATCTGAAGATTACGGTCCGCGACAACCGGATTGTCCGCGCCGATCGAGCCTGTTCGCTGGCCGAGCCGTGGTTCATGGGCCAGGACGCGGCTCAGGCTTCCGTCGCCACCGTTCGCGGTCAAACGGCCTCCTGCGAGGATGCCGTTCGCGCTGCGGCCGACATCCTGCGAGCAGCCCGCTCACCGCTGATCTACGGTCTCTCGCACAGCAGCACCGACGGGCAACGAGCCGCCGTCGCGCTGGCTGATCGACTCGGGGCGACCATCGACACGACCGCCTCCGAGGGTCACGCGCCGTCGATCCTCGCGTTGCAACAGTCGGGTGAATCGACCTGTTCGCTCGGTGAGGTTCGCAACCGCGCGGACCTCGTCATCTATTGGGGCTCCGATCCGACCGAGTCTCATCCGCGTCACATGGAGCGGTACTCGATGGAGCCGACGGGCCTGCACATCCCGCGCGGTCGAGCCGACCGCACGCTGGTTGTCGTCGATGCGAAGCCGACCGCGACTTCGGAGCAAGCCGACTGGTTCCTGCCGATCGAAGAGGGCCGCGATCTGGAAGCCTTCTGGACTCTGCGAGGCTTGCTGCGCGGGGTCGAACCCGCGCCGAACTCGCACACGGGGCTGCCCCTGGCTGACTTGAAGCGTCTCGCCGAGCGCATGAAGTCCTGCCGGTTCGGCGTGATCTTCTTTGGATACGGTGTCGCGCGGCAGCCGCTCGGTAATCGCAACGTCGAGGCCCTGCTGCGACTCGTCATCGAACTCAACCAGTTCACGCGGTTCCACGCCCGGCGCATGCGAGTCGTGGGCGACGTCTCCGGAGCGGACAGCGTCCTCTGCTGGCAAACCGGCTACCCCTTCAGCGTGAGCCTGGCGCGAGGCTACCCGCGCTACAACCCCGGCGAGTTCTCGGCGGGCGACCTGCTGGCTCGTCGTGAAGCGGACGCAGTGCTGTTGATCGGCTCCTCGCGAGTCGCCACTTTCCCTCGCGCCGCGCTCGATCACTTGGAGACCATTCCCACAATCCTGCTCGACCACGCGCAAGCCATTCCGCCCATCGAACCAACGGCCCGCATCACAACCGCCATTTACGGCATCCACCGTCACGGCACCGCCTACCGCATGGACGAAGTTCCGATTCCACTGCGACCCGTCCTGACATCAATCTCCCCCAGCGACGGAGAAGTCCTGCGAGCCATAGAAGCCGCCCTGTGATCGCGACTTGGTTCTGCGGCGACCGAATGATCAGTGGAAAGTGAGAAATGATCAGTGCAAAGTGCAAAACTGGGAGGAAAGCAAAGACTCTTCAACACGCGAACCGGTGTCGTAATGAGTTGTCGAACAGTAGTCGGGCTGGGTTTGGCGGCTGCGTAAACTGTCTCTCACTTCTCACTTTTCACTTCTCACTCAACTCAACAACGCGAAGCACTTCCCATGAGCGACACCGCCACATCGAGCCCCGCCGCTCGTCCCCGGATTCCGACGAACCTCATCACCGGTTTCCTCGGTGTCGGCAAGACGACGACGATCTTGAACCTGCTCGCCCAGCGACCGGCGGACGAGCGCTGGGCGATTCTCGTCAATGAGTTTGGAGAGGTCGGCATCGACGGCGCAATCATCGAAGGTTCGGGAGCCGAGGGCGTCGTCGTCAGCGAGATTGCGGGAGGCTGCTTCTGTTGTTCCTCGAACGAGCCGCTCGACTTCACATTGATCGAGCTCGTTCATCAAGCGAAGCCGCACCGCGTGCTGATCGAACCGACCGGTCTGGGCCATCCGGCGGCGGTCCTGGAGACGCTGCGAGGCCCGTGGTTTCGGGAGCTGATCGATCTGCGAGCCACGATCTGCGTGGCCGATCCCGCCGACTTCGCCAATCCCAAAGTCACCAACTCGCCCGTGTATCAGGACCAGTTGCACATGGCCGACATCGTGCTGGTCAACAAGACCGACAAGGCCACTCCCGAACAGACCGACGCATTCCTGCAACACCTGCGCGAGTTGTTCCCTCCCAAACTGCAAGTCGTCTGTACCACGAAGGGCATGTGCGAGGCGGCGTTGCTCGACGCCGACATCTCGGCCGAACGAGTCCCCCTCTTTCCGAACGCGCATCCCCCGCAGGCGGCCCCGGCGATACCTCCCCAAGCTGCGTCGATGACAATGCTGCTGCCGGGCCGTCCGATCCGGAAAGAGAGTCCCCAGGGAGACCGCGCGGCGTGCGGCTGGCTCTTCTCCCCCTTCGACCGGTTCGGCAAGCTGGCTCTGATGGAACTGCTCGGCGGCAGCCTGGACGTTCACCGCCTGAAGGGTGTCTTCAACGTCGGCACCGAATGGCTGCTCTTCAACCGCGTCGGAGGCGACCTGACCTGCGAGTCGATCCCCTACTGCCGCGACAGCCGCGTCGAAGTCATCCTCGACCAACCCTGCTTCGACTGGGACGAGTTCGAATGCTCTCTGTTGAAGTGCCTGAAGTAGTCGCGAGGGGAATAAGAAGGGGGCTGGCGTGGCGACCGGTAGCACCTGTCGCGCGGCTTACTTCGTTTGCTTCCCGCCAGCACTGTCATCGTCCAACAAAAATTCGCTGATCGCGAGGTGACTGTTCCAACTCGCCAAGAACAGCCAATCGGTGTGCGGCATCGCATACTTTTCATCCTGCCCGAGGCGCGAGGCATTTCCCTTCCAGGAGATGATCGGTTTGCCGTCGGCCTCGCCGGTTACGGATTCGGGCGTCACCTGGATTCGCAGGTTGACGACCTTGTCTATGGGAAGGACTGTTCCCTTGTAAGTTGTCGGGTTGTTCTTGCACGTCTTACCATCGACGAGGTGCAAGCCCGAGACGGGTGCGTCATAGGCATCGAACGCAACCATTGTCTGTCGCCCGCCGACAACCAGACCCACACCAAACGTATTTGATCCCACGAGTCGCTTCACCTTGAGTCGCAACGTGTACTTGTCCGGCGGCTCCAGGGGAACTTGCAACCGCGCCCAGGTATCGCGATTGGGTCGCAGATTTCCCTCTTCGAGGAACCAGATTCCCTTCACGGAATCCAATCGCGGGTTGAGGGTGTGCAGCAGGTCGATCGCCTGTCCCTTCTTGACGATGGTCGATGGTGTGCGCCGCCGGGGAGAAACCGGTGGCAGGGAACTGCTGCCCATCCACGGTCGATACGCGACCAGATAGCCACGCTTGAACGCCACCAGCGGCCAGGTATCGCGCTGAACGATCTGTCCCTTGGGCCTCACATTCTGCTGCAATATCACCAAGGCGTCGGGACGCGATTCCTCGACGACCACCGTATGGTGATGAAACTTTCGCGAGAAACCGGGCGACTTCATTTCGATCAGTTCCAGTTGCAGGATGTCTCCCGGCAGGATCGGTTCGCGATCATCGAGTTCGCGGCCCCACGTGTAGACTCCCGAACGCTTGGCTCCCGCCGCCGCCAGAGCCTCCCCCGCGAGAGTCGCGCAAATCCCGTCGGCGACTTTCTTGTCAATGTTCTCTCGGCAGAACGCCACCACCTTGCGATTGAGCTCCGGGACGTTGGCCTCCAGCTTCATGACGTCCGCCGGGACTTCCACGTCCTTGCTCCACTGCACGGCACCGGACTCTGCGTTCCAAACGGCGAGTTTCAATTGAGGCGGACTGACCGTCGTCTGCAAGCTGCCGGTCACCAGCAGGGATCGGTCGACCGATTTGATGCGCTTGGCGTCGGCCGCCGCGAATTCCAACTTCGATTCCGCCAACGACTCAATGCGATGATCCGAAGCGGCCGTGATGGCATCCACTTTGTCGGCTCGTAGCGCCGCCGTGATCTCGCTGGCCAGCGCCTCATGGACCGCCCAGGGCCACCCGCCCTTTCCGACCAGTCGCACCGAGACAACCACCTGTGAGTCTCCAATCTGCGTCTGGAGTTCCTGTTTCAGACTCTCCACGAACGGTTCCAGCACCGGCAACTCACCCCGCGCCGAATCGAGACACAGCAGCCAGATGAAACCGATCGCCACGACGGTCACAAACCTGCACATCAATCGGTCCCCTGTCAGATGAAGTAGTGAAGCAGAGTGCATGCAACAACGCCAAGTGCCACTGAAGGGTACCTTCGCTCGCCAGCGCTTCCCACTCACACTGGCAGCCCAAAGCAGCCGCGCGTGGCACCCGCACGTGGTGGGCGACCTGACCTGCGAGTCGATCCCCTACTGTCGCGACAGCCGCGCGGAAGTCATCCTCGACCAACCCTGCTTCGATGGGGATGAGTTTGAAAAGCCGCTGTTGAAGTGCCTCAAAACTTGATCCGACCGTCTCACGAAACCTTATCTGGTCCGACGCGTGAAAACGAATCGTTCGTCCGGTTCCTTCCAACCGATATTGATGATCTCCAACCCCGTGACCGAACGGTCCTCACCAATGTCGAACTTCACCAGCCAGTCGAAAAAGGGTTCGATGACGGCGTGTCCGTAGAACGCATCTTTCTCCCAATGATCCAGCGTGGCGGAATAGGTGCCAAACTTCACTCGGAGTCGGCCATCGACGGCGGTCACGTGGAGATCGCTGTAGAGCTTCGAGGCAAAAGTGCCGGCGTAGGCTTCCAGCGGCAACGAAGGCTGCGTCCTCTTCGCACGCGACTCTTCCAGCTTCTTGAGTTCCACTTTCAGATCGCGGTCCCCCGCGTTCGGACCACCCAGCGGGAGCCAATGGTCCCACTTCTTTCCGCCTGGGGACCAGGTTTGTTCCTGCCCCACCAAGTCAGCGTCGACGATGTCGTAACTGAGCATCCACACCAGACTGTTCCAGTCGCGGTTCGACAAGACGACGATCCCGAGATTCTCTTCCGGCACGAAGTTCATGTTGGCTCCCCAAGCGCCGTCGTGCTGGACGAGCTTCCGGCCACGGTAATCTCGCACGAACCATCCGAAGCCAGTGCCGACGAACCGAGCGCGGTACACGTCGGAGTCCGGTTTCCATTGGACGGGAATGGAATGTTGCAGCGAGTGCATCTCTCGCAGAGTCTTCTTCGCGATCAGTTGCCGGCCATTGTGTTCGCCTTCTCGAAGCTGAAACCGCAGCCATTTCGCCATGTCGTTCACGGTGGAGTGAATCGCTCCGGCCTCAGCCGTCAGGCGGTCAGCCAGCGGTGTTCGCAGTGGTGCCAGTTCGGTGTCGTAGAAGCGGTGCCGCATCGCGAGTCGATCCACCGGAACCGACGAGCGATCCGTCGTCGTCGAGGTCATGCCCAGCGGATCAAAGATTCTCGTGGCCACGAACTTGTGCCAGTCCAGGCCCGACTTCTTCTCGATGATTTCGCCCAGCACCGAGAACATCACATTGTGGTAAGTGAACTTGCCGCGAAAGGGGGCGGCTTGTTCCAGGAATGGCACCCGCTGCAACATCTCTGCGCGAGTGAAGTCGCCCGTCATCGCCATCAGGTCACCACGAACCAGTCCCGTTCGATGGCAGAGCAAGTCGCGAATCGTGATGTGCTCCGTCACGTAAGGATCAGCCACTCGAAAGTCCGGCAAGTGCTTTCGTACCGGATCGTCCCAGCCCAGCTTGCCTTCATCGAGCAACATGGCCACACACGCGGCCGTGAACGACTTGGTGCAGGAAGCAATCGGGAAGACGGTGTCTTCAGTCACTTTCCCATCCTTGCCAAGCTCGCACACTCCGTAGCCGCGAGCCAGGACCAGCTCCCCATCTTTGACGATCGCGATCGCCAACCCGGGGACTTCCCACTTCTGCATCGCCTCACGGATGTAAGCGTCCATCCCAGCAAAGCGATCGTCAGCGCGAGCCACTCGTGGACTGAGCAGCAGCAAACATGTCACGCCATACACCAAAAATCGTGAGACGAAACTCAGGATGTTCATGATGGAGAAGTCACCTATTGCTCCAGCCCGAGCCGATCCAGGGGATGTCCTGATGGAAATCAATTCTGAGCCGCAGGCTGAGCTGCGCGGCGTGATGCTGGATGTGCCGGATGTTGAGTACGTGCAACTCCGCACGCGAAAACGTCCGCCGTTCAAAGCCGGATGGACCGGCCAGAGACTCCGCAGTCTCCGCCGCGATGACTTCCAAGGCCTTCTTGCGGCAGTGGTCGAGGTAAGTCTTGATCGACGGTTTGTCGTAGAGCAACACCTGCGTGCGATCCTCCAACTCCTCGTAGTCGCGAAAGAACTGCTGGTGGTCGTGATGAAAGGGCTGGCGACGCAGAGCATCCGCGTTCCGGCCCAGATAGAAGTCTGCATAGAACAGAGTGTGAAACGCGACCTGACAAAACTTGAGATTCGCGACCGGAGCGTCCCAGGCTGCATCGGGGCAGCGGTCATTGCACGTTTCTAGCATGCAGAATGCCGCCGCGAATTGATTCGTGACCAGTTCTTTGAACGTGTCGAGCATCGTCTTCATCCTTCCTGCCGAGTGGAAGTCCTCCTCGACCAACCCTGCTTCGACGGGGATGAGTTTGAACAGCCGCTGTTGAAGTGCCTCAAATAGTTGCCGGGAACCAGCGGGACGGCGCGGCTACTTCGCAGGCGAATTCAGTTCCAGCAGCTTTTGTTTCAGTGTGTCTCGTTCTGGAAGCGTGATGGCCGATTCGTTGTAGAGGGCGTGGACCGTTTCCAGGTCTTTCTTCATGTCGGAGACGTGCAGCGGACGCTGGATGAGTTGAGCCTTCTTGGCGTCTCGCTCTGGCATGTTGATGGTGTTGTTGGAGTAGAGCGACGCCAGTGCGCGAAGCTGCCTGGCGAGTTCATCCATGCCGGACGGCGGTGGATCCGGTTTGACAACGATCGAGAGCTGCTGTCGGTCCAGGATCGCCTGCTTCCGGCGGTCGAACTCGTCCGGGGTGAGAACGCCCTTGGTTTTCAGTGAGTCCAACTTCTCCAGCTCTTCCAGGTACCCCTTCGCTGCGGAGTCCTGATCGAGCTTTGCCACCCGGGCATTCAGCGCGACCATCTCGGCTCGTGTCTTCTCCAGTTCCACCCGCGTTCGTTCGAGTTCAATCCGGTCGGAATGGCCGCATCCGCAGAGGAAGAGGACCAGCGCCAAGGACGACCAAACGCGAAGACGAGCGACCATGTTGGAACTCTCCGTTCGGAAGAGGCAGGGAGATCAGCGTTCGTTCCATTCGGGGGCCACTGGTCATCGCCCGAACGCCGGAAGAACTTCTGCAGTACTACGACACGATGGAGACGCCCGACTCGCCCAGCCTGATGATCCAGGAGTACATCCCCGG
>JBBPIS010000186.1:0-14442 GCA_038040225.1 Planctomycetota bacterium
CGCAGGCCGAAGTGCCGTACGAGATCAGCCAGCACGAGTTCGACTTTGCGGGCGACCGGTCCTACGTCTATCGACTGACGCTGACCACCGGGCCGAATGTCCGCGCAACCTATGTGGCTGCGGGAACGCGAGGCGGCACGCATCCTGTCGAGTTCGTCGGCATCGGTCTGGCAACGGGAGGCGACAAGCTGGAATCGGTCTTGCGTGACGTGACGTTTCCTGCGGCACCGGATGTGAACACGCTCAGCTACGTGTTGGAAACGCCCTGGGGCAACGCGCTGCCGTTCACGTTTGGAGTCTCCGATCTGCGAGAGGATGTTCAGCCACCGTCGAAAGAATCACCGCTTGCAGTCCCCGGCGGACGGACCAGCTTCATCGATACGCGATTTGGCTCCGACCAACACCTGGTCACACTGAAGAAGGGCGAGACGTGGAGAATCGTCGCGCACGCTCGCGCGATCGGCTCGCCGCTTGATCTGGAACTGACGATCTTCGGTGCCGATGGCAAACAACTCGCGACGACGGACGATGTTCCCGGCACCACGGATCCCGAGTTGTCGTTCGCAGTCCCGGCCGACGGGACATATCGCATCGTCGTGACGGATCGCTCCGGCAAGAGCGGCTCGCGCGCGGCAAACTACCGGTTGAGCATCGAACCGCAGCGCGAAGACGTCACGCTGACGATGCCGACTCAGCTCGGCATTCCGCTCGGCAGCCAGGGCAAACTGGCGATCAAGGCCGTCCGTACCGGTGGCTTCAAAGGTCCGATCCCCCTGGCGTTCGACCGACTCCCCGAAGGTGTGACGGCTCCCGCGGATCTGGTCATCCCCGAGAACAAGAATGACCTGACCATCGACCTCACCTGTGCCGCCGACGCGCCGACCAATGCCGCGCTGTGTCGTCTGACGGCCTCGCCGAAAATCGGTGAGCAACCCGTGACTCGCGCAGTGGGAATCGTCCTGCTGGCCACGACCATGAAGCCGCGCATCAAACTCACGCCGGAAGGACTCGATGACGTCCGGAAGGTTCATCGAGGCAGCACGTTCCTCGCACCGGTTTTGATCGAACGGCTGGAAGGTTACGCAGGCCCAATCACGCTGGAGATGACGGCGAAACAGCAACGTCATCGTCAGGGATTGGCCAGCGAGGAATTCGTCGTCCCGCCGGAGGCCCTGCGCGTCGAGTACCCGATCTTCGTCCCCGAATGGATGGAGACCACCAAGACCAGCCGCATGATCCTGAACGGAGCCGTCAAGGTCGCGGACCCGAAGGGCAACATTCGCACGCTGCTACAACGACAGGAACTGCGGATCGGAATTCTGCCCGAAGGGGCGCTGATAAAACTCAGCCATACGGCCGGTGAATTGACAGTCGCACCAGGCAGCGAGATCCGAATCCCGCTCGCGCTGTCCCGCGCTGCGGAGTTTCGCGCACCGGTTCAGGTTGAGCTCATCGCCGATGAAACGCAGACCGGCCTGATCGCCGCCGCGCCGATCACTCTCACACCCGAACAAGCTGGCGGCGTGTTGATCGTTCGATTGGGGAGTGACCCGCGCCTCAGCGGCGAGCAGTCCTTCACCATTCGCGCAGTGGGACTGAAAGAGGGTCGCTGGCCCGTGATCGCCGAAACAACGGTCCTTGTCACCGTGCGGCCGGGTTCTTGATTGTGAATTTGTAGGATGGGCACTCTTGCCCGTCCGGCTTCGGTATTGAGAACGGACGGGCAAGAGTGCCCATCCTACGACGCTCACGTCGCCCGCGCGTTGGCGATGAATTGTCGAACCAGTTCGATGTTTTTGACACCCGGCGCGGACTCGACGCCGCTCGCCACATCGACTCCCCACGGTTGAGTCGATCGGATCGCTTCGGCCACGTTGTCGGACGTCAATCCGCCAGCCAGGATCAGCGGCGGCCACGAGTCTCGACGATACGCTCGGGCCAGTGCGTCCCAGGCAACCGTGTGCCCCGTCCCTCCGTACGCACCGGGCACGCGCGAGTCGATCAAGCATCCTGCCAGTTCGATCCCCAGCGTGCCGCAAGCAGACAAATGGGCTTCGAGGTCCGCGAGGCTGTCTCCCGCCATGCGCCAGGCCCGAACGACGGGAATGTTCGGCAGGCGGCTGCGTACTTCGGCGATCTGCTCGGGCGACTCATCGCCGTGCAGTTGAACCTGGTCGAGACGACATTCTTTAGCGAGGTCTTCGATTTCGGCCGCGGCGCGGTTAACGAAGACTCCCACGCGAAGCACTTCGTCGGGAACCAGCTTGGCAATGCGAGCCGCCACAACTTGGGTGACGCTGCGCGGCGACTGGGGGTGAAAGTTGAGACCGATGGCGTCGGGAGACAGCCCGCACACCGCCTCGGCAGTCCTCTCATCGGTGATGCCGCAGATTTTGACCCACATGACACTGCTCGCATGAGATCACGAGTGTGGCACGCCCTGAGTCCTCGAAGGGCGTGTAAACCAACCGCGGCTATAACCTCCTGGCCCTTCGCGTACTCGGGGCGTGCCACTCAAACCGACCCACTACCAAAAAACAACAGCCCGGCGGGTTGAGCCGGGCTGGCGGTTGATCTTGTGATCATTCGACTTCGACCGATCACTCCTCGGACACATACGGGAGGAGGCCGATGAACCGGGCTCGCAGAATCGCCTCGCGCACGGCCCGCTGCCACTTGGCACAGTTGCCGGTCTTGCGGCGCGGTAGCATGTTGCCTTCGCGGTCGATCATCTGACGCAGCGTCTTCAGATCCTTGTAATCGACGTAGATCGGATGTGGCGACTTGCCATTCGGGGCGAACCGGCAACGGAGCTTCTTTTTCAGCCGTTGCCGCTTCTTGCGAATCTTTTTGACTTCGGTCTTGTTGTACGCAGCCATCTTTGTCTTCGCCTCATTGGGAGACTTCGCACGCGACGAAGCCCGTTTCGTGGGATGAAACGTGGAGGAAATCTTCTCGCGCCGGCAACACTGCACGGCACAAACGCAACCGAGAAGACCAAAGGCCCGACCGGAAGGGGCGGAAGTATCGAGACTGACGGGACGAATTGCAAGTCATGACAGAGTGTTGACTTGGCGAACCGCAAGTCTTTCCAACGCCATTCGTGGACGTATTGAAGCCTGACGCGCCAGCGAAGGATCTGCTTTGACTCCCTTCGCTGGCGCGTCAGGCTTCAATGCCGAATGCCGTCCAGGAAACACCCACAGAAGTGAATGATCCGAGCGATTGCCGATCCGCTCGCCTCATCCGCCAGTCATCGCTACCATCTCGCCCGACTGCTCGGTGCGCCGACAACGAGGAGCTTTCGAGGACGATTGACTCTCAGGAACGAGGACCATGACCGCCACTCCCTCCGGTATCGCATCCAACCAGCCTGCCGCTTCTGCGGTGGACCGACCAATTCCCGAGACGGCGTCGGTGGTGATCTTCGGCGCGTCCGGAGACCTCACCGCGCGCAAGCTGCTCCCCGCGCTGTTCGATCTGGGGAACGACGGCTATCTGTCGGACAACGCTCCCATCGTCGGTGTGGCCCGACGTGAGAAGACCGACGAAAGCTTCCGCGCCGAAATCTACGAGGCCATCAACGGGCATGTCCGAGCCGGCGCGGTGTCGCCCGAGCGGTGGAGCCAGTTCGCCGCACGATTGTTCTACCGCCAGCTCGACATCGCCTCGCCCGATGGCTACCCGGAATTCAAGAAGCAGTTGGAGGCAATCGAGAATCAGCAGGGCGTCAGTCATCGTCGCGTTGTCTACATGGCGACGTCACCCGACCTGTTCCTGCCCGCCATCGAGCATCTCGGTTATTGCGGCATGATTCCCGGACGAGACTCGTCGCATCAGCTTCGCGTCGTGTTTGAGAAGCCCTTCGGTCGCGATCTCACTTCGGCGCAGGAACTCAGCGGCAATCTCCGACGGCTGCTGCGTGAAGAGCAAATCTACCGCATCGACCATTACCTCGGGAAAGAGACCGTGCAGAACATCCTGTTGTTCCGCTTCGGCAACTCGATTTTTGAGCCGCTGCTGAACCGCAATCAGGTCGATCACGTGCAGATCACCGTCTCCGAATCGCAGGGGTTGGAGCGGGGTCGCGGCGGCTACTACGACAATTCGGGAGCGATGCGCGACGTGCTCCAGAACCACGTCTTGCAGCTTCTCTGCCTGATCGCGATGGAGCCGCCCGCCCTGTTCAACGCGCGCGACCTGCACGATGAGAAGCTCAAGGTGCTGAAGGCCCTCGCGCCGGGCAACAAGGGGGACGTCTCCAAGTGGGTGATTCCGGGGCAGTACTCGGCGGGAGTCGTCGATGGTCAAGCGGCGGTGAGCTACCTGAGCGAGGAGCGCATCCCGGCCGACTCACGCACGGAGACGTTTGTCGCGATGAAAGTCCTCGTCGACAATTGGCGCTGGGCCGGCGTGCCGTTCTACCTGCGCACGGGCAAGCGGCTGCCGTCGCGAGTCTCCGAGATCGCCATCCAGTTCAAGCAGCCACCGCTCAACCTGTTCAGCACGGTCGAGTGCGAGGGAGACATGTGTGCCCTCGTCGGCGCCCGGCCCAACAAACTGGTCTTCCGCATCCAGCCGAGCGAGTCGATCAAACTGTCGTTCTCGACGAAAAGGCCGGGGATGCAGTACCAGATTCATCCGGTGACGATGGACTTCAATTACAAGGAAACCTTCACCGAGGCGTTGCCCGAAGCCTACGAACGGCTGCTGCTCGACGTGCTTCGCGGTGACTCGACGCTCTTCATGCGCAGCGACGAACTGGAAGCCGCCTGGCACTTCGTGACGCCGATCCTCGACCACTGGGAGAAAAACAAGACGATCCCCGAACCGTACCGCTGTGGCTCGTGGGGCCCCCGCGCCGCCGATGACCTCCTCCTCAACGATGACCGCTCGTGGAGATCGCCGACGGTGTAAACTCGGTGTCCTCTCTTTTGCAACGAGTTGACCGAGGCTGCGGTATGTGTCGCCCAAGAGTTTGATAACGACCATCCATCCAGATTAGCGCCGTTACGCCGTGGCGGAGCTGCTTTATGATTCGGATCGCATTGACCGGCATTGGCGATGGTGCGGATTCGGCGTGGACGAATATCGCTTTCCAAAAGGTGAGGCGAATGTATCCAGCTTACAATCTGGACTATCGCGTACCGGGCTCTCGTCTGGCCGCCGACGCTGCTCGCGCTATGGTTGATCCTCGGGAAGAACCGAAAGGCGAAGGCAATTTCAGATTAGGGCACCACCCATAGAGAGGATAACTTGCGTTAAGAATTCTTGAGCAGTAATGTGGATTTCGCTACGTCAACAGGTGCAGTATTTTTCGGCAATCCACCATTTGAAACGAGGAGATCCACGTGAGTACCTTTCGTTCATCAGTTGCCATCGCCGTACTCGGAATCCTTTCCGTATCAGTTCATGCGTTGCTTGCTGCGGATGATGAGCGAGTAACAAAGGAAGATCTCAGCGGCGCCGAAGCGAATGCAGAAATACAACTCCAGGCTGATCGCGGTTTGTGGATTCGGGAATTGAAGGTGAAGTCCGATGGAAAGGAGCCAAAGTTTGGTCTTGTTTTTTCCAAGGGCGGAAATGAAACAGGTCGATTCTCTCTCGGGTTGAATCACAAGGATTTGGACCGTGAATTTGCCATGGCTGCGCAAAGAGGCGGAGTCCGATTTACGCAATTAAAAGGATACGTTTTAAATGGCAATGTCCTTTTCGCGTTTGTGACTGAAATTGATGGTCCACCTGGGAGCGGCATTAGACATAAGATTCTCCGCGACATACCTGCCGCTAATTTCAATCAGATTGTCGAAAGGGAGCGGGCGGCCGGTGGCAAGTTGGTTGATGAATCTACCTATTCGCCACCCAAATCGGGTGCCTTTCACACGGCGGTGTTTCACCCACGTTAACGGGTTGCGAACTACCATCCCGACCAGTACGGAATGCTTGACGACGAAGTTAGCCGCCAAGTAGTAGTTCCGACTCGGTGATTTTGAATGGGATGATTCCATTGTCGCAAGCGGTGCCGCGGTGCTTGGCCGAGTGCGGTGCTCAGTGCATCTTCATGCCGTCCTGCACCTTTCCCATCAGGGTGACCGTGTTTGTCATTCTGGATCATCCCCTACTGGTTCATCATCCTGCCGCTGACGCTGCTCTCCACATGTCTGATCCTCGCCAAGCTTCGGAAGGCAAAATCACCTCAGTCCTCAACGGCCAATCGAAACTGTCCCATTACCAAAAATCGACTTTCTCTCCGTTTGGATCCGGCGAAGTTCCTCAAACCACATCACCCCATTATCAGACCGCCCTTGCCATCCCTAGCGTTCGCCCGCAGAATACTCCAGCCCACCTTACCATCACGGTTGATGGCCCACCGAAACGACCACGGACGGTTTCCCGCCGCGAACACTGCGGAGTTCCTTTTGATGCCAGTTACGCTTCTCTCGACGAGACGATTGCTCGGAGTGTTGGTATCGACGGTCATTGCCCTCACGGGCGGGCTGTCGTCTCGCTCGCAAGCGGCGGAAGCTTCCGCACCGCCCGCTCAGCCGATCACCTTCGAGCAGCATGTTCGTCCGATACTAAAAGTCTTCTGTCTGGATTGTCATGGCGGTGGCGAGAAGCCCGAAGGGAAACTCGATCTCAGGTTGAAGCGGTTCATCGCGACGGGTGGTGAGAGCGGGGCGGCACTGCTGGCGGGAAAGCCCGGCGAGAGCCTGATCATCAAACGGTTGAAGAGCGGTGAGATGCCGCCGACCGAGAAGAAGGTTCCCGCCGGACAGATCGCGATCATTGAGCAGTGGATTGCCGGCGGAGCGGCCACGTCGCGCGAAGAACCGGAGACGCTGGCACCGGGCCTCGGCATCACGGCCGAGGAGCGAGCCTACTGGTTCTATCAATCGATTCGTCGCCCCGTGACTCCGACGGTGAAGCAGACCACGCGAACTCGTTCGGCGGTCGATGCGTTTGTGCTGGCGAAGCTCGACGAGAAGGGATTGGAGATTAACGATGAGGCCGATCGATTCACGCTTCTCAAGCGGGCGACGTTCGATCTAATCGGGTTGCCTCCCACGCCGGAAGAGGCCGAGCAGTTCCTGACCGATACCGCGCCGGATGCCTACGAACGGCTGCTGGATCGGTTGCTCGCGTCGCCGCATTACGGAGAGCGCTGGGGACGGCATTGGCTCGACGTCGCGGGCTACGCCGATTCGGAAGGGGATGGCAGCGTCGATACGATCCGGCCCTACATCTACAAGTTTCGCGACTACGTCATCCGATCGCTCAACGCCGACAAGCCGCTCGATCAATTCCTGATCGAACAGCTCGCGGGAGACGAACTCGTAACGCCCCCCTATGCAAACATGACGCCCGAACAGATCGAGCTGCTCGCCGCGACCGGCTTCCTGCGCATGGCGGCCGATCCGACCGCGAGCGGTCAGGGCGACCCGGACACGTCGCGCAACCAGGTCGTCGCCGACACGATCAAGATCGTCTCATCGAGTCTGCTCGGGTTGAGTGTCGGGTGTGCGCAGTGTCACGATCACCGCTACGACCCGATCCCGCAGGCCGACTATTTTCAATTGCGAGCGATCTTCGAACCGGCACTCGATCCCAAGGGCTGGGTCATCCCGCGCGACCGGGTCATCTCGCTCTACACGGACGAGGACCGAGCCAAATCCGCGGCGATCGAGGCGGAGGCGGCCAAGTTGCAGGCCGACGTGAACACCAAGCGACAAAAATTCATCGACGAGGCGTTCGACAAGGAAATCGAAAAGCACCCGGCGGAACAACGGGATGCTCTGCGCGAAGCCTTCAAAACGGCAACCGACAAGCGAACCGAAGACCAAAAGAAACTGGTGGCCAACACCCCCAGCCTGAACATCAGCGGCGGCAACCTGTACCAATACAACATGGGAGCCGCCGACGAATTGAAGAAAGACGAAGCGGTCGTCGCCGCGAAGCGGAATGAGAAAAAAGTCGAAGACTTCATCAGCGTCCTCAAGGAACCGGGAGGCGATCCCCGACCGACGCATCTCTTTCATCGAGGCGATCACCGTTCGCCGAAGGAAGCAGTCAAGCCCGCCGACCTGACAATTGCCGCGAGTGACGGACAGCGCTTCCAGATCGAGGAGAAGGCCGCGACGCTGCCCTCGTCGGGCCGACGCCTCGCATGGGCGAAGCACATCACGAACGGATCGCACCCGCTGATCGGTCGAGTTCTCGCGAACCGAATCTGGCTGCACCATTTCGGCCGCGGCATCGTGGACACCCCGGGCGAGTTCGGCCTACTCGGCACAAGGCCGACGCATCCGGAGTTGCTGGATTGGCTGGCGGGGGAACTGATGGTGCCAAGACCAGACGGAGAGATGGAGGGACGGAGAGACGGAGAGACACCTTCTGTTTCTTCCCCTCAATCTCCCCATCCCTCTGTCCCTCAATCCCGATCCAGCAGCCTGAAACGTTTCCACCGCAATCTCATGTCCTCCGCCGTCTATCGCCAGTCATCGCGACGAGCGGTCAGTGCGAACTCGATGGACATGGACGGATCGCTCTACTCGCGTTTTCCCGTTCGTCGGTTGGAGGCCGAGATCGTGCGAGACCGCTCGCTGGCCATCGCAGGCCGCTTGAACAACACACTGTTCGGCCAGCCGGTGGAAGTGATGGAGGACTTCGCGGGGCAGGTCCATGTGAAGGACGACTCACCGCGACGCAGCCTCTACATTCAGGCGAGGCGAACGAAACCGGTGTCGCTGCTCGCCGCGTTCGATGCGCCGGTGATGACGCTCAACTGTGACCGCCGCCCGTCGAGCACGGTTGCTCCGCAGTCGTTGATGCTGATGAACGGAGATTTCGTCCTCGCGCAGGCCGATCATCTCGCCAGGCGAGTCCGCGCCGAAACGCCTTCCGACTTGGATCGCTCGCTGACGGAGCCGCTCGCTCAACGTTACGCCAGCCACGCGGCCTCGTGGCAGTACGGATACGGCTTCGCGGAGGCGAACGCCCAGCAAGTCCAATTCAATCCGTTGCCGCACTTCACAGGTTCGGCGTGGCAGGGCGGGGCGGCACTGCCTGATCCAACGATCGGATACTCGATCCTGCACGCGGCGGGTGGCCACGCCGGGAACGACCAGCAACATGCCACGATTCGTCGTTGGGCTTCACCACGCGACGGCGTTGTGACGATCACCGGCCAACTCAAACATCCGTCAGAAAACGGCGATGGCGTGCGCGGACGAATCATCTCCAGCCGCAGCGGTCTCGCCGGACAGTGGGATGCCAAGACCAACGAAGTCGCCACGAGCGGCCTCAAGATCGCCGTGCAGCCGGGCGATACGCTCGACTTCCTCACCGATTGCCGAGAGAACGTGACCAGCGATTCGTTCGAGTGGCGAGTCCGACTCGAACTGGCCGACGCGGCGGGCAAGGTCATTGAAGCTTGGGACTCCGCCACCGAGTTCCACGGTCCGCTGGGAACCTCGCTGCCACAGCAAGTCGCGATCGCGTGGCGTCTCGCCTACGGACGCCCCGCCTCCAGTGAAGAATTGGAACTCGGCAGCCGATTCGTGAAGGAACAGACACAACTGCTCGGCAGCCTCGGCCAGAAAGACGATCTGGAATTGATGGCCCTCACGAACCTGTGCCAACAGTTGCTGAGTTCCAATGAGTTTTTGTATGTCGATTAGTTGAACGCGGAGTGCGGAACTCGGAGCGCGGAACTGAAGCAAGAGCAGTTAGTATCGAAGGCCGATCGGGAAACATCGAGGTCCAACATGCAGCGCGATTTCCATCCTTTCACTCCGCACTCCGAGTTCCGCGTTCCGAGCTTCACGTCGCGCCGTCGCTTCCTGGCGTCGAGCGGCTTTGGCATCGGAGCCTTCGCGCTGGCGGGTCTGCTGCGCGACGACGGACTGCTCGCGGCTCCTCCCATCAAACCGAAGGACGATCAGCCGCACGACATGCTGCCCCGCGCCTCGCACTTCGCGCCGCAGGCGACGGCGATGATCTCGATGTTCATGCACGGCGGGCCGGCTCACATGGACCTGCTCGATCCGAAGCCCGAGTTGACCAAGCATCACGGTCAGGACTACGGCGGCGAGGTCGTGTTCAGCTTCGCGAATCGCGCGAGCAAGAAACTGTTCGGCTCACCGTGGCAGTTCTCCAAGCACGGTGAATGCGGTACCGACGTGAGCGAACTGCTGCCGCACACGGCTTCGATCGTCGATGACATCTGCGTGGTGCGGTCGATGCACACGGGGCACAACGGGCACGAGGTCTCGATCCGCTACTTCCACGGCGGCATCCCGGCCGTCACCGGACGACCGACGATGGGGGGCTGGATCACTTACGGTCTGGGAAGCGAGAGTCAGAACCTGCCAGCGTACTTGGTCCTCGCCGATCCGGCTGGGCATCCCGTCGATGGAACTCACAACTGGTCGAGTGGCTTCATGCCGCCGTTGTTTCAGGGGACGGTGCTCCGCGCGCAGGAGCCGCGCATCTTCAATCTCGACCCTCCGCCACGTCTGCGCGGAATTGTGCAGCAACAGAATCTGGAGTTGCTCGCGCGACTCAACCGCAAGCATCTCGAACAGCATCCGGGCGAGGCGGACCTCGAAGCGCGCATTGCCAGTTACGAACTGGCCGCCGCCATGCAGACGGCCGCCAAGGAGGCACTCGACATCACTCAGGAGCCGCTGCACATTCACAAGCTTTACGGCATCGATCAGGACGTGACGAAGGAGTACGGTACGCGCTGCCTGATCGCCCGCAGGCTGGTCGAACGGGGAGTCCGCTTCGTTCAGTTGTTCCTCGGCGGACAACCCTGGGACACGCATCAGGAAATCCGCAAGAACCTGCCAGCGGTCTGTGGCCGCACCGACCAACCGGCCGCAGCGTTGGTGAAGGATCTCAAGCAGCGAGGCATGCTCGATTCCACGCTCGTCCACTGGGGAGGCGAGATCGGCCGCCTGCCCGTCTGCGAAGGGACGATGGATGACAAGAGCGGCCGCGATCACAACGGCCAGGGCTTTTCCATCTGGCTCGCCGGCGGAGGCATTCGCCCCGGCATGACCTATGGGGAGACGGACGAAGTCGGACACAGGGCGGCCGTGAACGTGGTCACTCCCAACGACTTCCAGGCCACGATCTTCAACCAGTTGGGCATGGACCACTCGAAGCTGACGTACCAGTTCAACGGCCGCGAACAACAAATCACCGACGGCCGCCCGGCCCGAGTCGTCCGCGAGATCCTGAAGAGCTGATCGAATTCGTTGCCTTTCCTATCCCCTCGCCCCGGCCTTGCGGGGAGAGGGTTAGGGTGAGGGGTCTTCCGAAATGCGTAACGATTGAACGGACCACAACCGGAGAGTCAACATGCTTCGCCTGCTGCCAGTCCTTCCGCTGTTCATGATCCTTGCCACAATCGCACCCTCATTCGCTGAGGACGCCGCTCCCACCGCGCGACCCATCGTGCCGGGCAAGCTGCTGCTGAAGGCTCAGTCTCGCGTCGAGAAGGAGAAGCAAACCGGCAAGTTTGAAACGGTCGTCCGCGATCTGGAATGGAACGTCTCGGAAACCGCCATCGTCGTGTGCGACATGTGGGACGATCACTATTGCAAGCTGGCGGCACAACGAGTCGCCACGATGGTGCCGCGCATGAATGCCGTGCTGAACGACGCCCGCGCCTCCGGCGCGATGATCATGCACTCCCCCAGCGGAACCCTCGACTTCTACAAGGAGATGCCGCACCGGAAGCGGATGCAACTGACGCCGCTCGTCAAGCCGCCGACGCCGCTCGAAGGCTGGTGTTACCTCGACCCGACGCGGGAACCGGAGTTGCCGGTCGATGTCTCGAAGCAACCGTGCGACGACCCGGTCGTCGGCCCCGCCGTGAGAGTCTTCAACCGGCAACACGCGGGGATCGACATCATCGGCTTCGACGGCATCAGCGACCGGGGCGACGAGATCTACAGCTTCTGCCAGACGCACGGCATCAAGAACATCGCGCTGACGGGAGTCCACACGAACATGTGCGTGCTGGGCCGCCCCTTCGGAATCAGGCAACTCGTGAAACTCGGCTTCAACGTGGTCCTGGTCCGCGATCTGACCGACGCGATGTACGACCCCAGGCAACCACCATTCGTCAGCCACACGCGCGGGACTCAACTGGTGATCGAGCACATCGAAAAATACTGGTGCCCGTCCATCGCCTCGGACGACCTGCGCAAGGTCATCCCCGGCTCGGACGACCCCGTCACCAAGTGACGCCCGCTTCGCGAGCGGCTGCCTGCAATCATCGCCCCGGCGGCGAGATTTGGTGGAATGAGCCTCACAGCGGAAATGGTCCAGTGCCGCGTGGAGGCAAGGTGAAGGTGAATCGCCCATCGCGCTGGATTGGATTCCTCCGGAATGAATCGACTGAATCAGAAGACTCGCCCTTTGAAGTGCCCGCCTCTGCGGCCATCCGCTTTACTCCTGACCCCGCCGCCCCTTGACATCGTCATACTTCGGCGACGATCGACGATGCGTTGATCTCCACTTCCAGTTGTCGTAGCCGGTCTATGATCATTTCGAAGGTTGGCGGGTCACTGAAAAACATGGGCTGCATTGAGGCATAATCGGTTTTCAACTCTTGAATCCGTCCGACGCAGGGAACGAGCTTCAATGTCCCCGGTTTCGCCTCGCCATAGTTCGCCGACGCTGATTTGAAGAAGACGCTCTTGTGCTTGGCGACTCGTTCGAGAAGGTCGAGTCTCCGAACGGCGTTTCGTCCAATTTGGTGGTTTGTCAGTTGAAACAGATCGTAGAAATGCCGCGACTGCCGGTTTTGGATTGCCTTGGAAAGTGGTTGATGGAACAAGGCATGAAGAATGGTTGCCTTCTCCCAGAACGTCCGTTCTCCAGCCAGAACACGGAGAGTGACATTGCAATCGTCACAGGCCTCTGGAATCGAGTCTCCGAGGTATGGTCGAACGGTGGCTTGTTCAACCGGGAAGTGATCCGACCGGGCTCCAATTTCCACTTTGACAGATTGCGCAAAGTAGGGACTGACTTTGTCGATGACTGCCCGTGGAAAACGAAACAGGATGGATTGAGCATCTGGATCATCGGCATCGAGCGACAGTTGCCAATCACCAGACTCGCCCAATTGTTCGGCAAGGGCTTCGTTGAGTTGCGGGTAAAGTCGTGTATCTACCGCCTTCCGACATGCACTCTTCAGTGCCAGAATTCGGCGTTGCTGTTCTTTGCCGGTCACGCCTTGCTCCGGCTCCATGTCACCGCCAAAACCAAGAAAGACTCGTTCAATCGACAAGTCAATGTCTTCAGAAAATCTTTCGATCGCATGGTAAACCTTCGAGAGTGATGTCCCGCCTTTGAAGGTGAGGTGACCATCAAAATCTGCCAGTCCAAAAACTCGCCGTAGAATCCAGCAGACCCAGAAGTCCTTTTCCATCAACTGTGGCGTGAGCCGCCCCATTCGGGCGGCGGCCTGTTCAAAGTAAAGCCGTCGTTCGGCTTGAGGCAACTTCGCCAAGTCATCCATCGTTAGACTCTGTTCTTCTGAAGGTGCCGGATGATGTCGCCAATCCAAGCCGGAGCCAGCTTGATGTCGCGCATCAAGATGCGGGCGTCATCATCGGTCAGTCGAGCATTCAGCTTCTGGATGACCGTGTCATCGACATGGGCCTTCCCAAGATGGCGGAGCGCTTGAATGACCAATCCACTGACACGACCAGCCGCAGCCATATTCCGGGGAGTCGTCCGCTTGAGAACGATCTCCTGATTGCCGAGCTTGACCTTCCGGGTGGCCCCATCGGTCAAGAAGATCGCGCGGGCGGGTACTTGGAGCGACAGGCCAAGAAGATTGGCGGCGTAGGCTCCCGAAGGCTGAATTTTCAAGTGATCCTTGCCGGCCAGTGCCTGGGCAATTTCTTCCGGAGTTGGCGAGAGAGGCCCAAGTTTTGGATGTTCCTTCGGGTAGTCGTAGAGCCCTCGGCCCAGCCGTCGAATCACTTGCCGATCACAGAGACTCTCCAGAGATTTGCGGACAGTTGCACCACTCCCCAAGTCCAGAAAATTGGCTGGCGTGAATAGCCAACCCCTCTTCTTTCCATAAATCCGGCTAAGGACTTTGTCTTCAATGGATTGCATACCTGAACTCCCTTTCATTTTTTCGCGAATTGTACACACTTTCCGCGAATCACAATGAGGCAGTTACTGCAAATTTCGTACTGGCACTGATTGTCGCAAATTCTCTCGAAACCGAACTTCTGTTTCCGTTGGTACTCAAAACTCGCATAGCCGCCCGGATGCCGTTTTCGGCGTCCGAATCGATGCGCAACAAGAGCCGAGCCTTGAGCAAAGTATGGCCGGTTCCAATTCGCGTGCCTTGTTTACTGCCGGACTCACCACACGCGGGCGAAGCAGACCATCTGACGCTGGCCCAGC
>JBBPIS010000187.1:0-14436 GCA_038040225.1 Planctomycetota bacterium
ACCTTGATGCGTCTCTCGCGTCGATGCCGTTAGCCTATTGCGGTTCGTTGGGGCCGATCGACCAGCCGGGAAGCTCGGTCTCATTGTCGGCGGAGTCGCGCAACACGGTGACGCTCATCGCGAAGACGCTGGCTCGCGCGAGCGGCCTGCACGGGCTGTTCGGCATCGACTTCGTGCTCGACCGCGATCGCCTCTGGATGACCGAGTTGAATCCGCGCTACACGGCTTCGATCGAGGTTCTGGAACTTGCTCGGCGGCAATCTTCATTGGCAGAACCGGTTGAGAGCGGCTCCAAAAATTCATTCGACTCGCTGACTGAGGATGGCACGTTGACGAAGGAACCTGTCGAATTCGTGGCCAAGGCAATCCTCTATGCCCGCCGATCATTCACGGCTCCCGACTTGAGCCACTTCATGCAGTGTGAGTCTCCCTGGAACGTGCCGTTTCTCGCCGATGTGCCCGCGCCGGGGACTGTCATCGACGCGAGCTGGCCAATCTGTACGGTCTTCGCCAACAGCCACTCGCCTCAACACTGTTTGAGCACACTGACCACATACGGCCACATCGTCAGGAGCTATTTCGTCGAAACGGACGGTCCGGCAGCATCGTGAAAGTTCGCACAAATGCGATGTTTCGCCTAATCGAGACCACACCTTCTTGATCGCTTCGGCAAGCGCCGATAAGATCGCCCCGCGTTCCAGGCCGACCGTTTCGTCGTCCCGTGCCTCCAGACCCTATTAGAGAAAAATGGCCAAAGCGACCGACATCCGAATCCGTAACGCTGCCTGCGCGTTTGAAGCCGTCACGTTTCGAACCCCGCTGAAATTCGGCGGACGCATCATCTCCAAGTCGTTTCTCATGAATGTCGATGTGGAGGTCGAATCTCGCGATGGCAAACGCCATGCGAGCGGATTCGGCAGCATGCCCGTCGGCAACATCTGGGCCTGGCCGACCAACAAGGTTTCGGATGACCAGACCGAATCGGCGATGAAGCAATTCGCCGAAGAGGTCATCGAACTGGCCAATGGCTGCAGCGAGTACGGCCATCCCGTGGCGCTGTCCTACCACCTGTCGGCCGAATACGAGCATCTCGGCAAGCTGCTGGCGAACAAGCTCAAGCTGCCCGAGCCAATCCCCAAACTGGCGCTCGCGGTGGCGGCCAGTCCGTTCGACGCGGCCCTGCACGATGCGTATGGCCGACTACACGGACTGAACAGCTACAACACGCTGTCGTCGAAGTTCATGACACACGATCTGTCCGAGTACCTCGACAACGATTTCAAAGGCGAATACCTCGACAAGTACACGCTGCGCGAACCAAAGGAAAAGCTGCCGCTGTACCACCTCGTTGGGGCGATTGATCCGCTCACCGACGCCGACGTCACGAAGAAGATTGGCGACGGCCTCCCCGATACGCTCGGGCAGTGGATCGCCTTCAACGGCCTGACCCACATGAAAATCAAACTGTCGGGCGACAACTTCGACTGGGACGTCGAACGGACTCTGTCGGTGAATCGCGTCGCGGAAGAGGCTCAAGCCAAGCGTGGCTGTGCGGATTGGGTGTACTCGCTCGACTTCAACGAGAAGTGTCCGAATCCCGAGTACGTCGTCGAGTTCCTCAAAAAGGTGCAGGCCGAGTCGGCGGCGGCCTACGATCGCGTGCAGTACATCGAGCAGCCGACGAACCGCGATTTGAAGGCTCATCCCGAGCACAAAATGCACGAGGCGGCGAAGCTCAAGCCGGTCGTGATCGACGAGTCGCTGACCGACTACGATTCGCTGCTGCTGGCCCGTGAGATGGGCTACTCGGGCGTCGCCATCAAAGCGTGCAAGGGACACACCGAGTCCCTGCTGCTCGGTGCGGCGGCTCAAAAGTTTGGCCTGTTCCTCTGCGTGCAAGACCTGTCGTGCCCGGGTTACTCGTTTCTGCACTCGGCCAGCCTGGCGGCTCGCATTCCGACAGTCGCGGCCATCGAAGGGAACGGACGCCAGTACTGTCCGGCAGCCAACAAACCGTGGAACAAACTCTTCCCGACGATGTTCGAGATCAAAGACGGCACCGTCGGTACGGCCGCTCTGAACGGCGAGGGACTCGGGTTCTGAGTCCCCTCTTTCTCCCTCGCCCCTCTGGGGAGAGGGCCGGGGTGAGGGGCGATCCACGAGTGGCGGTGCTCTTGTGGTCGCGCGAGCTTGAAAGTTGCGCACTCGCGTTTTTGTAGCTGAATTCTCAAGAATTCAGTGGCTTCGCTGAAGTCGTAAAGGCTGAATTCTTGAGAATTCAGCTACTTCGGAGTGCAACTGGCAACTCACCACGGTGACCGGTTCGGCTGCTGCAACGATGCGATGTTCTGGAGGCACATCATCGCGAACATGATTCCGGCAAACCTCGCGTCGATCGAGAAGAAATACGCCGCGATCGCTCCGGCCACGGGAACGCTGATCTGACACGCCAGCCGCTGCGGATCGCGGACACGGAGCAGTTCCAGCAGCGACCGGCAGACATTGCCTCCGTCGAGCGGCAGCACCGGCAGCAGGTTGACCAATCCCCAATAGAGATTGATCCACACCAGGCTGGCCACCACGACGAAGCGATACTCATTGAGCAGCCATCCGTTACTGTTGAGTAATCGCTGAACGATCAGCACCAGTGCGAACAGTCCGAAGCCGGCGAACGGTCCGGCCAGCGCAACGGCCATCTCGCGCCAGGGCGTGCGCCCCGAATGACGTTGCGAAAATGTCAGGCCCCCACCGAAATACAGCACGATCTCCGCGGGCCAGCCGAGTGCCTCGGCCACCAGCGCGTGACCGAGTTCGTGAACGATGATCGAGACAAACAGGCACATCACCCACAGAAAGACATAGTCCAGATGCTCTGGCTGCCAGCCGAGCAGCACGCTGACGAGCCAGAACGAGGGATGGATGCGGATCGGGATGCGAAACGCCACCAGACGCACATCGAACGGAGTCGCATCGAGACCAAACATGGAGGGCACCTTCTCGCCGGACAGTTCACATCAGCGAGCGGACTGTAGCGGGACACGGATGTCGGTTGAAGCAACTCGGAAAACTCCAAGTCGAAAACAAACCTGTTCCGAGTTCGTGGCGGACGCTGCCAGCGTCCGTCTTGGCGGTTGACACCGACGCTGGCAGCATCGGCCACGACAAACCTCAAATTCCAATCCCCGGCTCGGACGGCCTGGTCGTTTGAGATTTCCGGCCCTCGGTCCGCGAGATTTGTTTTGGATTTCGTCCTTGGGATTTCGTGCTTTCGCCCCGGCGGCTACCATGTCGCCGCTGGCCTGTGGGTCGCACAAGCTCGATTCGCGCGTCCCTGACCGGACGTGTCGAATGCTGCGGGGTTACCCCGCGGTCGCCGTGTTGTTCGAGATTCGTGGTGTGAATTGTCGGTGTGGTGGACCTCACCACACCGACAATTCGCTACGGGATCGGTTGTGCGGCCCACCGGCCGGCGTTTTTGATGGAGTTGGCCGAATGAGTCGGCCTGGAGATGGACCTCGTGTGGGACGCGAGAATCCGCTGATCTGATCGAATTCATCGCGCATCTCGGAATCGTTTCATGGCGTTCTTTGCGTGGCTGTTTCGCTGGCTCGGTTGGAGTACCGATCCGCGCGATTCGTGGGACGCCCCGGCACCCCCGCAAGCCGCCGACCGATCCGCAGTTCGAACGGCCACTCGCGAAGCACCGCCGCGCGCACCGGACCGCCCGCCGAGTGAGCCGCTTCCTCGGCCCCGGCTCACCCCCACTCGGCGCGACACGACGCGGCACGATGCCCGCAAATCGCGCGCGACGTTTGTCGAAGTGACGGGCGCGGTCCCCTACAAGTACGCGCGATTCGGCTCGGGGACCGGACGGCATCTCGATCTGAGTCAGGATGGCGACGAGGCTCGTTTGCAGCAGCGCGGCCTGCCCGTGTTTCGTACTCCCGAACAACTGGCCGACTGGCTGGGAGTGCCTCTGAAAAAAGTCGCCTGGCTCGTGCATCGGTTCTCCGCAGGACGGCCAGCGAGTGTCGAGCAGGCTCACTATCACTTTCGCTGGCTCAAGAAAAAGTCGGGCGGCTGGCGGCTGATCGAATCGCCCAAGCAGACGCTGAAGCAGGCGCAGGTGAAGATTCTGCGCGAGATTCTCGACCGCGTGCCGACTCACTCGGCGGCGCACGGCTTCGTGCAGGGACGGTCGATCCTGACGAACGCCAAGCCGCACGTCGGGCACGCGACATTGGTGAAGCTCGACCTGTCGAACTTCTACGCGACGGTCGGCTTCTCGCGCATTGTGGCCCTCTTTCGCGCGCTGGGTTATTCCCGCGAGGCGGCGATCTGGCTGGGACTGCTCACCACGTCGGCCATTCCCGGCAACATGGCCTTCCCGGCCCGCGATCCCTACGCCTTCGAGCCGTATCTGCGACGCCATCTGCCTCAGGGAGCACCGACCTCGCCCGCGCTGGCGAATCTGTCGGCGTACCGCCTCGACCTGCGACTGGCCGGGTTGTCGAAGTCGTTTGGTGCGACGTACACGCGCTACGCCGACGACCTGGCGATTTCGGGGCCGAAGGAATTGGCGGGCGGCTTGCGAGTGTTGATTCCACTCGTGCAGCAGATCATCCGCCGCGAACGGTTTCGCGCGAACTCGGCCAAGCGCCGCGTGCTGCGAGCGCACCAGCGGCAGACCATTGCGGGAGTCGTCGTCAACGCGAAGCCCAACGTCGCGCGCGAACACTACGACCGGTTGAAGGCCACACTGACCAACTGCGTCCGCCTCGGACCGTCCACGCAAAACCGTGAAAAGGTCGCCGACTTCACCTCGCACCTGCGAGGCCGCATCGCCCATGTCCAGCAACTGAACCGCGCCCGCGGTGAGAAGCTGATGGTCCTCTTCAACCGCATCGACTGGCGACGTTGAGGTGCCGACATGGTCGATCTGATGAGCTTCCTGCTCCCGACGCGATTGCTGGCTCCGCTGTTGAAGCCAGTCATCCGGCTCTTTCTCGGTTTTGTCGCCATTCCGATCTTTCGCCTGTTCGTGCGCCGCGTCGTCAAGGTGCAGGAGATCGACGAGGAGTTGGAGAAAGACCTGGAACAGTGGTTTCGCGGGGCGCTGCTGCTGCTGCTGGCGACGGCCAACATGGAGTCGCTGGTCTTCGGCTGGGTGAGCCAGGAGGTCCGCGACGAGCGGGCGCTCCTGTTCATGGCGGGCCGGTTGCTGCTGGCCATCGGCGTGATCGAAGGGATGCCGGATCAATCGCTGTTCGCGCTGATCTACCCCGGCCCGCAGCCGCCCAAGATCGAGAAGGGCCGGGTGATCTGGAGCCTGATCCGATACATCCCCAAATTCTTCAAGGGCCTGATCTGTCAACTCCTGAACCGTACGTCGCCCGTGTTCGCGATTCTGGCGGTCATCTACCATGATGAGGTTGGCTGGGCCTGCTACGGCCTGGCGCTGACTCAATACCTCGTAATCGGCCTCGTCACCTCGAAGGACAAGGCGCTGAACGTCCTCCAGAAATTTGACGAGGCCGTCGAATTGCAACGCCATCAACTGGAAGCCGAGCTCGATCTGCTCGCCGACGCCCGACAGCAGGCTGCGGCCAAGATGCACGAGCACGAACATCACGGCGACATGTGACTCCTCCGACGATGAGAATGCCGAATCGGAACAAGTTGTCTCGTTTTCGGTGGAGATGGCGACCGGGCTCCTGAAGAATGTCGTCTCGGGTGATTCGCCGATCACCGATTTTCTGCCGAACCCGGGAGGACGACGATGCCCACGCTGGAACGGAACCGCATGTCCGAGACACCACTCACCGAACCGCGTTTGCTGCCGCCGCGCGAGGAAATGGAGCGAGCCCTGTTCTCGGGCGATGCGAGTTACGACGGCATCTTCATCGTGGCGGTCAGGACAACGGGGATCTTCTGTCTGCCGTCGTGCCGCCCACCGCGACGCCCCAAGCCCGAGAATGTCGAGTTTTTCTCGACAATTCCCGAAGCCGTCTTCGCCGGGTACCGGCCGTGCAAGCTGTGTCGGCCGCTGGAACTGGAAGGGGGCACGCCGGTGTGGGTCGAAAAGTTGCTGGCGCGCGTCGAGCAATCGCCTCACACACGCATCCAGGCGGGCGACCTGCGCGGGTGGGGACTCAGCCCCGAACGAGTCCGGCGCTGGTTTCAGCAGCACTATGGAATGACGTTCGCCGCGTGGTGTCGCGGTCGACGCTTGTCCGAGGCGTTCACTCAGATTCGCGAGGGCGTCGAACTCGATGAGGTCGCATTGGGGCACGGCTACACCTCCCACAGCGGCTTTCGCGAGGCGTTCGGTCAAACCTTCGGACAACCTCCGGGACGTGTCGCCCGAAAAACCAGTGTCGTGCGCGGGTCTTCCGCACCCGCAGTGGTGCGCGGGTCTCCCGACCCCGCACACCGACCGACCGAAAGTCTCCAGCGCATTGTGACCACCATGCTCGACAGTCCCGTCGGCCGCATGCTGGCAGCCACGACTGACGAAGGGATCTGCCTGTTGGAATACACCGATCGACGGATGCTCGAACGGAACCTCGAAACCATGCGCCGCCGCTTCGCCCTGCCCGTCGTCCCGGGAGAGCATCGGTGGCTCCAGCAGTTGGCTGACGAACTGCGTGCCTATTTCGCTCGCAGCCTGACCGAGTTCACCGTCCCGGTCGCACCACGAGGGACACCGTTTCAAGAACGAGTCTGGCAGGAACTGCGGCGCATCCCGCATGGTACGACGATCAGTTACGAAGACCTCGCCACGCGCATCGGCCAGCCCACCGCGGTCCGAGCCGTCGCCAACGCCAACGGCCAGAACCGAATCAACATTCTGATCCCCTGCCACCGCGTGATCGGCAAGAACGGCGATCTCACCGGCTACGGCGGCGGCCTCTGGCGCAAACGATTGCTGTTGGAGTTGGAGCGAACCACGTTTCTTGAGTAGGGATTCATCGAGGCTCTGCCAGCCGCAGCGGGTGCATGGCGGTCGAAGAGCCGCCACCCATTGTGCCGGTCTTCGTCGCCAAGGACGATGTCGCGACGTTCCAGGCCGTGCTGAGTCACGTGGTAGACACCCTCAGCAATGTTGAGCCGTGGCTGTCTCGACATCGCCAACTCCAACGCGCGTGTTCCAAGCTTGCCCAGTCAATGAGTCTCCGACGAAGCTTGGTGTCACCACGCTTCTTTGTAGAGGGCAATGATCTCTTCGGCGGTGGGGACTCGGGGATTGTTTTGGGGACTGCCTGAAGCGAGGGCGTCGTTGGCCATCTTCGTAAGGACCGATCGGAAGCAAGGTTCATCGATGCCGGGACAATCGCGGAGGCGGGGAACTCGCAGTTCGACGTTGAGTTGCTCCAGGCCCTCGACCAACTCGGCGGCGGCGACCGGATCGGGACTGTCTGGATGGCAGCAACCGAGTTGTCGCGCGATGGTGGCATAACGGCTCTCGGCGGCAGGCCATGAGAATCGCGTGACCGTTGGCAGCAGCACGGCATTCGACAGTCCGTGCGGGATGTGAAAGATCGCTCCCAGCGGACGGCTCATGCCATGCACAAGACAGACGCTGCTGTTGGCGAAGGCCATCCCTCCCTGACACGCCGCCAGCATCATGCCCGCTCGCGCGGCGTGGTTCGTTCCGTCGTGAAAGGCCGTTCGCAGATGGCTCGCGACGAGTTGAATGCACGACAACGCCAGCGGGTCAGTCATGCCGTGCGCCTTGCGCGAGACATACGCCTCAATTCCGTGCGTGAGCGTGTCAACTCCCACGGCAGCGGTCAGCGCCGGGGGCATCGACAGCGTCAGCTCGTAATCGACGAGGGCCGCCGTTGGCAGCAGATGGACGCTGAGCATCATCAGCTTCACATCGCGTTCGGTGTCGGTGATGACGGCGACCTTGGTCACTTCGCTCCCCGTGCCGGCCGTTGTGGGGATCGCGACCAGCGGCACACCGGCCCGAGGAACGCGGTGATAGCCGGCGTACTGACTCAACGGCAGCGGGTTGGTGACGAGGATGCTGATCGCCTTCGCGGCGTCGATCGGTGAGCCTCCTCCGACCGCGACGATCGCCTCGCACCGATCGGCCTGAAACTGAGCGAGTCCGTCGCACGCGTTGTGGTCGGTCGGATCGGGCTGCACGTCGGCAAACACACTCACAGCGAACCCCGCCTCGGTGAGCAGCCCCTCCACTTCGCGTGCCGGCCCGAGCCGCAGCATTCCCTCATCGGTCACCAGCAGGACGCGCGTGATGCCGTGGCGTTGCAGTGGAGCCGCGACCTCGCGCCGGGCACCGCCGCCAACCACAATGGTCGAGGGAACGTGGAACTGAGACGTCATGGTTCACCAGCCTTGAGTCCGTCGGTACGTGTTGTCCCAGCGAGACAGGACGATCTTCTGCCGCGTGTAGAACAGGATCCCCTCCATCCCCTGAACGTGCAGGTCGCCGAAGAACGAACCCTTCCAGCCCGAGAACGCGAACTGAGCCATCGGTGCCGGCACGCCGACGTTCACGCCGACCATGCCGCAGGCGATGTCGCGCGTGAAATGTCGGGCCGCTCCGCCGCTGGTCGTGAAGATCACGGCTCCGTTGCCGTACGGGCTGGCGTTGGCCCACGCGATCGCCTCGTCCAGATCGCGCGGGTGCAGCATCGTGAGGACCGGTCCGAAGATCTCTTCGCGGGCGATCGCCATCTCGGGGCGAGCCTGCTCGAACAGCGTTGGAGTGACGAAAAACCCCCGTTCGTGAGGCGAGGCCAGACCGCCGCGCACCAGTCTCGCCCCGTCCTGCTCGCCCCGCTCGATCGTGCGGTGGATTCGTTCGCGCGCGGCCGCGTCGATGACCGGCCCCATGTCGGCGCGCGGATTGGCCGACGTGTCATCGACGACCATCGAGTCGATCGCGGCGGCCAGTTGCTCGCGCACCGGCGACGCCGCGTCGCCCACGCCCAGCAGGATCGAGCCCGCCATGCAGCGCTGCCCGGCGCAACCATACGCCGCTCCCATGATCGCGCGGATCGTCGGCGTCGGGTCGGCATCGGGCATCACGATCATCACGTTCTTCGCCCCGCCGGCGGCCTGCACTCGCTTGCCGTGGCGGCAACCGGTGACATAAACGTGCTCGGCGACGCGCGTGGAGCCGACAAAGCTGATCGCCGCGATCTCGGGATGAACGAGCAACGCGTCGACCGCCGCCCGGCCCCCGTGAACCAGATTGAACACCCCCGGCGGAATGCCCGCTTCCAGAGCCAACTCCGCCAGCCGCACGGCCGTGAGCGGAACCTTCTCGCTCGGCTTGAGAATGAACGTGTTGCCGCACGCGATCGCCAGCGGAAACATCCACAGCGGCACCATCGCGGGAAAGTTGAACGGCGTGATGCCGACACAGACGCCGAGTGGCTCGCGCATCGTGATACCATCGATGTTGTCGGCCAACTGCGGCAGCGACTCCCCCTTGCTCAGGTGCGAGATGCCACACGCGAACTCGACGACCTCGATCCCCCGCCGCACGTCCCCGCGCGCCTCATCGAGCGTCTTTCCGTTCTCGCGCGTGATGAGTGCCGCAAGCTCCTCGAACTGCGCTTCCAGCCGCCCCTTGAACGCAAACATCTTCGCCGCCCGAACCGGAGCAGGCGTCCGCGACCACGATCCAAACGCCTGCCGAGCCGCTCGAACAACGATCTCGATTTCGGCCGGCCCGCACAGCGGCACCCGTGCGATCATCTCTCCGTTCGAGGGATTGTGAACTGGCCCCCACTCGGCTACGTCCGGCACAAACCATCGCTCCCCGGCGAGCAACGGCACTTGTTGGAGATCGCCCACGCTGATGCTCATCGTTCCGTTCCTGGTGTGTCGTCTTTCCAGTGCGTTCTTGGTGCGAGCGGTCGAGGCAGTGTCGCTCATGCTTTCGGAAATCCGGTCACTAATCGATATCGCGAGCCGATTCCTGACGGTAGGTCGTGGCCATCGGGATGGCGGGGCGGTCGCCGCCAATGCGGAGGTCAGGCACGAAGTGTCGGACGCTGTCGCATGGACTTGACGTTGTCGAAACCGGCGGCGAAGGCTTCTTTCAGACCGGCAACAATCACACGAGAGTCTCTTCCGCCACAAGAGCTTCGTGTGATTCAAATCGAGCAATCGCCTCCTTGAGTTGATTGATGAGTTGCTTCAGTGAGCGAAGCTCCAGTTCTTGGGCGTGGGCCGTCCCGGTCTGGTCGCGTCGAGCGGCTTCGTAGCTCTCTTCGAGCAAGCGCAGTTTCGCACGGGTTGGTTCCAATTCGGTCTGTGAATTCCGGCTCATAACAGCACCTCAATCATGCCTTTGGGAATTGAATGTCGGTCAGTGGCGAAGAAGTTTTCGACAAGCATGTCAAACCGAGCTTGTCGCACCAACTGGATTTCAATGAATGGAAGCCCTGCCAGGAGTTCCTGTTCCGCTTCGACATCTTGCGGGAAATCGGGGCCCATGAGCAAGGCACAATCCACGTCGTTGGGTTCCCGAGTCGCGGTCGTGAAACTGCCATTCACGACGAGTCGACTCACACCAACACGTCGCGACACGTCCACCAACCATCTGAGCGATTCCATTTGGTCACGCTGCAACACGGCCGGTCCGCCAAACCGCACTTCGATCTAGTCCAGAGTTGCCAGGTGGATTCCAGACGGTAAGTAGCCACGTTCGTCGAAGGGAGGGATCATTGGACGGGCGCTTTCGAGGCTGATTCCAAGGCGAAGAGCCGATCGTCGTGGAGGACGATGTCGCGACGTTCAAGACCGCGTTGAGTTGCGTCTGCCCCTCCGATGGGACGCTGCTCAGCGAGGTCGATCAAAGTGGCGGCTGTCGCATCTCCGCCGCCGGCGGCGAAATCAACGTGACGTTGGGGCGCGAACAACAAACACTCAAGCGAGGCGAGATCGCCCGGATCGTCGAGGGGCAACTGGTCATCGAGCGGCATCATGCCGACGCGCTCCTCTCGACCAGTTGGATGCAGTCGCTGCTGGTGCGGAAAGGGCACGACAGTGCCGAGCTCGGCGACCGAGTGAACCGCCTGCTGGCGAACCTCGGTCGCTCCAAGATGGCCAACCTGTACGAAGACGAAATTCGCAGCTTGGGTGAACATGCCGTCCTGCCCCTGCTGCGGTTCGTCCAATCTCCCACCTCGCGCGATGATCCGGGGAAACGACTGAGCGCGATGGCGATCATCGCCGACGTGGCTCCCACGTGGGTGATCGGCGACCTGATCGGATTGCTCTCCGACGACGAGCCGCATGTCAGAACTCAAGCCGCCACCGCACTGCTGAGGCTGACGCGACAAACCCACGGCCGCGCTCCGGCCGCCTGGTCCGCTCCCCTCTCCGAATGCGAGGAGTCTCTCCAACGCTGGCAGCAGTGGTGGCAAACCAACGCCCACCGCTACGAACCGCGCGAGAAGAAGCCAACCCCCGCAGTGTCGCCTCGGGCGTAAGCCACTGCAGTCCCCGGTTCATTCGCCCTTCGTTCCCTTCGTTGACTTCTGTGGCCATCGCTTTCTGGAACAGAAGCCAACGAAGAACACGAAGAGCGTTGTCAGCCCGGCCTTTCGTCGCCAACCTTGGAAGAATTCACGCACGGCTGCCGACGCGCGAGCGAGGGCTTTGCAGACATCGGAAGGTAGGCCCTCGCTCCGCGCGTCGGGCTAGTTTTGAAATGTGCTTTGGACCGCCAGTGGCTGCGCAGGACGCACGGCCAGGTTTTGCTATTCATTCGTCGGAGTCACGCTGGCCGCGTCGCGTCGGATTCCGGGAAGTTGCGGCAGGAATACGGCGAGCAGACCCAGCAAGGGAAGATAGGCACACACTTGGAAGACGTATTCGATGCTGGTCAGGTCAGCCAGTTTTCCCAGAACTGCGGATGCAATGCCGGCCACGCCGAAGGCGAAGCCAAAGAACAATCCCGCGACCATGCCGACTTTTCCAGGAAGCAGTTCTTGAGCGAACACCAGGATTGCTGAGAACGCAGACGCCAGGATCGCTCCGGCGAAGACGCTCAGGATCACCGTTCCTATCAGGCCGACATGCGGCAGAAGGAGTGAAAACGGAGCGACACCGAGGATCGAGAACCAGATCACAATCTTGCGTCCAAAGCGATCTCCCAACGGGCCACCCGCGATGGTCCCCGCCGCGACAGCGAAGAGAAACACGAAGAGATAAACCTGTGAAGCCTGAACCGACACGTGGAACTTGCTCATCAGATAGAAGGTGTAGTAGTTCGTCAGGCTGACCAGATAGAAGTACTTGGAAATGATCAGCACGATCAGAATCAGCACGGACAAGAAAATCTTGTGAGTGGGAAGACCGGCTTCACCGGCAGAGTGCAACGGTCGAGGCTTCGGTTTCACCCGATGCAGGTTGGCGTGATACCAGCGACCCACCTGCATCAGCACGAAGATTCCCAGGAACGCCACCAGCGAAAACCACGCGACGGCCGGTTGCCCGTTCGGCACGATGATCCAGGCGGCGAGCAATGGCCCGAGCGAACTGCCCAGATTTCCGCCCACTTGAAACAGCGACTGCGCCATACCGTGCCTGCCCCCGGACGCCATGTGAGCGACTCGGGATGCCTCAGGATGAAACACGGAAGATCCCACTCCCACCAGGGCGGCGGAGACGAGAATCATCTCCAGATTGCGGGCCTGCGAGAGCATCACCAGCCCCACGAGCGTGAACCCCATTCCCACCGCCAGCGAATAGGGTTGAGGCCGACGGTCCGTGTAGAGGCCGATCACGGGTTGCAGCAGCGATGCGGTCAGTTGAAACGTCAACGTGATCAGGCCGATCTGCGTGAAGCTGAGTTGGAGGGACTCTTTCAGCACGGGATACATGGCGGGGAGCAAAGCCTGAATCGTGTCGTTCAGCAGGTGCGAGAAACTGAGTGCAAACAGGATTCGCATCGAAGTACTCGACGCACTGGGCTCCTCAACGGAGGCCTTCTCGGCCATCACACTCATTCGGCTTCTCCAGGCATGTCCGCTTTGAGGGGCATCCATCCAACAGGACCGCGCATTCAATTCGGGCGGGATATCGGGCAGGTTGTCATAACAGACAGCCCTTGGACGCACACTCCACCCGCAAGGTTCGCTGTGAGCTTGTGCGACGACTTCGCCGCCAGAGTCCATCAGACCGGGACATCGCGAAGACGCTCCTGTCCCGGCCCCCCCAGTGAAACGATCTCGGCTGTGAGGAAGGACGTGACCGCCAAGTGTTACGGCGGCGACATCAGCCGCAAACGCAAACTGCTCGAAAAGCAAAAGGAAGGCAAAAAGCGGATGAAGCAATTCGGCCAGGTCGAAATCCGCAGAAGGCGTTCCTCGCGGTCCTCGACACCGGCGGCGACGAGTAGTCTTCCGCCTTGTCCCCTCGCCCTGCCTCTGCGGGGAGAGGGCTAGGGTGAGGGGTCTTCTTGTTTTTTGAGATGGCCTAGATATCACCTTGAGTGCTTGGGAACGAGGGAGAATTGGTTGATTGAGCAGTGTCACCTCGCCTTTCTCACCCGGCTGCCGATGAGGAATTCGAGGGATTGCACGATTCGGCTCTCTTGGACATGAGTGCTCGGATGCGTTCCTCACCCATTCGCCATGCTTCTGGCATACCCATGACTTCCCCCTTGTACTTGCCTCTTGTAGGCGCGTAGTGCTCATAGAGAGAAAGTGACATTTCTTTGCCAAACCAATGTCTCTTTAGTTCTGTTCCGATTTCGTCACCCGTCGCAAGATACATAGTTGGCATGGTGCCGACCTTCACCATGCCGCCGGCGTTCTTATCGTAGAATTGCACAAGACAGAAAATGTAGTCCTTGTTTCGTGTGAGCCATTCATCAAAGGCCTGCTGATAAGTACCGTTCTTGTCTTTTGCGGTGAGAAGCCACCCGCCGTTGCTGCTGCCCTTGACGGAGACATGCATGGCGTTCGCTCCGTTGGACACCATGAGGTCGTATCCGGGTTGGTTTGCTCCGTATTGGACGAAGACACTGCATCCGGCTTGCGCGAATACCCCGGCAGCGAAAGCCTCGGCCGCCACTGCTGTCTGGTGTCGATTCATTCCTGTTCCTTTCGACGAGTGAAATCAGTTGCGGCTGAGGGCCACGCCCGGACACTTTAGAAAGGGCGTGGCTAGCAGTAATTACGATTGTATGCCATGCCCTTCAGGAACTCAGGGCCTCCCACACGAACGGAAGGAACGCGAACCAATTTGACAGCCGATTTCGGCGCGGGGCTCGGTTGGAATGATCATGGGAGAAGGACTGTGGCGCGTGAGTCCATTGGAATGCTCGCGTGGACATCACTTTGGCGCGTGGGTGCGCTGGACGGCTTGCGTGGCGACGACTCCGGCGCCGGGTGCCACTGGCGAGGGGCTTCGCTCGCCAGTGTTCTTTGAAGACACTGGCGG
>JBBPIS010000188.1:0-14431 GCA_038040225.1 Planctomycetota bacterium
TCGCGGCGCTCAGTGCGCTGATCAACCCAATCCTCCCGGTGCTGATGTCGCTCGATGCGAAGGCCGGACCGCTCAACGACAAGAACAAGAAGGCGCTGAAGACGCTCTTGGGACTGCTGCAATCGTCCGCCCAAAAGACGCTGCTCGACCAAATCACCGGCCCGACCGCCCAACGCGGTGGCAGCTCACCGACTCCGCCTCCGCCGACTCCGTGATCCGCCGAAGCGACACTGCGTGGGTCGGCGTGCCACACTCGGTCCGACGGTGCGATTATGTCGCCGGTTCGACCCGGACTCGCGTGCCACGGCTGTGTCAGCCGTGTGAGTGGGGACCGACTCAGAGAGATGTGGCTGGGACGCTCGGCTGGGTGAACGGACGTCGATCACACACCGGCACGGCTGACACAGCCGTGGCACACGTTGCCCCGTCAGCTTCCCTTCTTGTCCTGCACGTACAGAACGAACTCGGGTGTGTCGGTCAGGTTGGCGACGAAGACGCTCGACGTGCCGAGTGTGGGAGGATTCCCGGACTTTCCCGGCGTCACCGGGGCGGTGATGATCGAGCCTCCCGAATTGTTTCCCCCCGTTCCCGATTGCAGAGGGATGTAGGCGGTCGTCTTCCCGCCCGACGTCTTGAACGAGAGGCCGCCGAGCTTCCAGCCGTTCGGGTTGGACGATCCGAGGCTGATGGCCGACACGGTGGGGGCCGAGACGACCGGTTTGGCGGCCGAGAGAGACTGCATCCAGAACAGGTTCTTCCCCGCGCTGATCCAGATCCCGCCGTTCTGCACCGCGAAGTGCGTGGGACTGGCGATGCTCTTGGAAGCGGTCCGGCCGAGATACGTTCCGTCGGCGACGGCGTAAAAGTTGAGCGTTCCCTTGGCCTCATTGCAGACGTAGAGGACGTCGCCGACGATCAGGACGTCGCGCACGGAGTGAGCCGGCTTCGGATTGGGATCGCTGGTCGTCGGAGCGGGCTTGACGCCGAGCCCGCCGTCGGCCTTGGACACGTCCTGGATGAGGCTGTCGTCCTTGTCGCCCTTCGATTCCTTGAACTTGATGCCGTGGAGATTCCCGACCTCCGACGCGACGAACGTCCCGGCCAGGAACTTCTTCTGGTCGTACTTCCCGTTCAGATATTTGGACTGGCTGCCGTGATGGACCTTCCCCAGCGAACCGTCCTTCGCGGGCTTGCCCGATAGATCGACGAGGGCGACGACGTTGGTGTCCTGGTTGGAGACAAAACACGTGTCGGCATCTCGAAACGCCAATCCGAACGGGTGGGCGATCGAGGTCGTAAAGTGCCCGCTCTTGGTGAACGACGCGGCGATCATCACCTGCGGCTTCACAAACGAGGGGCCTCCCGCGTGCTGGTAGACCAGCACATTGCTCAACTTCTTGCTCCCATTGACCACGTAGAGCTGCTTGCCGTCCCACTTCATCCCCCGCAACTCGGACAGCGCGGCCGGATCGGACTTGGGAGGCTCAAGAGCGGCCGAGCTGAGGAGCTGGCCCGCCCGGGACTCATGCGTCGCATACACGACGACATTGTTGATCGGCGGGGGAGGAGACGGAGAAGCCGAGGAGGTCGACGGACTCCCTCCGTGAAACGTGACAAGCAACATGACGGAGACTCCGCAGAGAAGTGAGAGGGGACGGTCGCGATTCTGGGGTCACCGGGAATGCGGGTCAACTCAGAGCGCCATCGCCCGCGTGCCACGGCTGTGTCAGCCGTGCGAACGGGTACCGGACTGATCAGCACGGCTGACACAGCCGTGGCACGCGGCCATGCGTCCCTTCTTGTCCGCTACGTCAGACCACGGATCGGTTCGCCGTGGTAGACGTGGTGCGGTTGGCCGAGATCGTTGTACCAGGCGACGGTCTCGGGGAGGCCGAGCGAGGAGTAGATCGTCGCGGCGAGGTTCTCGGGCGTTTGCGGGTCGGCCGCGGGGAAGGCACCGATCTTGTCGGAGGAGCCGATGACGCGACCGCCCTGCACGCCGCCTCCCGCCAGCCAGACGGTCTGCACCGCGCCCCAGTGGTCTCGCCCCGGCAGCTTGTAGTGCTGGGGCAAGTGCGTGACTTTCGGCGTCCGGCCGAACTCGCCCGCCATCACGATCAGCGTGGAATCAAGCAGTCCACTGTCGTGGAGGTCATCGAGCAGCGCGGACAAGGCCCGGTCGGTCGGCGGGAACAGCAGATCCTTCAGATGCGGAAACGCTTCGCCGTGCGTGTCCCACGTTTCGTTGTTGCCGAGATTCACCTGCACGAGGTTGACTCCCGCCTCGACCAGACGGCGGGCCATCAGCAGCGACCACCCGAACGAGTTCTTGCCGTAGCGGGACTGGATCTCATCGGGAGCGGTCGCGACGTCGATGGCATCTCGCACGCGACCGTCCGTCAGCAGCGAGATCGCTCCCTCGCGGTACCGGTCGAACTGCTCGACCCGGGCGATTCGTTCGAGGTCGGCACGCTGCCGGTCGATGTGCCCCAACAGTTCCATGCGGCTGCCCAGGCGGCCTCGCGAGAAGCCCTCGGGCAGAGTCAGGTTCGGGGCTTGGAACGCCGAACGCCTCGGCATGTTCGGACGCTCCTGATGGTCGAACTCATACTCGGGGAACGCCCCGTAACTGAGGGAGCTGTAGGGCGAGGCTTCGATGAACCACGGATCGCGGTGCCTCCCCATGATCCCGGCGAACTGACCGGGGAGGACTCGGCGGGAGTAATGGACGAGTTGATCGGGAAGGACGGCCGCCGTCGGAAGGTTGTTGCGGGGAGCCGTGACGGCTCCGGCGACCGAAGCGATCGACGGCCAATCCTGCGGTCGCGGCGCATTCGGATTGAAGCCCGGCGGGGCCTCGGACCTCCCCGTCAACATGATGTGGTGGCCGAGAGAATGATCGTTCGAGGGATGCGTGAATGAACGAACCAACGACCAGAGGTGACTGCGCTGGGCCAACTTCGGCAGGTGCTCGCAAATGTCGAGGCCCGGCGTCTTCGTCGCGATCGAATGAAACTCGCCGCGAATGTTGTCGGGAGCGTGCGGCTTCAGATCGAAGCTGTCGTGCTGAGCCAGTCCGCCCGACAGAAAGATGTAGATCACCGACCGAGGTTTTGCGGAGGCCGTCGGCGCGGCGGAGGCTTCACGCAGCGCGGCCACATGATTCGATCCCAGTCCCAGCAGACCAATGCTTCCCGCTTGCAGGGCCGTGCGACGTGAGACGCGAGGATGAACGAACGGTCGTGTCGCCATGACGGGCTCTCCTTGGGTGGCCGATCACTGACATCGGCTGATTCCGTTGCGTCAGGCTACTGGCAGCCTGCGGACCGTGCAAGGTGAGTCGAAGTTTCGGTGGTGAATACGCAGTGCGTTGCAGAGATTTGAGGCTGAAGTGAACAAGCATCATGAGCAGAGTCATTCACGGTGTCGCCAGCCACCCTGACGCCTCGACCAACATCGTTATTCCGGCACCGATCCCACAGCACATGCTAACCACAGCGATCGCACGTCGAAGCCAGTTGATTTTGTAGACACGACTTTGCACGCCGCACAATCCAGCCAGTCCGGATGCAAACAGTAGAGATGCAGTTAGCCATCGCAGAGCGCCTCCGTAACTCAACTCGCCGACCGCCAGTGACATGACCGTGAACACGAAAATGATTTGTGCAAGAACAGGCTGCGGCGACATGGCATCTACCCCACAAGAGCGACGGGGAAAGTGTAACAGGCTGTTTGCCCAAGTTTCGATGGATCGTTCCGTCATGGAAGGACAAGCGGCCCGACATCACTGTGACACCGGGCCGCTTGCGAGATCGAGGCGATCAATTCGATGAGTTCTCTCGCACTCAGTCGAGCCGCTTCACGCGGATGTTCCTGAAGTGAACGGTGCTTCCCTTATCGTGGGCTTGCAATGCAAACGTTCCCTTGTCGAGCTTGCGGGTGAAGTCCTCGCCCGCCTGCTTGTCGTCCGGCTCGGTGTAGTCGGTGACGACTTTGTCGTTGATCTTGATGACGACGTTCTTGCCCTTCACGATCACGGTCTCGGTGTACCACTCGCCGTCCTTGACGTGGAGTTCGAGGACATCCTTCACAGCGTACAGGCTGCCGGTCTTTTTGGGATCTTTCTTTCCAACGGGGCTGTTGTTGACCTGCGCCTCGAAGCCGTACTTGGGCCAGCCCTTTTCCTGAAACTTGGTATGGAAGTAGATGCCGCCGTTCGCCTCTGTTTCGGTCTTCACATCGACTCGCAACTCAAAGTTGACGAACGGCTTGTCATCGCCCACGTAGAAGAGGTGGCTGGGATCCCCATTGGCGACGATGGCTCCATCGACAACTTTCCAACTCTCCTCCCTTTCATTGATCTTCCAGCCGTCGAACGACTTGCCGTTGAAGAGCTGGACGAATCCATCCTTGTCGGGCTCGGCAGCTTGGATCGCACCGGCACAGGCGAGTGCAGCGAACGTCAAACAGGTCAGCAGGCGCTTCATCGGGAAACCTTCTTCTCAGCGGTAGGACAGGAAACATGGACAGGCAAAACGCGGGTCTGTGATCATTTGACCGTGTGGCAGAGCGGCCGCTGGTCACGATGGCCTTGGTGTCAACTTTTACTTCGGGGCGGCGGGTTTGATTTCCATCACTTCGACCTTGCGGATGCAAACCTTGCTGCCCGGGTCGTGCTGTTGGAAGGCGAAGTGACCTTCCTTGAACGTTTGAGCGAAATCGAGGTACTCGTACAACTCGTTGCCATCGACGGTGATCTTGATCCGCGTGACAGCCTTGCCTCGCCAAACATCGTCGCGGACTTCGATTTCATAAGTGAACCAGGCGTCGGGTTCGACCAGACGCTTGTAAACGTGGCACATCCCGTACAGCGAGCCTGTGCGGATCGGATCGGTGTGAGTGCTGTCGATCTGGGCCTCGTAGCCGTCGCTGAAGCCCGGTTTGCGGGTCGTGCGGAAGTACAAGCCGGAATTTCCCTTGTCATTGATTTTCACCTCCGCCCGGTAGCGAAAGTTCTTGTACGGCCCCTTCGTGCAAACCAGCATCGACGCCGGTCCCGAACCACACAACGCGCCATCTTTGACTTCCCACACACTCTCCTCTTTCCCAATCTTTTCCCAGCCTTCCAGGGTCTTGCCGTCAAAGAGCGGAACGAATCCATCCTTGTCCGGTTCGGCGGCGTGAGCCAAACCAACAAACGCGAACGAGACCAACATCAGGCAAGTCAAACAGTGCTTCATCGGGAAACCTTGTTCTGAGGGGACGGAGTGATCAGACAGAGACGCAACTGGCGGGTAGTGTGCCTCCGCGCGAGCGTGCTGTAAATCGTGCGGCAGCCAGCTTGCCACGGTCGCTGGCGTGCAGGGGCGACCGTTGAATCTTTCTGATGGGACGCTACACTCTGGCCCGTCGTACCGTATGTCAAAAGGGGTTGGGTGGTGATCCGAGTCGTCCGAGGAATCAGGAGCGTGCCGGTCGGGGATCGCCTGCCAACGGAATGTTGCAGGTAGGGAAGCAAGATGTCGATCACGAAAGAGAAGAAGACCCAGCTCATTGAAGAGTATCGTCGAGGCGAAAACGATACCGGGTCGCCCGAAGTTCAGATTGCAGTCTATTCGTCGCGGATTGCCGAATTGACGGAGCATCTGAAGGGTCACAACAAGGACCACGCCGGTCGTCGCGGGCTGCTGATGTTGGTGAGTCGGCGTCGTCGGCTGCTGAAGTACCTCGAAGCGTCGGAGCGTTCCCGCTACACCGACATCATCGCCCGATTGGGACTGCGAAAGTAGTTCGCAGTCGGCGGCTCATCCGTGGCGATGGCCTCTCGCTCTCGCCGCGATCTCTGTGAGCCGGATCCCCGGGCCCATCGAGCCCGACTCCGGCTTACTCTGGCTGCCATCATGTGATGCGGGCAGCCCTTTCCATTCTTTGTAGGAAGTCACCAGTGAAAGTTACAGTCGAACGAGAATTTGCCGGAAGAACACTCAGCCTGACCACAGGCGAAATGGCGAAGCAGGCGGCGGGAGCCGTGCTGGTCCGTTATGCAGAGACCGTGGTTTTTGTGGCCGCTCAAAACGGCCCGTCGCGGCCGGGGATCGACTTCTTCCCCCTGACGTGCGACTACCGTGAGCGCGTGGCGGCGGCGGGCAAGTTCCCCGGCGGGTTCCTCAAGCGTGAGGGCCGACCGACGATGAAAGAGATTCTGACGAGTCGATTGACTGACCGACCGATTCGCCCGCTCTTCCCGGAAGGGTACGTTGAAGAAGTTCAGATCATGTCGAACGTCCTCGCCTCGGACGGCGTGAATGATCCCGACGTCCTGTCGATCATCGGGGCGAGTGCCGCGCTCTGCCTGGCCCCGGTTCCCTTTCAGGGTCCGATTGCAGCGGTCCGCGTCGGCATGATCGACGAAAAATTCATCCTGATGCCGACCCGGGTTGAGTTGGAAACCAGCAAGCTCGATCTGGTCGTCGCCGGCAGCAAGACGTCAGTCCTGATGATCGAAGGCTTCGGGCACCAACTGCCCGAAGAGCAGATGGCCGACGCGATCATGTTCGCTCATCGCGCGATCGTTGAGTTGTGCGCGTTGCAGGAAGAGTTGGTCCAGAAGGTCGGGCGCCCGAAGTTCACTCCGTCCGAACCCGTCAAGAACCCGTTCGATGCCCCGCTTCGCGAGAAGGCTTACGCTCGTCTGCAAGAGGCGAAGGTCGCCGGCGTCAAGAAGGAACGTCGGGGAGCCGCCAAGGAACTGAAGACGGCTCTCGCGGAAGAGTTCTTCCCAAACAAGGCCGAGACGACCTCCGAAGGCTGGACGAAGGAACAGTTCTCCGCCGCGTTCGGCAACCTCGAATCCCGCGTCGTGCGCGACCTGATTCTCGAGAAGAAGCTCCGGCTCGACGGACGAACGCTCGGCGATTTGCGAGCGGTCACGTGCGACGTCAACCTGCTGCCGCGCGTTCACGGTTCGGCGGTCTTCACCCGCGGTGAGACGCAGTCGCTGGCCACCATCACGCTGGGGACCGTTCGCGACGCGCAGCGTGTCGATGGGCTGTTCGAGGAAGTTCAGAAGACGTTCATGCTGGATTACTATTTTCCGTCCTATTCGGTTGGCGAATGCCGTCCGATTCGTGGGCCGGGACGTCGCGAGATTGGCCATGGGGCGCTGGCCGAACGTTCGGTCCAGTCGGTCATTCCAACCCCGGAAAAGTTCCCGTACACGATTCGCGTGATCTCCGACATCATGGAATCGAACGGCAGCAGTTCGATGGCCTCCGTGTGCAGTGCCACACTCGCGCTGATGGACGCCGGCGTGCCGATCACGCAACCCGTCGCCGGCATTTCGATCGGCCTCGTCAAAGAGGGGGATCGGTTTGAACTGCTGACCGACATCATGGGCGACGAAGACCATTTCGGCGACATGGACTTCAAGGTGGCCGGAACACAGAAGGGTGTCACCGGCATTCAACTCGACCTGAAGATCGCGGGGATCAACGAAGAGATCATTCGCAAGACGCTCGAAGAAGCCCGCAAGGCGCGGATCGAACTGCTGAAGACGATGCTCGCAGCGATTCGCCGCCCGCGTGCCGAGATCTCGGTTTACGCTCCGAGGCTGCTGCGGACGAAGATCGATCCCTCCAAGATCGGCCTGTTGATTGGTCCCGGTGGCAAGACGATCCGCGCCATCCAGGAAGAGACTGGTGCGACGATCGACATCAACGACGACGGTACGGTGATGATCGCCTGCAGCAAGAGCGAAGGTGCCGAAGACGCACTCGCCCGTGTCGAAGCGATGACCGAAGAAATCAAGGTCGGCCGCGTCTACAACGGCACGGTCAGCTCGGTCAAGGACTTCGGAGCCTTCATCGAGATCGCTCCCGGCAAGGACGGCCTCTGCCACGTCAGCGAACTCGCGATCGGCTTCGTGAAGTCGGTCGATGAGGTCTGTCGAGTTGGCGACAAGCTGCAAGTGAAGGTCATCGCGATCGACGACCAGAACCGAGTGAAGCTGTCCCGCAAGGCGCTGCTCATCGAACAGGAGCAAGCCGCCCAGGATGGTGGTGGTGGCGACCAGCCACAGCAATAGTCTCCCCCACCGAGCGGCTGCAGCAATGAGGTCGTTCGTTGTGGGATCGCGAGAAAGAATTGATGAAACAGACAGCCCGGCGTCCCTGATGCCGGGCTGCTCTTGCAACCGGTCATGTTTTCTCGAATTCAGTTCTCTCGAAAGACGGCCATGTCGGACGAACGAACATCCGAGACCGACGATCTTGCCCGCGATCACCGGCGGCTTCAGTCGCATTACGCGGAGATCGCTTCGCTGGCGGGTGGGCTCGCGCATGAGATTCGCAATCCGCTGTCGACGATCGGCCTGAATCTCGAACTGCTGACCGAGGACTTGTCCGAGGGAGACTCGCCGCGCGACCGCCGCATCCTGCAAAAACTGACGGTCGTGCAGCAGCAGTGCCAGCATCTCGATCGGATCCTGAACGACTTCCTGCAGTTCGCCCGCGTGGGTTCGCTGGAGTTGCACCGGGCCGATCTGAACTCGACCGTTCACGAGTTCATCGAGTTCTTCAGTCCGCAGGCGGCCGAGCGGGGGATCGACATCAGCCCGCATCTCGCCGCGAATCTGCCGCCCGTCCAACTCGACGTGCAGTTGTGGCAGCAGGTGTTGATGAATCTGTCGCGCAACGCGCTGCAGGCGATGCCGAACGGGGGAGTCCTCGAACTGCAAACCTACGGACGGGACAACGAAGTGATGCTCGACATCATCGACAATGGGCTGGGGATGAATGCCGAGACGCAGGCGCGCATGTTCGACACCTTTTTCTCCACGAAGTCCGACGGCAGCGGCCTCGGTTTGCCCACGGTCCGCAAGATCGTCGAGGCTCACAGCGGCACGATCTCGTGCGAGAGTGAAGTCGGTCGCGGCACCCGCTTCAGCATCGCGCTGCCCGCCGCCCTGTAACGAACCCCACACGAAGACGAAACACCAAATCTCAAGAACCAAACACCAAACGAATCCCAAACACCAAATTTCAAAACTCAAACTCCCTGTCCTCCGTGGTTCACGATGGTTTTGAGTTTGAGACTTCCCGTTTTGAGATTTGTTTGGTGTTTGGTTCTTGAGATTTGGAACTTCCCGCATCGGGCGCGGTGCCGTGCAATGCGCGGGATTGACCGGTAAACTTCCGCCTCGTTTCGCGATGCTGAAAGGTCAGCCGGTTGGCCTGCCGCGAACGTCTCATTGATTGGCGAGATTGCCTGCGGGGTTGTTCGGATGTCGGCGAAAGAGACCACACCGGTCGATCTGTTGGGAATCTCGATTCGCGTCCTGATCGTGGACGACGATGAGGCGCATGCGCAGGCGGTCGCCGAGAGCCTGCGTCGGGTCGGTTACGACTGCACCGTCACCAACTCCGGGGCGCGGGCCGCTTCGCTGATCGAGAGTCAAACTTACGATGTCGTCGTCACCGACCTGATGATGGACGACCTCGACGGCCTCGAAATCCTCCGCAAGTCGAAGGAGGAACTGCCCGACGCGGAGGTGATCCTGCTGACGGGACACGCTTCGATCAAGACGGCCGTCGCGGCGGGACAGCATGGCGTTCACACGTATCTCACCAAGCCGCTCGACATCACCGAACTGCGGCATGCGGTCGAGAAGGCCTCGACCCGCGTGCGGCTGCTCCGCAAGAACGCGGAGCTCAGCCAGCGACTCGACGAGAAGTTCGGCTACGAAGGTGTGATCGGCAACAGCCCGGCGATGCAGCGCGTGATGGAGAAACTGCGCAGCGTGGCCAACACGGACAGCACCGTGCTGATCCTGGGTGAGAGCGGCACGGGGAAGGAGCTTGCCGCGCGGGCACTTCATCAGAACAGCGACCGCAAGAACAAGCCGTTCGTCCCGCTGAACATTTCGGCCCTCCCCGAAAGCATTCTCGAAAGCGAGTTGTTCGGCCACGAGGCGGGCGCGTTCACGGGAGCCGCCGCCAAGCGGATCGGCAAGTTTGAGTACGCCAACGGCGGCACGCTGTTCCTCGACGAAGTGGGCGAGATGCCGATGCAGACGCAGATCAAACTGCTGCGCGTGCTGGAGGATCGCAAGATCACCCGGCTGGGCACCAACGACGAGATCGAAGTCAACGTCCGCCTGGTCGCCGCCACGAATGCCGATCTGCAGGAGATGGTCAGGAAGGGAACCTTCCGCAAGGATCTGTTCTATCGCTTGTCGGTCGTCTCCATTGAACTCCCGCTGCTTTCCGAACGACGCAGCGACATCCCACTGTTGATCGACCACTTCCTGAAGCAACTGGCCGCGCGCTACCACAAGCCGCTGCCGATTGTCTCGAAGCAAGCCCAGCAGGCGCTGATCGCCCACACGTGGCAGGGCAATGTCCGCGAGTTGCGGAACGCGGTCGAAGGGATGCTGGTCCTCGATCGAGACGGCCGGCTCGATGTCGATGATTTGCCCGAGGACGTGATCCCGCTCGGTCACGACGGCGATGCCGTCACGGAGAGTGGAGGAGCACGCGGCGCGGACTCACTCATCGGCCGACCGTTCACGGAAATCGAGAAGTACTACATCGAACGGGCTCTCGAACTGACGGAGGGCAAGCGCGAAGAGGCGGCCAAACTGCTCGCGATCGGCGAACGAACGCTGTATCGGAAGATCAAGGAATACGACATCAAAGGGTGAAGCACGAAATCCGAAACAAATCTCAAAGCGGAAATCGGAAACTCCAAACAAGACCGACATCGGGTTTTGAACTTTGAGATTTGGTGTTTGGAATTCGTTTCGGATTTCGTGCTTGAGATTTGAGATTTACCGGGGAGTTTGCCGTGTCGATCGCATCATCCTCGTCCGCGTTCACGCCGGCCGAGGTCGATCAATTTCAACGCGAGGGCTTTGTCGTGGTGAGGGGCCTTGTGACGGAGGCCGATCTCGCGCGGATGAGGCAGATTACCGAACGGGGCGTGCGCGAGGAGATCGCTCCCATCGAGTACGAGGCCGAACTCCGTTACCCCGGCGCGCCCGAGTCGATTCACGCGGTTGGCGGTCGGACGATTCGACGGCTCAAGCAGGCGCACAGCCGGGACTTTCTCTTCACCGAATGGATGCTGCGGCCCGAGATTTTGGGACGGCTCCGGCAACTGCTCGGTCAGAACATTGTCTGTCCGCTGGCTCACCACAACTGCATCATGACCAAGCAGCCGCAGTTCAGCAGCGTGACCGGCTGGCATCAGGACATCCGTTATTGGTCGTACCCGCGCCCGGAACTCGTCAATGTCTGGATCGCTCTCGGAAACGAACGGCCGGAGAATGGTTGCCTGCAAGTCATCCCCGCTTCACACACGCTGTCGCTCGACCGCAGTCGGTTCGACGACGACCTGTTCTTCCGTGCGGACCTGGCCGAAAACCAACCGCTGATTGCCACGAAGCAGTTTGTGGAACTGGCCCCCGGCGACGTGTTGTTCTTCCACTGCAAGACGCTGCATGCCGCCAACCGCAATGCGACACAAGAGACCAAGTACTCGGTTGTCTTCACGTTTCGAGCGGCCGACAATCCGCCGCTTCCCGACACGCGCTCGTCCGCGCTGCCCGAGTTGCTGCTCACACCCGGCCTCTGATCAACTGGTGAGCAGCCGTAGCACATGCTGCCAGCTTGTGCGTGAGCGTTGACGGCAATTCGCCGAAGATGAGAAGACGCACAAGCTGGCAGCATGTGCTACGGAATCGAGCCTTTCCTCATGAATCCGCAACCGCTGCAAGAACTGCTCGCCCGTTGGCAGGCCGGTGAGATCGACTGGTCGGCGGTGGAGCGCGAGTTGAGAGCGGCCTTCACTGGCACGGCCGCGACGGCGGATGCTCTCGTCGATCTGGACCGAGTGCGTCGGTGCGGCTTTCCCGAGGTGGTGTTCGGTACGGGAAAGACACCCGATGCGGTGCTCGCCGTCTTCCGTGCGCAACAGCAGGCGGGACAGAACTCACTCGCGACGCGAGTTACCTCGGAGCAGGCAGAGCTTGTCTGTGAGGAGTTCCCCAGCGCCCGACACAGCGTCCTCGCGCGCACGATCACGCTGGTGCAGTCGGCGGTCGAGGTTCGCGGCAGAGTGGCCGTCGTCACGGCTGGAACCAGTGACCGGCCGGTCGCTGAGGAAGCGGTCGAGACCGCGCGCTGGATGGGTTGCGAGGTGGACCTGATCGCCGATGTCGGCGTGGCCGGACCGCAGCGACTGTTGGCTCAACGTGACCGCTTCGCTGCCGCAGATGCCGTGGTAGTCGTCGCCGGAATGGAAGGGGCGCTGCCGTCGGTGGTCGCGGGGTGGGTCGCCGTGCCCGTGATCGCGGTCCCTACGAGCGTCGGTTATGGCGCACATCTCGGCGGGTTCGCGGCGCTGCTCGGAATGCTGAACAGTTGCGCGGCGAACGTGGCCGTCGTGAACATCGACGCCGGCTTCAAAGGCGGCTATCTTGCCAGCATCATCGCCCGTCGCAGTCATTCCGTGTCACCGTGAGCTTGATCGCTCAGCTTGAGGAACGTCATGTCCGGATCGCCATCGGTTCAGTTGGTCGCGTCTCTTCCCACACTTCCCGTTCGTACCGCCGATGCTCACAAGGGAGATTTCGGTCGAGTCTTGGTCGTGGCGGGAAGCCGGGGCATGTCGGGCGCGGCGTGCCTGGCCGGAACCGCCGCATTGAGAGGTGGAGCGGGGTTGGTGACGGTGGCCGTGCCGGAAGGAATTCTGCCCATCGTGGCGACCTATGAGCCGTCGTACATGACGCTCGCATTACCAGAAGACAGCAACGGTCGCATTCGCACGGGAGCGATGGCACGCTTGAATGAGGCTTTGTCGTCTCAGTCGTCGGTCGCCATCGGGCCGGGACTGGGGCAATCGGCCGGACTGCTCGATTTGGTGGGCGAGTTGTACTCGTCGTCGCCGCTGCCGTTGGTGATCGATGCCGACGCTCTGAACCTGCTGGCCAAACGGCCGTACTTGCTGACGCGGCCGGAAGATGGCGCACCGCGCATTCTCACTCCGCACCCGGGCGAGTTCGCGCGACTGACGGGACTCGACACGACCGCGATCCAGCAGGACCGGCAAAGCCACGCGGTCGAGTTCGCCAGAAAGCACCGTGTCGTCCTGTTGCTGAAGGGTCGCGAAACCATCATCACGGACGGCGTGCGGATGGCTGTGAACACCACGGGCAACAGTGGTCTCGCGACGGGAGGAGCCGGCGACGTGCTGACCGGTCTGATCGCGGCACTGCTCGGTCAGGGAATGGCTCCCTTGGAGGCGGCTCATCTCGGCGCACACCTCCACGGCATTGCGGGCGATCTCGCTGCGGAAGAGCTTTCCAAACCGGGACTGATCGCCTCAGACCTGCTCCACTTCCTCGGGCGAGCGTGGTGCGAACTGGGAGTCTAATTGAATGTTGCCAGCAGTCGCTCGGCGACGCGCAGGTGGCTCTGCAACATTCCGCGTTCCCTGTTCGAGCAGGTCTTGAGACACGCTTCGAGCAGATCGATCGCCTGGCCCGGCCGGTTCGATTTGAGGGCGATGATCGCCAGATCGCGCCGGTGTTCGGAGGCCGCCGGATGGAGTGCGGTCAGGCGTCGCTGAACGTCCCACGCCTCCTGCCACTGCTCCTGTTTCACGTGGACGGCCTTGAGGTTGTTCAGCATTCTCACCACAACTTCGCGCGGCGCGGCCGGTTCCAGTGACAGTTCAATTTCGTCGTCGGTCAATCCGCTGAGCGATTCGAGCCACGTGCGGCAGTCGTCGAAATTGAGAACCTGCCCCTCGTGAAAGGCATCGACAAACAGCGGCCCCTCGATCGTGTCGAGCCGCGTCAGGAAGTGCATCGGTGCGGCGACGCCTTCAAGTTCCAGCCCGGCCCGCTGCGCCACCGCCACGTACACGAGCGACAGGCTGATCGGAATGCCCACGCCGGTCTCGATGACGCGGTTGATGTAGCTGCACTCGGCGCGATGGAACGCTTCCTTGTCACCGTGCAGCCCATGAGTCCCCGACAGGCAGCGAGACAACTCGCTCAACATCGCCCGGTCGTTCTTGGCCCGAGTCAGATGACTCCCCACCTCACCCGCTCGTTTGGCGATCCATTCGAGCGTGTGCCCGAAATCGAGCTTCGGCTGGGCGTCGCGTGCCAGTTCCAGGGCCACCAGCGTGAGATCGACATCCGAGTCACGCAACAGCAGCTTGCAAAACTCGGTGTCGCGCGAAAATTCCAAATCGACAGTCATGCCACAATCCAAACAGACTCGGGAAGCGAGTGCGGATTGTATGTGGTCCGGAAAACCGAGTCGAGCCGGATCGGCGACAAGGCAGGGGCGATGCCTTTTTGAAGCTGGACAAGTCGTAGGGTGTCGTCGAGTCTTCGAGACGCACCAAAATAAAGCGGCAAAGG
>JBBPIS010000189.1:0-14378 GCA_038040225.1 Planctomycetota bacterium
CGAGCACATAGAACTCGGCATGCAACGCGGACACCACGGGGCAGAGTTCTGACAGCACCATCCGGCCGACGTTCGCCAGGTCGCGCTGGCCCTGCAACATGCGGCTGAACTTCGCGAGGTTGGTCTTCAACCAGTCCTGCTCGTTGTTTTTGAGCGTGGTGTCTTTGAGGTTGCGGATCATTTCGTTGATCGTGTCTTTGAGCGCCGCCATTTCCCCCTGCGCGTCGAGTGCGATCGACCGCGTGAGGTCGCCCTTCGTCACGGCGGTGGCCACTTCGGCAATGGCTCGCACCTGACGGGTCAGGTTATCGGCGAGTTGGTTCACGTTCTCGGTGAGGGCCTTCCACGTCCCGGCCGCACCGGGCACCTTGGCCTGACCACCGAGTTGCCCTTCGACACCCACTTCGCGGGCCACCGTCGTCACCTGATCGGCAAATGTGGCGAGCGTATCGATCATGTTGTTAATCGTGTCGGCCAACTCGGCAATCTCGCCCTTCGCTTCGAGCGTCAACTTTCGTTTCAATTCGCCGTTCGCCACCGACGTCACAACCTTTGCGATACCACGAACCTGATCAGTGAGGTTGGCGGCCATCATGTTCACGCTGTCGGTGAGATCCTTCCACGTCCCTGACACGCCTTCTACCTGAGCTTGCCCGCCCAGCTTCCCTTCGGTCCCCACTTCGCGAGCCACGCGGGTCACCTCGGCGGCGAACGATCGTAACTGGTCCACCATCGTGTTGATGGTGTCCTTCAGTTCGAGAATTTCGCCCTTCACATCCACGGTGATCTTCTTCGACAAGTCACCGTTCGCCACGGCGGTCGTCACGTCGGCGATGTTCCGCACTTGGCTGGTGAGGTTCGACGCCATCGAATTCACCGAGTCGGTGAGATCTTTCCACGTCCCGGCCACACCCTGCACGTCGGCCTGTCCGCCCAGCTTCCCTTCCGTTCCCACTTCGCGGGCCACGCGAGTCACTTCCGCGGCGAACGATCCCAACTGGTCCACCATCACGTTGATCGTGTTTTTCAATTCGAGGATTTCACCCTTCACGTCCACGGTGATCTTGCGAGACAGATCGCCAGCGGCCACAGCCTTCGTCACGTCAGCAATGTTGCGCACTTGACCGGTCAGATTACCGGCCATCGTGTTCACGGAGTCTGTGAGGTCTTTCCACGTGCCGGCCACGTCGCGAACGTCGGCCTGCCCACCGAGCTTCCCTTCCGAGCCCACCTCACGAGCCACACGAGTCACTTCTGCGGCAAACGAACGCAGTTGGTCCACCATTGTGTTGATGGTGGCCTTGAGTTCGAGAATCTCACCCTTCACGTCCACGGTGATCTTCTTCGACAGGTCCCCGTTGGCCACGGCTTTCGTCACGTCGGCGATGTTGCGCACCTGACTGGTGAGGTTCGACGCCATGAAGTTCACCGAGTCGGTGAGATCCTTCCATGTCCCGGCGACCCCCTTCACGTTGGCCTGACCGCCGAGTTTGCCGTCGGTCCCCACCTCGCGGGCCACGCGCGTCACTTCCGATGCGAACGAACCGAGTTGATCCACCATCGTGTTGATGGTGTCCTTCAGTTCCAGAATTTCGCCGCGGACATCGACGGTGATCTTCTTCGACAGGTCACCATTGGCCACAGCGGTCGTCACCTCGGCGATGTTTCGCACCTGGCTGGTGAGGTTCGACGCCATCGAGTTCACGTTGTCGGTGAGATCCTTCCACGTACCAGCCACACCGGGCACGTCGGCCTGACCACCCAGCTTCCCTTCCGTTCCCACCTCACGGGCGACGCGGGTCACTTCCGCACCGAACGACCGCAACTGATCCACCATCGTGTTGATGGTGTTTTTGAGTTCCAGAATCTCACCACGGACATCCACGGTGATCTTCTTCGACAAGTCACCGGCGGCGACGGCCTTGGTCACGTCGGCAATGTTGCGCACCTGGCCGGTGAGATTGCCGGCCATCATGTTCACGGAGTCGGTGAGATCCTTCCACGTGCCCGCCACGTCGCGGACGTCGGCCTGACCGCCCAACTTTCCTTCCGATCCCACTTCACGGGCGACGCGGGTCACTTCCGACGCGAACGATGACAACTGGTCCACCATCGTGTTGATGGTGTTCTTCAGTTCAAGAATCTCACCCTTCACGTCCACAGTGATCTTCTTTGACAGGTCACCATTGGCCACGGCGGTCGTCACATCAGCGATGTTGCGCACCTGACTGGTCAGGTTAGACGCCATGAAGTTCACCGAGTCGGTGAGATCCTTCCACGTGCCGCCGACACCCTTCACGTCGGCCTGGCCACCGAGCTTCCCTTCCGATCCCACTTCGCGGGCCACGCGGGTCACTTCGGCGGCGAACGAACGGAGTTGGTCCACCATCGTATTGATGGTGTCTTTCAATTCGAGAATCTCGCCCTTCACATCCACGGTGATCTTCTTCGACAAGTCGCCGTTGGCCACGGCGGTCGTCACATCGGCGATGTTGCGCACCTGGCTGGTGAGGTTCGACGCCATGAAGTTCACCGAATCGGTGAGATCCTTCCACGTACCGGCAACCCCCTTCACGTCGGCCTGCCCGCCGAGCTTGCCTTCCGTACCCACTTCACGAGCCACGCGAGTCACTTCGGCGGCGAACGACGACAACTGGTCCACCATCGTGTTGATGGTGTTTTTCAGTTCGAGAATCTCCCCCTTCACATCGACGGTGATCTTGCGTGACAAGTCGCCGTTGGCCACGGCCGTCGTCACGGCGGCGATGTTGCGCACCTGCCCGGTGAGGTTGCCTGCCATCGAATTCACGGAGTCGGTGAGATCCTTCCACGTGCCCGACACGCCTTCCACCTTGGCCTGCCCGCCGAGCTTGCCTTCCGAACCGACTTCGCGGGCCACGCGGGTCACTTCCGATGCAAACGACCGCAGTTGATCCACCATCGTATTGATGGTGTCTTTCAGTTCGAGGAACTCGCCCTTCACATCGACCGTGATTTTCTTCGACAGATCGCCATTCGCCACGGCGGTTGTCACGTCGGCGATGTTGCGCACCTGCCCGGTCAGATTACCGGCCATCGAGTTCACCGAATCGGTCAACTCACGCCAGATGCCGGCGACACCTTTCACCGCGGCCTGTCCACCGAGCTTGCCTTCCGTTCCCACCTCGCGGGCCACGCGGGTCACTTCTGCGGCAAACGCACCCAGTTGGTCCACCATCTTGTTGATGGTCTGCGCTGTGCGGAGGAATTCGCCCTGGAGGGGACGGTCATCAACTTCCAAGGCCATCTTGTGGGACAAGTCTCCCTGGGCCACGGCTCCGATCACACGGGCCGTTTCACTGGTCGGATGCACCAGGTCGTTGATGAGATCATTGACGGATTCGACCGACTCGGACCAGAAGCCGCTGACGTTGCCGACCATCAGCCGCTGACCGAGTTTGCCCTCTTTGCCGACGCTTTGACTCAGCCGCGACAGTTCATCGGCCATGCGCTCGTTCTGATCAACGACCTCGTTAAACGCATCGGCGACCCGGCCGAGCAGCCCCGTCCAGGCAATCGGCAATCGCACATCGCGTTTGCCCTTCTTGAGGGCGACCAGCGCCGTCAACAGGTCCGTCAGTTCACTTTGGCTCGTGACCGGCTCTTCAGAAGTTAGCATCTTGCCTCCTTATGTCATCGCGGTTGATGCGCCACATTGGCGCGATGGAATGTTGAACGAGATCAAGCCTGCAGTTCGGCGAAATCACGATAAACAGCATCAAAAAGACGGGAGAAGTCCCTGCCTGGCCTTTTGCATTTCCCGAGCGGGATAGCACTTCCCGTGCGCAAGCGGGAGGAGGGGCACAACTGTGCAGAAGGCGACTCGTCGCACGGACGCCTGATCGCTGCCCAGCCAGACTGGTCGCTTAGCAAGCAGAACATCAGCGCCTCCGCGCGCGAATTGGAAGAAAAACGCGCAGGTTACTCGACCTCAATGAAAGAACCGGCCCACAACGAGACCGCTCTTTCACCAGAAGCCTCGGTGATTTCCAGTCCAGCAGATTCCGTGTCGAATTCTCCCCATATTCCAGCCGACGTCGACTGCCGGTTGGCCACAGACAAGGTTGGCTACACCGCCGACTTGTTCATTCTGTGTTCACTCTCATGGACGCCTAGATGCCGGTATACCGCTGGTTTGACGAGGAATCTGCGTGCAGTCCTGTGCATCGCAAGCAGCACGGATTTGCGGCAGACTCTGCCCCGTAGCCTCACGGTGCTGCTGCGGCGCGGTCCAGCGAAGGGCGTCCAAACGCCACCGACTCCGCGAGCGGATGCGTGCGGCCCTGCAAGTATTCGCGCAGCACGACCGCCGCCAACGCGCTGTAGGTGATGCCGTTGCCGCCATAGCACATGGCGAACAGCAAGCCGGGTCGCTCCGGATGAGGTCCGATGAAGGGCAAACCATCTGTCGTCTCGGCAAACGTGCCGGTCCAGGCGTAATCGATCGCGAAGTCGATGCGCGGGAACATGGTCCGCACACGAGCCTCAAGCCGGGCGATTCTGTCTGGGAGCAGGCTGTCGCGAATGCGGGCGTTGCGAAACCGCGTGTCCTCACCCCCCGCCAGCAAACGATCATCGGCGGTGGTTCGCATGTACAAATAGGGTCGCGCGGTTTCCCACAGCAGGCACCGTTCGTGCCAGCCGGGAAACGTCGTCAATGGATCGCTGACGAACGCATACGTGCTGTGAAGTGATGCCGCCGGCTTCGGCAAAAACGCTTCGCTTTCATAGCCGGCGGCAATGACCGCGCACTTGGCTGTCACTTCGCCGCCATCCGTGCTGAACCGCACTGCGGTTTCGTCGGCTTCATGGTTGCGGACCTCAGACCGGTCAAACACAAGTCCCCCGGCGGCGGTCACTCGTCGGAGCAGGGCATGCGTCAGGCGATAAGGATCGACTTCGCCTGCGGCCCTGGAAAACAACGCACCGGGAGCCGTGAAATCGAAGGCGGAGTGAATCGCTGATTCACCCCAATACTCCACGGGCAAACCGATGGCCTGCCGCGCGTTGTACTCGAGTTGCAGTTCTTCCAGATCGTCTGGCGAAGAAGCCAAGTACAGGCTGGGGCGAGATTGAAAGCCGCCGCTGTCGGGAAGTTCGCTGCACAGCTTCTGCAAGGTGTTGATTGCCTCCACCCCCGACCAATAGAGTGCCTTGGCGGTCTCTGGACCGCACCACTCCTGCAACTCTCGCAGGGATGAGTCCATTTCATACTGCAACAAGGCGGTGCTGGCTGATGTGCTGCCTCCCGCCACGTCACGACGGTCGAGAACCACGACCCGCATTCCGGCGCGCGTCAACTCGTCGGCGATGAGCGCTCCTGTGATTCCCGCGCCGACGATGAGGACATCCGCCTCTACGCGGCCTTGCAACCGAGGGTAACTTTGGATCAGCCCGTTTCGTACGGACCAGAAGGGTCGCCCGGATTCCAGATCCATAGCCCGCATCCTCGCCGTACAGATGAGTTGGGACCGATCAAGCTCGATCGCGCAGCTCGGTGACACCTTCGTGCTTCGCACAATGAGCGCAGCAGAAAATGGTGCCGTCCTCTTCCACTCCGTGGCCGATCACCTTGCACCCGCAATGAGCACACGTCGGGGCCAGTTCCTGAATTGCACATTCAAAACAGTCGAATGTGAATTCCTTCTCGTCCATCACCACGGTGAATGTCTTGTCGTAGTTGTTTCCACACTGGATACAGACAGGCATGGTTCATCCTCCAAAAGCGATTCAAATTCAGAGCAGGCTTGGTTCAGAGCATGCTGGGTGTCGGATTGTGATTGACGGCAACCGGATCGTGGTCGGTCAGCGGTGTCGCCGATTGCTCCCACCGCTGAAATGTCGCCAACGAGCTTCCCTGTTCAAACTTCGATGTGCCGTCTTGATCCGTCCGCAACGTACACCAGCCCACGTAAGCCCGAAGTTGTGCTTCAGAATCAAAGGTCGCCACCAGTTGGCGATTTCCCGATTTGAGACCGTACAGATAGATCATCTCAGTTCATCTCGGAGTAACAGCGGGGACTCGAACACTTCGCCGTGGTAGTCACAGAACTTTGAACGCGCGTGTCTCGTCCATTCTCCGCAATTCTTCATCGCTCTGTGTTTCGAGTTCGTCAAAGACGCTCGTTCGTCAATTCGCAAACATCATGCCGACGGCATGATTGTGAATCGGTGTTTCTTCACTTCATCGGTTGTTGTTGGCCGAGTGCTACCTTGAAAAGTGCTCGCGGACCAGCCGTTTGAACTCCGGAAAGTTCTTCACGCGCTGGATGTCATCGCGGAACGAGGCGAAGTCGGGGAGGAACTTGGCGAAGTAACAGGCCACGCGTGGGAGTCGCTTCACGGCGAGATGGCTTCCGTAAAAGTCGAACTCACCCTCGACGAGCTGCAGCAGCACTCGGGCACGCTCGCCGACGTTGGGAGGCGCGATGGTGGCTCCTCCGAGAACCAGCGCCCGCGCCTGCTGAAAGATCCACGGATTGCCGAGGCATCCGCGCCCGATGGCCACGCCGTCCGCACCGGTCTCCCTGAGAAAGCGGATCGCATCGACGGCTTCGCGCACACCGCCACTGCCGAGGACCGGCACCTTCACCGCTTGTTTGACGCGCGCCACGACCGACCAATCGGGACCGCCGACATAACTTTGGGCGACGCTGCGCGCGTGAACATCCACGGCGGCGGCTCCCGCCTGTTCGGCGAGCCTCGCCACTTCGACCGCCGTCTCGCGCTCGGCGTCCGGTCCCGTGCGAATCTTCAGCGTCACCGGAATATCGACCGCCTTGACGACTGCCGCCACGAGCCGCGCGATGGCGGGGGGATCGGCCATCAACGCGCCTCCCTCTCCCCGTCCGATCAGCCGGCGGATGGGGCATTCAAAATTGAGATCGACGATCGAGAAGCCCAGCTCGGCGACGACCTTCGCCGCCTCCGCCATCTCGTGCGGATCGTTGCCGCTGATCTGACCGACCGCCGGTTTCTCGGTCGGTGTCGTGTGAAGCAGTTTCAAGGCGCGACGGTCTCGCTTGGCGACATCGCTCGCGTCGACCCGCTCGCCGCAGACGAGGCTCGCCCCGAGCTGCTTGCACAGCAGGCGAAACGGATAGTTCGTGTGTTCCTCCATCGGCGCGAGCGTGATCGAGTGGGCAACAGACACATTTCCGATTCGCATGGTTGGTTACTGACTTGCCGTCTCGTCCCGTTCACCTGGAGAGACGAAAACCGGAACGAAAGAAGAGGTTGGGGCGGGTGCTTCGCGTCGCGAGTTCCGCAGGGAGGTTTATACACCACGCCACGCGGACAACCCGCGGAGTTGCCTCAACAATTCGCCGACGCCGACGCCGCCGGGCACGGAGTGGAGCGTCACTCGGCGCGCCGGACGTCGCTCGATGTGCAGATGGTTCCAGAACGCGACCAGGCGGCGAACGGACGTGCGCTGCACGAACAAACCGCCCGGGGCATCGAGCAGCCGCTGGAACGGTGGCGGAGGCATCGCGGAGTCAGTCCCGGAGAAAGTCACCGGCCTCGTCGAAGCAACTCGCGACGACAGCGGCCACCACCACGAGGGACTCAGCGGAGCGGTCCAACGGCCGGCGGATTCCGGATGCTCGCCGCGAGGCTCGATGGCCCCGTTCGGTCGCGCGATGAAGTCGGGCAGGAACAACAGGCCCTCGCTGGTCGCCACCAACTGACCGAGGCTCGGCCATCCCCGCCGGTTCATCCGGATGGGGCCGAGTTCCAACAGCGGCTCGCCCACGCGTTGTGCCAGCGCGGCCTCGTCGGGGTCGGGCGCATCAAAGTCCACCGCGACGCCGCACTCGGTGCAACGATCCGCCTGAGGTTCGGCCCACGTCAGACAATGAGAACACACGACGATCAACGACGACATGCGAGACGGTTCCTTGCCGGAGAACACGCGGCCAATGTAGCCTCTCGCCCGGCGGAGTGACACTCGTCGGAAGGGGATGTTGAATGAGGGAGGGACAAGGAGAGGGGGAGACAAGGGGACGAGGAGACAAGGGGACGGGGGGATCAGAAGTTTCGTGCTCCCCCTCTCCGTGTCTCTCTGTCCCTCCGTCTCCCTGTCCCCCCCTCCCCTTGTCCCCTTGTCTCCCGTTCCCTCCTCCCACAGTGATCGTGGTCCATCCGCGAGAGCGGCGAAAGAAATGCACCGTCCGCGCGCTGCGGCAACGCGACGGCTTTGCCTTCTGCAACTTTCCACGCATGCCCTACGAATTGACCGGCTATGTGAGGCTCGGACTCGGCGGGTCGTTGTTGAGCGAGGCCGATGCCGCCCACGGTCTGCTCGTCCTCGATGGGACGTGGCGTCACGTGCAGCCGATGGAGCGGATGTTTGCGACGATTCCGATCCGCAGCCTGCCACCCGTCGTCACGGCCTATCCCCGCACTTCCAAAGTGAGTGCCGACCCGGATGGTGGCCTCGCGACGATTGAGGCGATCTATGCGGCGTACCGTCTTCTCGGACGTGACACTGCGGGCTTGCTCGACCACTACCATTGGGCCGCTGAGTTCGTGGAGTCGAATCGCCGGTTCTGGCCGTAGCACAGGCGGCCCGCTTGTGCGAAGCCCAGAGGAGTCGCCGCCCGTCACGCCGCCGATTCCGTCGCCTCGACATCGACTTCTTCGGCATCGGACTGCGGGGTTGAACCTGCGCGCGGTTTCCGCAGCACCTCGGCCTGAGGCAGGTCGTCGAGATCCCTCAGCCCAAACAGTTCGAGGAACTGGCGAGTGGTCTCGTACAGGAACGGCCGACCGAGCGTGTCTTCCTCGCCCGCAATGCGGACCAGTCCGCGATCCATCAGGTGCTTGAGCATGTCAGCGCATTGGACCCGCCGGATCGATTCGATCTCGGCGCGAGTCATCGGCTGGCGGTAGGCCACGATGGAGAGTGTCTCCAGCGCGGGAGGCGACAGTTTCAATTCGGCCTGCCGGTGATGCAGCTTCCCCAGCCAGAAGGCGAACAGCGGTCGAGTCAGCAGGCGATAGCCGCTCGCCACACGCTCGATGCGAAAGGCCGTGCCGTCGCGGTCGTAGGCCAGGTTGAGTCGATCGACCAGCCGCCGCGCTTCGGCCACATCCGCGAGCGTCGCCAGTTGCATCAATCGTCGTGCGGTGAGCGGCCCGTCGGACACCAGCAACGCCGCCTCAACCCGCGACATCTTGGCCGACCGCAGGCACACCGGATCGACTCCCGGCATCACGAGAATCGTCGGCTCTTCGGCCCGGCTCGCAAAGAACTGCCAGCGCCGACCATCCACCGGAGCGGAGGCCCAAGCCAAGCGCGGTTGCAGCGGCGTGGGGCGGTCTAGCATGGCAGCGAACCGGGGCAATGAGTGCGAAGTGAACAGTGAGAAGTGAGAAGTGCAAAGTGATGAGAACGAAACCAGTCGACTTGTCTTTGGGCGTCACTTCGCACTTTGCACTTTTCACTTCGCACTTCTCACTCCCCCTCTTCCTCACCGGCGCTGCTGCTGCCACTCGTCGATCTGGGCGAGAACTTTTTCGACGGCCTTCAGCGGTTCCTCGGATTCCGCCTCGAAGCGGTACGAGACGCGGGGCGAGTCGCTGGGGGTGTACGAACAGATGAAGACGAACTGGTTTGCCCGGCGGCTCGGTTCGAGCCGGAAGTTGCGGATTTCGAGTTCGTTCAAGCGACGCACGGCGCCCTGCCAGGTGAGCGAGTCGCGAGCACTCTCCTCGCGTGGCGAGGCTGGCTCCGACGGCTTCTCACGGTTTCGTTGATAGCCCTGCGGTGTTCTCGAATCGACGGTCTCATCTCCGATGAGTCGAATCGCACCCTGCCCGTTTGGAAATGATCGGCGCGGTGCCGCCCCTTCATTTCCTCCAGGCATTCCGGGTGAGCCGTCGCCGTTCTTCGCAAAGCGGTCCGATTTCAAACCGTCGCGCCGGGGATGGGCGGGACGAGAATCATCGACCGCCGAATCCTCGGCCCAACTCGGCAGTTCGGCGGCCTGGTTGCCGGCATCGCGATCACGCGACGACAGGTTTCGCGCGACGTTGCGGTTGGGAACGGGAACCGAATCCCCCAATCGGCCGGGTGCGGACGGTGCGTCATCGCCGTGCGAGGGGAAATCGGTGTCATCGTGGAACAGATCGTCGGCCGGTGCCCGCGCCGACTGACCGACGCGGTGTTCGCGGTCTCCCTCGTGGCCCTCACGCAGCGGAGACGCCACGACCGGAGCGAACTGGGGAATCCCAAAAATGGCCAGCGCGGGAATGGCCCCCACGGGGATCAGCAACAACAACGTCGCAAATGTTCCGTGAATGCTGGATCGCATGGCCCGACCTCCCTGTCGGCGTTGCACTGGCGGCGTGGGGGTCTCCAGACCCGATTGCCTGCCAGCGCGGGCGGGATGTTAGGAGAAGCCCCCCATCGTGGCAATTCGAGTTTGTAACTTTGCCACCCGAGGGAAGTTTCGGATGGTTTGGCATGCGGGAGGGAGAGAATTCAGAAGTCAGAATTCAGAAGCCAGAATAAGGCGAAGAACCCGTCTGCGTCCGTCTGTTCATTGGTCCAAGACACGAAAGCCAGAAATCAGGAGCCAGTATTGAGAAGGCCGCCAACTCTCGCTTCGCCTCATTCTGACTTCTGAATTCTGGCTTCTGAATTCTTCCTCACAACGGTCTTCGCTCGTAGAAGCGGCTCAGCGCGCGAACGCGATTGACTTGAAAGGCCGTCGCCGCGCCCGTCATCAACAGGACGGTGGCGACGATGAGGGCGTGATGCCACGGATCGCGCAGGCTGGGTTGCAGCATCAGCAGCGCGGCGAAGGCGACTTCGGCGGCGAGGGTCGTCAGCCAGACGAGCGACACTCGGAACCAGAGGCCCGACGCGGCGATCAGCAGCGGGTAGACCACGAGCAGCGTGCCGTTGGTCCATCCCGACAGCACGAGCGCCGCCGTCAGCAGCGCCACATCGCCGACAATCGTGCCGATGCGCGAGACGTTGGTCAGACGATCGCGATTCAAAAGTTGCTGCCACAGCACCGACGAGAGCCACCACAATCCGAGCACGAACATCACCAGCGCATGCGCGACCGGGTCGGTCTCCACCAGCCAGTACCGCAACTGCACGATGAGCAGGGCACACGAGATCGCCGCCAGATGAACGGCCAGACTCGGCTGGCGGCGGACCCAGCGTGCGACCGATTGCCACAGTCCTCCGTGATGCGCCTCGACCGGCTCCCCTTGCAGATAGCGTGTCAGGTCGGCGGACAGTTCAGCAGCGGAGGCATAGCGCCGCGCGGGGTCTTTCTCCAGGCACTTGAAGCAGATCAGTTCCAGCTCGCGCGGGATCGTCGCCACGAGTTGCCGCAGCAGCATCGGCTCACCCTCAATGACCTGCACGAGCGTGTCGAGCGGATTGGCTTCGCGAAACGGGGGTCGTCCCGACAACATCTCGTACAGCATCGCCCCCAGACTGTAGACGTCGCTGCGGGTCGAGATGAGCGAGTTCCTGCCAGCCGCCTGCTCGGGCGACATGTAACTCGGCGTGCCGAGAATCGCTCCACTGCGAGTTGCTCCGTCTTCCGAATCGAAGATCTTGGCGAGCCCGAAGTCCATCACGACCGGCTCGCCCGCCGAGTCGATCAGCACGTTCGACGGCTTCAAATCGCGGTGGACGATCCCCTGCGAGTGCAGATGTTCAACGGCCTGCGCGATCGAGACCATCCATCGCGCGGCCTGCTCGGCCGCGAGTGCTCCGCGCGCGACAATCGCCGACAGACTTTCCCCCTCGACGAAATCCATCGCGAAGAAGTGGCGACCGAACTGCTCGCCGATTTCGTGAATGGCGACGATGTTCCTGTGACGCAATCGCGCCGCCGCACGCGCCTCGGCCTGAAACCGGCGAATCTCCTCGGCCGAAGCCCATTCGCTGGCGAGGATCATCTTCAACGCGACGATCCGATTCAGATCGCGTTGCCGCGCCTTGTAGACGACACCCATGCCGCCGCGCCCGACCTCACCCAGCAGATCGTACTTGCCGAACACCCCCGAGCCTTCCATCGGTCGAGTGTTCAACGCCGGTGTGGGCGATCGATTCCCCGGCATCGTCGGTACGTAGTCGGGCGCGATTTGCGGAGGCATCAGCCGGTCGAGAGCACTCAAACATCCCACGACATCTCGCAGCCAGGGGCTTTGGTCCAACAGGCCATCGCGCCGCAACGTGTCACCGCGCTGAATGGCCGTCAGCAATTCATCGAGCAGTTCTGCCTCACGCAGCGAACTCGGATCGGCATCGTCGGGCGATGTCATGGTTTGATCCTTCTCCTGTCCCCTCGCTCCCGCCCTGTCTTCAGGAAAGAATACTGGGGGGAGAGGGTTAGGGTGAGGGGGCTTCGTGCTGAGGCAGACTTGAATCCGGCAGCAGCTCACGCAACTTCTGAATCGCACGGGCCCACAACATTTGCGCCGCCGGACGAGACCGGTTGAGGCGGCTCGCCACTTCCTCGAACGGCAGCCGTTGCAGGTTTCGCAGCACGATCACGTCGCGATAGTCGTCGGGCAGTCGTTCGATGGCCTCGGCCAGCAGCAACTCGCTCTCGTTGGTGACGGCCAATTGACTCGGACTGGCTCCCGGCGCGGGCGGTTCCCACGCGAAGCCGGCCGAATCGTCCGGCCCCGCGCCGCCCAGCGACACCTCGCGTTTGGCCGCTCGCTTCTCGGCCGTGCCGAAGTGGCGAACGGCATCTCCCGTGTTGTGAGCCAGAATCTGTCGCAGCCACGCCAGCCATTCGCCCTCGGTCTGACCGGCGAATTTGTCGAAGTCGCGATGCGCGTCGAGCAACGTCTGCTGCACGAGGTCCGACGCATCGACCTTGGCCTGCATCCACTTCCCGACGTTCGCCCGAGCCAGCAGCGCGACGTAACTGCGACACGCGCCGAACAGCCGCTCGCGCGCCGCCGCATCGCCGCGCCGGGCCTTTTCCAAACAATCGCGCAGTGAGAGTGAAGCCGATTCGGGCATGAGTGGTCTCTGCCAGGAAACGCCGAGAAGATCTGAAGCCGACGATGCGGAAAATGCGGCGGCTACACTATACGATCCGGTGGGCAATCAGGGGTCTTCTTGCCACCAACTCACACCCACCGAGTCGCCACCATGACCGATCCGCTGCCGCTGCTCAAAGATTTGATTTCCATTCCGAGCGTGAACCCGATGGGTCGCGATGTCTCCGGTCCCGAGTTCTTCGAGGGGCGAGTGACCGCGTACCTGGAAGCGCATCTGTCCCGGATCGGCGTGCAGTACGAAGTGATCGAGACCGCGCCGGGTCGAGCGAACGTGATCGCGCGGCTCGACTCGCCCGGTGCGACGAAGACGATCCTGCTGGATGCTCATCAGGACACGGTCCCCGTCGATGGCATGACGATCCCGCCGTTCGAGCCGACCGAGCGCGACGGCCGCGTTTACGGAAGAGGTTCGTGCGACGTGAAGGGCGGTCTCGCTTCGATGCTGGCGGCGTTCACGCGACTCGCGCAGGAACGACCGGCGGGGATGGCGAACGTCGTGCTGTCCTGCACCTGCGATGAGGAAGCGACGAGCCTTGGCATCAACCATCTGGTCGGAAGCTGGCTGGATCGTGTGCCGCCGTATCGTCTCTGCCCGCAGCGGCCGGACGTGGCCATCGTGGCGGAGCCAACGGAACTCGACATCGTCGTCGCGCATCGAGGAGCCACGCGCTGGAAGCTGCATACGACCGGACGAGCCTGCCACAGCTCGCGACCGTCCGAGGGAATCAACGCGATCTATCGGATGGCCAAGGTGCTGAAGTGCCTCGAAGAGTACGCGGCCTCGCTGCCGGGATCGCGTCCCGCGCATCGGCTCTGCGGCCCGGCGACGCTCAGCGTGGGCCTGATCTCGGGAGGCAGCAGCGTCAACGTCGTCCCCGATGCCTGCGTGATCGAACTCGACCGTCGAGTCATCCCCGGCGAAGAGAACCTTGCCGTGCGAGACGAAATCGCCGCGCATCTGAAGGAGCGGCTCGACTTCGATCTGATCCACGACGAACCGTACTGCACCAGCCCGCCGCTGGGAGACGAACTCAATGGCGAACTGGCAGAGCAACTGAGCCAGTCCATCGCGGCCGTGGTCGGCCCGCGTCAGATCGTCGGAGTTCCCTACGGCACCCACGCCTCACGCATCGCGAAAGCCAACGTCCCCGCCGTCGTCTTCGGCCCCGGCAACATTGCCCAGGCTCACACCAAGGACGAATGGATCGCCATCGACCAACTCCGCCAGGCGGCCGAGGTGTACTTCCACTTCTGCGCGACGGCGGGCTGAATCGTAGGGTGTCGGTTCGCGG
>JBBPIS010000190.1:0-14321 GCA_038040225.1 Planctomycetota bacterium
AACACGCCCGACTTGCCGAAGAAGACATACACGCGTTCGGAATCGACGGCCGGAGTGTTGGCGGCGTACCCGTGATCGCGAATCTGCTTCTCTTCGGGCAGCTTGGCAGCGACCGGTTTGTTCCACACGATCTGGCCATCCGCGCGTCGCAGCGCGAGCAGGTGCCGCTTCAGATCGTCGAGACTCCCTCCAGACTGGCCCGGAACGAAGTAATCCGAGTAACACGTGAGATAGATCCGGTCGCCCTGCACGACGGGACTCGAAGCGCCCGGCCCCGGCAGTTCGCTCTTCCAGGCCACGTTCTCGGTCGAACTCCAAGTCAGCGGCAGCCCGACGGCGTCACTCGTTCCCATGCCGGTCGGCCCGCGAAAGCGAGGCCAGTCTTTCGCCGAGGGCTTCACCGGAGTTGGCTCGGCCGCCGCGATGACTTTCGATGACGCGGGAGCATCCTTCGTTGGAGTCTCGGCTGAGCCGGATGAGTTCGGGGATGTCACGGCCACAGGGGGCGATCCAGCACCATTGGCAGTGCGGACCTCGCGCGACGGCTCGGAACCGCAGCCGCACAACGCCGCCACACACAGACCGAGAACCAGGCCACCACACCAATCGTCCCACCGAAACCAACCAAGCCGCTTGTGTGCCATCGGATGTTCCCTTTTTGTGTCATTGCGAAATCAATTCGCCACCATTCGGCGAGAAGTCTATCACGCGCGCCGCATCGCGAAAGCTGAGCTGGTCCCACTCGATTGCTCACGCACTGCCCTGTCCTGGCCCCGGACCAGTCACGGCGAGTGACTTGTGACCGCCGATGTCAGTTCTCGCACAAACGTCTCGATGTCGGCTGCGGTGTTGTAGCCGTGGATGGCGACACGCAGCCGACCCGCGTGCGACATGATGTGGATGTTGCGAGCCTTCAACTGCTGGGCGATCTTGTCCGCGTCGGGATGTCGAAACGCGAAGATGCCCGCGATGGCTGACTCGTCGCGCGGTGTCAGGAGTTCGACGGGAAGCTTCGCCACTTGTTCGAGACACGCCAGAGTCAACGGTCGCGCGGCGCGGTCGATCGCCTCGACGCCGATGCCGCGCAGGTACTGAAGGGCCGCCCGAATCGCATAGATCGCCGAGAAGTTGGGCATCCCCACGGCAAAGCCCGCAGCTCCGGGGCGGCTGACGGCGCGCTCGAAACGCTTCGGTCCAAACGCATCCTCCAGATGGAACCAGCCGCCGGCCGGCACATTCCAATCGTTGGCCCGAGCCGACGGCACGCCGACCAGTCCACCGCCGTGGCTCGCGAGAATCCATTTGTGAGTGCTGCTGACGATCAGATCAGCACCGGTCAGATCAAGTGGGATACGTCCGAGTGCCTGCGTGACATCAACCGCGAGCAGCGCGGAGGAATTTCGCCGTACCGTCTCCACAACTGTCGGCAGGTGGATCATGTGTCCGGCGAAGAAGCTGACGAGTGAAGTTGTGACGAGCCGCGTGCGAGGCGTCAGCAACTTGGCGAGGTCTTCCACGTGGAGCGCCCCCGCGCGAGACTGCCAGACGCGAACCGTGGCGAGGCACGTCGGCTGCAACCACGGCGTGGCACCGGCGGGAAAATCGAGATCGTTGATGACGACTTCGTCTCCCGCGCGCAGTCGCATCGCCAGCGCCGCCAGGTTGTACGCTTCGGACGAACACGAACAGATGCCGATCTCCTGCGCGGTCAGTCCGTACAGTTCCGCGACAAGCGACTTGGTCTCTTCGAGAACCGCGAAATGCCGCTCGCGACCGTCCATGCCGAGTTGCTTGTCGCGGAAATACTGCTGCAACGCCTCGCCCACTTCCACCGGCGGCAGCCCCTCCGCCGCCGAGTTCAAGTAGACCATCTCCTCCAGCATCGGAAACGAACGGCGTCGAGAGTCAGCGGTGAGCATGGTCATTCTCCAAAATTAGTCATGGAGGATGGGCACTCCTGCCCGTCCGTTGTCTGCTGGTGTGCGCGGTCTCCCGACCCCGCACAAGCGACCGACCGTAAGGTTTCCTCTTCCAGCAATGTTGGGTGTGCCACTGCCTCGGATTCTGCGGAGAAGCAGTGCGTTTGCAGAGCCAACTCTCTGGTGGTTTGTAGCTCAAACAGGGCCGCCCCGCCCAGCAACACGGCGGCCCACAGGATGGTGGCGTGGCGGTGGAACACAATCGGTTCTCATCGGTTGAGGTTCCTCGTGTTCGCGGTGCAGCACAGAGTTCATTTTGCCTCTCCGGCTTTGACCCAGGCTTCGTTGACGGCGGCGTGCTTCATGCTCTTGCCCTGCTCGACGAAGTAGCTGTAGACGACGTGCAGCGTGCCATCCCGGGCTTGCGTGATCGCGGGGTAGTGGTACGAGCCGAGTGGTTGATCTTCGAGATGCCGAGTGTGTTTCCAACTGCGGCCTTCGTCGATGGACAGCGACACGGCCAAACGATTGCGGCCGCTGAGCGTGTCGTTGTAGACGAGTATCCAATTGCCATTCGCGAGCCGCACGCCATCCAAACCCGATCCGGGATTGAGCAGTTCGTTGACGCCGACCTTGCCCCAGGTTTCTCCGTCGTCTTTCGATTCGGACACGCGCACGCGGCGCTGTGGTCCGTTCTCGCGCATGTAAGCGACGAGCGTCCCGTCGTTTCGCCGCAGCACCGTCGGTTGGATTCCGCCGAAGCCCAGCAGCGGCTGACCGGCTCGCCATGTCTGGCCGCGATCATCGCTGATGGCCATGATCGAAATCGAAAACGTGTCGGTGTAAAGCGGCAGCAACAGGCGACCGCTGGGGAGCTGCGTCGGCTTGCAGCGCGGCTGCCAGCCGAGTCTCTGGAAGAGCTTGTCCCCGAGTCGTTCGTGGACTTGCTCCAGTTCCTGCCGCAGCTTGTCGGTCAGCGCGAGCTTGAACAGCCCCAAGTCTTCGTCGAGCTGTTGCCGCGCCCGTTCGCCGAAATCGTCCGGCTTGAGCAGGATCAATCCCTCGCGATCCCATTTCGGCGAGCCGGGCCGGGCGAACTGCGACGATACCTTGAAGTTCGTCAGACACGACTCCCAACTGTTCGCCAAGATCGTCGGATAGAACAACCACAACCGCTGCCGGTCGTCGATGAACATCGCCGTATTGCAATCCGGAAAGCCCGGCGTGTCGGCGAGCACAAACGGCTCGCCCCATTTCGATTCCCCTTTCGCCCGCCACGCACCGTACACGGCCACATCGTCGGCCCTGCGTTCGCCCGACCCGCGATACCACGAAACAAACAGGTCTCCATTGGGGCACTCGACAACACCCGGCGCGTGGTTGTGCTGGGCGTTCAACGGAAAGATCAACTCGGCCTCGTGCTGCGCCGGCTCCGGCTGAGCGGCGAGAATCAGGCAAAGAGCGAAGGCGATCTGCATCACGGTTTCTCCGGTTGCGGTGATTGCGGGACACTGGGCGTCAATTTGTAACCTTGAATCGGCGCGGCCGTGTCTGACGCCCACTTGCGGCCGGGAGCCAATTCACCACTGGCTTCCAACGAGAACGACAGGTCCAGTTTCCGCCCCGGTGCGATGATGGCTCGCCCGTGTTCATCCTTCAAGAAACCCTGGAGTGGGAAACACGCTTCCAAACGGTCTCCCTCTCGCGCGACTGCGGCACGAGCCACCCCTTTCACGACGGGGCCTTTGTCGAGAACGAACGTCAGCGTGCCGTCCTGGTGAGGAACCCATTGCGTGTATTGCTTGTAGGTGCCCGGCAGCACGCGCAGGAATCCCGCCGCGTAGGGTCCGTCGTGCCCCGCGCGGTACTTGCCCAACGATTGATCGAGAAACGCCTGCTGAAGTTCTCGGTCGTTGACCGCTCCGTGATTCAAGTAGCAGGCCGTATTGAATTCGCCGTCGAAGAACTCGATTTCGGCGTTCATGTCGTAGCCGCGTGAGGTCGGGTAATAGCCACCTTCGTGCAGCCAGTAGCCGGTGTCGTCGTTGTCATCGACGTCGATCGCCACGATGGCGTAAAAGCGGCCCGCCGGTTTGCCCGCCTCGGCCTTCTGCGTGCGAGCAATCTGTCCGCGCGAACGGAAATAGAAGTAGAGGTTGTCGTCGTCGTGAGCGACTTTGTATTCGACGAGATCGGCGTCCGGGTGCTCGACCGGGTCCGGCATGTCTCCGCGTTCTTTGTGGTCCGTGTCATGCGTGTCGCCGGCCGGATCGGTGAAGGATCGGACGCTGCTCCAATCGTCGAACCGGCCGTCGATGACGATGCGCGGCGACTTGGCCGCAGCCGTTTGCGGCGCGTCCGGGGCACGCCGCCGATCGAGCCGGTCCGGCTCCGGGCACTGGTCGATGAACTCCAGCGACCGGTCGATCAGAATCTCGCCGGTCATCTCGCCCAGCGACGTGCGGGTGACGTACTCATAGCGCGGAAAGCTGTGGAAATCGACCTTCGTCAAAATGTACCCGAACGCATCGTTCGTCAGTCCGAACAGCAGATTGTGCTCACCGCGCATCTTCCGCTTGAGATAGAACCCGATGTTCGGCAGGGCTTCGCCGGGAATCGTCAGGATTTGTGCGTTGCCGAGATTTACGACATTGATGCGCGTGGTGATGCTGCGGTCGGGATTCCGCGGGTACTTCAACGGCGAGCCCAGAATCACGTTCCAGAGCGCGTCGTTATCCACCGGAAACTTCACGTCGATCGAACCGCAGAACAGGTTCGGATGGTTCTGCACAGGTGCCTCGCGCACGATCCTCAATGCTTCATCGGCCATCGTGTGCCCGATGCGCACGCACTCATCCCACGTGCGGAGGTCGTGCCAGTAGCCGCGTTGCGGATCCTTGGGCCGTTCCAGGTCGCGGTTGTCGGCGGTGATCATGCCTCCCTGAGCCCCATTCATGAAGATCGCCATTCCGCCGGCCTGCGCTTCCACACGCTCGCACAATGGCCCGACCAGGTCCGGACTCAGGATGCCGACGGCCGGCCCGAGCACTTCGGGATGAATCGCGTAGTTGACCAGCGTGGCAATCGTTTCGTCGCGTGGACTGACGGCTTGAATCACGCTCATGCGGCGGTCGTACAGATCAGGCGCGTAGTAGTTGTAAGCGATCTTGCCGCGCGCCTCGTCGGTTGCCACCTTCAGCCGCGCAGGCTGGAGTCGATCGAGCGCCTCGTGTACCGCTTCAGCGGTCTTCTTGCAGACGAAGTCCATGTAAGCCAGATCGCCCGAATGACCCCCGCGTCCGTCGGGAAAGGCGTAGCAATCCGGCGCGCTGTGAGCGTGCGTTGAGCCAATCAAAATGTTCTTCGCTGGGATCCGCCGCACCTGCGCGCGAACACGATCGCACAACACCGAGGGAAATCCCAGCAAATCCAGACTGACCACGGCCACCGTCGTCTCGCCGCTCTGAAACACCACCGCCCGCGCCGTCAACTCACCCCGCTTCTCGCGCACCGGAGCCGTTGGACCCAGCCCTCCTGACACGGGCAACAGCGGATCGGGCGTAATCACCCGCCGCCCAACACCGACCTGCAACTCACCCCGCGCTGCCCCGCCGTCCAACAGCAAACTCAGCCCCAGCACACCCCACAGGATCGTTCGAGTCATCATGAAAGCCTCGTTAAGTGATGAAAAACCTCGGAGAGTGTCACTCCGGCGGCGCGATGTACAACGGGTTCGAGAGAATCCAAAGCATCTGCTCCCCGGCGATGTCGAGCCAAGCTTCGGCTCGGTAGTTGCCCGTCCGCCTGTTATGCGCGGGTCGGCTGTCTGTTGTGCGCGAGTCTCCCGACCCCGCACCACCGACTGACCGTAAGGTCTCCTCTTCGCGTTTTCAAACCACAAGCCGTCGGGGAGATCTTCGGTCCGTGGCCGTGCGGGGTCAGAAGACCCACGCACAACAGAGGCAATGACGCCGACCAAACTCATCCTGTTGCGAATACCTCAGCAAAATAGTGCGGCTGCATGATTTTGTGGGACCGATTCCATCGGCGGGAAATATCAAAGCACAGAATCTCTCGGAAACTCGCTGTTTTCATGAACTCGCAGACTTAGGCGCGGCGTGTGCATTTGCCTGAAAGCCTTGTCTTGTGCCTTTCGTGTTCATTACCCGGTTCTCGCCGGAACGCGAATGGGTCGGCACTGCGTTCTCAGGTTCCCAACGAGAGAGGTTGATCATGAATCGGATTCTCGTCCTATCTGTAGCCCTGTTGTTGACGGCCCAAGCCGCACCGGCCGCCGCACCCGTGACTGCAATCGGTGTCGTTGGTCAGCTTTCGGGCGGTAACAAAGTGTCGGCCTCATGCACCGTTGGAAAAACAGGCCTGATCACCGGAGCGGGCAGCCTTTCCGGGACGAACACCAGCAACGGTTACAAGTACAGCTACCCGTTCAACATCACTCGGGGTTCGACCGCTTCAGGGAAACTCGTCCTGACCGGGAAGATGACGGGCGCGAATGGTTATCCCGTGACGCTGACGGCCCGTGTTCCGAACGGTGCCGTCTCGTTCGCCTATGTCGTGAATGGCACGACCTACACGTTGACCGGCACAGGAACCGTGACAGTCAAGTGACCGATCTTTCACGTTTCAAGACCCGCAGAAGTTGCCCGTGTCGAGCGTCGCCTGGAACCACGGGGACTTGATTTGTGACGACGAGTGGCGGAGCCTGACCCACTGGAAAGCCCCGTCATCTCAAACGCCGCCCACTTTTCCGGGGCCACTCGCTGCCGACCCCGCCACACTGCGGCTCATTTCCTGCCAGCCACGTTTGCAGTCAGTGTGGAGAGGTGATCGGTAATGACTTCGCAAATCCGATTGGTCCCGATTCGAGTGACCGCGTCCAAGAGCGTGGTGATTTTTCGTTGGGACGCGTTGTAGGGGAGACTGTTTGCCAGGCGGATCAGTTTGTCCGTCAGCAGGGGATCACTCTGGATCATCTGCGCAATCGATTTGACGTCCGCAGTATTCGTACAAATCATCATCAAGACGTCGATTGCCACGGGCGACTTCCGGGGCAGATCGGCGACTTGATCGAGATCATCTTCTTCGATCTGCAGGTCATCGACGAGGGCCAGCAGACGTCCGCGGTCCAGGGGCGTGGTGCCGGGTGGAATGGGCGGCTGATGCGGATTGGCGGACGACGCCGGTGATGTCCGGCCCCGAGCCTTCTCGAACTGGTGCCGGACGGTCAGTCCCTTGATCTTGGCCGCAAACGAAGCGTAGTTCGTCGGCTTGAACACAATGTCGTCGACGCCGCGAACCATCAACTCCTTGATCAGCAGCGGATTGTCCACGTCGGTATGGACGACAATGACCGGCACGGTCCTGCGATCCAGGAGTTCACACACCAGTGCGTATCCGTGCTTCCTGGGCAGTCGCAAGTCGGTGACCACCAGGTCGAAAGGGGCGCGGGCCATCTTGGCGAGCGCATTCTCACCGTCCGCCGCCAGCTCGCAGTGGAAGAATTCCTGCTCCAAAGCGGACGCGACTGTTCTGCGGACAATCAGGTCATCATCGACCACCAAAGCTCTAAAGGAGTGCGTCGGCATGGTGTACCCAACCGTCTCAAGTATTTGGTCACTGCAGGCTGGAACCGGACCAGGATGTGTTCCGTCCAGTCCTCGTGAAGTTCGTCGCCATGTCCGTCAGGACATTCGTGGAGCGCGTTCTTCGGTCGGTGGGGTGCTGTTGTCGCGAAGTAATGAAGTGTTGGGAGGGGCAATCATTGAGAAACTCATGGCAAGAACCCCGAGCAACGAATCAGGGGACGTCTCGCCCTGCGCATGCATTCAAGTTAGTTCGGGATGCCCAGCGAGACCCAGACTCAACGGAGAAACTCTTTCTCACTATCGAGGGGCGCACCGGTTGTAACGGTCGTGCGGTTGCCCGAGAAATGGGTTTGAGTCCCAACGCACTCTGTGGCACGCGTTGCTGTTCCGCTCGAATGGCACAGGGCCATCCCTGGAACTCCGTTCCTGACCCCGCCACCCCGTCGGGAAAGAAACCCAGCGATGCAGGGGCTGGTGTGAGTGCCGGATCAGATCGTCGTCAAATTGGGCAGAGGCAGTCATGGTCCGCGCTCGTGACGACGGGCAAGAAAACCCAGCCTACTCTGGCAAGACGACGAAGGCTGCGAAGTGGGGTTCGGTGACCGGCAGTTCTGCGTTTGGCATTCCGACCGGCGGAGGCGGCGTGACGGGCTTCATGGGCACTCGCACGGGACGGTCCTCGTAGACAGCCGACACCAGCGGCTCGCCGAAAACATCTTTGACGCTCGCGATGCGGAACCTCTGCCCCGACTTCAGCACGCGCGACAAATCGACTTCCACTTCGGGCAGCTTCTGTGGATTGAGGACCGCGAGATGTGCCCGCCCCGGCTCGTGAGCGTTCGGGCGCACGATGACTCGCAGTTTGGAGGGCGCGCCCTTCGTGAACGTGCTCTTCGAGTCGAGTCCGGTTGTCTCACGCCATTGAGTGAAACTGAGGCCGCGGCTCTGGGAGCTTTCGACGACGGAACACTCGCCCCAGCGGCCGTCGGTCACGTAGTAATCGTTCTCGTTCCAGCGCAGGCCGCCGAGCAGCAGTCGCTCGGCTCCTTCCAGCGACACGACGGTCGAGGACGCGACCAGCGTGTTGTGCATGACCGTCGCTTTGCGAAAATCGCGGACCACCAAACCCTCGGAGTAATTGCCGGTGCAGACGACATCCTCGTTGGTTGTGCCCCACGGATAGCCCAGCCGCATCCCGCCGCCGACGATCACATTGTCGCGCACGGCAATCCGCTCGGCAGACGAGCCACCACCCACCATGATGCCCGGCGCGTTGTCTCCCTTACGGGTCAGGCAGCCGTTCTCGAAGGCGATGTTGCCGTCGATCTCGAAGCCCTTCAGCGACGCCTTCTCCGAACCATACACGTGAATGCCATACGCGAACTGGTGGAAGACGACGTTGTCCACGATCCGCTTGGTGCCGCGAGCATTCTGCGCGTAGATCGCATGTCCGTGGCCTCGATCCGGCCCGCGCCAGCCGTTGTTATAGATCAGGCAGCCCGAGATCTCGCCCCCTTCGCCTTCGGCCCAAAAACCGAATCCGCTGCCGCAGTCATGCACCACGAGATTCACAACCGAGACGCGATCCCCGCGCACATCCATGTTGCCCCGCCGAATATCGGCCGGCCACGAACCGGCGATCTTGGTCTCCCGCAGAGGATGACTGCACGTCACCTCGAAGTCGCGATAGACGGCATCCGCTCCGAGCATCAAGAACAGCCCGTTGTCCCGTTCGTCCCCATCGCGCGGCCGAGTATCGATGATCACCCGCCCGCCACGCTCACCGCGCACCACCACGGGAACTCCTGGCCGCCCGCTCAACCGCGACACGAACCCGCCGCGATACGTCCCCGCATGAATCCAAACCGTGTCCCCCGGCTTCACGATCTCGGTCGCGACCAGAGCCGTACTCAAGTCCCACGGCTCCACCACCGATCCGTTCCCCTTCGGCGAGCCGCCCGGTGTCGCATGAAACTCAGCCGCGTGCATCCAGATCATGTTTGTGAGAACAATGAGCCCACTCCACCAACCCCTCCGCAACCATTCCACTCTCTGCCACCTCCCCCCTCGTGATTCCATCCGGATGGCATTGATGTATGCCTGGGTCTAACCAACGGAAAGACCCCGCCTTCGCAAACGCCAACAACCACTTCGGGGCCTTCCGCTTGGCTTCTAACCCCGCCATCCGTTGCTTCGGATACCTGGGTGATGAAATCACGAGAGGCCGCGACAAACGATGATCGCTAGTTCCGACTTTTGTCGCCAGCGACCGAAACGCTCAAGGTCGCGTCTTGACCACCTTGGGGGAAAGCAGGCGATTGATGGCGGCGGAAAAATCTCCGCGATGGCCCTCGAATTGCTCTTAGTCCCGACGGACTCTCACCAAGGACCATGAACATGATGACCCCAGCTCGATACGAACGACTCGCGGCAGCCGTGAGAAAATGTGCCGCCTATTGCAAACGAGGCGAAATGCCTTTGAGCGCGCTGGCCCGATACTTGGACGACCTGCGCGCTATTGGCTGGCTTCGCAAGGATATCCGCGCTGTGGAAAGGGCCGTTCTGCGGGGTCTCACCGTGGAGAGCGACGATCCATTTGTCTGATCGTTTACCGATCACAATGAACCAACCGCACATTGCTCGTGACGGATCCTTGATGGTGGTGTCGATAGGCGAAAACTGGCCACGGAAACCAACTGCTTGATCACATCAATGATTCCGGGAATTCCGCAAAAAACCTCCAAGCCCGGCGACCCCGGTGCGCCGTTCACTTCACTGTTCGCCACCAAATCGAATGCTTGAGAAAACTCGATGGCTGCCATCCACAAAGAAATTGAAATCGAACGAAGTCAAGAACTTGTTTGGGACGCGATCCGCGATGTCGGTGCCATTCATCGACGATTGGTCCCCGGGTTCGTCGTCGACTGCCGACTCGAAGGTGACTCGCGAATCATTACCTTTGCCAACGGAATGAGCATGCGTGAGATCATCGTCGATGTGGACGACAGAACTTGCCGACACTCTTGGTCAGCGCGCGGCGAGCCTCTGACGCACCACAATGCGTCTCTCCAAGTTTTTTCACTGGGCAATGAAAAGTGTCGGGTGGTGTGGATTGCCGATTTCATGCCCAATGAGGTCGCCGACAGTATCGCGGACATGATTCAACAGGGTCTGAATACAATGAAACAAACGCTGGAAAGCGGCTCAACGAGTGGCTGACAAGACGGTCACCCCAAGTTGCGGATTGAGCGTGTTTGAAGATCAAAGTCTTCGACGGTTGGCACTCCCCGTGTGAGACGGAGGCACGATGGACACTGATCTCGAAGAGATGTCGCGCGATCAACTCATCGCCGAAGTGAAGCGACTGCGGCAGGGCATTCGCGAGCATCGCGACAGCACGGGTCACGAGTTGTGCTGGCACCATCCCGCCTTGTGGTCGCTCCTGCCAGAGCCATCGGACCCTCTTCCGGTCGTTCCCGATTGGCCGCAATTCCTCAGTGGCTGCATCCGATATCGTCAGTCGCTCGACGAGCAGGCCCCTCAAGCTCCTCGAAGCGATGAACCGTTCCCCGCAACGCCGAACAAAACAATCGAGCCGAGGCAATGAAACTCGGTCCGATGGGCCAGGCTGTCCCTGACGGTTGGCAGCCAGTGCGACGACGGCTCGGTGGTTTGAACACGAAAAGTCAGGCGCGACATGTCCTAATGGGCTGTCTGTGTAGCCAGCCCTGAGTCCTCGAAGGGCGTGACGAGACTGTCAATCAGCAACGACCAAATCTCATTAGCTACTTCCTTTCCAAAGCTGCTGGACGTGCCATCTCGCTTGCAGTGAGAGTATCTTAAAGACCCCGACTAATGACATCGCCACACAACTTGTCTTTGATTTTTGTCGGTCACATCACCACGGCGATGCTTGTCATCTGGTATCACGCACACTCTAGTGGCGCTGTCGATCTTCTGTATCTGCCCGGATTCAGTGACGTACGCAGAACGCAATGGAAGTCCCTCGCTTTTCCAGAACCACGGTCAGTCCGCGATTGCTCGATCGCGGAGAAGACGACGCATTTCAGCGATTCGTCGCTGACGCTCTTCGGCCGCGTTGGCCTCATCTCCAAGTCTTTCCCGCTGCTGGAAAAGATGGCGCGATCGACCTGAGCCAATCAGGAGCGACTCGGACTGTGGTAGAGTGCAAGCTCATCGGCGATGATGTCGTAGCCGTCATTAAGACTCGATGGGGCGAGGTCGCCATTCACTTGGAGAAAAACCTCGCAAGCGCCGATGGTCCTCCAGTAGGTCAGTCGCAATACGTTCCTTGGTATCGCACCGATCCAGTCATCAGCGAGTACGTGTTCTGCATCTCCGCGTCATTGAAGAACCAAGCCAGACGGGATGACATCAAGCTGGAGTTGCGAACCTCGATCACCGAGTTCTTTCAGGGACTGGCCAGAAAACATTCCCATCTAGGCCATTTGCTCGCGTTGGAAGTGCATGTCATCGACTGGGACGATCTCGTCGTGGGCTTGCCTCCACACCTCGTTTTTCGGTGGTTTCCCAAGACGCGACCGAATGGGCTGAAGCCGTTCGGCGAGGACGAGGTGACGGGATCATTCCGTGCCTATCTTCACAGCGACAAGCTGCCGTACTACAGCCGCTCCGAGCATCTTAAGGTCTCACCGACACCCGAGGGGGTCTCAATTCCTGATGAGCACGACTTGCTGGAGTTACTGAACCAGGACCGATTCACAGGATTGATCGTCTCCGGCGCGGGTGGTGTCGGAAAGAGTCGGCTGATGTTTGAACTGGGGCACCTCGCTCGCAGTCGCGGCGCCACGGTGCTGGAAGTAGCGGGCCGCTTGAAGCCGGACGCGATCGAGTCGTTGGCCGAACGTTTGCAGCCGCACGACGAGGTGCTGCTGTTGATCGACTACATCGAGACACAGCAGGACTTCATTCAATTCGTCGAAGAAGTCGAGTCCGTCAACGCGATCTGCGAATTGCATCTGCGCTACGTCGCCTGTTGCCGATCGAGCTACTTCTCGTCGATTCAACACGGCGGTTCATCGACCGATGAGTTCTATCATCTGGACCTAGCATTCGATGCCGCGATGGAGCCTTGGCTACAGCGGTATCGCTCCAGCACCATCCGTCACATCTTGCAAACCAGCGGACTGGCGGATTCACCGAGCTACCTGGAGATGTGCGGTCAAACGCCGGTGCTGGCCGTGTTTCTGGCCTGGCTGCACGACAACAACCGCCGCGAAGAACTCGATGAGTTGTTGACCGAAAAGGACTTTGGGCAATGGTTCGCCAAGCGAATCCAAAAGAGCTTTCAGCAGTCGGTGAGTGCGCCATTGGCGCAGCTCGTCTGTTTGTTTCCCGTGTCGAACGAAGCCGCCATGACGTTGCGACGCAATTCCACGTTCGATCACCTCTTCCAGCGATTGCAGATCGACGGCTGGATCGAACGGACTGGTTCGGGCAGTCTGGAGAACGACCTTTGGGAAACCGCTCACGACGTGCTGGCCGATCAAATCGTGCTCTCTTACGCCGGACGATTGGGAGCGGCAGCCGACCAATTTGTGTTGCGAGTCCTCGACTTGGCGACGGAGCATTACGTTGTCGAGTCTGTCCTGATCACGTTGCAGCGGGTGTCCGACCACCCGCCTTTCCGCACGCTGCTTTGGGAAGAACTTCTGCGTCGAGCGATCCGCCCCGATCACACCGCCTGGCGAAAGGCACGCAACGCCCTGCTTCGGACATCGTTGCTAACTCCTCCGGAGCAAGTTCGATTGCTCGATCTCCCCAATCTGTGGGATGGCGTGGAATTCGATATCGAGTTCCAGAACCATCTGGGTTGGTTAGCCCGCGCCGAACGGAAACAGCCGTTGCTGTATGACTCCAAAGTCCGAACGCTGCTGAAGGCTTGGGTTCTACGCGCGGCGCCGTGCGTCGAGAGATGCAACTTCCTACTGACCTATGGTCTTCAATTCGAGCCCGAGTTGGTGCAGGAACACGCCCTGCGCTGGCTTGCCGACAATCCGTACAAGTTCCAAAGCCACTACCTCCTCGTCGGCTGGTTGAAAGCGGAACTGCCACTGGCATTGGTCGCGACGCTCATCAACCTGTGGTGCCGAAAGTTTGTCGCCGACTCGCATCTTTCATTCGTCGTCCAAGAATGGCTGGATGCGGGCGGTTCTCGCGATCTCGTCGAAGCCCCCATCAAAGTCTGGCTCAACGCTGGATACGACAAGGCGCTGGACGCGCAGTTCGTCTACCAGTCTTGGCTGGATGCGGGCGGTTCCCGCGACCTCGTCGAAGCCCCCATCAAAGCCTGGCTTAACGCCGGACACGAGGCGGCTGCCGAAGCGCGGTTCGTTTACAAGTCTTGGCTGAATACGGGCGGTTCCCGCGACCTCGTCGAAGCCCCCATCAAAGCCTGGCTCAACGCCGGACACGACAAGACCCTGGATGCGAACTTCGTCTACAAGTCTTGGCTGGATGCGGGCGGTTCCCACGACCTCGTCGAAGCCTCCATCAAAGCCTGGCTCAACGCTGGACACGAAACGGTTCCCGATGCGCGGTTCGTTTATAAGTCCTGGTTGGATGCGGGCGGTTCCCGCGACCTCGTCGAAGCCCCCATCAAAGCCTGGCTTAACGCCGGACACAGGGCGGCTCCCGAAGCGCGGTTCGTTTACAAGTCTTGGCTGGATGCGGGCGGTTCCCGCGACCTCGTCGAAGCCCCCATCAAAGTCTGGCTTAACGCCGGACACGAGACGGCTCCCGAAGCGCGGTTCGT
>JBBPIS010000191.1:0-1240 GCA_038040225.1 Planctomycetota bacterium
GGATACCTCGGGGTCCTGCAATGGCCCGACTTCTCTCAATGGGCCAATCCGGCGATCTATACTGCGGGTGTGACGATTGCTCTCGTCGCTTCGCTGGAGACACTGCTCAACCTGGAAGCGGTCGACCGACTTGATCCGCAGCAGCGGACGTCGCCCCCCAGCCACGAACTGTTCGCGCAGGGGGTCGGGAACGTGGTCGTCGGCCTGATTGGGGGGATTCCGATCACGTCCGTGATCGTCCGCAGTTCGGTGAACATCAGTGCGGGAGGCCAGACAAAGCTCGCAGCAATCTTTCACGGCGTGCTGATGCTGATCTGTGTGATGTTTCTGCCGGTCTGGCTCAATCTGATTCCGTTGTCCTGTCTGGCGGCGATCCTGCTGGTCACCGGCATCAAGCTGGCCAGTCCCGCCTTGGTGAGGCAGATGTGGAGTGAAGGGCGTTATCAGTTCATCCCGTTCGCGGTGACAGTGGTCTCCATCGTCCTGACCGATCTGTTGATCGGCCTGTTGATCGGGATGGCGATCAGCCTCAGCTTCATCCTGCACAGCAATCTGCGTCGTCCGCTCCGTCGCATCGTCGAGAAGCATCTGGGCGGCGATGTCATCCACCTCGAACTGGCCAACCAGGTCAGTTTTCTCAATCGGGCGGTGTTGGACAAGGCGTTGAACGACGTGCCTCGCGGGGGACACGTGCTGCTCGACGCACGCCAGACCGTTTACATCGACCCCGATGTGCTGAGCCTGATCCACGATTTCAAGGACCGGACCGGACCGGCTCGTTCGGTGAAGGTCAGTCTGCTCGGATTCCGGCAGAGGTATCAGTTGGACGATGAAATCCATTACGTCGATTACTCCAACCGCACTCTTCAAGACCGGCTCACTCCCGAACAGGTGCTGCGAATCTTCAAGGACGGCAACGAGCGATTCCGTACCGGGCAACGACTGACTCGCGATCTCGGTCGCCAGATCAATGCCACTGCCGATGCACAGTATCCGCTGGCGGTGGTTCTCAGTTGCATCGATTCACGCACGCCGACCGAGATGATCTTTGATTTGGGACTGGGAGACATCTTCAGCGTCCGCATTGCCGGCAACATCACCAGCGCGAAAGTGCTGGGCAGCCTGGAATACAGTTGTGCCGTGGCCGGAGCGAAGCTGATTCTCGTCATGGGACATACGCAGTGTGGTGCGGTGACCACGGCCGTCAACTTCGCGTGTTCGCACGAGACGGCGTCCCAGG
>JBBPIS010000191.1:1250-14194 GCA_038040225.1 Planctomycetota bacterium
CATCGGACGCCTGCTGCCCAAGGTCGATCCTTTCGTGGTGCAGGAGATCCAGAAATCGATTGATCTTGAAACCTGTGAACGAGCGTCCAAGCTGTCTTCAGACGAGAAGCAGAACTACATCGACATGGTGGCGCGTCGCAATGTGTTGTCGTCCATCCAGACGATCATCCAACAAAGCAACACGCTCAGTAATCTCATCCGGGAAGGGCGGATCGCCATCGTGGGAGGCATGTACGACATCGCGACTGGCGAGATCGAGTTTCTCTGACGGCAATGGCTGGAGCGATTCGAGTAGTTCCGTATGTGGAGAATGGCTGCTGAGAATCGAAAAGACCGTGGCTTCTCTTCGGTTCAGCCGCGGTCTCCGCAACCAGACTTGCGAGTACTCGTCGCTTTTGGAGGGGCATGAGTTGCTATGATCCACCCAACGAGGGAAAGCCAGACAATCATGACACCACAGCAAATGCGAGAGATGTTGGAGCAGTCGCTCGAAGACGGAAGACTGTCGCGGGGCGAGAAAGCCTCGCTGGCTCAGCACCTCGAAGAGGCGGGGGGTGACCCCCAGCAGTTGGCTCACTTTCGAAGTCTTGCGTTCGGTTTGGCGAGGGACGCCATCGATGCCACGAATGGGGCGTTGATCGTCGAGTGGCTGGAGGAACTGGTTAAAGTTCTCCAGCCTCCGGCAGTTGATGGAACAGCCGACCTGGCCGAGGCTTGGTTCAGTCCCCACAGCGATTGCCCTCAGCGCATTCGGTCTCTGCTGGCTCAGGCGAAGAAAACGGTCGATATCTGCGTCTTCACGATCACTGATGACCGACTGACCTCGGCCGTGCTGGATGCTCACCGTCGGGGTGTCAGGATCCGGATAATCACCGACGACGACAAATCGGCAGACCTTGGATCGGATGCCGGACAGTTTCTTCAGGCCGGCATCGCACTTCGAGTCGACCGCTCTCCGTACCACATGCATCATAAGTTCGCCGTGTTTGACCAAGCCCTGCTGCTCAACGGAAGCTACAACTGGACGCGCGGTGCCGCAGCCAACAACGAAGAGAATTTTATCGTCACCAGCAACCGTCGCCTGGTGGCTGTGTTTTCAGAAGCGTTTGAGAACTTGTGGAAGCACTTTGAAAGCAACCGGTAGGTAGTGAACAGGGTGGGCCGGCGCACGCTGCGAGAGTTGGGCTCACCCCGCAACACGAAACATCACAGTCTCGGAGTGAGGATGGCTTCGTTGATCTGAGGCGATGTCGAGTTAGGCGTACAACGAAAAGCAGCCGTCGAATCGTTCGACGGCTGCTTGTGTTTCGGATTGTCGAGACTGCCGGGAGATCACACGTGCGTGGGCTTGGCCTTCGCGGTGTTCTGTCCCAGCATTTCGGAGAGTTGGCGGAGTTCGCCCAACTCGTCCTTGCGTTGATCGTCGGTGATGTCCGACGAGTCGCGAATCTCGAGCATGCGGCTGCTGCGCACAAAGCGCAGGCCCCGCAACAGGAGTTCGCGTTGACGGTCCGTCAGTTCCAAATGCAAGTTGTCGCTCATCGGATTGTGGTCCGCAGGACTGATGAAAGCTGAACGCCAACCTTTTGCCAAGCGGCAGAAGCGTCCATGCCCTCAAGATGGTAGCCGGGGTGTGGGGAGGTCTCAAGCATCTTTCGCAGGCGGGTCCGCCGATGGATCGGTTGCGACCGATGCCGTTGCGGACCGTGACCCTGTCCCAACACACGTCTGATACCGGAGGAGATCGGATCGGAGCACCGGCACTCTTTGCCGGTTTCGCCCGGCGCGTCGGAGTCGGCTTCGCTGGCAGGGTCCGCTCCATCGCAAACGTCTGGCGCGAGGTGGCGGGGCGCGTTTCAAAACGAGTGCGCGCCGCGCGGGTTGTGCTCGACTTTGCCGACTTTGCCGAGAACTCCTTCAGTCTCGAACCATTCTCGGTCGAATCTTCCAGATGCGATGTCATGTCGGCGGGCTCGTCGAACGACCGGTCGGACGCGAGGACTGTCATGACGTTGCCAATCCTTCCTGAAGACTTCCCACTGGGATGAGGGCCACCTCGGATGAATTTTGCCGAACGAGAGAAGACTCACGAACTGACGGACTCCGTGGACGAGGCGAGTGCAACGCTGGATCGGCTGTTGCGTGCGGCCGCGCACATTCGGCTGCTATTGGGCGAATTCCTCGAACAATTCGAGCTGACCGAAGTTCGTTACTCCGTCCTGGTCGCGCTGAAGATCGCGTCGCTGACCGGCCTCTCGCAGTCGGAACTGGCCGAGCGATTGTTGCAGTCCGAATCGAACATCAGCACGCTCGTCGAGCGGATGCAGCAGGAGGGTTTGGTGAATCGACTGCGTTCGGATGCCGATCGCCGCAAGCGCGTCTTGCTGCTCAGTCGCAGCGGGCAGCGGCTGCTGGATCGAGTCGAAGTCGGCAAACGAAGCTGGGCCACTCGACTGTTGCGAGCCGTGCCGGCGGACGACCGTTCGACGCTGGGATTGTTGATGAGACAACTCGTTGATGGCTTTGACGGCGGTATCAGCGTGAAGTCCGCGCCGACCGCTGCGAGTCTCGCCGAGGCAACCTGCTCCCACGACGATCTGGTCTGGACCGAGTGCCATTCGGGTGACGGTGAGGAGCCGAACTCGCCACACCTCGCGCTGCGTCAGATGCTGTCGGCACTTGGCTTGAACAACCAACTTGCGGAGGACGAAGCGTGATCGCGTCCCGTCGTTATCGATGTGCGATGACCGTGCTGGCCGTCACTCTGATGCTGGCCGGCAGCGGTTGTTCGCGCATGTTCTGGCGTTCGCAGGCGGACTTCGACACCTACAACCTGCTCCAGCGGAAGCAGTTCGACCCGCGCTGGACCATCCCCCGCACGACGGTCGAGCCCGATCCGCGCAGCCGCTTCTTTGATCCGTTTGATGCCGATTGTCCTCCGTTGCCTCCCGACGACCTGGCAGCGAGCCAGTACATGCAGGCGGTTCACGGCATGCCGGGCTACAAGAGCTGGCACAAGTTTGGGGAGTCGATGTCGGTCGAGAACCCGGCCTGGTTGGCGAACTTCGGCATGGCTCCGAATGAGCCTTATGTGGACTACGACCTGTCGGACGGACTGACCACGGTCAGCGCGTCCTCACCGGAAGTGTCGAAGGAACCGCCGGAGTTGGTGCCATCCATCGAGAACATGACACTCGCCCAGGCGATCGAACTTGCGAACATTCACAGCCGCGACTACCAGACACAGATTGAGAATGCCTACCTGTCCGCTTTGCTGCTCACGTTAGACCAGTTCCAGTTCAACGTTCGCTACCTGGGATTGGGAAATCGTGAACCGACAGGCGAACTGTCCTACGTGAATGTCCCCACGACCAGCGACAATGTGGGATTCAACTCGCGTTTCGGCATGAGCCAATTCTTGCCGACGGGCGGGCAGTGGATCGTGGAGGCGGCGAACAACACGCTGTGGCTGTTCTCGGGAGGCAATCAAACGACATCGGCCTCGGTTCTGTCGTACTCGCTGACGCAGCCGCTTCTGCTTGGAGCAGGCCGCAAATTTATGTTGGAAAACCTCACGCAAAGCGAGCGCGAAGTGCTGTACGACCTGCGGACACTGGCTCGTTATCGCAAGCTCTTCTTCGCTGACGCGGTTGCCGCCGGACAGGGCGGTGGTGCCGGAGGCGGTGGCGCGACGAATGTCAGTGGAACCACCGTTGGGGGAACGGCCGCCTCGGCATCGGGTGTCGGATATCTGGGGCTGCTGCAACAAACGCAGGTGATTCGCAATCAACGCGACAACATCCAGGGGCTGTACGTCCAAACGGAACGGCAGCGCGAACTGGTTTCCCAGACAACGTTCCGCCGCTTAAAAGTCGGTGCCTTACCATTGGGGATCACGTTCCCGAATGGGTTGGACGCCAAAATCGAATACCAGCCGAACATCCGCACGCTTGTCTGGATCGGCACTGAGCCAATGTCGTCTGCGGAACTCACGGCCTTGTTGGCGATCAGTAACGACGCTGAATACCAACGCGCTGTCGGAGAGCTGTTCGACCAATTGCGCACGGGTGTTATCACCACCGACATCCTGCAGCTCGTGACGCAATTGTCGGGTCAAGAGATTCAACTGCGAAACGCCGAGCGTAACTATGAAGATGCCCTTGATCGGTACAAGCTCTTCCTCGGTTTGCCAACGGACATGCGAGTCACGCTGGACCAGTCATTGCTCCAGCAGTTTCAGTTGATCGATCCGAGCATCAAACAGCTCGAACTGGAAGTGCTGGAATTGGCGAACCAGACGGCAGCCATTGACTACAAAGACCCGCCGCTGACCGAACTCCGTTCCGCGGCGAAGCGTTTGTCCGGGGTGATTGATGATGTGCGTTCCAACGGCATTCAATCGATCGTGGATGACTTCGAACGTGTGGCTGCCAACACGCCACAGCGACTGTCGAAACTAAAATTTGAGAAGTCTCGCGATGCCGTCGAAAATGCACTGGAACGGGACCGGGTGATCTTCAGAACGATTCGCGAAGCGTTGGAACGTGCCAACGACGAAGCGGATCTGAACCCCAGTGTGGTCACGCTGTACAAGCAGACACTGCGGGCTTTGGGCAGCGACGACCTCACTCTCAAGCAACGAAAAGATGCGCTGGCGGCCATGCAAAGTGCCCGCGAGGAATTGTTCACCATCGTTCAGAATCTGCGTGTGGTGCAGGTCGGTCTTCGGATTGAGCTGATCACATTGCCCGACTTCGACATGTCGCAGGAGACGGCGGTCGCGATTGCGCTCGAGAATCGGTTGGATCTGATGAACTCGAAAGCCCGTGTCATGGACGCGCGCCGCGTGATGGAAGTCGCGGCGAACCGCTTGGAAGCGGTCCTGAATCTCGTGGCGACCGGCGATGTCAGAACCCCGACTGGCGACAACACACCCCTCAATTTTCGAGGTGCCGACAGCACGTTCCGGTTTGGCGTCCAAATGACTGCGCCGATCGATCAGGTGGCCGAACGGAATGCCTACCGCGCCGCACTGGTTGCGTACCAGCGTCTTCGTCGCGATTACATGCGGCAGGAGGATCAGGTCAAATTTGAGGTACGGTCAGATTGGCGGCAACTAAATGTGGCGCACCTGAATTTTGAGACCGGCCGGAAGAATCTGCGCCAAGCGGCACTTCAACTGGAAATTGTAGTGATGAATGCCAATGGTCCGACTAAAGGCGTGGGATTGGCGGCCACGACAGTCAGTAGTGGCAACACCGGCCTGAACCTGCTTCAAGCGTTGAATTCGGTCCTGCAAGCTCAGAACAATTTGGTCCAAACTTGGGTCGATTACGAGCGCAGCAGGATTAACATTCACCGCGACATGGATATCATGGTGATCGACGAACGCGGCCTATGGGTGGACCCGGTCTACCAGAATCTGCCGGGTGCGTCGTCATCCCTCCCCAGTGAGCCTGCCAATGTCCAACCTCCCGATCCAGAACCCTCAGCCTTGGTCAACCCCCTCGAGCGAGATGGCTCCGTCGGAGTCGTCCGCCTCATCGCCGGGTCGCGCTCTGTCCAAGCGCCGAAATCTGTGGGGCGGACGTCTGTTCCTGCTGGCCGTGCTGGTTGGCTGTCTGGGTGGCGGGGTCGTCTACTGGCCAACGATCCAGGCTCAATGGATGCCGACGACGTCGGCGATCGATGGACTGGTGCTCGAGACGGCCAAGAAATCCCCGTTCCAGATTACGGTGACGGAGAAGGGGACGCTCGACAGCATGCGAAACGCCTCGCTGACGAGTAAGGTCGAGGGGACGACGACCATCATCAGCATCGTGCCTGAAGGAACCCAGGTCAAAGAGGGCGACATCGTCTGCGAACTGGATGCATCGACGTTGATCGACAAGGAAACCGCGCAGGAGATTCTCGTCGTCAAGGCCAAGGCGCTGTTGCTGCAGGCCGATGAGGATCTCGCGATCCAAAAGACCCAAAACGAAAGCGATCAGGCCGCCGCAGAATTGAAGCGGGATCTGGCGAAGTTGGACCTCGACAAGTTCAACAAGGGGGATTACCTCCAGTTGTTCGCCGACATTGAAGCGGAGCAGGCCACGGCCGAAGGAAACGTGACCAAATTCCAAGAGAGCTGCATCTTCATTCGCCGACTGGTACAGAAGGGCTACAAAAACCAGAACGATCTCGAAGCCGAAGAACTCAATTTGAATGATGCCATGTTCAAGCTGAAGTCGGCCAATACGAAACTGGACGTTCTCAAAAACTTCACGAAAGAGCGGACGCTCAAGGAACTCGAAGCCAACGTCACCGAATCGGGACGTGAAATCGATCGCATCAAACGCAAAGGCCTGGCTGCGCTGGCCCAGTTCGAGGCCGAACACAAATCGCGTGAACTGACCTACGACGTCGAATCCAAGAAGCTCGACCGTCTCAAAGCTCAGATTGAAGCCTGCAAGATCAAGGCGACACAGGATGGCCAGGTCGTCTACGCCAACACGCGAGACGGGCGGTCGAGTGATCAGGTCCTGATCGAAGTTGGTGGAACGGTCCGCGAACGGCAGCCGATCATCAATCTGCCCGACCTCGATTCGATGAAGGTCAACGCGCGCATCCACGAGTCGCGCATTTCGCTCGTCCGCACGGGATTGGCCGCCAAGATCAAGGTCGATGCTTACGCCGATGTCACCTTCTACGGTGAGGTCGATGCGGTCGCGTCGGTTCCCAGTTCGACCAGTTCCTTCAACCGCGAAATCAAGGAATACGAAGCGGTCATCAAAATCCTCGACGATCCCGAGAAGGTCAACAAGCTGCGTCCCGGCCTGACCGCCACGATCGAGGTGCTGGTCGAGCGTCGCGACAACATCCTGCAGATTCCCGTGCAGGCCGTCGTGACCGTCGGGGCCAAGCAGTTCGTATTTGTCGTCTCCGGCAAATCGGTGGGACGCAAGGCCATCACGATCGGCCAGACGAACGAGCGGATGATTGAGATCGTCTCGGGATTGAACGAGGGCGATCAGGTGGTGATGAACCCGCGGTCCCACTTCAACAAAGAGATCGCCGAACTGGAAGCCGAACAGGCCAGCCTGCAATCGAAGGTCAGCGAAGAAAACCAGTCCAAGGCGGTCGAACGAATGCAGAACAAGACGCCGTCAGCCGACTCACCACCCGGGTCGCCTTCCGCTCAGGGAGGCAAGCCGACGACGGACGCTCCCGCAGGTCAGGGCCGTCCCAAGGGCGCTCCTTCGGAAGGTGGACGACCTCCGTTCGATCCGGTCGCCCGCTTCAAGAGCCTCGACAAAAATGGCGACGGCAAGATTGCCAAGGACGAAGCGGACGAACGGATGCTGTCGCGGTTCGACACGATGGACGGCGATGGTGATGGATCGATCAGTCAGGAGGAATGGACTGCTTCGATGGCCAAATTCCGTGGTGGTGGCGGGCCGCGGCCTCCGACTGGCGATTCAGGTGGCAGCTAAGAACTGCCGCTCCATCCCCGGCGTGAGTCCTACCGAGCGTGAGCTCACTGCCCCCGCGAACATCCCACCATTTCGTCCTGACAGGCAGCGCTGCCTGCGGCCCTGAAAATTGCCAGCATGTACGCCGCCCGCCTCATCGACCTGACCAAGTTCTATCACCTCGGCGACAACGTCGTCCGTGCGCTGCGAGGCGTCTCGGCCGACTTCCCGGTCGGCGACTTCGTGGCCATCATGGGTTCATCGGGGAGCGGCAAGAGCACGCTGCTGAATCTGCTCGGAGCACTCGACCGTCCCACGAGCGGCCATTACGTCCTGTCGGGCTACGATGTCGGAAAACTCAACGACGACGAGTTGTCCGAGATCCGAAACCGGCTGATCGGGTTCATCTTTCAGTCGTACAACCTGATCCCGCAGTACACCGTCCTCGAAAACATTCAGGTGCCGCTCCACTATCGCAGCAGTCGGAAAACGATCGGCCCGGCGGAAGTCAATCGTTGCCTGGATCTCGCGGGCAAGGTGGGTCTCTCAGATCGCCTCGATCACCGGCCGTTTCAACTGTCGGGCGGCCAGCAGCAGCGGGTCGCCATCGCCCGGGCGCTCATCAACGATCCCGAGATCATCCTCGCCGATGAGCCGACGGGAAATCTGGATTCGGTGACGGAGAAGGAGATCATGGACCTATTGACCGGGCTGAACCGGGAAGGCCGCACGATCATCATGGTGACGCACGAAACCAGCGTGGCCCGACGCGCCCGACACCAGATCGTGATGAAGGACGGACTGATCTCCAGTGACGGCATGTTCAACCACGATGGCGACAACAAATAGCGTCAGTCGGCCGGTTCCCGATGACGCCATGATCAACCAAGCACAGTGACGCTGAAGCACAACCCGCGACGACTCCACCCCATGCCCTTCGCCCACACATTTCGCACGATTCGACTGGCGCTCAAGAGCCTGATGCTGCACAAGCTGCGGTCGGGGCTGACGATGCTGGGCATTGTGTTTGGAGTCTTCTCGGTGATCGCGATGCTGGCGATCGGAGAAGGGGCCAGTGCGCAGGCTCAACAGCAGGTGCTGGCCCTCGGCGCGACGAACATCATCGTGGTGACCGTCAAGCCGCCGGCGGATTCCCAGCAGTCGGCCAGCGGGGGGGGCAGCAGTCGCGGCGGATCGCGCGGGTTCTCCGTCCCGCAGTACGGTCTGTTGCGTGCCGACTACGATCTGATGACCAAGACGATACCGACGATCACCGGTGCCGTGCGGATGCGAGAAATCGTCAGTGAGGCCCGCTACCTGCAGCGGCTTCTCAATGTGAGGCTCGTCGGTTCCACGACCGAATATTCCGAGATGAACCATCTGCAGATGTTGCAGGGTCGCTTCCTGTCCGACGAGGATGAGAACGACATGGCCAACGTCGCCGTGCTCGGAGCCGAAACCGCTGCGACGCTGTTTCCGTTCGAGGATCCGATCGGACAGACGATTCAAATCCGCACGCACCGGTACAACGTGGTCGGCGTGATGCGGTCGCGCACGGCGTCGGCCGCGATCGGCGGCAGTCTGTCGGGGCAGGACTTCAACAAGGACATCTACATCCCGCTCAGCACGTTCCGCGTCCGCATCGGCGACGTCGTCTTCACACGGCTCAGCGGGACGTTCATGTCGGAGGAAGTGCAACTCAATCAGATCACGCTCAAGGTGAAGCACCGCGACGATGTGGTGCCCACTTCGGAAGTGGTGCGGGAATCGCTCCGCAAGACCCACGGGACCAAGGCCGACTACGACGTGATCGTACCGTTGGAGTTGCTGCGTCAGGCGGATCAGATTCGTCAGATCTTCAACATCGTGCTGGGGTCGATTGCGGCGATCAGTCTGCTGGTCGGCGGCATCGGCATCATGAACATCATGCTCGCCACGGTGACGGAACGAACGCGCGAGATCGGCATCCGCCGCGCTCTCGGTGCCCGCCAGCGCGACATCATCGAGCAGTTCCTGACGGAGACGATCGTGCTGGCCGGATCGGGCGGCCTGATCGGCATTCTGCTCGGACTGGCGACGCCGCTCGCCTTCATGGGGATCAAGGGGATCGTCCAGAACTTCATTCTCGCCGGCGCGTCCGAAGTCTCCCAGATGGGCAAGATGTTCACCGAGATGGAGCCGAAGATCGCGTGGTGGAGTCTGCCGGTGGCGTTCGGCATCTCGGTCGGCATCGGCATCATCTTCGGCCTCTATCCGGCTCAGGCCGCCGCGAAGCTCGACCCGATCGAAGCGCTGCGTCACGAGTGATCGCAGGTCGGCGATTGGCAGCGTGCCAACGCCCTCGTCCCCGTCAATCGGCCGCACCGGCAGGGTTTTCCTCCCGCGCAGTCCCGGCATCACCGGCGGACTCACGCGACGAAAATGTTCCACTGGCGTGCGCCCGGCGTGCGGGGTCACACTCAGGGTGTAGAGTTCGTCGTTGGCCGAGTCGTCTTGTGCGTCTCGGCCGACGGTCGCCAAACACGAACCCGACGCGAGCCACCGCTCGCACGGAGGGCCGCTCCCGGGGAATGCGGCCCTCGCACAACAGCCTTCGACCCACGGAGCCGCACCCATGAACCGCCTGCGTATTCAAGTTTCCCTGATGGCCGGACTGGCGATGCTCGCCACGACCGCAGCCCAACCGGCCGCCGCCGATTCCGTGCGAGTCCCGATTCGGACGGCCAACACGCGGGTCAGCCAGGTCGATCCGAACGGCGTCCCCGTGCCGGTTCCGGCATCGCCGACGCCACTGCCGGCCGCACCGACACCACTGCCACCGGCACCGGTACCGATGCCGGTGTCGCCACCGCCGGCCGGAGCGCCGCTTCCTCCGCAACCCGTTCCCGATGATTCGTTCCATGCGCCTCCGGCCGCCCAACGCCAGGCTCCGGCCCCGCCGGGGGGAGGTGCGATGTACTACGGTCCGCTCGGAGCCGATTTTCAGCCAACGGAAGTACCCAAGAACAGATACCTCGGTGACGGACACCATCGCACGCCGCAGCCGATGCCGGTCGGGCCGGCTCCGTACCAGCCCGGACCACCACCGGATGAGGTCGTCGGTCCGGGGGTCCCGTACGGTTCGGGAGTCATCAGCGGACCGGTGGGAGGAACGGACCGGTTCGGCGTCGCACCCCCGCCGGGCACGCTCGGTCAAACGTATCAGCGGCGGACGCGACTCATCGACGACGAGAAGCACCCGCGAGTCGGCATCGTCGAAGTCCATCTCTCCGAGAACTACGAAGTCACGGCGAAGGGTTTGAAGGTGAAGTGGACCGGCAAGGTCTGGCGTCTCGAATCCGATCCGCTTCTCCCCGGCATCCCGCACATTTACGAGATCAAGTCCGAGTGGGGTCCGGAGGGAGCCAAGCAGCACCAGATTCGTACCGTCCGCCTGATCATGGGCCGCATTGTCGACTTGGAGTTCTAACCCGCCACGGTCTCCCTTCGCGAGACGTTGCGACCCGGCAGCCTCCCCAGTTGCCGGGTCGCTTTTTTGTTCGGCCCGTTGCGTCCGCCCGAATCGCTCGGGTAGTGTGCGGTCATGACCCAGACCTTCCTCACCCGCCGTCGCGTGGAGTTCTTCGAGACCGATCTCGCCGGGATCGTCCACTTCGCGAACTACTACCGCTACATGGAGATGGCCGAGCACGAGTTCTTCCGGTCGCTCGGCCTGCAAATCCACGGCACCCTGCCCGACGGCACGATCTACGGCTGGCCCCGAGTCTCGGCAAGCTGCTCGTTCCTCTCGCCCGCCCGCTACGATGAGGAAATCGAAGTCCGCCTCACGGTCCTCCGCCGGACCGCCCGCTCGCTGACGACCGGCTATGAGATCCGGCGAGGCGACACATTGCTGGCCACGGGGGAGATGAAGACCGCCTACTGCCTCATCCCCGCCGAAGGCCAACTCGAATCGGCCGAAATGCCCCCCGAGTGCGCCGAACGCCTGGGCGAGGGGAAGCCGTAGCAGCCGTGGACCAGTTCAAGCTGCGCGTGAAATCGAGAAAGATCGACAGCGCGCGGTGCAGCCCAAGTCTGGAGTCGCTTCGGCGGATCACGGAGTCGGCGGAGGCGGTGTCGGTGAGCTGCCGCCGCGTTGAGCGGTCGGGCCGGTGATTTGGTCAAGCAGTGTCTTTTGGGCGGACGATTGCAGCAGTCCCAAGAGCGTCTTCAGCGCCTTCTTATTCTTGTCGTTGAGCGGTCCGGCCTTCGCGTCGAGCGACATCAGCACCGGGAGGATTGGGTTGATCAGCGCACTGAGCGCCGCGATGTCCACCTCGATGGAATCGACCTCGGCCTGATAGCCGGCCATTCCGATGCCGGGGAGCGACTGATATTCCGCTCCCAACTGTTTCAGGACGTTGACGGTGACGGTCCCCCGCGCGACGATTTCGTGAAGGTCGGCGGTCGTGAAGCGGCGGTCGTACTCGATCTCCAGGCGTGTGGCCATGACAGAACCCTTTCTTCCAGCGACGAGTCGAAAACCCGCAGCCGCCGCACGGCGGTCGCCAAACCGGCACGGATTGTCGCTGAGGGGATTGAAGAATCGCCAGAGGAATTCCGACTTCTCGCAGAAGAAATTCCGTTTTCTCCAGCAAAAAATCTGTTTCGGCTTGTCCATTCTGAATTCCTCCAGAGGAAATCCTGTTTCTCACAGACGTCAATCAGTTTTCTCCAGCGCCCAGCCCATTTCCTCCAGCGGATTCCGAGATTTCCCAGCGGCAAACAGCTTTCTCCCAGCGGAAAACGGCTTTCTCCCAGAGACAAACGGCTTTCCCCCAGCGACGCGGCTGGAAATTATTGAATCCAAGCTGGAAAACTCACAAACCCACGTTTGGCACGCCAGTTCGGGGCGACTTCTGACAGGGATTTGCGCAGTCGGGCTGCCACCGGCTTTATTCAAAGTAGCCATCATCGCTCCGCGTGATGAGCCTCGCAGGACGGACTCCCGACCAACACTCAGGGTTCGGTCGCTGCATCGACGGAGGGGAGCCGTGGGGTGAGGCGGCCGGACCGGAACGATCGAAGGTCTTGCGTAACAGGCTCATCACGCGGAGCGATGATGGCTACTTTGGGTCGCCCGCCGCCATCGCGGCCAGCAAGAGGTCATAGTTTCGGCCGACGTTGATCGTGTTGGGATGCTCATCCCCCAAGCTCGCCCGAAAGATGTCCAGCGCGCGACGCATCATCGGCTCGGCCTCCGCCAGACGGTTCGTGGCCAGGAGCAACTGCGCCAGGTTGTTGAGGTCGATGGCGACTTCGGGGTGGTCGGCTCCGTAGAACTGCTCGTCGATGGCCAGCGCGCGGCGCATCATCGGCTCGGCCTCCGTCAGACGGTTTGTGTCCTGGAGCAACTGCGCCAGGTTGTTGAGACGGATGGCGACTTTGGGGTGGTCGGCTCCGTAGGACTGCTCGGAAATGGCCAGCGCGCGGCGCATCAGCGGCTCGGCCTCC
>JBBPIS010000192.1:0-13839 GCA_038040225.1 Planctomycetota bacterium
GCGAGGTGCCCGATTTCACGCCGGGCGATTTCATCGAGCGTCGCGAAGTGAAGAAGATGGACCCGTTCATCCAATACGCGGTCGCGGCCGCTCAGATGGCGATGGACGCAGAAGGTGCTCTATCCCAAGGGCCGGGTGACGGCGGGCGGACTGACGGATCGGTATCTGGCCGACTACCCGAACATGTTTGCCGACATGTCGGCCGGCTCGGGCCTGAATGCGTTGACTCGCGACGAAGACCACGCGCGCGGGTTCCTCGATCGCCATCAGGCCAAGATCCTTTACGGCAGCGATTGCGACGACCGCGTCGGATCGGGTGCCGCCTGCTCGGGTTCGCAAACGATCGCCGCGATCCGAAAGCTTGCCCCCAACAAAGTAGCCGAACGAAAGATCCTGTTCGAGAATGCGAAGAAGCTGTTCATGGGGCGGGTGTAGTTTGTGTGTCCGGGCCGAGCCGCTCAACGTCAGGGCAATCGCCGTTTTTGACGTCGGGTGGGAACGGCGAGACGCATTGCCTCACTGAGTCGCATACCTCACCCCGCTGGTTGTCCGGTGGGGTGTTTCCGTTGTGCGTTCTTGGCCTTCCGAGGCTTGGCCAAGATTGGCCACGAGACTCCCGAGACGGGGCTCAATTCTCCTTTGAGTGATCTGGACCCCTGACTTTGCATGTCGGGTGAGATTCACGGAACTTGGCGGCAGCTTCCTCTGAAACCCGAGTATCCCAAATCAGCAGGCTCGTCAGAGTTTTCAGGTCTGAGAGGTGTTCCAGGCCGGCGTCAGTGATTTGCGTTCCAGTCAGGTTGATCGAATTGACAGCATCCAGTCCTTTGAACATCTCAAGATCCGCGTCGGTCGCAGGCGTATACGGCAAATCAATCGCCGTCAGTTGGCCCGCGCTATCCAACAGATACGGTTGATTCCCAAGCAGCGGCACCGAGGGAACTGCCGTGGGCGGGCGATTTGTTTTCCCCTTCAGTTCCGTCAGTCGAGCGATCAGTTGCTTGTGTGGCTCTGCGGTTGCTGTAGGAGTCGACGCATTCGGGTAGGTTGAAGGTGATCCCGTGGGCAGCATTGCCGTGCCCGGTGGCGCGATCGTCACAGGTGGAGGCTTTGGCCCTGCTGGTGGTATTGGTTTGTCACAACCAGAAATGGCACAGACAACGAGAATCAGCATTACAGGCCAACAATTGCGTGACGGCAGGCACATGTCAGAAAGTCTCCATTCGTGACTGGGGAAAGACGTTCATAACTTCGGAAATCGGACGCTGGACATCATCCGACAAGCAGCCTGAGCAGGCAAGCACCGGTCGTGGTACAGAACGTCGTCCTCATGGCTTCGGCGGTTCGTCATCCGGCCCAAGGATGGTCCACTCATCAACCTTGAGCAGGAACGTCTCCCAAACGCGACCATTCTCCCTTGCTCTGTCACCGAGCGGCGCACCTGAATGATGCTCTCGAGTCAGAATGCCAGACACTCGAAGCTGCGGTGCGTCATGCGCTTCTTTGTTGAAGTCGCCGCTGACTTCCAAAAAGGTCCGCTTGAAGAGCATTCTTGCCCGATCATCGCCCTTGCGGCCACCGTAAAAGAGCTTGCCGGTAACTTCAATGCGCTTACCAACTAGAGCGGGCCACGTCGCATCAAGAGGATTGATGGATGACGGTGCCTCTGCTGGAGCCTTGTTTGCGGGTTGCGACGGAGACCTGACCGTCTGTAGCGGCGGTTTCTGCTGCGGTGGGCTGTCCTTGCTTTCCGTACAACCAAGTAGGACAGCAATCAGAAATATCGTGGTACGCCGCATTCGGTCTCTCCGTAAATGAACACGCCCCGGTTTATCGCCGGGGCGGTTCTCGTTGGCAATCCCAGTTCACGCAAACAAGTCTTCCAGACTCCACAGCCGTTCAGTGACACCAGCAGCCAGCGCGGGCGTTCGCTTCAAGCTGCCGTGAATCCGGCAGAAGTTGTAGTAGAAGACATGCAGGGCAACTGCGGCAAGGACATCCTGAGCGGAGGTGGCGGTGATGACACGCTGGACGGTGGGGATGGAACCAATGTCCTTGGTCGGCGGTCTGGGATTGGACACCCTGCTGGGGGGCGGGCGAGGATTTGATGCTCGGCGGCTTCATCCAATTTGCGGATAATGCGGCTGCTCTGCAGGCGATGAGGAGCGAATGGGCCCGCACGGACAATGTGTCTGTTGCAGATCGCGTGGCTCATTTGCTGGGAACCCTCGCGGGCGGGAACAATGGCTCCACGGTGTTGAACTCGACCACCGTGAAGGACGACGAGGTCAAGGACGTGCTGACCGGTGGCAGCGGCAAGGACTGGTATCTGCGAAACAGCCAGTCGCCGACGGTGTCCAAGCGCGACGTTGTCAACGACCTGGACGTCGCTCCGTTCGAGAGTGTCTTCACGGAGATTGACACCTGGCTATAAGCGGCGGGTCTGAATTGACCTACTGATCCTACGGGCAGAACTTCCCAGGCGGCCTCTTTCTTTTCCATCGACCGGCTTCGCTGACACTTCCTTGAAGAAGGCGAGCGACTTGGCGGTGACTTCGTCGTTGATCCCCATGTGGCCCATCTCGGGATAGAACGCCACTTTTCAAGTCCGTCAGAATCGAACGGAAGAGAATGGCCGAGGCGGGGTTCGAACCCGCACTCCACTTTCATGGAACCGGATTTTAAGTCCGATGCGTCTGCCTGTTTCGCCACTCGGCCAAGAGTGGTTGTCGGGGCGCGATGCTAATGCTTGCCCTCTTCTTTTTCCATGCCGCTTCATTTTGCTGAAGGGAGGCGCGCGCACCGAAGTGGCCGCGCGTTCTTCAATGCTGCGCGTGATCGGGTTATCCTGTTGTTCGTCGAAACGCGGCCCGGGACGGGTCGGCCGTCGATTTCCAAACACAGTGCATGACATCCTGGGAAGAAAGATGGCGGCATGGCACGCATCCTGATTGTGGAAGACAGTCCGACTCAAGCCGAGCAACTGCAGGGCGTGCTCGAAGGGGCCGGGTACGAGACGACCCTGGCCGCGAGTGGGACGGAAGCGTTGAAGTCGCTGGCCGTCACTCTCCCCGATCTGGTGCTGATCGACTACATGATGCCCGAGATGGACGGGTTGCAATTGATTTTGACCATCCGCTGCGATTTTCCGCGAATCCCCACAATTCTGGTGGCGGCGGAAGGGAGCGAAGAGATCGCGGCGGAAGCTTTGCAGCGCGGTGCCGCCGGTTACATCCCCAAGCGGCGGATCAGTTCCGATCTGTTGCGGACGGTGCAGAAACTGTTGGGGGCCTCCTCGACGAGCCGCTACAACCAGCAGCTCGTCGGTTGCTGGGTCACCTCCGAAACGCAGTTCGAACTGTCCTCCACACCCGAACTGTTGGCCCCGCTGGTGGCGCTCTACCGCGAAACGATGACGATGTTGTGCGTCGCCGACGACAGCACGCTGATCCGCGTCAGCGTGGCGTTGACCGAGGCGCTCGACAATGCCCTGTACCACGGCAACTACGAACTGAGTTCCGAACTGCGTGAAGGGGACGGTTCGCGGTGGCGTGAAGCAGTCAAGATTCGCCGTGAGGAATCGCCCTACAAGGACCGCACGATCTTCGTGCAGGGACGCATCTCGCGCGACGAGGCTCGGTTTACGATTCGCGATGAGGGGCCGGGCTTCGATCCCGACTCGCTACCGGTCTCCGTTGACCCTGCGAATCTGGAACGGTCCAGTGGACGAGGCATCCTGTTGATGAAAGCCTTCCTCGACGAAGTCACCTTCGACTCGACGGGCAATCAGGTGACGTTGGTCAAGCGACGGCCCGGTTGAGGCGCGCGACAACCGACTGGCGGTTGCCGATCCCTTGGTGAGGACGAGCCGTCGTGGCTGGAGTTCGCTCTGCGGATCGGAGACACTTCTCGCCCGCGCGGCCGTGACCGATGCCTGCGGTGGGCGCGACTTCCGGCCTTTCCGGGTCTGATCGAAAAAGAATGAGGAGACCTGCGGTCGTGGGTTTCGGCGGGGTCAGGAGACCCGCGCCGAACAAGTCCCGTGTCGCACGAAGCCCTGGCAGCCAGAGAGTACCGATGCAGATTTTGTTGGTGAACGACGACGGGATTCACGCACCCAGCTTGTGGGCGCTCCACGACGAGTTGGCCAAGTGGGGCGACGTCACGGTCGTGGCACCCTCGACGGAACAAAGCGGGGTCGGCCATTCGATCACTTTCCTGCATCCGCTGCTCGCTCACAAGGAGTATCGCCACGGACAGTTCGTCGGATGGAAAGTGGAGGGCCGGCCGGCCGACTGCGTGAAGCTTGGCATCCACGAACTCTGCTCCACTCGACCCGACGTGATCGTGAGCGGCCTCAATGCGGGAGCCAATGTCGGGCTGAACATCATCTATTCGGGCACGGTCGCGGCGGCGGTGGAGGGGGCGTTCTACAGCATCCCGTCCTTCGCGGTCTCACAGTGGATGGACGGACCGCCGGACTTCGAGACGACCGCGCGGCGTGCAGTCGCACTCTGCAAACGACTGCTGCCGCGAACCCGTCCTGGGATGCTGTGGAACTTGAACTTTCCGTCCGTGCAGGAGGGATGGCCGCGCGGTGTGAGATTCGTCGGCATGGAATCGCGTCGTTCCACGGACGCCGTGGAAACGCGGGTCGATCCGCGCGGCCGGACGTATTATTGGAGCGGCCTCAACCCGATGAAGAGCCACATTCTCGATGACAGCACCGACGTGAAGTCGTTGCTGGAAGGCTACATCACCGTGACGCCGCTGCAATTCGACCTGACGGCTCAGTCGGCGCTGGCCGAACTGCGGCGCGAGTCGTGGGAGGTGCCGGCACATGAATGAACAGGGCCGGGAAACGACGCAGCAGATCGTGAATGACGATCTCGCCGGAAAGACGGTGCTCGCCATTCTGCGCACCATGCGGCCGGGTGAGTCCTGGTCGCAGCTTCGCATTCAACTGCGGAAGGCGTGCGTGTCGCTGAATGACATCGTCTGCATCGACGAGGCGCGGCGGGTGGCCGCCGGGGACGTGATCGCGGTGGGCGAGCAGCCGCTCGCGCCGCCGCCGCAGTTGGCCGCCGTCAAGATTCATTTCGTCGATGCCCACGTCGTCGTCGTCGAGAAGCCTTCCGGCATGATGACTCACCGCCGGCCCGAGGAACGGAACTGGTCGGCGGCGCGGAGGTCTCACCAGCCGTCTCTGGAGGAGGCGGTCATCGAACTCCTCGTCCAGCGGGCCGTGCAGCATGGCCATTCCCGGCCGCGAGGCAATGTCGTGCGCTGCGTCCACCGGCTGGACCGCGACACCAGCGGGCTGATCGTGTTTGCCCGCACCGACGAGGCGGAGCAGTCTCTCGTCGATCAGTTCCGCCGCCACGAGGTCCATCGCGTCTATTGGTCCGTCGTTCACGGAACGCCTCATGACGGCACAATTGTCACCCACATTGCCCGCGACCGGGGCGACGGTCGGCGCGGCAGCTCGGGCAACTCCAAGATCGGCCAGCGCGCCGTCACGCATGTCCGCTGGATGGAGCAACTTGGCAACTACAGCCTCGTCGAATGCCGGCTCGAAACGGGCCGGACCAATCAGATTCGCATCCATCTCTCGGAAAAGGGCCATCTGGTGTGCGGCGACGTGAAGTACCGACAGCCCTTCGCGGCGGCGGCGATCAACGATGTCAGCGGTGCGCCGAGGCTGGCCCTCCATGCGTCCGAACTCGGGTTTGTCCATCCGATGTCGCGGGAAGAAGTCTTCTTCACGATGCCGTTTCCACCGGATATGGAACGTTTTGTCCGGCGACTCAGCCAGCGATGACATTCGTATGCCAAGCAGCAAACCCACAATCGAGAATCTGCCATGCCGCAATTTGACGCGATGCCAGACTCGACGTAGGTTTCGTATCACGGTGCAGGAGGGGCTGCGCCGATGAACGGAGCGCGGGGAGTTTTCGTCGCGGGTCGAGGTGATCGGAAGGACTGATCATGAAGTTGTTACGGCGATTGATGCTCGATGAAGGCGGAACCACGTCGGTCGAGTACAGTGTGATGCTCGGATTCATCATGCTCGTGCTGATTGGTGCCGTCGCCATATTCGGTATCGGCCAGGGCGGCAAGTGGCTCGGCATCTGGAACAATATGCAAGCTCACGGCATGTAACGCCGCGGCTGTCGATGATCACGGAGGAAACATGTCCGACTGTTGGATCGGACTCGGGGCCAACCTTGGTAACGGACGCGCCGCGTTCGACGACGCATGGACGCTGCTGCGCGATCATCCGCAGATCGCGGTTCGTCAACGGAGTGGCCTCTACCGCACCGCCCCCGTCGGACACGCGGCCGGTGGCGAGTTCCTGAATGCGGTCTGTGGCATCTCAACCGCGCTCGCTTCGCTCGAACTGCTCGACGTGTTGCAGTCCCTCGAATCCACACTCGGCCGCACGCGCGAGATTCAGTGGGGGCCGAGAACGCTCGATCTCGATCTGCTTTTCGTCGACCAGCAGATCATCTGTGAGCCGCGTCTGACGGTGCCTCATCCCGCCGCGTGGTATCGCCGGTTCGTCGTCGACCCGCTGTTCGAGATCGTTCCGACACTGAGGCATCCGGCCCTCAATCTGACCATCGCAGAATTGCGACAGCGGCTGCAACAGCGTCCGTTATCGATCGCCTTCGGTGCGCCATGGGCCTCTCTCGTCGAACAATTGCAGTCCGAAGTCGCGTTTCAATTTCCGAATGCGCGATTGGTCAGCCTCTGCGACCGACCCACTGAACCAGTCGTCAGCGAGCCAGTCGTCCACATGCGAATTTGTCTGGACAACAGTGAGCCGCTGGGGCCAAGTTGGCACGGCGCGATCGTCGCCGACCTGAGAGCCGCTCCGGGTGATCCGGCTCGGCGCGTGATCGACTTCCTCACGGCCGTGTTCGACGAACCTGAGCGAATCGGCGATTGGTAATCGCCTCACAACCGGCCGCTGCGGAAGATGCCGAAGATCAGCCAGACAGCCAGCAGACTCGACAAAACATACATCGGGACGCTGATCCAGACGGAACTGACCTTGCCGGCGAGGATCAGGGCCGAGGCGACGATCAGTGCGGCAACGACCACCCCGACCGCGAGCCGGTTGCTCGACCGCTCCAACTCCAGAATGAAGTGGTCGAGGTTGCGGTGTTCGAGTTGAATCCGCAGGTCGTCCTCGCTGAGCTTTCGCAGAGTGCGGTTGATGTGGCGCGGGATGTCATGCGCGTACTCGAGCATCTGTTTCGACTCGTGCCACATTCGCTCGGCCATGCGCGACGGATGGTAGCGGGCGCGGACCAGTCGCTCGACGAACGGCTGCAGGTGCGACGCCAGATTGAACGCGGGGTCGAGGCTGCGGCCGATCCCCTCCAGGGTGACGAGTGCCCGAATCAACAGCATCAGGCTGCCGGGACAGCGAATGCCGTGATTCGACAGGATGCCGACGAAGTCGGAGAGCATCCTCCCGACGTTCAACCGCTCTAACTCGATGCCGTAGTAATTGACGACGAAGTCACGCATGTCGACTTGTAGCAGTGGCCGGTCGATTTCCCGGTGCGATTCGCCCAGTTGCAGGACCAGCTTCACGGCGGCATCGACATTCTGCTGACTGACCGCCAGCAGCAGGTCGATCAGTTGCTCACGCATCCGCTCGTCCAGCATCCCGACCATGCCGTAGTCAAGCAGGCAGATCGTGCCGTCGCGGCGGATGCGGATGTTGCCGGGATGCGGGTCGCCGTGAAAGACGCCAAACTCGAACGCCTGCTTCATGAAGATGCGGGCTCCGTTGGCGGCGATGTCGGCCGGCACAAAGCCGGTCGATTCCTGTTGAGCCGCCTCGTCGATGCGCAGGCCGTCGATGAACTCCATTGTCAACACGGCCTCGGTCGTCAACTCCCAGAAGACAATTGGAACGTACAGCGTGGCGTCCTGCCGGAAGAGCCGACGGAACTCGTCCATCGTGCGGCCTTCGCGCGCGAAGTTCAGCTCGCGGCGAATCGTGCGCGCGAAGTGGTTCACCAGCCCGACGGGATCGAAGATGCGCGCCTCGGCAATATGTCGCTCGATCAGGACGGCGATCTCGTGCATCAGCGAGAGATCCCGTTCGACGTTGCGGACCGCCCCCGGTCGCCTGATCTTTACGGCGAGCAGCGTGCCATCGAAGTTGACCGCGCGGTGAACCTGTCCCAGCGAACCGGCGGCCAGCGGAACCCGATCGAAACTGGCAAACAACTCGGCGAGGGGCCGCCCCAATTCGTGCTCGACCCGCTCGACCGCTTCCTCGGACGAGAACGGCGGCACGTTCTCCTGCAATCGCTTGAGTTCATTGAGCATCCCGTGGGGTACAAGATCGGGTCGGGTGCTCATCACCTGACCAAACTTGATGTACGTCGGGCCGAGGCTTTCGAGAGTCAATCGCACCCGTTCGACCAGTTTCAAATGCCGCACCGGTTCGGAGGGCTTGCGCGAGAACAGCCGTCGCCAGCGATACCAAAAGTTCCGCAGCCCGATCCGATCGACGAGATCGCCGAAGCCGTGATTGAGCAACACGGTCACGATCTCGCTGGTTCGGCCGAGATTTCTGAGCAATCGAAACGGATGGCTGTCCAAGTGGGACTCCGCGTTGGAGGGCGGTCGATGACGCGCCGATTGTAAGCGCGGAACGGGGAGCGCGGAACTCGGAGTGAGGAAGAAGACGGTTCAATGCGCCAAATGGTGTTCCGCGTTCCGCGTTCCGCGGTCCGCGTTCTTCACACGCCGGGCCACGATCGCACGAGCCTTGCCGTCGCACCGCGCAAAGATCAGCACGCCCGGCTGATCTCCTGGAAGTGGCAGGCGGCGACGAAGAACATCGGCCTGGATCGGGATGTGCCGGCATTTGATTTCAAGCTGGCCGAAGTCCGACGTGCGCAGCCACGCACGCAGATCGCTTTCGTTGTTGGGAAGATCCGCCAGCACTTCAAACGGTTCTACGAAGGCGGAGGCCACGAGGTTGTCGCCCGTCAGATACTCCTCCGCTCCGTCGAGCCGGTTCAGTCCGAAGCGTTCCGCGACGAGATCAATCATCCCGGATCGCACGATGGCCGGATCGGGATCATAGAGGTAACGGCCGAGCGGCGCGAGCGCGGCCGATGCGTCGAGCGGATGTCCGGCGATGGTCTCCCCGGATGGCAACGCCGTCGCGCGGAAAGGGGCCTTCCCCGCGAGATCGCCGAACCAGATCGTGGCCTCTTTGCACTCACCCGACAGGCTGATGAGTTCGATCTCGACGCCATCGAACTTGCCGCCAAAGTTGCTTGCCGGTCCGACCTTGATCGCGCCGCCCCGACTCCGCGTCATCAACTCGTTCAAGAACGGCAGCCCCGGTTCGTAGTCTTCGACTCGCGACACGCGGCCTCCCGAGCCGGCTCGTCGATCCGGATCGACATGCACCCGTCCGGTGATCTCGGTGAGGCTGGCCACATCGGCGCACAACGTCTTCACGCGCGAGGCGACTCCGTAGATCTCGGCATTCCATTCCGTGCGCAGACACGCGGCGGGGTTGAGGTCCACCGCCGTCACCTCGCACCGCTCGGCCAGCGCCACCGCGTCCCCGCCGATGCCGCAGCACAAATCCCAGACAGGCCCCTCGAATCGCAGTGCCTTGTGCCGCGCGACCGCCTCCGATGTCGACTGCTCCAGCCCGACGCGGTCCAGCCACATCGAGTCACCTCGCGTGAACTTCCCCTTCGCCCTTCGACGCAGTTCGTGAAGCGAGAGAGCGGCTCGCACCAAGTCGTTCGGGTACTGACGCCGAAGCACTGCTTGCAATCCAAGCTCCGCGTCGGTCCAGCCCGAGATGAGATCGAGGATCTCAGGCGTCTGGCGGAGAGCTTGCAGCACCCGGCATTCGTCCGACGGTAGAGCAAGTGTCTCGGCGGTGACTGGTTCGGGGCGTTGTCTCGGCATGCGGTCCTACAGAATCCACCAGTTGATGTAGCGGTTCACCAGATAGCCCAGCCAGCCGACATGATCGCACAGCCACAACAGCGGCGCGTAGAACTTGGCAATCCAGATCGAACCATCGACGTGAACCGCTTCAAACCAGTACCAGAACATCGGCCCAATCGTCAGGCCGGCGATGACGACATACGCCGCCAGGTAGAGCACCACACGAACCGCCAACTGTTTCAAGTAGCGTTTGACTCGAATTGACAGGGGTGGCAGCTCGTCCATGCGGGCAGGATAGCGTCGCGCAAGGCGTCTCGAAATCGAGTTGGCAGACACACGCGACGGACGTGCCACAAAACAGGGGCTGCTATTCGTCATCAGCTCGTGCGAGTACACTCTCTCGCCGAATCGCTTCTGTAAGTGCCGATCTGTTGAATGTCCTGTTCACGCTGGAAAGTCGCTGAGATTATGCCGTTGCTGCCCATCATCGGTTCCGACGAACCGAGCCCATCCCCAACACTCTCGGCCCCCGCAGTCGAGGGCTTCTGCAAGGGAACGTATGCCTTCGTGACGCTCGGGTGTCCGAAGAATCTCGTCGACAGCGAGAAGATGCTCGGTGTGCTGGCTCTGGATGGGTACGCGCTCGTCTCCGAAGCGGACGGAGCGGACTTTGTGATCGTCAACACGTGCGGCTTCATCGAGAGTTCGCGGGCGGAATCGAAGGCCGTCATCCACGAGATGCTCGATTTGAAGAGGGCGGGCAAGACGAAGGGGGTCATCGTCGCGGGATGCCTGCCGCAGCGACTCGGCCCGGCGTTGCAGGACGAACTCCCTGAGATCGATCACATCGTCGGCGTCTTCGGCCGCGACGAGATCAATCGTGTGGCCGACCATCTGCTCGGCGGATCGCGCGAGCAGCGGCAATTGTTCCGCCCCGCACCGATCAAGGCCCTCGATGACCGTGCCCGAATGAGGCTGACTCCCGACCACTACGCCTACCTCAAGATCAGCGAAGGATGCGACCGGACCTGCACGTTCTGTTCAATTCCGAAAATGCGGGGCAAGCACATCACCAAACCGATCGAAATGGTGATCGCTGAAGCCCAGGAACTGGCGAAGGACGGCGTCCGCGAACTGAACCTCGTCGCGCAGGATACGACTTACTACGGCCTCGATCTGTACGGCGAAGTCCGGCTCGTTCAATTGCTCCGGGAGTTGGAGAAGGTCGAGGGACTCGACTGGATTCGGCTGATGTACCTCTATCCCGTGAACTTCACGGACGAACTGATCGACACCATCGCCGGATCGGACAAGATCATTCCGTATCTCGACATGCCGCTCCAGCACATCAACGACATGATGCTGCGCCGAATGCAGCGCCGCGTGAATCGGTCTCAGACCGAAGAACTCGTCCGCAAGCTGCGCGATCGAATCGACAACCTCGTCATGCGGACCACCTTCGTCGTCGGCTTCCCCGGTGAGACCGACGAGCAGTTTGAGGAACTGAAGCAGTTCGTCGAGGAAGCGCAGTTCGAGCGGATGGGCGTCTTCCCGTACTCCCTCGAACCCGACACGCCCGCCGCCAAGTTGGAGGGGCACCTGCCGGAAGAGTTGAAGCTCGCCCGACGCGACGAACTGATGGCCCTGCAACAACAGATCGCCTTTGAATATGGCGACTCACTGATCGGCAGCGAGATCGACGTGCTGATCGACGAACCGGTCGAAGAAGGCTTGTGGCGAGGTCGAGGCTACATGGACGCCCCCGAAATCGACGGCGAAGTCCTCGTCAGCGGCGATGATTTGCAGCCGGGCATGTTCGTCCCGGTCGAGATCGTCGAACGCCGCGATTATGACTTGGTTGGAATCGCGGTCGATGAGACCGCAACCCAAAGCTGATTCTTTCCCACCGGAGAAACATCCAATGATGACATACCGCAAAGTGAGCGAGTACGTTTTGGCCGAGCCATTCCGCCCGTTTCGTCTGAAGATGGCCAGTGGCCAAACATTTGATATTCGTCATCCCGAGATGATTCTGGTGGGAAAATCGTCAGTCAAGGTGTATACAAAGACCAAGCCTGATTCAACGGGCGAACACTGGCACGATGTCTCTCTGATGCTCATGGAGACCATCGAACCAATCGATTCGACCTCGGCCACAAGTGCGACTTAGTCCGCCGTTCGTGGCAACCCCGAAACGATGACAACCTCCGAACGCTCGCTGAACCTGCCGAACGCGATCACGTTTTCGCGGTTCGTGCTGTCGTTGGCGCTGTTTGCTTTGATGCAGGCGGGGGACTACTGGCTGTTAGCGGCCGGGCTGTTCGTGTTTGCGGTGGCGACCGATGTCCTCGATGGCTGGATCGCGCGGAAATACAAACTCATCACTCAACTCGGTCGGATCATGGACCCGTTCGTGGACAAGTTCATCACGAGCGGAACGTTTCTGTTTCTGCTGCCCGTCACGAAGGAATCGGGCGTCACGCCGTGGATGGTCGTCATCGTGCTGGGCCGTGAGATGTTGGTGACCAGCCTGCGCGGGTTCCTCGAACAGCGAGGCGGCGATTTTTCCGCGTCCTTCAGCGGGAAGCTCAAGATGTTTCTGCAATGCGTCGCCGCCACGGCCGCGATTCTGTCGATGCACCCTCCGCTGGCGACGTGGTCGGTGGGGGGAGTCCCCTTCACCGCCGTGCGCGATGTCCTGCTCTGGGCGATGGTCGCCGTCACGGTCTGGAGCGGCTGGGACTACGTGCAGCGGGCGATTCAGATTCTTCGCGGTCTGGAGTCGAAGGCATGAGCCACGACAATCGCGTCCCGCCGCAGAAGCCTCCGCCGCCAGCTCCGACGACGAAGGAGCCAACTGGCTCAGAGACCTCGCTGCGAGTCTGTCCGGTCTGTGGCGGTGCATTGATCGAGATTCGTCACAAGCTGACGTGCAACCGCTGCCATACGATCTGTGAGACATGCTGCGAGGGTGGACGAGGGTAAGTCGTGGGGACAGGTTTCTTACCTGTCCGTCGTGGCTGAGTTTGAGGCGGGCAGGTAAGAAACCTGCCCCCACGAGGATGTCATGGAACTCCGCTCATTCGCCGAACGTGTCCTGTTGTGCGAGTCGCTCGATGCGAAGCTCGAACGGGTGCGAGACGATTTCACCGACGAGCAACTCGGCGCGGCGCTGAGAGTCGTCGAGCCGGCGCGATCGGCGGATCTCAAGTTCGCACCACGACGGGCCGCACCGGCGATGCCTCACCCCGACACGTTTGTCGATCCGGCGAAGCGGGCTGTCGCGCATCACATCATGGCCAACCATGAATTGCAGGCGCTGGAGGTCATGGCGTGGGTGCTGCTCGCGTATCCCGAGGCTCCGCGCGAGTTTCGTCTCGGCCTGGCGAAGATCATGGAGGACGAGCAACGTCACACGCGGATGCACGTCGAGCGAGCCGCTGCGCTCGGACTGCGGTTCGGCGACCTGCCGGTCAACGGCTACATCTGGAAGAAGTCGCAGGAGTTTCAGTCGGTGCTCGACTACCTCGCGGGTCTGCCGCTGACGTTTGAGGGGCGGAACCTCGACCACACGCTGGAGTTCGACGGCTACTTCACAACCGCCAACGATCCGAAGAGCGCCGCGATGATGCAGGCCATCCACCGCGATGAGATTCAGCACGTCGCCTTCGGTTTGGAGTGGCTTCGCAAACTGAAGCCCGCCGAGTTGTCCGACTGGGACGCTTACGTGCAGCATCTCCACTTCCCACTGCGGCCGGACAAGTCCGTCGGAGACATCTTCCACGCCGGACCGAGACTCGCCGCGGGGATGTCGGCCGAGTTCGTCGAGCGACTGCGCGGCGGCTAGAAGAACCCCTCCCCCCGGCCCCACCCGTCGCCAGACCGCCGCTG
>JBBPIS010000193.1:0-13803 GCA_038040225.1 Planctomycetota bacterium
TCCACGCCGCAGGTCGCGAGGCAGGTCGGCGAACCCGAGGCTTCCACGAGCGAAGTGACTCGCGCGGCCAGATAATCCCCGGCACTCGGGTTATCCGCCTCGCACAGCGCGACATCCTCGGCGAGCTTTCCGTACAGCGACCCAACCACCGGCGAGTTGAATCGCACAACATGCGGCAGCATCAAGCCGACCGCCAATCCGTGCGTGATCCCGTAATGAGCCGTCAGCGGATTGGCCAGCGCGTGCGTGGCCCCCAGCATCGAGTTCTCGATCGCCGCTCCCGCCAGATGCGAACCGAGCAGCATCGCCCCACGAGCGGCCAGCAGGGTTGAAGGTTGATCGTGGAGGGTGGAGGGTGAAGGCGCGGAGCCGTTGGACTCACTCCCCGCATGCTGACCCCTGACTCCCGACTCCTGACTCCCGCCTTCCGTCTCCCGCATCACTTCCGAGAACCCGGTCGCCAGCAGCCGCCAGGCTCGGCGGGCGAACAACTGCGAGATCGGGTTCCGCTTGGTCGTCACGTAGCTTTCGAGGGCATGGCTGATCGCGTCAATTCCCGTGGCGGCCGTGACGCTCGCGGGCATGCTCAGCGTCAGTGCGGGATCGAGGATCGCCACGCGACACGCCGCCTTTTTGTCGCCGCAGGCCATCTTCATGTGAGTCTTCGCGTCGGCGATCAGCGCAAACGATTGAGCTTCGCTCCCCGTGCCGGATGTCGTCGGGATCGCGATCGACGGCAGCATCGGCTTCGTCGCCTTGCCGATTCCCCAGTAGTCCTGCATCTGCCCGCCATTGGTCAGCAGGAAGTTGATCCCCTTCGCACAGTCCATGCTGCTGCCACCGCCGACCGCGACGAGGAAGTCGATTCGTTCTGACTTCGCGACCGCCAGCCCTCGATCCACGTCATCGGTTGTCGGATTGGGATGCACGTCCTTGAAGACGATCACGTCGAGCCCCGCCTCGCGCAGGGAGGCGACCGCTTTCGCGACATGTCCGGCTCGTTCGATGCCGTCGTCGGTGACCACGAGGACTCGCGAGCCGCCCAGTTCGCGAGTCAGCTCACCCAGGCGCGCCACCGTTCCCGCGCCGAAGACGACTCGCGTGCGCGGATCGAAGTCGAACGCGGCGAGTGCGTCGATGTCAAAGGCATCGGTGCGACTGTGTTCGTTGCGGGGGGCGGACATCAAGGCGGGACTTTCAGCGGGCGGGAGGCAATAGCCAGTGCGGTCGCGTTACAGAGTATCCGCCACGGCGGGGAGCCTCAATCTTCAGCGTCTTCACGAGGCCCATTCGTCCCTTGGCGGGAGACCGCGCCAGTCTCTATGCTCCCGCCCCGCCAATGCCTCGATTCACACTTCGGAGAGCCAGCCGTGTCCGACTCCGCGAACAGCGATCTGATTCCGCTCACGTCCTTTTCCCGCAAGCAGCGCCGTGTGCTGGGCGTGCTGCTGGAGAAGGCGTTTACCGTTCCCGAACAATACCCGCTGACGCTGAAGGGGACGACGACCGGCTGCAATCAGAAGAACAATCGCGCCCCGATCTCGAACTACGACGAGGACGATGTCGCCGAGACGCTCAACGAATTGCAGACGCTGGGATTCGTCGGCTGCATCCACACGGAAACCGGGCGCACCGAACGCTATCGCCACTATATGCGCCTGCGGACCGCGTTGACCGGCCCGCAACTCGCCATCATGACCGAACTGCTGTTGCGCGGCAGGCAGCAGCTGGGCGAACTGCGAACCCGCGCGAGCCGCATGGTGCAGATCGAGTCTCAGGACGACCTGCGGCGCGAGTTGCAATCGCTGCTCGAAGCGAACCTGGTCCGCTCGAACGGCCCGCTCGAACGACGCGGCATCGAAGTCGATCACAATCTCTATCCCGAGGGCGAGAACCACGAACAGCTTTCCGCGCTGAGTGACGACGACGTGCGAGACAACGATGACGACCGACCCGCTCCCCTTTCGACACGTCCCCCCGCCAGCGCCGCCTCGCACGCAATGGAGTCGCCGTCGACATCCCGCGCCTCGGACGAACGCGCCGCCGCTCTCGAAGCCACGGTGCGAGAACTCAAAGACGACCTCGCCTCGATCCGCGACGAATTCCGCTCGCTGCAAGATCGATTTGAAGACCTGAGGCGACAGCTCGGCGGGTAATGCGGAGAATGCTTCCGGTTCATCATCGGAGGTGGTTGTGGAAGCGCGAACTCATGCGTCGAGTCGGTACTGGTCGCTCTGGATTGGGCTGGCCCTGGCTTCGTCCAGCCTGATGGTCGGTTGCGGAGGCCGGTCGGTTCCGCAAGCGGCTCCGTCGCAGAACGCGCTCACCAATGTTTCAGCCAGTCGCGGCGCGGCGGCCGGTGACATCGACGACCGCGCCTGCGCCCAGTGTCATCAGGAACTCTTTGACTCGTACCAGGCGGTGGGGATGGCACAGTCCTTCTTCCCGCCGGGACCGGACACCGCGATCGAGGACTTCAAAAACAACACCTACTTCCACACGCCGTCGCAGCAGCACTTCGAGATGCTCCGACGCGACGGTCAGTATCTGTTCCGTCGCCATCAGATCGCGGTCGATGGCCGGCCCATCAACGTCTTCGAGCAACCGGTCGACTGGATTCTCGGCTCCGGCCACAACGCCCGCACCTATCTATACCAGACCGAGGCGGGCGAGTTGTACCAGTTGCCGATCGCGTGGTACTCCGAGGAGGGACGCTGGGGTATGGCTCCCGGTTTTGATCGGCCCGATCACGAGGGAGTGACCCGCCGGGTGCGGCGCGAGTGCATGTTCTGCCACAACGCCTATCCCGACGTTCCGGCCGGGGCGGATGCCTTCGGCACCTCACAGACGTTTCCCCGCGAACTGCCGCACGGCATCGGCTGCCAGCGCTGTCACGGTCCCGGTGCGGAGCACGCCCGCGCGAATCTCGCCGGGACGAACAATCCCACAGCAGGCATCGTCAATCCCGCAAAACTCTCCCCCGAACTGAGGGACGATGTCTGCCATCAGTGTCATCTCCAGCCATCGGTCGCGCTGTTCGGCGTCCGACGATTCGGGCGAGACGACTATTCGTTCCGTCCCGGGCAGAAGCTGGCCGAGTACATCGTCCCGCTGGATGTCGTCGAACGTGACAAACCCGCTGCGGAACGATTCGAGATCAACCATCATCCGTATCGGCTCCAACAAAGCCGCTGCTTCGTCGAGAGTCGCGGCGCGCTGAACTGTCTGAGCTGTCACGATCCGCATCGCAAGATCGCGGCCGACCGGCGCGTCGAACATTACCGGACAGCCTGCCAAAAATGCCACGAGGCCGATGCCTGTCACCGAGCCGAACGAACGGCGGGGGCCGACACGTCCGACTGCGTCTCGTGTCACATGCCGCGCCGCCGGACACAGGACGTCGTTCACGTCGCCACCACCGATCATCGGATCGCCAAGCCGACAACGGGAGTCGACCTGCTGGCCCCGCTGGCGGAATCCGAACCGATGCTGGACGACGTCCTCCTGTCCCAGCCGGATCAGGGGACGCCGCTCGGCGAAATCTATCGAGCCGTCGCGGTCTCGCGCGCGACCAATGGCCGCTACGCGCCGGCCGTCGATCATCTCGAAAAGATGTTGAAGCGCACGCCGCCTGACGCGATCGAGCCCTACCTCGATCTGGCTGCCGCTCAACTGACCCTGGGGCGAGAGATGGAAACCATCGCGACTCTGACACCGCTCCTGGAACGCCATCCTCGACACGCGCTGGCGTTGGAATTGTTGGGCAAAGCCCAACAGCGATTGGGGACGCTCGAAGCGGCAGAGCAGTCTCTGCGACAATCCCTCGCAGAAGATCCGCAGCGCGCCGCCGCATCACTGCAACTGGGCCTGCTGGAACTGACTCGCAACCGTCCCGAACAGGCGGTCACTCAACTGCAACAGACGGTGCAATCGCATCCGACGCAGGCCGCCGCCTGGTACCACCTCGGCGAAGCCCATGCGAAGCAGTCCCACTGGGACGACGCGATCCGCTGCTATCGCCGTGCGCTGGAAATCGATCCCCGACTCAAACCCGCTTACGCGGGCCTGGAACAAGCCCTGCTCAAAATCAATCGCAGCGAAGAGGCCGAGCGTTACCGGAATCATGGCCGACAAATGATCACGAATCCGTAGCTCGTGTTCGAGTACAGTAGGCCAGGCCGTGCTTGGCAATTGGAGGCAGGTATGAAGGAAACCGTTGAAGTCGGATTGAGCGTCGAGAAGTCAGGCACAGCTTGACCTACTGGACTCCGTCCCGGGATCTGACGCCAAGCCCGAATCAACGAACTCGAATCAAGACTTCGCCCGGGAAGCCAACACAAATTCGCCCGGCCTGCTGTGTGAGTTTCTCAATTTCCTGATCGAGTCCCGCCAATGGTAGCTCGCCCCCATTGTCATTGCACTGCTGCTGGCGGGCCTGGTCTTCCTCAGCTCAACCGCCATCGCCCCGTTCATCTGTCCCATGTGGTAAGACACGGGTGGCACAGGTTGCCGCTTCGGCAACCTGTGTGCCCTTGGCAAAAGAGGCCCATCTGGACAGGTGCTCCCAGGACGTGACCTCTCCTGGCTCACGCCACCTCGGTAGCGAAGCGGCAACCGAGGCCACCCAGCGTCGCCTCAATATTTCTCAATTGAACTGATTGACAAACCATCGTTTTAAGCGCACTGTGTCGACATGTATCATTGAAACGCTTCTAGTTCTTAGGTTGCGTGCTGCTCAATAAGACTGTTGGGCAGCGATGTAAATCTGTGTGACATTCAAGTTACTATTAGAAAGAGGAGGTAGCATATGATTCATCCGAATAGGTTCCGGACTGTTGTGTTTTGTTCACTTTCACTCTTGGCGGGACTGTTGTTGACGGGCTGTCCCCCCGGCGGCACCCAAGACGTTATAACCATTACTTACGACCAAGTTGGCGCATGCAACGGCTATGAGCAAACCTCAGGTCCGGGGGGTTCTGGACCGCACCAAGCCGTGAATGCAGGCCCTAATGCCGCGTTTGTGGCGTTTCGGATCGTGTCCTTCGACAATTCCAAGTCCAGCAAAGACTTCAATTTTGATCCCGATCGGCTTTTTATCAATCTGAGCGAACGGCACTTCATGGATTCCAACCTGAGCCTGGCCCGAGATCTTGGTGTGTTCACGGCCGCCCCCACGACCATCCCCAAAGGAAAGATCATGGGAAATAACGGAATAACGGTCACCACGGTCCCGACCAATTCTGCTAACGGAGCGTCAGAAGCCAACAACACCAACTATTTTCTACTCTACGACTCCCCTTCGGGCGGTGTCGTTCTAGTGAAGGGGGATCCCAACCGGGTGACTTGGCCGCAAACGGACAACTGCCGTGCGATTAAATTCTGACTCACCGGGGCTGAGTCGCGGGGCCACCCGAGCAAAAACAAGCAGCCCGGCGTATGGGAACGCCGGGCTGCTTGTTTACCTACTGATGTCAGACGGGCTCACTCAGAGCGTTCCGCCGTATGTGGCGGCGCTGCCCAACAACTCTTCGATGCGGAGGAGTTGGTTGTACTTGCAGATACGGTCGGTGCGGCCGGCGGAGCCGGTTTTGATCTGGCTGCAGTTCAGGGCCACCGCGAGGTCGGCGATTGTGGTGTCTTCGGTCTCGCCCGGGCGATGGCTCATCACTACGCCGCAGCATTAGACCAGCAACTCTTCGATCACGTTGCCTCCCTCGACCAGACGGACGGGTCGGCCAAGGCGGTCGGGGATGGTTCGTTCGGGATCGATGCCCTTGAGATGGTACATCGTTGCCAGGATGTCTTCAGGACTGGTGGGCCGATCCTTCACAAACGCTGCTTGCGCGTCGGATGCGCCCACGACGGTGCCCGGCCTGATCCCAGCGCCGGCGAGCATGACGCTGTAGGCCTTTGACCAGTGATCTCGCCCGCCCGCTCGAATCGCCTTGTTGATTTTGGGACTTCGCCCATGCTCGGTCAGGCAGAGGACCAGCGTGTCATCGAGCAGGCCCCGGGCTTCGAGATCGAGTAGCAACGCGCTGACGGCCGAGTCAAATCCGGGCAGCAATTCGTTCCCCATCCGCGTGAAGTGGTCGAAGTGCGTGTCCCACGCCGTGTTGACGACTTTGTATTCGTCCCAAAAGACGGAGACCAACGGGCACCCCGCTTCCAGCAATCGGCGGCCGGTCAAGGCGGCCTGTCCGAACAGCGTCATGCCGTACTGCATCCGCAACGACATCGGTTCGCGGCCGACGTCGAGCGCGTCTCGCAATTTCTGCGATGTCATCATCGAGTACGCCATCGCACTAAAGCGGTCGATGCTCTTGCCGGCGAGCGTCTCGTTGAGTTGCCGATTTTGGGAGTCGAGTTGTTGCAGCAGCGTCCGCCGCTCATCCAGGCGGTCCACCGTCAACTCGGGACGGAGTTGCGCAGCCTTGGAGATTCGCAGTCGGCTTTCGGGAGTCACCCCCAGATTGGGATCGGCCACGTCGACGGTGTCGTTTTGATCGAACAACGTGACCCGCGCGACCTTGCTCGTGGCTGTCCCCTCGAATTCGGTCCACACGGGATCGTATCCCTGCCCCAGGAACGACGCATACGGACCGGCCCGCCGGAAGAGTGGGGAAAACGTGCTGAACCGAAACGGCAGTCCGATGTTGCGTGGCACGTCTGGCGGCTCCGACGAACCAGATTGATCGGCCAGATAGTCGAGAACGCTGCCGAAGAAGGGATGATGCCGGCTGTCGAGCGGGTTCGTTTCGCTCGTGAAATCGATCGCAGGGGATCCTGTGAGTGTGTAAAGATTTGAATGATTGTTGTTCTCGTGAGTCATCGACCGCACGATCGCCAGGCGATCAACGAGCTGCGCCATCTTGGGGAGCTGATCGCAAATGGCGACTCCCGGAACCGAGGTGCTGATCGCTCCCCACTTCCCGCGAATCTCTTCCGGCGCGTCGGGTTTCGGATCCCAGGTTTCAAACTGGGAGGCCGCTCCTTGCAGGTACAGGAGCATGATCCGCTTGGCCCGTCCAAACGCCGGTTTCGTCGCGCTGGGCTCTTCCGAAGCGGCCAAGGATTCGAGGAACAGCAGTTCCGGCAGCGACAATGCTGCGGCACCGAGAGCACCGATCCGCATCACTTCGCGGCGATCGCAGTCACGTCCAAACGGGTTGGCTGATCCAAGAATTCTCAGCATGGTTTATCCTACGTCGAGTGACGTGCGCTGATCCGAAGGATTTTGTCTGCAACGGAATCAAGTCGGCGTGCAATGGACCGCGAACCAACGCATCCAGTTATACAGTCGATTGATGGGGAACTGGTAGTAAACATTGTGCCTCCGGCCGACAGTTTCGACTCCAACCTCCAAATCAAAACAAACAGCCCGGCGTTTGGAGAACGCCGGGCCGCTTGTGTCCTTCGGATCCTCGACGTGTTCGCCTACAACGTCCCGCCGTATTTGGCGTCGCTGCCGAGCAGTTCCTCGATACGGAGGAGTTGGTTGTATTTGCAGATGCGGTCGGTGCGGCTGGCGGAGCCGGTTTTGATCTGGCCGCAGTTGAGGGCGACCGCGAGGTCGGCGATCGTGGTGTCTTCGGTCTCGCCCGAGCGGTGGCTCATCACGGCGGTGTAGCCGCTGCGGTAGGCCGTCTGCACGGCATCGACCGTTTCGGTCAGCGAGCCGATCTGGTTCACCTTGACCAGAATGCTGTTGGCCACCCCCTTCGAGATCCCCTCGCGCAGTCGGCGCGTGTTCGTCACGAACAGGTCGTCGCCGACGAGTTGCACCTTGCCGCCGATGGTGTCGGTCAGCAGCTTCCACGTCTCCCAATCGTCCTCGGCACAGCCGTCTTCGATCGAGCAGATCGGGTACTTCTCGGACCACGACTTCCAGATGCCGACCAGATCGGGGCCGCTCATCTTTTTGCCGTCCATCTCGTACAGACCGGTCTTCGCGTCGTAGAACTCGGTCGAGGCACAGTCGAGCGCCAGCTTGATCTGCTCGCCCGCCTTGTAACCCGCTTTTTCGATCGCCTTCAGAATGACCTGGATCGCCGACTCGTTGGTCTCCAGGTTGGGTGCGAACCCGCCCTCGTCACCAACGGCCGTGCTCATCCCCATCTCGCTCAGCACCTTCTTGAGGTGATGGAAGACTTCGACGCCGGCTCGCAGTCCCTCGCTGAACTTGTCGAAGCCGACCGGGACGATCATGAACTCCTGCAGGTCGATCCCATTGTTGGCATGAGCACCGCCGTTGATGATGTTCATCAGTGGAACGGGGAGCGTGTTGGCACCGACACCGCCGAGATACCGGAACAGCGGGAGATAGCTGACACGGGCTGCCGCATGCGCCGCCGCGAGCGAACAGGCGAGAATCGCGTTCGCACCGAGGCGCGACTTGTTTGGCGTGCCGTCGGCCTCGATCATCGCCCGGTCGATGGCGGCCTGATCGGTGACGTTCAGGTCGATGATCGCATCGGCCAGGTGTTCGTTGACGTTCTCGACCGCCGTGCGGACTCCCTTACCGAGGAACCGTTTCTTGTCATCGTCGCGCAGTTCGCAGGCCTCGTGAGCGCCGGTGCTCGCCCCGCTGGGGACGGCGGCGCGGCCGATCGTGCCGTCTTCCAATTCCACATCCACCTCAACGGTCGGGTTGCCGCGGCTGTCCAGAATTTCCCGAGCATGCACGGCACTAATCGCCACTGTCATCGCAATCATTCCTTCCCACGAATTCGGTTGTTGCCGAGGCCTCGTCACTCGCCAAACTTGTTGACACGCGAAGCCTGATACACGGCGGAACGTTTCTACCAGAACCCCGGCCAACCATCCATCGGCCGATCCGAGTTTCTGTGGTTTCCCGCACGTGCAAAGAGGGTTTGACCACAGATTTCACGGATGGGCACAGATCAGACCAAGCATGAGAGAATGCGGTCAGGAATCTGACAAATCAGAAATGCGTGAGGCTCCGCCGAAGTGTCTCGACAACACGATTCGGTCCGCACTGCCGTTGAGCCAACTTTTCTTCCCCCATTCAAATTCGTGGTACCGCTCCTCGCTCTGCCTCTGATCCGTGCCCATCGGTGTCATCTGTGGTCAAACTCTGCCTGCCGTCTGGTTAGAATCCGCCGCGAGGAATGAGTGGCGACAAACCAACAGGCGGCTCAGCAGACAACAGGATCGAGCGATATGTTTACCGGCTTGGTGGAAGGACTCGGAACTGTGCAGGCTCTCGTGACGGAGGAGGCCGGGTTGCGGCTCGTCATCGCGCCGCCCGCCGTCATGCTGGGCGGAGGTGATGCCGATCGCTGCCAACTCGGCGACAGCGTGGCCATCAACGGGTGCTGCCTGACGGTGATCGAGATCAAGCACGACTGCTGGGCGTTCCAGGCCGGGACCGAGACGTTGTCAAAGACGAACCTCGGCAGGTTGCAATCCGATGACGTGGTCAATCTGGAGCGGTCGCTGCCTGTGAGTGGCCGGCTCGGCGGACATTTCGTGCAGGGCCACGTCGATGGTGTCGGCCACGTTGACGCCGTCAACAGAGAAGGCGATTGGGTGACGATGTGGTTCCAGGTTCCGGAAGCACTGGCCGAGTTGATGGTGGCGAAAGGTTCCGTCGCGGTGGACGGCATCAGCCTGACATTGGTCAACGTCGAACGAGACCGCTTCAGCGTGGCGCTGATTCCACACACATTGTCCATGACAACGCTCGGCCAGCGTCAGGTGGGCGATCCCGTCAACATCGAGACCGACATCCTCGGCAAGTACGTGCAGAAGATGATGGGGGGAGAGAAGTCAGGAGTCAGAAGTCAGAAGTCAGAATGAAGAGGAGGACACTGTTGAAGCGGAATGTTTCGTTTGTTTTTTCTGTCTCATCCATTCTGACTTCTGGATTCCGGCTCCTGACTTCTCCTCGCTGCTATTCAACCCCGAGATGCTTCCTCAGGAACATCACCTCGACGGCGCGTTGGTAGTCGCTGTTGTCCTTCTTGGCGAAGCCGTGACCTTCGTTGTTGGCGAAGAGGGTCCAGACGGGCTTGCCGCTGGCGCGGACTTTGGCCGCGATTTGTTCGGCCTCGAAGAACGGGACGCGGGGGTCGTTGCGGCCGTGAACCACCATCAGGGCCGAGCGGATCTTGTCGGCGTTGTTGAGCGGGCTGATTCGCTCGAAGACCGCCTTCATCGCGGGATCGCGTTCGTCACCGTATTCGGCTCGCCGCAGATCGACTCGGTAGGCGGCGGTCCGTTCGAGGAACGTCAGGTAGTTGGCAATCCCCACGATGTCGATCCCCGCTTTAATCCGGTCGCCGAAGTGCGTCAGTGATGCCAGCACCATGTAACCGCCATACGAACCACCCGACACTACGACGCGAGACGCATCAAGTTCGGACTGCTGCCCGATCCAGTCGAGCAGCGCGCCGATGTCCTTCACGCTGTCTTCGCGCTTCTCGGCGTTGTCGAGTGCCACGTAAGTTTTCCCGTAGCCGCTCGACCCGCGCACGTTGGGGCAGATCACCGCGATCCCCAACTCGTTCAGGTAGTACTGCATGATCGGCGAGAAGAACGGCTGGTATTGCGACTCGGGACCGCCGTGGATGCTGATGAGGACCGGCACCTTTTTGGAGCCGGATGTGTTGCGCGGCTGGAAGTACCAGGCGGGGATCATCCGGCCGTCGAACGATTTGAACTGGATGCGACTCGGCGAGACAAACGATTCCGGATTCAGGCCGCCGACTTCGCTGAACGTCCAGCGCGTCAGTTCGCCATCCTCGAGCTTGAGCGAATACGCATCGGGCGGCGAGTCGGGCCGAGCCAGTGTGAATCCGAGTCGCTTCCCATCGGGCGAAAACTCCAACCCCGAAACGATGCCGAGCGGCAGCTTCAACTCGCGCCGCGGGCCGTCCCCCTTGGGCAGCAGGTAGAGGCGGCTCGCGCCGTCTTCGTTCACGGTGAATGCGACGTCTCCCGACGTCGGTTCGACCGATAAGTTGCTGACATCCCACGCAATGTCGTCTGTCAGCCAGGTGTACTTCTTCGACGCGAGGTCCAGCCGCGCGAGGCGGTGGAACTCGCCATTCGCATCGGTCGCGAGGAACACCGATTTGCCATCGGCCGCAAACACCATCGGCCCAAACGCCGCCTTCTCCTTCGTCGGAGAAGGGAGATCGGTGCGCTGGCCGCTCGCCACGTCGAGCAGCGCGGGGTACGACTCGTTCGCCGAGACATACCGATTCAGCAGCAGCGTCTTGCCATCGGGAGACCAGTCGTGGACGTTCCACGTTTGCTTGTCGACCGGCATCACCAGCTTCATCGAATCGGGCTGGCGGGGATCGGCGACGTACAGATCGACATCGCGGCCGTTGCGCTGGTTGCTCGTCACGACGATTTGCGAGCCGTCCGGCCGCACGGCCCCGAGTTTGTTGCGAGACTTCCCGTCGGTCAGTCGCATCGTCGCGAACTTCCGCCGGTCGAGCAGATAGACCTGATCGTTCTCGTTCCCTCCCGCGTCCATCAGCATCAGGATCGCACCGTCCGTCGCCTTGGGGAGGAAGCCGCCGGAGACCGGTTCGTCGTAGAATGTGATCTGCTCGCGACGGCCTCCCGGTTCGTAGACGCGATGCAACTGCGACGAGTTGCCAAACCGCGTTCCGATCAGGATGCCGGTCCCGTCGGGAGCGAACCCGCGAAAGGCGGCCCCGCGCACGCTCTGGTACTGCGCCAGCCTGGCGAAGACTTCGGCGGGAACGACAGGAACTTCTTTGGCTTCAATCGCCGCAGGCCGACGGGGGTCAGACTCATCGGCTTGCGCAGTCCATGAGAGCGCGAACTGTCCCGTGAGCAGACAAGCAACGAACTTCAGTCGACAAAGGTGAATCATCATGAGCGTTGAACCTCTCGAAGGAGTTTGTCGGGTACGTCATTCGTCCCTCCGCACCAGAATCTCGCCCTTGCCGAGTTCGATCAAGTCTCCGCAGTAACGGTCGTAGTTGGCGTTGCAGCAACCGTCCGGGAGTGCGAAACCGAGTTGCTGGAGATGCCGCAGATAGATCGCCAGAAATGTGGGTCGGTCGGAGCAGGCATAATGAAAGGAGGGGAGCAACTCGGCGCGGCAAGGGGTCGAGAAGAGCGAGATGGATCCGCGCTTCATCCCCGCGCCGATGTGACGGCCCACGTCACCGAAGAACATCAGCGAACCGGCGATCATGCCGAACCCGGCCGCGTGTCCGACGGAGCCGGCCACCGCGATCAGGCCGCGGCGCAGCGCGGTGCCCACCTCGTCTCCGGCCGATCCCGAGACGAGAATCTCACCCCCTGTCATGCCTCGCGTCGCACCGCGATACCCGGCACCGAGGCAGTTGCCCGCGTTGCCTTCGATGCGCAGGCGACCGCCCCGCATTTCGGCACCGGCCCAGTCGGCGACGCGGCCTCGCACGGTGATCTCTCCGCCGGTCATCTCGGCTCCAAGGTGCATGCCCGCGTCGCCCTCGATCAGCATTTGACCGCAGGAATGTTTCTCGCCGATCCGCTTCGCGCGCGAGCAGTCTCCCGCCCAGACGATCTGCTGATCGTCACTCGCCGAGCCGGTCACGTCGAAGAATTCGCCGAGCGGTTCCCGGCGGTTGCCGTGCTGAATCAAAGTCGCCCGGACTTGATTGACGGTCTGTTCACGAACGATCTCGACGCGCACGGCATCCACTTCGATCGGGATCGACGGCGATTCGCGCAGCGTGAGAACGAGGGGCATGGAACGAGTGGCTCTCGGGTAAATTTGAAAGATGTCGGACAAGCCCGCGGGAGACCTTCGGTCAGGCGTTTCGACGGGGTCGGGAGACCCGCGCCGAACGAGCACCCGCGCCGAACGACCAACGAAACCGGCCCGCGAGGCGACTGCCTCGCGGGCCGGTGATTCTATCGTCAGTCGTCGCAGGGGCGACCGAACAGACCGACACGTCAATCAAACTGCTTGGAGAAGTCGGCGATTATGGTGCCGACGAACTTCAGGGCACACTCGGTGACATTGATCGTCCCTTCGATGACGCTGCCGTTTCGCTTGAGTTCCATCGCGATCCGGGGTTCGCAGTCTACAACGGCCTGTTGGGCCAGTTTGCGAATCTTCTCGCGTTCCTTCTGTGCGGGAGTTTTCGGCCCTGTGGTCTCGGCGGGCTCAGGCTCTAACGCCTCGATCAATGCGACCACCTTGGTCATATTGGCCGAGAAAGATCCGACGATGGGATCGACCATCTCCGGCGCAGGGCCAGCCGCCGCATTGATCGCCGCCATGAGATCGGCCTGCACATCGGTACCGATGGCGATCCAGACGGCATCCTTTGATGTCGCCACATGAATCAGCGTTTCGCCGGGGAAGAACTTTTGGAAGCGTGGCAATCGCTTTGCGGGAAGCGTCAGCGTGTGCAGGCTCGCGCCACCCACCTCGACCGCGTTGAGCTTGATCTCAAAACCGGGCCAGATTTTGGGGAAGAGGCTTACGATTTGATCGGCCACCTTACCGTCGGCGGCTCGGATCCCGAAGAGCAGCGTGTGTTTACCGCCTTCCGCCTCGGTCAGGTCCATGAATCCATCGACGGCGTGGATTGTAAGGCCGGCGTCGAGCATGTCGATGATCAGGTCAACCGCCTGTTTGGCAGCGGCCTTCTGATCCGCTTCTTTCAGTATCGTGTTGCCATCGAGTCGTTTGGCCAGTAAAGGCCGGATCGCCTTGTAGAGATACATGATATATCCCACACCCGCGGGATCGGTGGCAAAATAGAGACGACAGGTGGCCGCAGGTTTGGCCGGTGGCTTCAC
>JBBPIS010000194.1:0-13691 GCA_038040225.1 Planctomycetota bacterium
AGATAGAGCCGAGACGACCGGCTCAAATGCCGAGCCACTTCGGCGACATGAATCGACGTGTGACTGAAGACCTCGACGGCGAGCGGGACGACGTACCGCACCGGTTTCACACCCTCGAAATGACCTTTGAGGATGTTGTGAATTTCACAGGCGGCAGCTTCGTGCTGGGCGTAGAGGACGCCGCTGGGGCCGAAGTCATGCCCGGTCCAAAGTCGATCTCGAGTGTCCGAGATCAGATACCTTGGGAATTCTTGTGATCCAGCCCCCATTACGGACAGGATCGGCAGTGCTCGACTTTTCGCCATGTTCTTGACTCCTCGCTCAAAGGGTTTTCCTTCAAGCGGGTGTCTCAACAGCGATCCTGGGAATTAGACGAGGCGAACGGTATTCGGACCACATTGAGGAGGAATCCGATTTCATGGCAAGCCAATCGGAAGCAGCCAAAACAGATACTCCACGACGGATTTGTGACTTCATTGTGCGGGTGACGCTTTGTGCGGATCGTTAGTCTTGTCGCACCACAAGCCACCGAGCGTGATTCGCCTTTGGTTGAAACATGAGATCTGGAAAAACAAGTTGACTTTCAAGTTCATTGAGTGGCTCAACTTGTCCTGGCAACTGACGTTTTATGTCACGGATTGCGTCCCTAATCGTTGCACAGACCGTATCGTATGGTTTCCTTTCATCTGGGTCTGTGAATAGTCGTTGACGGGCCACCGTTCCATCGTCTTTGACGTAGTACGACTGGTTGATTACCGCAATCTGCATTTCTGTTTTTTCGAGCAAAGGCAAGTTCTCGGTTCGGATTGCTTCCGCTCGTACTTCAAGAAGCTCTCTAAGTTGTTCACCAGCTTGGCGTCGTCCAACTTCGTCGTCCTTGGACTGGCGTAAACTCTGAGTTGTTCGTTCGCTCAAGCCATCACTGTCATCCAACTCATTCCGATTGAGAATCTTGGGGCCGGAACGAACTGGGCGGGCACCGTACTGATAAAGCTTTTTGGGCGGGAAGGACTCTCCGCTGTTCTGGATCAACGTGGCGATACGATGCAGCCCAGCTTGGTGCTTGCTGAAAATCCGGCGATTAGAGTCCGCAAGCTGCAAGGACCAACCCCGAGGATCTCTGACAAGCCGGTGACACGAGGACACGCTTTCATCTTCGTCTTCAGGAAACTGTGGTGTCTCCGATTTGTCAGCAGTCTGCTCGTTCGATGACGTTCCTGTATCGACCATCGCATAGGGCCACGGCTCGTTGACCCCTATCACGGTCTTTGGCCGCAAAATGGCACGAATCGCCGCTGCCGACGATGTGAAAACATTATACGTGAGGCTCCAACATGCGGGGTGTTTCGGCCAGTAGATGTCCCCTGTTTGGCTCATCTGCTCCATTAGTTCGAAGAAGTCGTCAGGGTCTGGATCTTCCACGCCCCAAGGCGAAAGTTCACAGCGTAAGAGGGGCATTTGGAACCTGAAGGCCCAAGAATGAATCGTAGAAAGCCACCCGATCCATGAGCGAAAGCTGAACGGAGTTCTCAGATCATCAACGCTGGAGAAGTCCTCTCGCTTTAAGACATCCGTAAGCGATTCGACCAGGTTGAAGAACTCTGGCATCCCACCAGGATCTCCGTACCACCTGCCAAGGTACGTCCCGTTGAAACCTGGCGATGCGGAATGTGGCCCGTCCCATTCCGACCATTCACCGTCGTCGAGATTGTTCGACTCGGCGTCGATGAACGCCTGCCACTGAGCATCGCTAAGACGGACTTCGCTAGTTTCTGACCAACCAATCAATCGCTCGTGGTACAGGGGCCGGTAGCAACGACCCGCTCGTTCAAACTCGGCGAGGATCGCCTCCAGGTTCTCTTTGCCTGGCTGCGTTAGGGGAAACGTCACAGTACGACCTCATTCTGTATCAATGGACAACCAACAACTGCCTTCGCACGAAGAGAACTGGGCGAATTCGGAATTCGACAGACGAATTCGGAATTCGACAGGCGGGATTCTTCGCAGTTCGTCGGACGAACTGCGAATTCGCCCAAGAGCTATTGGGGACAAGTGGTCTCCACTGACTCTTGCGGAAGGACACTCTAGCAGTGCGAATGGCAAAGGACGACACGGAAAACGGGGCTGACGAACGCCCCGGTTGGCTGACCGAAAGTCTGGTTGAGCACACGCTCCGAGTATTTCAGTCGAAGGCATCGACGCCCTTGACCGAGGCCGACGCTGTGCAGGTGATTCTGTCGCTGAGTCAGCTTCTTGAAGCAACTGGCCTGATCAATTTGGGGAACAACGGTGAAGGGAATGAAGAAGAAATACATGGCTTGGGCACGAGTGAGCGGTCGGGAACAGGAGCGTGAGGGCTTTTCCCTGGACGTACAGATTGATGGCTTCAAGGAGTTTGGCCGACGAGAGAAAGCCATCATCGACCCGATCTTTCGCATCGCCGAGACGGCGACCAGGACGGACGAGCGGAAGGAATTCAAAAAGATGATCCGATTCGCCAAACAACACGCCCACGAATACGACGGCATCCTCTTCTACAAGATTGACCGAGCTGCCCGGAATCTGAAGGACTTCGTGGACCTTGAGGAACTCGAATCGGAATATGGCCTCCCATTCATCGCCATCACTCAGCCAGTCCAAAACACGCCGACCGGTAGGATGATGAGGCGAACGCTCGCAAACATGGCGTCATTCCAAACCGAGCAACAATCGCTGGATGTCCGAGAAGGAATCGCTCGGCGTGTGACTGAAGGCTGGTTTCCGTCGAATCCGCCGTTCGGGTATTCCGTCGTCAGACCGGACAAACGTAGTTACGTCGTGACTCATCTCGAAAACTCGCTGAAGGTCAAACGCATCTTCGAGCTTCGAGCAATTGAGCGGTTGCTCGTCGAAGAAATCGTGGAGCGGCTCTTCGATGAGGGCCTGTTCTATTCCGACTCAAAGACCAGGTTTTCACCATCGAAGTTGAACGCCATTCTGCACGACAAATCCTATCTCGGCTTCATCAAGTTCCGAGGGCAGTGGTCGCTCGGAAAGCATGTACCAATCGTGGATCAGACGACTTGGGATCGGGTGCGTGTATCTTTCGATGAGCAATGTCACCGGTCGCACGAACTGGTCTATGCAAGCCAACTGATTCGGTGCGGGCATTGCGGACACGTTGTCACGGGGGAGGAGAAGTTCAAGGCGACGAAGAAGGGCATCAAGCCTTACGTTTACTATCGTTGTTCCCGCTATCGCACGCATGGGCATCCGAGGGTGCGGCTTACCGAAAAAGAACTCGACTCTCAGCTTCAGGTAATGCTTGCACCTGTGCGGCTGTCATCCGAAGGTGTTCTTTACTGGGTCCAAGCGGTTGCTCGATCCATTCTGGGGACACGCTGTGTGGACGAAAGCGTGCAGGTTGGGGAGACAAAACGATTGTTGTCGTTGATCGCATCTCAGCGAGAAGAGCTTCTGAATCTGCGACTATCGGGTGGTATCCCAGAAGACACGTATGCCCGGAAGCGACACGAATTCGATGAACGAGAAAAGATCCTCAATCGGCAACGTGCGAGACACGGGCAGGTTCAAGAGCAGATCGACAAGATGTCAAAGGAAGCCGGACAAGTCTTTGAATTTCTGTCAACAAACTGGCTAACAATGGAACGACGGGCACGCCAGCTTGTGTTGGCTGCTCTTTTCGGCGGTTTCACGCTCGACGGCAGAACTCTGGTGCCAAGCAACAGGACACCGTTAGAACTATTTCGGGCTGGGTAGCCGCCCGGCGTTGCTTTCATGGGATACTCGGTGAAAATGACCCTCGCACGTTTTTGTGCGAGGGTCATTCTGCTTCCAGGGGACAGCGAGTGAAGGCGTCGAAGCGATTTGTGGCACTGGCTCGGGTGAGCAGCCGAGAACAAGAGCGTGAAGGGTTCTCCCTCGACGTGCAGGTAGACGCTCTGCGTCTTTACGCTGAACGCAACAATGGCGAAATCATCCGATTCTTCCGCATCGCCGAAACAGCCTCAAAGCATGATGAGCGGACGACCTTCAAGGAACTTCTTGCTTTCGCCAAGGCGAACTCCCATCGTCTTGACGGCCTCCTGTTTTACAAGGTGGACCGGGCCGCTCGGAACCTGTTCGATTACGTCGAACTGGAGCGGTTGGAATCAGAGAGTGGTATCCAATTCATTTCGGTCTCGCAGCCCACGGAGAACACTCCGGCTGGCCGTATGCAGCGACGGGTCTTGGCCAGCATGGCGAGCTTTTACACTGAACAACAATCACTGGACGTGACCGAAGGACTCGCTCGCCGGGTCCAGAGCGGTTTGTTCGTCAACAAGCCACCCTTCGGCTACAGAAATATCCGCATCAACGGTCGCAGCATTGTGGAGATCCACCCGGAGAATGCCGCCGTCGTTCGCCGGGCGTTTGAACTTTACGCCGATCACAACCACACGCTCGACACTCTCGGTGAAGCCCTGTTGGCCGAAGGCAACTTGTACTGCCCGTCGCTCCCGAAGTTCACACGAAGCAAGTTACACACTCTGCTGACCGACCGTGCCTACATTGGGGAGATCAGACACAAGGACCATTGGCTTCCAGGAACGCACGAGCCGCTCGTGGATCGGGCGACTTGGGATCGAGTCCAGAAGCTACTCGGTCAGGGGCTCTACAGGTCGCACCAGATGACGTATGCCAGCGAATTGATCGAGTGCGGCCATTGCGGGTGCCCAATCACTGGCGAATCGAAGACAAAGAAGACCAAGAGCGGCGACCGTGAGTACGTCTACTACCGCTGCACGAAGTACCACAAAGGCGACCATCCCCGCACCCGGCTCACTGAGGGGGAACTCGACGCCCAGATGCTCGCCCTATTCGACAAGCTGAGGGTCGGGGACGACGAGTTTCGACAGACGTTCCGGGAAGAGTTGCGGAAGTCCACGAATTGGGACGAACGATCATCCGCTACGAAGGCCAAGCAGCTTCAGGATGAACTGGTGCAGGTTCGAGATCACCAAAGCCGACTGTTGAACCTTCGGCTGCTCGAAGAGATTGAGGCCGATACCTACGCCATGAAGGCTCAGGAGCTTCGGGATCGAGAAGCGGAGTTGAAACTCCAGATCGACACGACTGATCGCAATCGGCACGAAACAATCGACATTGCGATCAAAGCGTTTGAACTTTCGCAGAACCTACGGGCCAAATGGTTTGCTGCTGACTGGGCTGCAAAACGTCGAATCCTCGAAATCGTGTGTTTGAACTGGAAGCTCGATGGCATAAGTCTCGTTCCAGAATGGAGAAAGCCCTTCGACCTGTTGGCGGAAGGGCTTCTCACGAAAGATAGTCGGGATGACAGGATTTGAACCTGCGACTTCCTGGTCCCAAACCAGGCGCTCTAGCCAAGCTGAGCTACATCCCGAAGAGGGCGACAGTCTAGGTGCGACACCGCCGAACTGCAACCGGCTTGATGAAAGTTGTTACTTACGCCGCACGATGCAGTTTGCCCACGATGCGTTCAAAGTCGTCGCTCGTTTGGAAGTCGATGATGATCTTGCCGCGATCCTTCGCCGACAGCTTGATCTCCACCGCCGCTCCCAGCCAATCGCGAAGCTGATCGCGCAGGCTGAGGACATGCGGCGTGAGTTCGACCACGGCGGTTTCGGACTTGGGCTTCTTCCCCTTCATCGAGACGACGCCTTCATCCAGACTCGCGTTTAGTTCGCGAACGGCTTCCTCAATCTTGCGGACCGACAGCCCTTCCTTCTGAATCCGTTCGCACAGCGTCACGCGGTCGGCCTCGGTCTTGAGCGACAGCAGCGCGCGAGCGTGCCCCGCCGTGATCTTGTCCGCCCGCAGATCGGCCTTCACCGCCTCGGGCAGTTCGAGCAACCGGACCATGTTGCTGACCGTGGACCGGTCGAGGCTCAGCCGGCGCGAAAGTTCTTCGATCGAGCAGCCGTACCGCTCCAAATAGCCCTGAAACGCACTGGCCTTTTCCAGCACATTCAGATCCTGCCGCTTGAGGTTCTCCTCCAGGGCGACTTCACTGACCTGTTGATCGGTCAGCGCGAGGACTCGGCACGGAATCGTTTGCAGTCCGGCCTTCTTTGCCGCGATCAGACGTCGCTCACCGGCGATCAACTGATATCCGCCGCCCGCCGAACGGACGAGGAGCGGCTGCAACACGCCGTGCTGACGGATGCTGTCCGCCAACTCGTTGATGGCCGCCTGATCGAAGTCGTGCCGCGGTTGAAACGGATTGCGTTCGATCAGATCGACATGAATGTCCGACGAACTGCTTTCGCTGTCGTTGTCCGAGCCACCCATCGCGGCCGTTCCGAGCAAAGCGTTCAATCCTCGTCCGAGTCGACGTCGCGACGGTTCCTGCGTTCCCAGGTCGTCCATGGCTACCTTCCTTGGTAAATGAGGCGTCTCGCCCCCGGAGCGTCCGGGTCACGAGGCAGGTTGAATCGTCAGAGGGGAAAGAGGGCGGGGTTATATCTGCGAAACGGCGAGCGGGACAAGACGAAGTTGCTCTGTGCATGACAATCACGGTGTCAGCCATCTGCCGTCGCCGATTGATCGAATGGATCAGTCCGTGAGACGTTCGGAATAGAACGACTCGGTCGATGAGATGTGGTCGTCGAGTCGCGGGATCTCTTCCAACTTCAGCGTCTCGTCGAATCGCACGAGATGACTCTTGTGGGCTTGAGGAATCAGCACCGGCGTGAACCGGTTGCGCAACCCGTCCCACTCGTCGGCAAACGATGCGTTCTGGAAGGTTCGCCTGCTGAAAACCAGAAACGTCGGTCGAATTTGTGGGCTCGAAACGAACCGGAGGTCTTGAACGGGAGCCGTGTAAGGAAGTCCGTGTGACCTGAGGCCATTCACGATAGCCGGTTCGCCGATCACGTAGACGACGGCTTCGTGCGGCGAAAAGCCGCTGTCGTGCGTGACGCTTTGAATGCGCTCGGCGATCTGGTAGCTGGCCAACTGGAACTGGCCGCGATCCCGCCAGACGTGAGCGGTCCCCACAAGAAGCCGCACGATTCCGATCCCCATCAAACAGACCAACACCATGAGTTCCAACCACGTCGGTTTCCATAAACCGAAGTGGGACTTTGCCGAGTTGCCTTGCTGATGTCCTCGCTCCCACCACAACTCAGCGCCCAACCCAACTCCGATCCAAGTGGCCATCAGCCACGGCATCACCAAACGCGGATAGGGGTGATACATCGGCGTGGCGAATGACATCCCGGCCAACCACGCGGCCATCAGCCAGAGACCGAGTCCGCGTGCCGAACGTCGGTCGCTGACAAGTCCAATGGTCAGTCCGCTCACTGCGAGAATCAACAGCAGGGGCAGCGTGGCGAGAGACAACGTGCGCTTCCCCGCCACCAGCATGCGATCCCAATGCCAGGAGTACTCCGCGGGGAGATTGATTGTGGGAGTGGAAGGCGGTGGGGGAATCGACGGGTCCGCAAGGCGCTTTCTCAAAAGCTGTTCACTCAGTTCATCATTGATCTCATAAACCAAGCCCAAGAGATTCTCGTAGAGACCGACGACCGTGAGCTGTCTCCAGGCCGAGCTTCTCCAACCGGCGAAGCCGACCAGGTACTGACGATGATTCACGGCCACGGCCGCGTAGCCGCCATATTTTTGAAGTCCCCCCAAGACTGGCAACCAGATCGCGAACGCGGTGAGAGCGACTAACGACCACCGAGTGGCGAATTGGCGGAGGCGTCTCTCGGCGCGGGGCAGGGACAGTTGCCAGGCGGCTCCTCCCAACAGGCCGATCGCGAGCGGGAGCCAGCCGTTGTACTTGGTCCACCACGCGAGGCCCGTGAAGAGACCGGCGAGCAGGATGTCGCGGCGCGTGCCCGTTTGCAGAGCCTGCCAAATAAAGTAGACGCCCCAGAGCATGAACAGGCAGACGGGGACATCGGTCAGGGCGGCGCGGCTGTAGGAGGCGTGGAAATCACTCGCCGCGACCAGCCACGCGGCGACGATGCCGGCACTCGGGCCGAACCACCGGCGGCCGACCCACCACATCGATGGGATTGTGGCGAGCCCCGCCATCAGACTCGGGATCATCGGGATGAAGCCGGTCGGTTTGATCCCGCCCAGCGAGGCCACGATCATCGTCCACTCGATCGCCATCGGCAGCAGCGGCGGCGCGTAGAGGTGTCGCGCGGGATACTCGCCCCCCTGCTCCACTTCAAACCAGAAGTTTGAGGCGTAGACACCCTCATCGAAATGTTCGATGGCCATCCGGCCGGGAAAGCCCAGCCGCAGGATCGCTCCGAACAGAACCGCACCGAGCAGCCAAAGCCACTCGGTGCGTGAGATCGCTCGCTCGGTAGCGTTTGGCGGTGCGGTGGTGACTAACGGTGGGCGCATGAGGCGAGGGCTTCAAGTCACGATACGAAGGGGACTGGAACTCAACCGTCGCGATCATAGCCGGTCCACCGCGAGACCAGAATCGCGTCCGATGCGCAACGGCGCGGCGGTTGGTTGGATCGAGGCGGTGCGCCGTCTATCATGCTGCCCTTGTGGGTGGCCCTCGCTCGCGAATTCTCGATCCGACGACCGTCTCTCCAGAAAGACAGACCGATGCCGACGCCCGACGAACAATATGACGATGCCATTCGATCCAAGGACCAGGGAGACTTTGAAGCGGCCGCTACCAAGCTGCTCGCCATCGTTGGTGAAGCACCGACGCACTCGTTGTCGCACTCGGCTCTCGCCGTGGTGATGCAGAAGCTGGGGAAGTCCGACGAGGCGATTGCTCATGCGAAGAAGGTCGTCGAGCTGGAACCCAATGATCCGTTTTCGTATGCCCAACTCTCAGTAATCTGCCAGCGCTGCGGGCGAATCGCCGACGCCGAAGACGCTCTCGCCCGCAATCGCATGATGAGCGGAGGGCACTGATCTCACCGCAACTGCGGGATTGTGCCTTCGGTCCAGTTGGTCGAGTCGCGCAGAGGTGCTGGCTGTCCCGGCTTCTTCGGCGAGTCCGCCTTCGGTTCTGCCCACTCGGGCAATTCGGCGGGCAGGTCTTTCAGCGGAGCGGGCGGTGGATCGTTGATGTCGTCCAATTCCCGCGGTGTCTTGTCGAGCACGGCGCGACGGCTGCTGGCCGTCAGCGTATTCGATGGCGTGACGCGCACGATCTGGTTCGCATCGAACGACCGCCCGTCGGAGGTCGTCAGCTTCGCGTGAAGGACCAGACTGTCATGTTCCGGTGACTCGGTCAGCGGCATCGTGAACTGATAGCCCGCCCCGGTGAAGCCTCGCGTCCAGCGACTGCGGCACTCCTCGGCCGTGAAATTCCACTGACCCACTTGTCGATGGTTCTCGGGCAGCGCCGGGTCGATCAGTGTGAGTTCGATCTTTCCGGGAAGCTTCACGACTTCGCCATCGTCATCGACGGGAGCCAACTGCGCCACGAACGCATCGTCACCGGGTTGCTCGTCCTTGTTGACTCCTCCAGACAGCAGCGAATGAATCTGCAGCTTCGTCACCCGCACGAGAGCTTCGGTCTGTTCAGCGCCCAATCCGCCGTTGCCACTACGCGCGAGTTCGGCCCGCAGGTTGTCCGCCTCGCGCCGTGTGCGCTGCAGTTCCGTTTGAGCCAGCACGATCCGTCGTTCGGTCTCGGTGATGTGAGTCTGCTGCTCGCGAATGCGCGCACGCAACAGATCCGTGCTACCCCGACTGAGGCAACCACAAATGAAAACCGCCGACATCCCTGTCAGCACGAGTCGCATGAACGCCGTCTCCTTGGCGAACGAACCGTGGCGAAAAAAATCCCCGGCTCGTGAGGCCGGGGAAGATACCCGCAGTCGGCTCAATGAGGCAATCTCAGATTGCCCGCTTCCCGGCGAAATCAGTCGAAGTCAGGCGGGGAGTAGGTTCGTTTGGATGGCACGCCCTGAGTCCTCACATCAAACTGACCCACTACTGGGTGGCGGCATCGGCAATTTTTCCAAGACGGCGTCAATCAACCCGTACGACTTGGCCTCTTCGGCTGACATGAAATTGTCGCGGTCGGTATCGGCTTCAATCTTGTCCAGCGTCTGCCCGGTGTGCTTGAACATCAGTTCGTTCATGCGCTTCTTGGTTCGCAGGACTTCCTTCGCGTGGATTTCGAGATCCACGGCCGTCCCCTGCATTCCGGCCAACGGCTGGTGAATCATGATCCGACTGTTGGGCAGAGCGAACCGCTTACCCCTCGTTCCGGCCGTGAGCAGCATCGCGCCCATGCTGGCACACTGCCCAAGGCAGTAGGTTGCCACGTCGCAGGTCACGAACTGCATGGTGTCATAGATCGCCATGCCCGACGTGATCGAGCCGCCCGGACTGTTGATGTAGAGTTGGATGTCGGCCTTGCCGTCATCGAACTGCAAGTAGAGCAGTTGGGCCACGATGCTGTTGGCCACGTCGTCATTGATGGCGCTGCCCAGCAGGATGATGCGGTCGCGCAGCAGCCGGCTGTAAATATCCATGGCCCGCTCTTCGCGGCCATTCTTTTCGATCACGAACGGAACGAGAGAAGTCATCACAGGCTCGCTAATGTGTTACTGAGGGATTGAAGAAATTGGGTGGGACGCGGCCGAATGAGCGGCTTGCAGCGGGGGCTTTCGGCCGCAACATCGACGGGCTGCCAGTCGGTGAAGCATCAAGTCGTCGTGGTCGTGTTCGACTTCGCCTTTGACGCGTTCGCCAGAACCTCATCGACCAGACCATATTCCTTGGCCTGCATCGCGTTCAGATAGCGATCGCGTCCGGTGTCCTTGGCGATCACTTCGATGGGCTGGCCCGTATGGTCAGACAGAATCTTGTTGAGGATGTCTCGCGTTTCGAGAATCTCCCTGGCCTGAATCTCGATGTCCGAAACCTGACCTCCCACTTCACCGTATGGCTGGTGAATCATCATCTTCGCGTGAGGCAGAATGAACCGCTTGCCCTTGGCTCCGCCGGCGACCAAGACCGCACCGCCACTGGCGGACAGACCGACGCAGTACGTTGCCACATTGCACTGGATGAACTGCATCGTGTCGTAGATCGCCATCGTGGCGGAGACCGATCCACCGGGCGAGTTGATGTAAAAGTGAATGTCCTGGTGCTTGTTCTCGGATTGAAGGTAGAGCAGCTTCATCACGATGACGTTGGCACTGGCGTCGTGGATCGGCCCGTCGAGAAAGACGATCCGGTTTTCGAGCAGCAGATCGCCGATCCCCATCTGGCGTTGTCGCGAGTAATCGCGAGAGGCATTGGCCTGGGGGCCAAACGAACGAGACATCGCATCCAACATTCAGAAACCCTCGAGAAGGTTGAGCGGAACGAATCACTCCGGCCTCATCGTCCGAGTGAGGCCAAGGGGGGAGCACGTTCGCGGGGGAAGAGTACGCGCTGGGGCAGTTCCCGACAAGGCCGACGAACCGCTCAAAACATTCGACCGGCTGACGGCAGCCGGTCGAATGGTGAACGATGAGAGACGAAGGATCAGAGATGAATGATCAGGCGGGAACGCTTCCGCTTCCGATCTTTCATCGTTCATCCCTCATCATCTTCGATCATGACCTTTTGTTGTCATCGTCGTCGTTCGGATCGACCACGACCGATGACATTCCGCAGACCGACAACGACAACGCTTGGACATCGTCGCTCTCGGACCCCTTCGGCGCGGGAACGTCTTCAAACTGAGCCGTTCGCAGGATGAGATCGACCGCCTTGCGTTCGCGAATCTGCGCTTCGAGGTTTTCGATCACGCCGCTCTTCTGCAATCGGGCACGCACCTTGCGGGGACTTTCGCCCCGCTGCACGGCCATCATGTTGATCTCGGATTCGATGTCGATCGGCGTGACTTCGATCTTCTCCTTCGTGGCGATGCGGTCCAGCACGAAGTGTTCCTTCAACGCCTGCCGCGTCGAACTGATCGACTTCTGGCGGAGCTCGTTCTCCCGCGCCAGGATCTGTTGCGAGGTGAATCCGGCCTGCTGCATTTCGAGGACTTCTCGACGGAGGGCATTCTCTGTTTGCTTGCTTACCAAACTCTCGGGCAGTTCCCAGGTCGCCGATTCGGTGATCTTGTCCAAAACCTGGCGACGGCACTCTTGACGCTGCTCAAACGTCACCTGACGTCGCAACATCCCTTCGACTTCGTCGCGCAGCTCGCCCTCGTCGGCATACCCGATTCGCTCGTAGAACGCGTGGTTTTGTTCGGGAAGTTGCTGACGTTTGACCTGGCCGACGGTGATCGTGGCGGTGAGCTTTTCACCCCGCATCTCGATCTGTTCGGCTTCATTCGAGATCATGACTTCGACGGTTTTGACAGTCCCCGCCGTGCTGCCAGCCAGCAGCTTGTCGAAGTCGGCGATCTCGGCATCGCGGAATCGAACCTTCGGCTTGAGCTGCAACTCGACGGACGAAATCCCGCGATAAGGCTCGCCGTTTCGAGAGAAATCGATGCTTGAGACCACGAAGTCACCGGGCTCTGCGGGACCATCGTGATCGACAAGGGTGGCGTACTGTGAGACGAACCGCTTGAGATAAGCCGACACGTCGTCGCTCGACACTTCTCGCAGGGGGCGTTGAATCTTCAATCCGTCGTAGCTCGGGATCTCGAAGTCCGGCCGAACTTCCACGTCGAACTCGTACTCGAAATCACCCTCCTCGGGGATCTTCAGGCTTTCGACGTCGAAGTCCGGCTCATTGATCGGGTCGAGCGAATTCTCTTCGGCAAGCTGCTCCAAACTCTGCATGAGCACCCGCTGGCGCACCGAATCGGCGATTTCCGTTACGAATCGTTTCCGGGCCAGTCTTGCAGGGACCTTGCCTTTGCGGAAACCGGGAACAGCCGCCGTCTGGACGATCTCGTCGGTGGCCTCTCCCTCGAAGTGCTCGATGTCGGTCCGGGGAACCTTGACTCGAACATGCTTTCGGCAGGGGCCGACATTCTGAATGTCGACTTCCAGCGTCAAGCGGTACTTCTTCTCTTCGGTCTCTTCGTCGGTCACTTCCGCCACCGCAGCATCGGCCTGTGTCACAATCACGTCCTCGCAAAAAATCGGTCAGTCAGAAACCCGCCAAACGACCCGCCCGATAAACCAACCGGGGTCAGGGGTTGCCGCCGACCAGAGAATCGCGGCGAGCGATCATCAACCGGTCAACGCGCCCAGGAAATCAATGCGACCGGGAAATCAACCAGTCTTCGCGTCGAGGGGGAAGAGCGGGTGATGGGGTTCGAACCCACGACAACCACGTTGGCAACGTGGTACTCTACCACTGAGTTACACCCGCATGTCGCCAAAGCGACGGGGGCGAATTATGCCAGTTCAACGACGGGCGTCAAGCGAGTCGTCCGACTCCGCCAATGAGTGGAGTCGGTTTTACCTGTGCACTCCGCCCATCTGAAGCACTCGCCTCAGACGAAGTTCCCTTGGCGAGTCACAGAACAGCCTCGCCCGACTTCGTCTCGCGAGCACACTCGCGATTGTCCTCCTTGGGCTTCGATGACTCCGTCGAGCGTCAGGGCACGAGGCCCGCGTGGCGTTTCATCAACACCGGCCACGTTTTCGCTAGCGCGCTCTGAACTGGAGGCTGCGACGGGACTTGATGGCCGTCGCCGTGAAAGGCTTCTGAACGCGTGAGGCGTTTCGGCAACGTGTGGCGTTGGACTGACGGTGTTGTCTGCGCGTGAA
>JBBPIS010000195.1:0-13399 GCA_038040225.1 Planctomycetota bacterium
GGCGGATAAAGCTGGCAAGAACAAGGCAGATGAGAAGCCGGAAGAACCCCTCACCCTCACCCTCTCCCCGCAAAGCCGGGGCGAGGGGACAGGAGTTGTCGTGAAGTTAGTCGAGACGATTGAGGACTCGCTGCTGGAATGCCGTGGGTTGCTGTTTGCTCATGACGGACTGTACGCCACCGCGAACAACTCGAAGGGAATTTATCGACTCCGCGACACGGACGGCGACGACACGTTCGATGAGGTCACGCTGCTACGGAAGCTCGAAGGAGGCGTCGGTCACGGACGGAACAATCTCGCGCTCGGACCCGACGGGATGATCTATGTCACCTGCGGCAACAACGTGCAGGTGCCGAAGGACGTAGCAGCGACGTCGCCCTACAAAAACTATGGCCTCGACCGGCTGCTGCCCTGCGCGTGGAATGAGTTTCTGTTTGACAGCGATGTCGTCCCGCCGTGTGGTCACGTCGGGCGAATGGACGCCGACGGCAAGACGTGGGAGCTGTTCGCGGGCGGATTTCGGAATCCGTACGGACTGGACTTCAACCCGGATGGCGAACTGTTCACCTACGACGCCGACATGGAGTGGGATGCCGGTGCGCCGTGGTATCGGCCGACCTGCGTGATGCACGTCGTGTCGGGAGGCGAATACGGTTGGCGGCAGGGAACCAGCGTCTGGCCCGATCATTTCGCCGACAGCCTGCCGCGCGTCGTCGATATCGGCCTCGGCTCGCCGACGGGAGCGAAGTTCGGGACGAAGAGCCACTTCCCCGACAAGTATCGTCGCGCGTTCTTCATTCTCGATTGGGCCTACGGCCGCATCATCGCCGTCCACCTGGCCCCGCGCGGCGCGAGCTACACCGGCGAGGCCGAAACGTTCTTGAAGGGCAAGCCGCTCAACGTGACCGACCTCGACTTCGGCCCCGACGGCGCGATGTATTTCACCGTGGGAGGCCGCCGCACGCAATCAGCCTTGTACCGTGTGAGTTATGTTGGGGAAGTAGCAGCAGCCGACGCATTAGATGCCATTCAAATTGGTGTCTCGCGGGCACCAACTGATTTTGAGAAAGCACGCTTTCGCCGACGCAGGTACGAAGACTCATTCGATCGTTCGGTGAGCCAGATCATGGTAGGGTCATCGACACTCGCGGACGAAGATCGCTTTCTGTCGTCTGCTGCTCGCATTGCACTCGAACTGCGGATGAACCGTGCTGAAATCACTCTCCTTCCTATGGCCCTTTCAATGGAACAGATTGCGACAACGAAGCTCATGCTATTGCTGGCAAAGACTCGGGCTTCCGGCTCTATCGAACGACAGGAAGCCTTCGCGGAATTGTCGCGTCTAATGACTGAGACTCTCACTGCGCGGCAGCGAGTGCTGACGTGGCGAATCGCGCAGCTGCTCCTTATTCGCCTTGGACGACCTGACCAAGATGGTGTGCAACGGCTCATTTCGCACTTCGACCCACACTTTCCGGCGACCACATGGCCGGAGAATCAACTGCTCTGCGAGTTGATGGTCTACCTAGAAGGTGACAGCGTCGTGCGGAAGACGATGCCGCTGCTCGATTCCGCGAAAACGCAGGAGGAGCAACTCTTCTACATTTACACGCTGCGAAACGTCTCGAAGCGTTGGGCGCTCGACGAACGGAAGCGGTACCTTGACTGGCTGAAGCGGGCGGAACAGTTCACCGGGGCGCACTACATGACGCGGTTCGTCACGTTCATCCGGACCGACGTGCTCGCCAGCCTGACCGATGAGGAACGGGAGTTCTTCGCCGCGAAGATTGCCTCGCTCGGCCGGTCCGAGTCTGCGCCGAATACGACCGTGGCCGCTCGGCCCGTCGTGAAGCAGTGGTCGCTCGACGAGTTGGCTCCCACGTTGGAAGGCGTCGGTCAAGGGCGGAGCTTCGAGCGTGGCAAGGCGATGTTCGCGGCGGCTCAATGCAGTCGCTGTCATCGGTTCGGCGGTGAGGGACTCGCGATCGGACCCGATCTGGCGGGAGCCGCCGTGCGGTTCAATCGCAAAGACCTGCTGGAGTCACTCCTCGATCCGTCGAAGGTCGTCGAGGACAAGTATCGCAACACGATGATCGAGCTGGACGACGGCCGCGTCGTGATCGGCCAGCTTGCGGGGGGCAACGCCGACACACTTGCCATCGCCTCCGATCCGAACGAACCGACCAAACTGGTCCGCGTCGCACGGAAGGCCATTGTCACTCGCAAGAGTTCACCGGTATCGATGATGCCGAAAGGGCTGCTCGATACGCTGTCGCAAGACGAGATTCTCGATCTGCTCGCCTACCTCGAATCGGCAGGCAACGCGGAACACAAGAACTTTGCAAAGTGAACAAACAACGTTTGTAATTCATCCTTCGTGACCTTCGTTGGCTTCTGTTCACATTCGTTTTGAACAGAAGCCAACGAAGGTCATGAAGGATAAGCAGGACAGAGGCAGTGCCTCGTTTCATCAAGGGAGTTCTTTCATGCGGACATCTCGCTTACGTTGGTGGTTGTGTTTGGTGGGAGGCCTGATGCTGGCGGGGGGCATTGCTTCGGCGCAGGAGGCGAAGAAACCGAACGTGCTGTTCATCGTGTCCGATGATCTGAGCGTGCGGCTCGGGTGCTATGGGCATCCGGTTGTGAAGTCGCCGAACATCGACCGGCTGGCGGCGCGCGGTGTTCGCTTCGACAAGGCGTACTGTCAGTTCCCGCTGTGCAATCCCTCGCGAGCCTCCTTCCTGACCGGGCTGCGTCCCGACACGACGCGGGTCTTCGAAAATGTCACTCATGTGCGCGAGGCTCTGCCTGACGTCGTCACGCTGCCGCAGACGTTTCAAAAGGGGGGCTACTTCGTCGCGCGAGTCGGCAAGCTGTACCACTACAACGTCCCCTACAGCATCGGGACCGACGGTCATGACGACGAGACCTCGTGGCAGGAGCGAATCAACCCGCGCGGCCGGGACAAGGACGATGAGGAACAGATCACGACGCTCACGCCCAACACGAAGGGAGCGGCGCGGTTTGGCGGCGTGCTCAGTTGGCTCGCGGCCGACGGAACTGACGCCGATCAGACCGATGGCAAGATCGCCGAGGCGGCCGTCAAGCTGATGGACTCGCATCGCGACAAACCCTTCTTCATCGCGGCCGGCTTCTTCCGCCCGCACACGCCCTACGTCGCACCGAAGAAGTGGTTCGAGATGTATCTCCCTGCGAGCCTGTCGCTCCCCGTCGTCCCCGCCAATTACAAGGCCAACGTCCCGGCGGCGGCGTTCGGTTCGTTCAAGGACGAGGAACGAGACATCTCCGACGACGTGCGGCGTCAGGCGACGCAGGCCTACTTCGCGTCGATCAGCTTCATGGATGCGCAGGTGGGAGTATTGCTCGATGCGCTGGACCGGCTGAAGCTGGCCGACAACACGATCGTCGTATTCTTTAGCGATCACGGCTATCACGTCGGCGAACACGGCCTGTGGCAGAAGCGGTCGCTGTTCGAGATGTCGGCCAAGGTGCCGCTCATCATTTCCGTACCCGGCAACATTTTCGGACGTGACAGCGCGGCGAAGGGTGTGGCGTGTGCGAGACCCGTCGAACTGGTAGACCTCCATCCGACACTGGCCGACCTGTGCGGAATCGCCGCGCCGAGCAAGCTCGATGGAAAGAGCCTCAAGCCGCTGCTCGCCAATCCCGGCGCAGCGTGGGACAAACCGGCATTCACTCAAGTCGCGCGGCACATCCCGAATGTGCTGCCGAATCAGAAGGAGCGGTCGATCGCCTACTTCGGTCACAGTGTCCGGACCGAACGCTGGCGCTACACCGAATGGGATGGCGGCGACAAGGGAATCGAACTCTACGACGAACAGCACGACCCCGAGGAAACGAAGAACCTCGCCACCGATCCCGCCTCCAAACAAACGGTCGAACAACATCGCAAACTGCTGCGAGCACAGTTCCCGTCTCCGAAGATCGCGACCAATGCGACGGCCGCCAAGCCCGACGAGCGCCTCGAATCGTTGTTCGACGGTCAGACGCTCGATGATTGGGTCGTGAAGGGCGGGACCGCGACGTACAAGGTTGAGAACGGCATGATCGTCGGCACGACGGTCGAGGGGAGCAAGAACACGTTCCTCTCCACCACGCGCGACTTTGCCGACTTCATTCTCGAACTCGAAGTGCAGTGCGATGCCGAACTGAACTCGGGCATTCAGGTCCGCAGTCACGTCTACGAAAAAGACACGCCTCAACCGTCGATGCCGAAGCGCATCCGGGCGGCGGGCGAAATCTACGGGCCTCAGTGCGAGATCGCCAAGCACGAACTGGGCGTCTCGGGCAACTTCTGGGACGAGGCGCGGCGGACCAAATGGCTGGATGACTGGACGAGTGCCGCGGCCCTCCAGCCGAAGACCATCGCGCGGCACGCCTTCATCGACAACCAGTGGAATCGCTACCGCATCGTCGTGCAGGGAGACCGCTATCGCTCTTGGATCAACGACGTCCCGTGCGCCGACTTCCACGACGACACCGACACCACAGGTTTCATCGGCCTGCAAGTCCACTCGATCAAAGCCGGCACCGGCCCCTACCAGGTTCGCTGGCGCAACATCTTCGTGCGCGAGTTGCAGCCGGGTGACACAGTTCGCTGACCGGGAACTGGAAGCCCTGTTGCCCTGCCATGGGTGGTGCTTGGGTCATTCGTCCGCGCGCTGTTATTCAGGTTCTTTGCCCGTCAAGCGGGGAGTGAGGATCGTCTTGATGGCCTCCACATCGGCCGGCGCGAGTGGCGCGGTGCGCTCCAGAATATTCTCGGCAAGCTTCGGTGACCATTCGGGCCAGTCGCCGGATAACACCACGTTGCGAACGCGGGAGGCGGTCTTGGTCCGATCGTGATACAGACCGAACCTCGAACCCCAGGCCGGTTCCAGCGGTCGCTCGTAGACCAATTGGCCGTTTAACTCGATGCGGACGCGCCCGTTGCGGATTTCAATGCCCGCTGTGTTCCAGTCGTTGATCTTCAGCGGCAGAGGGCTTGGGCCACGGCGATTGACGGTTTCCTCGGCCACATTGTCGGTGGCAATCCACGCGCCCGCTGCGTCTGTGGAGCGATTGGTTGTCAGCCAGTGGAGCTTGACCCCCTCCGGTCGCAGGAGAAAGGCGAGTCGATCCAACGTGGGGTGAACTTCAACCCCTTCATCCCCTGGCTTGTAGAAGAACTCGTAGCGGATGCGTTCACCGCTGTGGACTGGACGGTGGTAATAGACCCAGCTCTCGCCATGCAGAAACCCCGATTGACGGTGGGGTGCCTTCACGTCGGGGAAGCGTCGGCCGTGAAGCACGCCCTCTGCGGTCGACCAGTCATAGGCATTCGGATCATCGCTGCGAGTGGCGACCGGCCGGCCCGGTTGCTGCTGTCTCACCGTCAGTGCGGGGGGCTGCGATTCGTTGTAGAACGACGAAACCCAGCCATCCATGCGATCGCCTGAAAGGAGGGCCACTTCCCGGGGAATGACCGGATGGCCGGTGATGCGCGGCTTGAGGAACGCCGACAGCCACGTGGTGCGGAAGACGAGAAACGGACTGGTCTTCGAGGGACTGGAATCTTCGAAGAGCACCTGGTTGATGCCCATGACCTTCAGGTGGTCGGGTTGAACTTTCAGCGTCACGGGATTGAACTGATTGAGTCGCTCGGCAGGATTCGGCCCGTGCAGAATTTCATGGTGATTGACGGGATAGACCTGGTTGGCGCCGCCCTGGTTCCATGCTTCGAAAACCAACCCGCCAAAGCCGACATTTCCCTCCGACCACCAGTCGTTGAAAGCGTCGCAGGAGATCTCGAACGTGCCGGTCAGAGGGTAGGCGAATACCAGTTGATCGACATACGGCGAACAGACGTGTCCGATTCTGTCGTCGAGAGCGACCCACCACGAAGCGGCACCCCAGAGATTGCCGTTCGCGACGCTGGTCAGGTCCACCGGAGTCCAGTGCTTGAGGCCCGGATCGGCGGATGGCTTCAGTGAGGCTCCGTCGGTTCCCGCAATCGCCGCGAGAGCCTTGGCCCGGTAGAGCCACACGATCATCGCAAAATCCGCAGACCCCTTGGCGATCTGCAACTGACGCTCCAACTCACCCGGTTCCAGCAGGGCGCTGAGGCTCGGCCGGACCGTGGCGGCGGCTCCGCGCACCTGCTCGATCAGTTGCGACAGGAGTTGTGCCCCCTCCGTGTCGTCGTTGACGAGCGGCTCCAATTCTCGGGCGAGTTCGTCGAGCTTGCCCGAGTCACGGGCGGCATCGACGAGCAATGTCAGCGTGGAAACCAGCGGATCATCGACCGGAGGCAGCGCTTCCCGCAGGAACACCGCTGGCGGGGGAGCCTCGGGCAGGAAGGCGATGAAGTGCCGGACCGTCTCGCGATCCTTCGTCGGCCAGGTCCACGATTTCAGCAGCGCGTAACGTTCTGCCGCAGGCAGTGCCTGCAAACGGAAGAGCAATCGACCGGCCGCCTCGGACTGAGGACTGTTGTGTTTCTTATATTCGGGTGCATCAGCCACGCGCCCCAAACCTTCGAGGGCGTTGGAGAACTCCAGAAATTGTTTGCTGGGGACGGCTCCGGCTTCCTTGTCTGCGGCCCGGCCTGAACCCGGTGAGGAAAAAACTCCGGCGGTCACCGCCAGCAAGACCGCCACCAGCCGATGTGTCGAGCGCCGACGAAGCTGAGCCATCCGGACTTCCCCCTCAAGACGACAAGACTGGCGTCGTCAAAGCCATCCTCGATTCTCGTCCCCGACCACAGGAACCTCGCATCGCACGTCGGGATGCGTCATTCGACATTTCCCCGATGATCGAGCGTGATGCCGATCCAGACACGGAACGGTCGCCATATTAGCATCGCCTCCCTCCGTGTCGAACGCACACCACGGATCGTCCTGAATCGGAGGGCGGCCGGGTCAGGAGTGATGCCCATCGCAGGCCGCGCCACCCCGACCTCTGATCGCGCACGCTAAGGCATTTCCCACGTCCGGATTGTCCAATCATGGCTCCTCGAGACGAGGAGCTTGCCATCTGGAGAGAATCGAACCCGATTGACACCGAACCGATGTCCCAAGAGCGGACGGGGAGGAGGCTCCTTGGCGAAACGCATGTTGTCGGCTACCCGTCCCCTTGAACATAGAGTTCTGGGTAGTGGGTCAGTCTAATCGGCGGGGCTTGGAAGGGCGGCGGCTGGGTGTCGGAGATGCCAACTCTTTGGATCAAAAATAAGTGATGTGTACATGTTGGCGTTGACATTTCCGCGCGGACGATTTATGCGTACCGCGCATAAATCGTCCATCCGGATTTTCACATCTTCACCAATCTGTACACTAGCCGCCATCGTCATCCCCGACGATACTCTCCACCCCATGCCTAAACGCTCAAGCAACCAGAAAGACACCCAGCAACTCGCGAGAAGCGTGTTGGATGCAATCGTCCCTGATGCCGAGCCGGTTGCCATTCAACCGGAGAAGAATCCTGCCGCAGTCGCTCTGGGGCGTCTCGGGGGGTTGAAGGGTGGCAAAGCGAGGGCTGCGAGCCTGACGAAGAAGAAGCGGTCGGAAATAGCGAAGAAGGCTGCGACAGCGAGATGGGCTGGCATTGCCAAGAAGACGGTCAGAGCGCAATAGCAACGGAACCTTTCCAAACGGGCTACGCAATGCTCTCTGAAATGCGAACGATCTTCTTCCGCACTGAGTTGGAATTCTTACCGATTGGTGACGACGACAGGTTTGATCGTCACGCTGTTCGCGAGCTTTACGTGGCTATGGCACGAGAAGATAGCAGATTTTCGTTTGAAAATGTCGATATGTCTAAAGAGCCGCCATGCCTCACAACAAAATCGGGTGGCTATGCGTTGAAGTGAGAGATTGGTCCACGTTGCGTGGCAATCGAGGAAAAGAAGGCGAAATCGCGAATTGATGACTTTGCCGAAGTTGTCAAATCTGTCATCGGCGGAATGCAGGAGTCTGTCCCAGCCCTTGAGCGAATGTACTTAGGGTTTCAGACAACAACAGTACGAGGCTTGGTGCAACCGCACGGCTGCCAAGATGCTATCGAGTTACTGACAACCAAAGTATCTCATGTTCGAGACAAGATTCATCCGTTCAAGCGGCCACCAGCCTTTTTTGGGATGCGATTCACTTTTCCGCCATACGAACTTGATGCAGACGATGAAGACGAAGGCGAGAGCGATCCAGAAGCGATAATCGAAACTCCTGAAATGGGGGTCGCCCAGCCTGAGTCGGAATCTGAAGATGATGACAATTCACTTCCTGATGAACTGTTGCATGTGACATACCAGACGTGGCCGCAGGACGTTACGCAGGTTCTGGTTGAAGTGACTGCTCGCAGGCCGTTACTGGGCAGGCAACTGCATGATGATGACGGAAGTGTATTGAATGACGTTCTAAATAGCGTTAGCCGGGCTCACTCTTTCCTTACCAAGAACGCCGTTGAGTTTTTGGAAGCTTTTGATACTGACACAGAGACTGACTCCTAAAACCAAGGAATGCACCATGATGGAGTGGGGACAGAAAAAGCGATCTGCTAATCCTCTTCGCGATTCGGGGTGCGGAGAGGATGCCGTATTCCGTGGAGTTGCAATTTCCGAAGAGGACAAAGTGATCTACGGTTTCGTGGATGAATCAGAGAAGGTCGGTCCGTTCGATGCGGACGATGACATCGCCTCGGGGCGCACCAAGGAATTCAACAACGTTGATGATATGCTCGCTTCCCTGAAGAAGCCGTGGTGATTTCCACCGTGAAAACCTCTATTTCAGCTAGGTTTTCGCGGTCGTATCTGGACTTGGATCCGGGCCAGCAAGAACAAATCGACAACGCCATCAAGGAATACTGCAAGAATCCACACGGCCCTCATCGCAAGAGGCTCAAAGTCCACAAACTCGGGGGAGTAAAGGGCACTCCGAGTGGCGACAATACGGTGAGGCCAGCTATATGGGACATGCATGCTCCTGGGCCGCTAGGTGAACTAATAGTCACCTTTCAGGTCGAGCCAGACCTGATTACGTTTCGCAACTGTGGCCCACACGATGCAGTCCTGAAGAATCCCTGATCGCAACATCAAGCCACTCACAACACCCAGCCCGACAACGGCTGGGTGTTTTTTTGTTTCTTTGTTGACAATGCATGACCGCTCAAGCATAATGTCCGAATCATGAAACAACTCACCCGCGACCAAAGATGTGCAATCATTCGATGCCTTGTTGACGGCGTCTCGATTCGAGCAACCACTCGTATCACTGGCTTTGCGAAGGGAACGATTCAGAAGCTGACGATTGATCTTGGCGAAGCGTGCATGAAGTATCACGAAGAGAACGTGCGAAACGTCAACTCCAAGCGATTGGAAGTCGACGAGATTTGGAACTTCTGCTACGCCAAAGATAAGAACGTGCCGGACAGCATGCGCGGTCAAGATGGGGTTGGGTCGATGTGGACATGGACCGCAATTGACGCCGATTCCAAGTTGATCGTTAGCTGGCTGCTTGGGGCACGCGATACCACAGACGCCACAACCTTCTTGCGTGATGCTGCTTCCCGGCTCGCTAATCGCGTCCAGTTAACGAGCGACGGGCTGAAGTCGTATCTCAGCGCTGTTGACTCTGCATTCTCCGGTGACGTTGATTACAGCGTTCTGGTGAAAACCTACGGCAAGGCTCCAGACTCGCCCAACAGTCGCTACAGCCCGCCGGTTTGCACTGGCTGCAAGAAGGAGTCTGTTGTTGGCAATCCAAATCCGGCGCTGATTTCGACGAGCTATGTCGAGCGCCAGAATTTGAACATCAGAATGCAGAATCGCCGATTCACCCGGCTCACAAATGCGTTCAGCAAGAAGGCGTCAATGCTGGCCTACAGCCTTGCGATCACGTTCATGTACCACAACTTCGTCCGCGTTCACCAGACGCTGAAAGCAACTCCCGCGATGGCTGCTGGGATTGCCAACAAGAAATGGACCATCGAAGACATGGTCGATTTGATCCCCGAACTGAACTACAACACACGCCCTCGCAAAGGGGCGTGATTAGACTGACCCACTACCGAGTTCTGTTGCAGGACAAAGCCGAACTGGCGGTGCAGGGATTCGGTCTGAAGCCGCTGCACATCGCGGCCATCGACGAGGGCAAGGCATCGTCTATCATGGGCTGGTCGTGAAACAGTCTCCTCCGCCCTGACGAAGGCTTTGATTGATGTCTCGCTCCGAATTGCCGACGGCTGTGTTGTTGATCGCTCATGGCAGCCGCAGGGCCTCCGCGAACGCGGACCTTGTTCAACTGGCGGGCCTGGTGGCCGAGCGGGGGCGGTTTGAGATCGTCGAGGTGTCGTATCTGGAATTGCTGGAGCCGACGATCTCGACGGGCGGTCGAACGTGTGTCGAGCGGGGGGCGCGGCGAGTCCTGATGCTGCCGTACTTCCTGTCGGCGGGAGTCCACGTTGTGACGGACCTCGAAGAGCAGCGGCACCAACTCGCGACGCAGTTCCCAGACGTGGAGTTCGTCCTCTGTCCGCACCTCGGCCTGCATCCGCTGATGGCAGAAATTGTGCTGGCCCGGTTGCGCGAGGGGGAAGAAAAAGCCCCCGGTCTGGCGACCGAGGGCTGAAGCACAATCGAAGAAAGCCCCTCACCCTAACCCTCTCCCCGCAAGGCCGGGGCGAGGGGACAGGAAGGCGGTCCTGCGGCGGTTAATACTCTTTCGCGTTGATCCATTTCATCATGCGGCGGAGTTGCTTGCCGGTTTCTTCGATCTGGTGAGACCGTTCGCGGCGCTTGATCGCCTGGAAGCTGGCTTGGTTGGCCTTGTTCTCCAGGATCCATTCCTTGGCGAACTGACCGGACTGGATTTCGTGGAGGATCTTTTTCATCTCGGCCTTGGTTTCGGCGGTGACGATGCGTGGGCCGCGCGTGTAGTCGCCGAACTCGGCCGTGTTTGAAACGCTGTAGCGCATGTAGTTGAGGCCGCCCTGATAGAACAGGTCCACGATCAGCTTCAGCTCGTGCATGCACTCGAAGTAGGCCATCTCGGGCTGGTAGCCCGCCTCGACGAGGGTCTCGAACGCCGCCTTGATCAGGGCACTCACGCCGCCGCACAGGACGACCTGCTCACCGAACAGATCGGTCTCGGTCTCTTCGGCAATCGTTGTTTCGATGACACCGCCGCGCGTCCCGCCGATCCCCTTGGCATAGGCCAGCGCCAGCTTGCGGCTGGTGTCGGAGGCACCCGGCGACAGAGCGATCAGGCTCGGCACACCGCCACCCTTTTCGTATTCGCTGCGCACCAAGTGACCCGGTCCCTTGGGGGCGACCAGAGCACAGTCGGTTCCCGCCGGAGGGATCACCTGACCGAAGTGCAGATTGAAACCGTGCGAGCACATCAGCAGCGCGCCCGGCTTGAGATTCGGCTTGATGTCGCTTTTGTAGGCGTCGCCCTGGACTTCGTCGGGGAGCAGGATGTTGACGAGATCGCCCACTTTCGTGGCTTCGGCGAGCGACACGGGCTTGAACCCGTGGCTGACGGCGAGGTCGTAGTTCTTGCTGCCGGGACGCTGACCAATGACCACGGTGCAGCCACTGTCGCGCAGGTTCTGAGCCTGCGCGTGTCCCTGGCTGCCGTAGCCCAGAATGGAAATCGTCTTGCCCTTTAGCAGGGACAGGTCGGCGTCATCGTCGTAGTAAACCTTCGCAGCCATCGTGGTTCTCGTCTCGGTTGAAAAAGGGAGGTTTTCGGAAAACAGACAGTCATTGATTCAGGGAGAACTAGCCGTTCAATGCGGCATCTTCGTAGGTGGGGGGCGGTTGCAGGGCGGCATCAATCGAGAGGGAGATCTCTCGCGCCAGGGCCACTCGACCGGTGCGAACCATCTCAATGATGCCGAACGGGCGCATCAGGTCGATGAACGCGGTCAACTTGTTCTCGGAGCCGGACATTTCGACGATCACGTGGCTGGCGCCGATGTCGACGATCTTGCCCCGGAAGATGTCGACCATCTCGCGAATCTCGGTCCGCGTGCCGGACGCCGTCGCCACTTTGATGAGCATCAGGTCGCGTTCGACCACGCCCTGATTCTGGTAATCGACCACCTTGACGACCGTGATGATCTTCTCAAGCTGCTTGCGGACCTGATCCAGAACCTTGTCGTTCCCCGAGACCACAAACGTGACGCGGGAAAACGCCGGGTTTTCGGTCTCGCCCACCGCCAGACTTTCGATGTTGAACGCGCGCGAGGCGAGCATCCCCGAAATGTGGGCGAGCACCCCCGGCTGGTTCATCACCATCGCGGACAGAACATGCTTCATCGACGAAGAGCTTTCCAAACAAAAGTCGTTCCAAGTTCGTGGCGGACGCTGCCAGCGTCCGCGATCAAACTCCGCCAAAGAGATGCGCCGACGCAGGCTGCGTCAGCCACGACTCCGCGAACAAGGGGGCACATGGTATTCGTCGTTTGGAGCGCACACAAGGAAGTTGCGCCGGGGAGACAGAGGCGGCCACCGACAAACGCGGCTGGTGAGCAATCGCCTCGTCATAACCGGAGAAATCGGTCGAGCGCCAACCTGCGGTCGAGTCTGCTGAAACCTCAAGCCCACGCATCAGTCGGACCGCGTCGTCGAGTAACTCGACTGCGGCTGAACGGCAGGGAAGCGGTCTCGGTAGAGCCAGCGTTCCCACCAGCGAGCGGCTCGAAGCCTCGGGTCATCGGCCGGAACGGTGTGTTGTTTGCCTCGACGTGTCACCAGCGTCAGCGAACCATCCGAGAGCACCTCGGAGACCGCCCAGTACTTGTCGACCTGATACGAATACCAGTCGCCGTGCTGGGCCGGATAAACCTCTTGAGCACGCGGACCGGGATCCGTGCTGGTCTTGAAGACTCGATAGATGACCGGGTCTCCCGGCTTCAACTCCAGATGCATGTCTGTTTGCCCTTCGGACAAGCAACAAACCGCGAAAACGAACGACGCTGACAACATTAGGCGCAAGAGGCAGATGTGGCAAGACGGGTTCGCGAAATCTTGGACTTACGTCAGAAAATAGATCAATCCGTCTGAGCCAGCTCCTCATGACCTGGCCGACAGATTCATCGGCCATTCCCTCCAACAGGCCGGATCAGGTATGAACTCGCTCGTTCTTGTTCGGCGGGATTGAACGACCCGCGCCGAGCACCGTCTTCCTCCTATCCACACCCACCATCCACGACCCCCTCTTCCTTCGAGGCCACCATGACGGAACGGATTCTGAGCATCTCGGGTTTGCGAGGCATCGTCGGCGACGGACTCGATCCCGAATACGTCACGCGGTTCGCGGCATCGCTCGGCACGATGCTGAACGGCGGGTCGGTCGTCTTGTCGCGAGACGGTCGCTCG
>JBBPIS010000196.1:0-13364 GCA_038040225.1 Planctomycetota bacterium
GCCCGCTGGGGGGGGGGGGGCGGGGTCAGAGTCTTCGTGGGCCCCGTGCGGGGCTCGCACTCGGGGCCAACGAAGACTCTGACCCTGCCACCCGATCGCCCGCCGGTCCCCTCGCCCCCATCTTCGGGGAAGAGGGTTAGGGTGAGGGGGCGGAATGGCCGAGAGACGTGGGAATTGACGAACCCCACGGGAATCGGTCGTCGTCAGTCCAGCGGTTCACCCTGCCTGACGCGAATCCCCCTCACCCTAACCCTCTCCCCCCGAAGACGGGTGATCGGGCGGAGTGCGGTGGGTGGCGGGTGGCGGGGGCGCTCCGGCTTTGCGGGAGCCCCCGTTGGTTGACGTGACACTCGGGGGCTTCCGCAAAGCCGGAGCGCCCCCGCCACCCTGATGCTCACCCTCACAGCCTCACTCGAACGTGATCAACAGGTCTCCGGCTGCGACCTGGGTACCTCGTTTGACGAGGACCTGGCCGATCTTGCCGTCGCGGTCGGCGGCGATGTTGGTTTCCATTTTCATCGCCTCCAGGCTGAGCAGCTTCTGGCCCTTGGTCACGCTGTCGCCGGAGTGGACCGCGATCGTCGAGATCATGCCGGGCATGCTGGCTCCGACGTGCTTGCGATTGGACGCATCCGCCTTGATGTTGGCGGAGGCTTCCGGTTCGAGTGACTTGTCGATGACCGTCACGTCGCGCGGCTGGCCGTTCAACTCGAAGAAGACCGTTCGCTTGCCGTCGGCGTGAGGATCGCTGATCGACAGGAACTTCACGATCAGCGTCTTGCCCGGCTCGATGTCGACCGACATCTCCTCGCCCGGTGCCTGGCCGTAGAAGAAGACGGGCGTGGGAAGGCCGCTCGTGTCCGAGTTCAGTTGCAAGTGAGCGACGAATTCCTCGTAGACCTTCGGATAGAGGAGCCACGTGACGATGTCACGGTTGGTCGGCTCGCGCTTCAAGATGTCGCGGACTTTGTCGGCGGTCGCCGTGAAATCGACAGGCAACAGACTGGCACCGGGCCGTCCGACGACGACCGGCTTGTCGCGCAGGATGCGGCGCAGCACGTCTGGCGGGAAGCCGCCCGGGGGCTGGCCCATCTTGCCGCTGATCAGATCGATGACCGATTCGGGGAACGACAGATCCTTCTTGTCGTCGAGGACGTCGGCCGACGTGAGATCATTCGCGACCATGAACAGCGCCATGTCGCCGACGCTCTTCGAGCTGGGAGTCACCTTCACGATGTCGCCGAACAGTTGGTTGACCTCGGCGTAGAGACGGCAGATCTCGGACCAGCGATCGGCCATGCCGAGGGCCTTCGCCTGCTGGTACAGGTTGGTGTACTGACCGCCCGGCATCTCGTGCTGATACAGGTCGGCGGTCGCGGGCAGCATGACGGTCTCGAACGGCTGGTAGTATTGCCGCACGACTTCCCAGTACCGGGCGAGCGAATCGAGGTGCTCGGTCTTCAAACCCGGATCGCGGTCGCTGAACCGCAGAGCCTCGACGATCGCATTGAGGTTCGGTTGCGAGGTGCCTCCCGACATCGGAGCCAGCGCCGCGTCGGCCACGTCGAGTCCCATTTCGCTCGCCTGCAGAATCGACGCCGCCTGAATGCCCGCCGTGTCGTGCGTGTGGAAGTGGATCGGGATGCCGATCTCCTCCTTCAGCGTCTTCACCAGCCTGGCCGCCGCCGCCGGCTTGCACAGCCCCGCCATGTCCTTGATGGCGAGCATGTGTGCTCCCATCTTCTCCAGTTCCCTGGCGAGATTGACGTAGTACTTCAGGTCGTACTTCGGTCGGTTCGGGTTGAGGATGTCGCCCGTGTAGCAGATGGCCGCCTCACAGATCATCCCCGTCTCAACGACCGCGTCCATTGCGACCTTCATGTTCGGAGCCCAGTTGAGCGAATCGAACACGCGGAAGACGTCCATCCCCGCCTTAGCCGCCTCCTTCACGAACTCGACCACGACGTTGTCGGGATAGTTCGTGTAGCCGACCGCGTTCGATGCCCGCAGCAGCATCTGGAACAGGATGTTCGGAATCTTCTCACGCAGTTGAGTCAGCCGGTCCCACGGGCATTCCTTGTTGAACCGCATCGTCGTATCGAACGTCGCCCCGCCCCACATCTCCAGCGAAAAGAACTGCGGGCAGAGGCGGGCATACGCGCTGGCGACGTTCAGCAGATCGTGCGTCCGGAACCGCGTGGCCAACAACGACTGATGAGCATCGCGCATCGTGGTGTCGGTGATGAGCAGTTGCTTCTGATCGCGAACCCACTCGGCAAACTTCTTCGCGGCCTGTTCGTTGCCGTGCTCCTTCCGCAGCGCTTCGAGTCGCGTCTTGGTTCCGTCGGGGATCGGTGCGTTCAAGTCGAGGTCGGGTAACGGGGCGGGCGTCCGATCGATGTTCTTCGCAGCCGCGGCATGAACCTTTCCCGTGTTGAGGATCGTGTCGGCCAGGAACGAGAGAACTTTCGTCGCGCGGTCCTTGCGGGGAGCGAACTGAAACAGCTCGGGCGTTTCGTCGATGAACCGCGTCGTGAAGCCACCGGCCACGAACTTCGGATGCGTCATCACCTTGATCAGGAACGGAATGTTCGTCTTCACGCCGCGCACGCGGAACTCTTGCAGCACGCGCTCCATGCGGGCCGTCGCATCCTGGAACCGACGGCCTCGCGCCGTGACCTTGACCAGCAGCGAATCGTAGAACGGGTTGATGACCGCTCCCGAAAACGCACTCCCTCCGTCGAGTCGCACGCCCGCTCCGCCCGCCGAACGGTAGTGCGAGACGCGACCGTAATCGGGCATGAAGTTGTTGGCCGGGTCTTCCGTCGTGACGCGGCATTGCACCGCGAAGCCGTTCGTCTTGATGTCGGCTTGAGACCCGAGATTGATCTCGGGATCCGACAGCGGCGTTCCCTGAGCCACCAGAATCTGAGACTTCACGATGTCGATCCCCGTCACTTCCTCGGTGACGGTGTGCTCGACCTGGATCCGCGGGTTGACCTCGATGAAGTAGAACCTGTTGTGCTCGGTGTCGAACAGGAATTCGACGGTCCCCGCGTTCTGATAGCCGACCGCTTTGCCGATCTTGATCGCCGACTCGCAGATCGCATCACGAATCTTCGCGTCCAGAAACGGAGCCGGCGCGATCTCGACCACTTTCTGATGCCGCCGCTGGACCGAGCAGTCTCGCTCGAACAGATGGACCAGATTTCCATGCGTGTCACCGAGCAACTGCACTTCGATGTGCCGCGGCTGCGGAATGAATTTCTCGACGAAGATGTCGGGCGATCCGAACGCGGACATCGATTCGCGCTGAGCCGACTCGAACAACCCGGCCAGATCGTCGGGCTTCAGCACCACGCGCATGCCTCGCCCGCCGCCGCCGTGGGCCGCCTTGAGAATGACCGGATAACCGAGCGACTGCGCCAGCTTCTGCCCGTCGGCGACATCGGCAATCGGTTTCGAACTGCCTCCCAACACCGGCACTCCCGCCGAGCGAGCCAACTCGCGCGCGGTGATCTTGTTTCCAAGCTGCTCCAAAACCTTGACCGTCGGCCCGACGAAGACGATCCCCGCATCGGCGCACGCCTGCGCGAGGAGCGGGTTCTCGGAGAGGAATCCGTAGCCGGGATGGATCGCATCCACTCCCGCCTCTTTCGCGATGCGGATGATCGCGGCGATGTCGAGGTACGCCTTGATCGGCTCGCCCCCCTTGCCGATCTGATACGCCTCGTCGGCCTTGAAGCGGTGCAGGGCGTACCGGTCTTCATGCGTGTAGATGGCGACCGTGCGAATCCGAAGTTCGTGAGCAGATCGGAAAACTCGAATGGCGATTTCACTACGGTTGGCAACGAGCAGCTTGCGGATGGGCTTCATGCGGCGGGCGTCTTCAATGTTTGGGGTCGGGTGTTCGTCCAATTGAAGGTGAGAGGATACATGAGGCGTCGGATGGCCCGCAATTCACGAAGAGCGGCGTGTGGACGAACGGCGATTTTCAGCCATAATCCCGCAGCGACAACTTTCCAAGCGTGAGATTTTCTCGCCCCCGAGCTTGTCCCGGGGGTTTAGCGGCCTCTGCCCTACTTTCAAACAATAGCGCAAAAGCCGTTAAACCACCGACGCAAGGTCGGTGGCGGAAAAATCACAAGCTCTCCAAGACGCTGTTGAGATCCGGACACCGACGAAAACGCCCTGACGCCCTTGGAATCCTCCCACATGTTCACCTCACCCTCCGATGACTGGCACGATCGTCTCCAGACGGTTGTCGATACGATGCGCGAGATGAGTCTGCAAACCGACCCGCAGGCCATGGTGCGAACCTACGGACAGCGGATGCAGGAATTGCTGCCGGCCGCCCGGCGCATCTCGCTCAGTCGGCGAGGGCTGGAGACTCCCCAGTTTCGCATCACGCGCTACAGCGGTTGGGCGGAGGAGATCAACCCGTGGAAGCAGCCCGAGCGCCTGCCGCTGCTGGCGGGGGGCATTCTGGGCGAGATGATCTATGGCGATGCGCCGCGCGTGCTCAACGACATTCACATCGCGGGAGACGATCCGGCGGTGGAGTATCTCGCGGGCACGCGTTCGCTGATGGCGATTCCACTGTTCGACCAGGGCAAGTCGAAGAACATGGTCGTCGTGACGCACGACGAACCTCATGGCTTCAACGAGCAGGATCTGCCCGAACGAGTCTGGATGTCGAATCTGTTCGGGCGTGCCGCGCAGAATCTGGTTCTCGCCGAAGAACTCGATGTCGCGTACCAGGCGGTCGAGCGTGAGCTTCGCATCGTGGCCGACATCCAACGCTCGCTGCTGCCCAAAGAGTTGCCAAAGATGTCCACGATGCGAGTGGCCGCGCATTACGAAACATCCCGCCACGCGGGCGGCGATTACTACGATTTCTTCCAACTGCCGCATGATCGCTGGGGATTCCTGATCGCCGACGTCAGCGGTCACGGGACACCGGCCGCCGTGGTGATGGCCGTGCTCCACAGTCTGGCTCACATGTATCCGGGCGACCCCACGACGCCGAGCCTGCTGCTGAATCATCTCAACCAGCATCTGACCCGGCGGTATACGACGGAGTCGGGCCACTTCGTGACGGCCTTCTATGGCATCTACGACGAGCGGACTCGCGCGCTGACCTTCTCCAGCGCGGGACACAATCCGCCGCGACTGCGCAGTTGCGGCGAATGGAAGGTCACGCCGCTCGACCAGGCCACTTCTCTGCCGCTCGGTTTCATGAGCGAGGTTGAGTATCGAGACCACACCCTCACACTGCGGCGCGGCGACCGCATCGTCTTCTACACCGATGGCATCACCGAGGCGGCCAACTCCAGCGGCGAACTGTTCGGAACCGAGCGGCTGGATCATGTCCTCGCCGATTGCCGCGCGGATGCCCAGGAGTCTCTCGACCGCGTGATCGAAGCCGTGCGGGGTTTCACCGGTGGCCTTCCCCCGTCAGACGACCGCACGTTGTTGATCGCCGACGTGATCTGAACGGCTGGATGAGCGAGACGACTCGTTCTCACTTCTTCCAAGTGCCCTTTCATTTGGGGGGGCGCACTCCGAGAAATCTTCAACGGAAATCGTAATGTCCGTCAGTCCAGTTCCGCCGATTCGAGTTCGAGCCTGCAACGATCGGCCCTCGCACAGTGATGGACGATTCGTCGTCTACTGGATGAACGCGTCTCGTCGGACGCATGCGAATTTCGCGTTGCAGCGTGCGCTCGAATGGTGCGGCAAGCTCGGATTGCCGCTGCTGATTCTGGAGACGCTCGGCTGCCGGGCACGCTGGTCGTGCGATCGCTTTCACAAATTCGTCATCGAGGGGATGCGAGACAACGCAGCGCGATGCCATGAGTTGGGCGTGACGTATCACGCGTACATCGAACCGTCGCCCCGACACGGTCGCGGGATGATCGAGCATCTGGCGCAGTCGGTCGCTGTGATCGTGACGGATGATTTTCCCGGCCACTTCCTGCCAAAGATGCTCGCGGCAGTGGCTCCCCGATTGCCGGTCTTGATGGAGGCGGTGGACTCGAACGGTCTGTGGCCGATGCGGGCGACGGACCTCGTCTTCCCGACGGCCCACGCGTTTCGACGGTTCTTGCAGAAGAACCTGACGCCTCATTTGAGCGAGCTCCCGAAGGACGACCCGTTTCGCGGGCAGAAGCTGCGCCCGATCGACGCGGCACTGCTGGACGAGTTCCGTTCGCGCTGGCCTTCCGCGAACGATTCGTTGCTCACCGCATCGTCCAGTGCCTTGAGCGAACTTCCCATCGACCATGCCGTCGGTCCGGCCGCGTTTGACGGGGGCGAGGTCGCGGCCCGGAAGACCTTTCAACGGTTTCTCGCGCACAGGCTGCCCCGCTATGCCGAGCACCGGAACGATCCCGAAGAAGAAGCGGCGAGTGGTCTGTCGCCCTACCTGCACTTCGGCCACATCTCGATCCATGAAATCTTCACGGCTCTCGCTCAACGAGACGACTGGTCACCGGAGAAGTTGTCGGCCACGACCAAGGGGAGCCGCGAAGGCTGGTGGGGAATGACGCCCGAGGTCGAGTCGTTTCTCGACGAAGCGGTGACGTGGCGCGAGATCGGTTTCAACATGTGTTCGCACCGGGACGACTACGATCAGTTCGAGTCGCTGCCCGACTGGGCGCAGAAGACACTGAACGACCACGCGCGCGATCCGCGTCCGCGTTTGTACTCGCCCTCGCAGCTCGAAGCGGCCGAGACGCACGATGAGTTGTGGAACGCCGCCCAACGACAACTCGTTCGCGACGGAAGGATGCACAACTATCTGCGGATGCTGTGGGGGAAGAAGATCCTCGAATGGTCCGCGTCGCCGCGCGAGGCCCTCGACGCGCTGATCGATCTGAACAACAAGTACGCCGTCGATGGACGCGATCCCAACTCGTACTCGGGGATCTGCTGGACGCTCGGCCGCTACGATCGAGCGTGGGGTCCGGTGCGACCGATCTTCGGCACGATCCGCTACATGAGTTCCGAGAACACCGCCCGCAAGCTCAAGGTGAAGGGCTACCTGCAACGATACGCCGCGCGCGGCCTGTTCTGAGTTGTGTCGGTCACTGCTGAGGTGCGGCCGCCCCGGATGCCGGACGGCGATGCTCCTGAAAAAACTTCACGATCAACGCGGGGGCCTCGTCGGGAAACTTGTGAGTCCCCGGATGGATCATGGTCACGACGGGCGCGCCCAGTTTCGACGTGTACTGCGTGCAGTTCTTGGCCCAGTTCGATCCCTCGCCGCACTCGTTCAGCGTCTTCAGACGAGTCATCATCAACTGCTGCCACGAGAACTTCACGAGTTCGTCCTGCTCACCCGCCACGTGCATGACCGGCTTGGGCTTGAGATCCTTCAACTGGCGAGCCGCCACTGCTGCCGAAGGGGCGACCGCTGCGAAGACATCCGGCCGGGCGGCCCACAGCAGGTACGTGAAGCCTCCACCGTTGGAGTGCCCCGTGCTGTAGATCCGCCGCTCGTCGATCTTGTGGTCCTGCTTGAGCGTCGCCAGCACGGCGTCGAAAAACTTGAGGTCACGGTCCCCCTGATCGCCCACCACTCGTTGCCATCCGGGCTTCTTGCCTTCGGGATCGGTGAGTTGCCCCGGCGTGTTCAGCCCCTGCATGTAGACGACGACCGCCTCGGGCCAGTGCTTCTGATAGGCAAATGTTGCCGCCGCATGCCGCATCGTCCCGCCATGCCCGTGAAACGCGAACACCACCGGCGAGCCGCCTTGCGTCGGACGACTCGCCGCGACGACGAGGGCCTCGCGCTGCACGCCATCGACGGTCCACTCCTTTTTCAGTTGTGAGTCGGCTGCGACAGTCAAACTCGCCGCAGCAAGACAGACGATCACAAAGCAGGCTGAGCGTGGCACGAGCATGTTCCTCTTTCTTTGTCTTTTGTGGGATGAAGCCGCTCGACCCTGTCGCAGCCGTCGTCAGCGCTTCAGCCGCCGCATCTCCTCCTGCGAGATCGCACCGTCGCCGTTCTTGTCGAGTTGCAGCAGGCGGTCGCGGCCTCGCGCGGGAAGTTCGTCGTCCTTCAGCAGGCCGTCGTTGTTCTTGTCGAGCCGTTTGAAGAGGGCCTCGAAATCGAAGCCGGCGGCGAGGCCGAGCAGCGGGCCGCTGCGCTGCAACTGGTCGCTTCCCATATGGTATTCGATATAGCCGATCATCATTTCGTCGTAGGTCTGCGGACCCCAACGGACGGTGCGCGTCGAGTCGGGATTCGCGGGGTTCTTGTCACTGTTGTCGTACCACGCCGTCGCTCGAATCGTCGAACCGGCCGGCAGCGTGAGCGGCTCGGCCAGCCGGTACGACAACTGCCAGTTGAAGTCGTAGCGCGGAATGTCGAGCAGGACTTGAGTCTCCCCGTTCGGCAGGATCGCCTCGTACTTGAAGGCTTTGCCTCGCAGATGCATGTGCGGGAAGAAGGCGAGGATCGTGGCCTCGTTCGGGACGGGCTGATTCGCCACGACTTCGTGATTGTCCGCGCCGGGCGGGATCGCAAAACGCGGTTGGGAAATCCCCTGCACGCTGACCAGATGTTCGGGCCGCTTGTCGGCAAAGATCATCCCGATCATCGGCCGGTCCGTGGTCGCGGTGCCGTTGGGCGTGTAGTGGATCTGAAACTTGAGCCTCGATCCCGCAGGCAGCACCTTGCCGTAGCCGTCATTGAAGTGGAGGGCATCGTAGCCGGGGGCGTAAGCCGCGAAGAAGCCGGTCGATTCGTCCTCTTCGCCATCACCCTCGGTCTTGTCCGTCGCTTCCCCGCCGCGCTTGGTGGGAGGCAGGACGAAGACCAGCACGTGATGCACGACCTCGCGCGCGGTCGGCTTGACTTCGACAGCCTTCACATATTTGGTCTCGGTCAGCCCCGACTCGACGATGACGTTCTGGTAGGGCATCGTGCCGGTCGCCTTCACCGAGATCGGCGACGGTAATTGAACGAGGAGGTCCGGCTTGCCGATCTGCCAGCCGCTGGCGAACGAACGGGGCAGGGGCGCGTCCCGCGGATCGCCGACCGGTTTGCCGCCGTTCAACCACGCGAGCAGTTCGGCCTTGTCCGCACTGGCCAGGGAACAATCGTTGGCGAACCGAGTCACCTCGCCCTTCGCGGGAGGAGCGGCAAACCACGGCGGCATGATCCCCTTCTCAACGACACGCCGAATCGAGCCGCTTTGCCCGGTCACCTCGTCGAAGGTGGAGAGTGCGAACGGCGCGACGCCCCCATCGCGATGACACGTCAGACAGTGGTCCTGCACGATGCGCGAGACGCGATTGTGATACGTGACGGTCGATGTGGAGGCGGCTTGCTTTGCGGACTCGAAGTCGAGCGGACAGCCAGGAGCCGACGTGGCGGCAATGTTGGGGCGTTCGCCCGCCAGTGTGGCCTCAATCGCATCGACGAGGTACGTCGCGCGAGGAACTTCTTTCGAGTAGCCGAATCCGTACTGGTCATCGACCGCGCCGCGATAGACGACCGTCCGCTTGGCATCGAGAACGATGGCGTCGGTGGTGTGAGTCGCTGCCAGCGTGGAGGCGACGGCTCCGTCGTTGTCGCGCACGTAGTGACCGGCGAAGCCGTGCGACCTGATCGCCGCTTGGATGTCATCCAGCTTGTCGCTGGCGGTCGGGTTGACGAAGACAAACGCCACCTGTTTCTCGGCGAACTGTTTCTCCAGCGCAGCCAGCGTCGGTGCGTACTTCTTGCAGATCGGGCAGCTCGTGTTCGTGAACGCGATCACCACCGCTCGGTCCTCCTTGAGATCGCTCAGCTTGAACGACCGGCCATCGATGTCGGTCAGCTTGAGGTCGGGAACCATCCGGCCCACACCGTGGTCTCCCGGCGTGACCCGCACCGGTCCCTGTCGGAGCGGCTCATCGGCAACCGCTGCACCGGGCTTTGTCTCACGGCTCACGGCCCCGCTCTTCGCGGACTGACCCTGGGCAACTTTCTGCAGTGCGTCGAATCCCTTCTCGCGAATGACCTCGCGGGCCTCGTCGAGTGTCACCGAATCGTCGCGGTTGGCGTTGAGGAACTCGAACAGCGCGGGGCCGAGCTCCGCGCGGGAAAGCTTTTCATCACTGTTCTTGTCGAGTTCCTTGAAGCGGTCGGCCAGCGAAAACGCCGCCGCGCCGGACTTCTTCGCCGCCGTGTCGCCCGACTGTGCCCGAACGATCAACACCGTGACGGCGAATAGCGAGCAGACCAATCCGGTGGTCAGCAGTTTCGGTGAAAAACTCATCCTGAAGTTCCTGTCGTCTGCGGTGAGTGTGTGAATGCGGCGTGAATTATCCGCCCTCGACTAACCCCGGTGGTTGCCGAGAGTTTCGTCGGGAGACACTACCACGAGACGTACCAGTTCGGTTTCAACGCGTCGATCTCAAAATGAGCGCCGCGGCCTCGATGGTCATCTGTGGATTACCGAAGTTGCGGCTGGCCGGTCGCTCCACAACAGGCCCAGAGTGCCCAGTGCGTAAAAAGTGTATTCCACGTCCGTTGCTTGATCCCAACTGGCGGCTCGAAAGCCTCCCTGCGGCTGCTCCAGTGAGAGTACGAATTGCTCGATTCGCTTGGGATCGACAACGTCTCGGGCTTCAAGGTCGAGGCAGGTGAGGTATCCCGTGAATGTCGAGAGTGTGTCGGCAAACGGGATGCGAGTATTGGCTTGAAAGCCTCCCTCGTCGCCGCGCACGTCGAGCAGGTACGCCAGCACATCCTCGCGCAGGTTTTTGCCGATCGAAGAATGGAGCGTCAGAACAGCCACTGCCGCCGCCGTGGGGTTTGTGCCGCTCCGCTTCATGGGCGCGATCTCGACGAACCCTCCATCGTCACGTTGGCGGTCTCTGATGAAGCTCACCAAACGATCCGGAGACGGCAATGTCTGACCAATCAGTTCGTAGCAGAGCGCCACGAGGAATGAATGGTACGTGCTGCCGAGTGCTCCTTCGTGAGTCTTGGCATAGCCTCCATCAACCGTACGGAATCCTTCGAGGATCGTCGCGAGACGCTCGGGCCAATTGGCTTCCGCCTGCGCCAGCAGATCGATCCCCGCCGACGCCTGAACCATCAGCGCCGAGTAGAGCCAACTGACCACGTCGATCACGCTGGTCTCGTGGTGGCGGGAGGCGTCGAGAAACTGAGCCACTCGCCGCGCGTCTTCGGGGGCGAAGGCCCGGAGCGCCGACAGCGCCCGAATGGCGAAGGCGGTGTAATAGAGATCCGACTCGCGCCCCTCCGGTTCCGAGTGCGCGTCTTCGGCAGGAAGACCACGCCCGCCAAATCCTCCGTCGGCGTTTTGCTGAGAGAGGATGAACTGACGGTGTCGTTCGCGTTGCGCGGGCTCCCAGTGGGACAGGCCGCGCGAGATTCGCTCATCCAGCCGGAACAAATACGGGTGTGGCATCAGCGTCTCAGAGGTTGTCCGGAAAAAAGCGGCTTTTCTTAGGGTGCCACGGTCACGGCTTTGCGTGGCCGTGTCTTCGCTACGACAGGAGCACGGCCACGCAAAGCCGTGACCGTGGCACCCAAGAGATGATCTCTATCGTATTGCAAGTCACCCGGCTTATCTGACAGCGTCTCACATCGCGCCGACGGTGTTGCCAATGATCGGGAGCAGCCCCGACAGTGGCACGAGTGACGCGGGCGACGGAGTGGCCGGAGAGTGTGCGAGCACGGTATCGACGAGGAAGTAAAGCAGTTGCCGCAGCGCCTCGGGCTGGACTTCGTCGGCGACCGCTTCGGCTCGACTGCGACACTTATCGACCAGCGCTTCGGCCCGTTCAAACACACCCAGCTTTTGATAGAGCCTTCGCAGGCGATCCGACCTGACGGCGGCCGTCAGTGGTTCGGTGATGACGCTCTCCAACTCTTCGCGAATCGATCCCTTGGCGGCATCCAGCGCGAGGGCCAGCAGGAGTGTCGGCTTCGCCAACTCGGCATCGCGCCCAGCGACGAGCTTGTTCGGAGCCGCCTCTTCCCAATCCAGCAGGTCGTTCAGAATCTGAAAGCCGACACCGATATGCCGACAGAATGTGGGGACCATTGTTTCGTAGGCATCCATCGGTCCGGCCATCCGCAGACCCGCGTACAAGGCGGCTTCAAATGCGGGCGACGTCTTGAGTGCGTAGAGCTTCATTGCGTCGAGGGCCGTCAGCTTGATGGCATCGGCTCCCGTCCACCGCAGTTCGGCCCCTTGTCCCTCGCACAGCTTGAGGTGAGCGTTGGCGAGGCGATCCAGAATGTCGCTCGCCGCCTCCGCGCCCAGTTCTCGGCGACTTTGGCTGATCAACCGATATCCCAGTCCGATCAGATAGTCTCCGACGTTGATGGCCGTGCCGACCCCGTAGCGGCGGTGCAACGTCTCTTGTCCGTAGCGGTACGGATCGTTGTCTTGAATGTCATCGTGGACGAGCGACGCCTTGTGGAATGCCTCCATCGCCATCGCGGTGCGACGAACCTCCAACGAGAACTTCGGCAGATCGTCTCCAGACGCCGACTGCAATCCGGCGGCACCGGTCAGTGCGTCGTAGGCCGCCAGCGTGATGAAGGGCCTCAATCGCTTGCCCCCCTTCACCATCCAGTTCCTGGCGATGGATTCGGTCTCGGCCAGCAATGTGTCACCACCGGAAGCTCCCTGACGTGCGAGTGGCAAGACTTCGTCGATCTGTGTCTCGAACATCTCGTTTGACGCCCGCATCAGCGGGATATAGCCCGAGGTCTTTTGCTCCTCCAACGGAACGTACTTGTCGAGGCAGTGCCAGACCCACGATTCATCGAGCTTCGTATTCTTGCAGTCGCCCGAGTGGAGCGGGACCGCGTAGGAAGGGACTCCCGCGAGCAAGACCTTGTCGATCGCCTTCTCCAGCACGTTCAGGCAGGCGACGCCCAGGATCCCATCGACGTGGCCCGACACAATGATCTTTAGAACAATCGGCGAACCTTCTGCAACGAGCACCTTGTAGCCGAGTTGTTCCGCCTTGACCTTGTAGTCGGCGATCGAGCAGGCACCGCACTTCTCGCAGTCGAGCCCGAATTCGTCGTAGTCCGCCGGGCAACCGTCGGCGTGCTTGAGGCAGTGCGGCAGGAGCAGCAGCCGCCGCTCAAACGGGATCGCCAAGAACTGCTGCTTCCAAAAGGCGTTTCCGACCAGCACCATTGCGAACCCGAGGTAACACTCCGGTTGTTGGATCTGGTCGAGCAGTTGCCGGGCGTGAGCTTCCAACGCGGCCTTGTTGAACGGCCGGCTCTTGTCGAGTTGCGTGGCGTAGCGTTCCGATGCCTCGCGAATGTACTCGCGCAGCTCCAGCGTATCGGGAACCAGTTTCAGGTGCGA
>JBBPIS010000197.1:0-13255 GCA_038040225.1 Planctomycetota bacterium
CCCGCCACCCCTGGCCAGCGATACGACATGCACTAGGATCAGCGGGTAAGCTCGCCGTTCCAGCTCTGACGCGCCGTGCTAGTCTCCTCACCGCGTGGTGATCCTGACGCTGGTCGGCGACTACAGCAACTGGAAGCCGGGAGCCGATCGCGCGCAGGAACTCGTCGAGAAGACCGTGCAGATCAGCAAGGAGTACGGTATCGAGATGCACTTCCTCGACTTCGCCGGAATGCGGTTTGGCGTGACCGAGGAATCGAAGCGAAAGGTGGCCGAAGCGGTCGCGGCGATCGAGCCGGATGTCGCGTTCCAGCTTTGGCCGCACGATCACCACACCGATCACGAGATGGCCTCGCAGCTCTCCAAGATCGCGCTCAGGCACGGCGACCGCGTGCTGGACCTCGGTCAGAAAACCAAGTCGCCGTCGCGAATCTACTGGTACGACAACGGCCCCGGCCACACGATCGGCTTCGAGCCGAACACGTTCGTCGATGTCACCGACGACTGGCCCCGCGCGATCGAATGGCTCGGCCGACTGATGGCGATGCAGGCCAACAAGCCCTACGATCCAAAGCAGCTTGATGGAGCCCAACTCGGCAAAGAAGCCCTCGCCCGCTACCGAGGCCAGTCCTGCGGCGTGAAGTACGCCGAAGCCGTCCGCTCCACAACGGCCTACCCGCACGAGATTTTTTAGCGCGGAGTTGCGATAAGCAGTTTGTGTGGCGGGGTCAGAGTCTTCGATGGCCCCGTTTTCGCCGCTCACTCAGCGCCGTCGAAGACTCCGACCCTGCCACCCAGTCGAGGGATTTTTCGTTGCCATTCACACAAGTCCGTTGTAGATTCCCAGCGACGATGGTTTGTGTACAAAGCGAACGATTTGACTCGACAGATTATTGAGAAGGGGGCTATATGTACGTTCCATGTCGGCTGTTATTTCGCGTCGGTTTGTCGCTCTTGATGTTGGCTGGTTTCGGCCGAGCATCGCTGGGCCAGCCCGACACCGGCACCGGTGCTCCGCCGCCTGTGACCAAAAAGTCGGCAGCAGGGCCGGCGAATCCTGATGGTGCCGCGCCAAATCCGGCCCCGGTACGCGGAGAGTCGCTCGCCAAGCTACGTTTGCAATTCAGCGATCCCTCGACTGCAGAACAAGTCATCCCTAGTGTCTTCACAAATACGCCGGTCGCGAAATCAGATATGAGTCTGACCGTTGAGGAGCAGAAGCAATTGCTTCGAGAGGCGCTGCGGCATTCGTCTCTCAAGGTGCGAAGGCAGGCTGCCATCGAGCTTCAAAGGCGAGAGTGGCTGGAAGATGTAGTCGCCGAAGCACTCCTTGGATTGTTGGGTGATCAGGATCACACAAAAGCCATTGTCGTCGTCACGGGTCTTGAACACGTCGCAATGGCCGATCCTCCAGACGAGTACGTGCGGGCACTACTCTACACCGCTCAAATTGCAGAGACGGATTATTTATTGAAAAACGCAAGTGAGGCACAGTTGCAACGGATCGGCGCCCGGGCCGTTCCACTGTTGTTGGAATTTGTTCTGAATGAAAACGCGAATCCTGAGCAACGACGTACGGCAGCAAAGTTACTCGGGAAGTTGGCAGGCACGATTCGGCCGCAAACGCGACAATCGGGGATGGCTATGGACGCACCCGCTACCACTGGCACGTCAGGTTCTTTTCAGACAACCCCTGAAGTCGTGAGCGCTCGAATCGGGCATGAATCTCCGAAGGCAACATCGGAAAATGTGCCTCTGGTACGAGAAACCCCCGATGGTTACCAAAAGCTGGTGCGCGTCTATTTCGGAACAAACCGAGCCATCGTTTCGCCTCAAGAGCGAAGCAATTACCAAATCTGGTTGTGCCCACTGCTTGGACTTGGTGTTGCCATCTGGGCGGTCACGACGTTCTTTGGCAAGTCGAGACAGACGTTCCGCGGCATCTTCTTCCTGCTCGTGTCAGGCGTTTTGTTTTGGCAAGGAGTCAGCGCGTATGCACTTTCTGTCGAACTGTCGCGCGGCCTCGTTTTTGGAAATGGTCGCGATCCAGACAGCCGCCAAATTCATCACGGCTGGTGCGAGGTTTCGCTGCCCGCGGGTCGGAAACCCGGAAAGCTACCCATGACAATCCCGGGACTGGAAAATGCGGACGAGCATGTGATCTTGAAGCAAACACGACGGCTCGAGAGAGAATCCTTCTATGCGGACTTGCGAGCACGCTTGGCTGGCATCAAGCCAGGCTCAAAGGACTGTTTTGTATTCGTCCACGGATATCAGGTCGACTTCCGAGACGCAGCCTGTCGGACTGCGCAGTTGCACCTCGATCTTGAATTCCCGGGTGTACCACTGTTCTTCAGTTGGCCATCGCGAGCGGCTCTCAGCGGATACGTGGTGGATGCCAATGAAGTGGGAAATAGCGCGGGACTTCTCAAGCAGTTTCTACAGGATGTCGTGAAGGAAAGTCATGCAGAGCGGGTACATATCATTGCCCATAGTAAGGGCGGGGAGATCGTGTCACGGGCGCTCAACGAATTAGACCCGAATCAGCGACTGTTCCATCAGGTCATCTTGGCCGCACCGGACATTGATGCGGACGTGTTCAATCGTGATATCGTTCCAAAACTGTCTAAGGTCGCGTTGCGTGCCACGTTGTATTGTTCCAAGAAGGATCTCGCGCTCCAGATGTCGAAGGCCGTCAATGGTTATCGGCGTGCGGGAGACGGCTATGGAGAGCCCTTGGTGTCGCCACCGCTTGATACGGTTGATGCATCTGAAATTGACACTTCGCTCCTCGGGCACAGCTACTACGGCGACTGTGGCGGGGTGATCCGCGACATACGAGAACTTCTGCTGCACAACACCACTCCGGAAATCAGGGGCCTGCCAACTCGGAAGAACCAACGGGGCGAGGCGTATTGGTATTTACGTCGTGATGACCAATCACCAACGTCAGCACCGGCACCTGAAGTTATGCCGAAGCCACCTGACCCTGCTGACGGAAGGTGAACTCATGTTCAACTGGCTCAAACACGCCTTCGCCGTTGAACCGTTCGGACCGGTTGAGCCATCCGCTGCTCAGGCGGCGGCGATTGATGCGGTTTGTCGGGAGATCGCGCGGCGGGGGATGACGTTGCCGGCGCAGATGGTGCTCGATTCGTCCGCGCCCCTCAGTTATCTGGCCGGGCAGTCGCTGAGGTTCTTTGAACCGTTCCTGGGTGCGGTCCTCGATCCGGCCGGCGTGCGCGAGTTTGCCGGGTTTCTGGAGAAGCGCGGGGCGGTCGAGTACATTTCGCGGCGGCTGGGCGAAATGTCGAGAGACGAGAGTCAAGAGTCGAGAGCCAGAGAAGAACACGCCTAACTGGTTCGCCTCTGGCTGCTTTGGCAAGACTCTGAATCGACTGCTTCTCAGGCTCTTGACTCTCGTCACTCGACTCTGGACTTCATCATGCCCCACGGACCGGGACAGAACGGGCAGCATCCGCCTGCGGCGGCGAAGCGGATCGATGATCCCGATTCGTTGCAGGTCATCCTTGCTACCGACTGTGGCAGCACGACGACCAAGGCCATCCTGATCGAGAAGGTCGAGGGCGTGTACCGGCAGACGTACCGGGGCGAAGCGCCGACGACGGTTGAGGAACCGGCGGCCGATGTCACCGTGGGGGTCACCAACGCGGCGACCGAAGTGGGTGAGTTGTCCGGACGACGGCTGGTCGATGACCAGGGCCAACTGATCCGGCCCGCTCGCGGCAAGGACGGCTGCGACATTTACATCTCCACGTCCAGCGCGGGGGGTGGCCTGCAAATGCTGGTCGCGGGAGTGGTGAGGCAGATGTCCGCCGCCAGTGCCGAGCGAGCTGCCCTCGGAGCCGGCGCGATCGTGATGGAGACGCTCGCCTCCAATGACAAACGAAAACCGTTCGAGCAGATTCAGCGGATTCGCGAGCTGCGGCCCGACATGATCCTGCTCGCGGGGGGAACCGATGGCGGGACGAAGTCTCACGTCGTGCAGCTTGCGGAACTGATCGCACCCGCCAAGCCGCAGCCCCGGTTCGGCGGGCAGTACCAGATGCCGGTGATCTACGCGGGGAATCGCGATGCGGCGGCACTCGTGCAGGACGTGCTGGGAAATGTCTGCGCGTTGTCGATCGTCGAGAACCTGCGTCCCGTGCTGGAGCGTGAGAACCTCGGACCGGCCCGCGACCGCGTTCACGATCTGTTTCTCGAACACGTCATGGCGCATGCCCCCGGCTACGACAGGCTGATCTCGTGGGCCGATGCTCCGATCATGCCGACCCCCGGCGCGGTGGGCGACATCCTCAAGACGATCGCCGCGTTGCAGGGGATCAACGCGGTGGGCGTCGACATCGGCGGCGCGACGACCGACGTCTTCAGCGTCTTCGGCGGGACGTTCAATCGCACGGTGAGCGCGAATCTCGGCATGAGCTATTCGATTTCAAATGTCCTCGCCGAAGCGACGCTGCCGATGATCCTGCGCTGGGTTCCCTACGACAGCGACGAACGGGAACTGCGGAACCGCGTCAAGAACAAGATGATCCGCCCGACAACGATTCCGCAGACGCTGGAAGCGCTGATGTTCGAGCAGGCAGTCGCGCGCGAGGCGCTGCGGCTCTCGTACATCCAGCACAAGCAGTTCGCGACGACGCTGGCGGGAGTGCAGCAGCAGCGGTCGATCGGCGACGCCTTCGGACAGAACACGGGCGACCGGTCGATCGTCAACAACATGGCCCTCGATCTGCTGGTCGCTTCGGGCGGAGTCCTCTCCCACGCCCCGCGCATGGAGCAGACGGCGATGATGCTGATCGACGCCTTCGAGCCGGAAGGGATCACGCGGCTGGCGAAGGACAGCATCTTCATGATGCCGCATCTCGGCGTGCTGGCGTCGGTCCATCCCCGCGCCGCAATGGAGGTCTTCGAGCGAGACTGCCTCATCTACCTCGGCACGTGCATCGCCCCGAAGGGTCTTGCCAAACCGGGGACTCCGATCTGCGGCTACAAGTTTTCGGGATCGTTGCGAGACTCGGGTGAACTCCGTTTCGGCGATCTCCAACGGCTGCGTCTCGGTCGGGGAGAGACCGCCCAAGTCGAACTGTTTCCCGCCCGAGGCTTCGACGTCGGCGCAGGCCCCGGCAAACCGCTGACGCGCACCATTCACGGCGGCACGTCAGGAATCATCCTCGACGGCCGAGGCCGCCCACTCACGCTGCCCACTGACCGCGCGACATGCCGAGAGACGGTGAGACGCTGGAACAAGGCGATGGAGATGTACCCGAACTTGTAGGATGGGCACTCTTGCCCGTCCAGTTTGAAGACGAAAGGCGGGACGGGCAAGAGTGCCCATCCTACATTCAGGAACCAAGCGAAACGCGATATCAGAAGAAACAGCGGACAAAGGCATGGCACAGGCATACACACCCGGATTGACGGTCTCGCGCGGCGGCACGTGGCGGCGGCGGCGCGTGTTGCCGATTGTGGGGGACGTGCTGGTGGCGGCGGGGCAGTCGGTGGCGGCGCGCGATGTCGTGGCAAGGACGATGATGTCGGGAGACGCCACGCCGGTGAATCTGGCCAAGCGGTTGGGGGTCTCGGCGGGGGATCTCGTGCGGTCGTTGCTCAAGCACGAGGGAGAGCGGGTTGAGGTGGGCGAGCCGCTCGCGCGGACGAAGGGCTTCTTCGGGTACTTTCAGACGGACGTGCCGTCTCCCGTCGCGGGGGTGATCGAGTCGGTGTCGAAGGTCACGGGGATGGTCATCTTTCGCGGTGAGCCGCTGGCCGTGCAGGTACTCTCGTACCTGACGGGGCAGGTGGTCGAAGTCATTCCGAACGAGGGGGTCGTCGTCGAATCCGAGGCCGCGCTGATTCAGGGGATCTTCGGTGTGGGAGGCGAAGCGTATGGGACGCTGCGTCTGGTCGCGAAGAGTCCCAACGAAGATCTGACCGAAGATCACATCACGCCCGACTTGAAAGGCTGCATCGCGATTGGAGGCCGTCGGATGACGGGGGCCGCCGTGCGGAAGGCGATTCAAGTCGGCGCGGCGGCCGTCGTGGCGGGAGGGATCGACGATCATGACCTGCGAGAAATCCTCGGTTATGACCTGGGAGTGGCCGTCACCGGGAACGAGAAGCTCGGCACAACGATCATCATTACCGAGGGGTTCGGTGACATCGCGATGGCGCGGCGGACGTTTGAGTTGCTGAAGTCACACGAGGGACGCGAGGCCTCGGTGAACGGCTCGACACAGATTCGCGCGGGGGTGATGCGGCCGGAGATTTTGATTCCACTGGGCGTGGCGGACACGGAAGAGACTCACAGGCTGGCAGCCCGTGCCACGGAGCGTGCAGCGGGGTCGTTGGAAGTCGGCGCACCGGTGCGGATCATTCGCGAGCCGAACTTCGGGTCACTCGGCACGGTCACGGGGATGCCTCACGAACCGAGGCTGCTGGAGTCCGAGTCGCATGCGCGCGTGGTCGAGGTGAAGCTGGCCAACGGTTCGCAAGTCATCGTGCCCCGTGCCAACGTCGAATTGATTGAGGGGTGAAGAATGAAGTCGAGAGACGAGAGTCGAGAGACAAGAGCCGGAGGAGTGCCGCGTCGCGCAACGAGAGTGGTCCCTTTTTCCCGACTCATTAGCGTGTTGCTCGCGCTCTCGGCCGTGCAAACGCTTGGTTTGTGTGCGGCGATCGCTGCCGACAAGGTGCGTCCTCCCGAGAATCTCCAAGCCTTCGATGTCCCGAACGATGCGGGGACAGCAATCAAGCTCGTTTGGAGTCCATCCCCGGACGATGTTCCGGGACCAACAAACCCGGTGACGCATTATTCGGTTCGGATCGAGGGTCGTGAAAGGTCCAGCCATCTCCAACTCGGGCTGTTGCTTCAGGGCCGAATCCCGTTTGTCACATATACAGCCGGAACGCTGACCAGTGTCGGACTTGGGCCACAGGTCCGTGAGTTTGAATTTACAAAGGCCAATCCACGAACAACGTACTCGATTGATGTTTATGCCTCTGGGGCGAAAGGAGTCGCGTCTGAGCCAGCCCACCTCGAAGGAGTTCAGTCGAGGGTGAACTGGTTTAATTGGACGAAACTCTCGTTCTTTCTCCTCACGCTCGCCATCTGCGGGACGGTCATCGTCTGCACGGAGTTGGCTCGGCGGGGGAAGCCGTTTTATGTGCGGCCGATTGCCGGGTTGCAGGCGATTGAAGAGGCGGTCGGGCGGGCGACGGAGATGGGGAAGCCGATGCTCTTCGTCCCCGGCATTCAGGACATGAATGAGATCGACACCGTCGCCGGGCTGACGATTCTGGCGAGTGTGGCCAGGACGGCGGCCGAGTACGACACGCCGCTCGAAGTGCCGACGACTCGGGCGCTGGTGATGACGGCGGCGCGGGAGGCCGTGCAGGCGGCGGCGCTCGCGGCGGGGCGGCCCGACTACTACAACGAAGACCGCATCTACTACGTGACCGACGAACAGTTCGGTTACGTGGCGAGTGTCTGCGGCTGGATGTATCGCGAACAGCCGGCCGCGTGCTTCTTTCTCGGGAAGTTCTACGCCGAGTCGCTGATCCTCGCCGAAACGGGCAACGCGGTGGGAGCGATTCAAATCGCGGGGACGGCCGAAACGACTCAGCTTCCATTCTTCGTGGCGGCCTGCGACTACACGTTGCTCGGCGAGGAACTGTTCGCGGCGTCGGCCTACCTGTCTGGAGAGCCGGCTCAGATGGGGATGCTCAAGGGGCAGGACTTTGGCAAGCTGGCGGCGATGGTGCTGGTGGTTGTCGGTTGCTTGATCGCGACGTGGGATGCGGTCTCGCCGCGCCATGCGGACGTAGACCGCGAACAACTGCGACCTCGCGTGCAATGGATCACCAACACCGTCTTGAAGGGGGGATGATGAGCAAGACTGTGCCTGTGGTGATTGCCGCCTTGGTCGGCTTCCTGATGATCTTCGCGTACTTCGTGCCGCCGCTGTTGTCGTGGCGGCAGACGGCCGAGGAATGGTTCACGATCGTCGCGACGATTGCGATGCTGCTCGGCGGTGCGAACCTCTGCGTCCATCATCTGCAAAAGATTTCGGACCGTGACGCGGGCTGGGGCTTCTCGGCCGTGACGTTGGCCGCGTTCGCCATCACGGTCGGGGTCGGCCTGCTCAAGGTTGGTGTCGTTCCCGAGTCGGCGAAGCATCTCGATCATGCCTGGTCCGGCCAGTTCCAGCAGGAAGGGGGCGCGTTCTGGTGGATCTACCAGTACCTGTTCAGTCCCGTGGTCGCGACGATGTTCGCACTGCTCGCGTTTTATGTGGCGTCAGCCGCGTTTCGGGCGTTTCGCGCGAAAAACCTCGAAGCGATGCTGCTGCTCGTCACGGCCTTGATCGTGCTGGTCGGCCAGACGAAGGATCGTGAAATCACGTCGTTGTTCCTGCCGACGCCGTCGGATGGCTCGTTGCCGTGGATGCCGATCGCCGATCTGACCGAGTTCATCCGCAAGACGTTCGTCACAGCAGGCCAGCGAGCCATCATGATCGGCGTGGCGTTGGGAGTGGTGGCGACGTCGCTGCGGATTCTGCTCGGGTTGGACCGGTCGTATCTCGGGGGAGACGAATGACTCCGACACTGCTCGACAAACTGAACTCGCTCGACCGGCGCTGGATCTTTCTGGCGATGGCGTTTGCCGTCGCGCTGCCGATCCTGTTGGAAATCGGCTCCGACGAAACGCCGTCGCTGCCGACGAAGAAGTTGTTCGATCGGATCGAAGAGCTGCCGGCGGGCTCACGCATTCTGATGGCGATCGACTACGACCCGAACTCGGCCGCCGAGCTGGCACCGATGTCATTGGCCTTCACGCGACACTGCTGTCTGCGACGGCACAAGATCTACTTCGTCACGCTGTGGGGCACGGCCCTGCCGATGATTGACGTGACGATCAAAGAGGTCGTGCAGGCGGAGTTCGGCTCGGGTGACAAGCCGTTCCGGTACGGCGAGGACTATGTGAACCTCGGCTATCTCCCCGGAGAGGTGGTCGCTATCAGTCAATTGTCGTCGGACATTCGCAAGGCCAGATCGCAGGACGTGCGAGGCGCAAGCCTCGACTCCCTTCCCGTGATGAAAGACGTCGTCAGCGCGCAGGACATGCAGTTGATCGTCAACGCTTCGGGCGGCTTTCCCGGAGCGAAGGAGTGGGTTCAGTATGCCAGTACGCCTCACAAGATCCCACTGGCCGCCGGATGCACGGGCGTGCAATCGACGCAGATGTTTCCGTACTACCCGGACCAACTGCTGGGGCTGGTCACGGGGATTCGCGGTGCCAACGAGTACGAGTCGATGTTGGGCGCGAAGTACCCGCAGTTCGCCGTCATGAGCAAGCGTCCGGCCAGTCGCCGTGGAGGGCCGCAGCGCTGGGCACATCGGCTGATGATCGCCCTCATTGTCCTCGGCAACGGGATTCATCTGGCCAACCGCTATCGAAGGGGCACGCCATGACGCGCGAAACCACGATCTGGACCGCACTGTTTGTTTGTGGAGCGGCGTTCCTGGCCGTTCGTGCGGCCACGTCGGAACGAGGTGTCGGTCAGCAGTTCGTCGTGCCGGTCGAAGTCGTCGGCCTCTACGACGCCGAGAAGAAAGAGATCGTCCCGCATGAGATCAATCCGACCGCGACGTACGGCGACGAGCTGAGACGGTCCGTGCGCTACGATTCGGCTCTGCGAGGCAGCCCGAAGGTCGTGTTCAGCCTCTCGCGATCGATCGGTGTCTGGGTGGGAGCGCTGCTTACGCTGTGCGTCTTCTCGTACCTGTACAAGGACAACGTCGGCTACAAGCTGGCCGAATCGATCATCGTCGGCGTGTCGGCCGGCTATTGGATGGTGCTCAGTTTTTGGGAGGTCATGGTCGCGAAGGTGCTCGTCAAACTGTCGCCCGACGTGGCGCGTTACGCCTTTTTGCCCGATACGCCGGCTGATGCGAAGGCGGACATGTGGTATCTCGTGCCCGTGGTACTGGGTTGTCTGGTCTTCTGCCGCTGGGTGCCGAAGATCGCATGGCTCGGTCGCTGGCCGCTGGCCTTCGTGGTGGGGACGACCGCCGGATTGAAGCTGATCCTGTTCCTCGACGCCGACTTTGTGAGTCAGATTCGCAGCACGATCCTGCCGCTGATCGCCTTCACGACGGATGCCACCACGAAAGTGCGGGCGTTCGACTGGAAGCAGTCGGTGCAGAACATCGTGCTCGTCGCGGGAGTCCTCTCCAGCCTGACGTACTTCTACTTCTCGGTCGAACACAAGGGGCTCGTCGGCCGAGTCTCCCGCGCCGGCGTTTGGGTGCTGATGATCACGTTTGGAGCCTCGTTCGCGCTGACCGTGATGGGGCGGATCACGCTGCTGACGATGCGGCTTCAATTCCTGTTCGACGACTGGCTCGGCCTGGTCCGCATGTGACGCGGACGTGACGGCGAGCCTTCCTGGCCGATGCTCCGAATGACGTCCGGACGATAGACGTTTCAACAAGCGTCGTCTTGACGGGTGTGGCCGATGCCGGTATCGTGTTGCCCCATGACAACCGCCCCGCCCCGCCCCGCCCGCAAGCCACGATTCGATTCGCTCTATCAGGAGGCGTACCTCAACCTCTGGCGGACGTACGACCGGCTCAAGGTGGTTGAGGACGAATTGTTCGTGCGTTTTGACCTGTCGGCCCAGCAGTACAACGCGCTGCGACTGCTGGAAGCGGCTCATCCCGGCACGATGCCGACGCTGGCGCTCGGCACGAAATTGATTTCACGAGCGCCCGACATGACTCGGATGCTGGACCGGCTGGAGGAGCGAAAACTGGTTCATCGCGAGCGGAAACCCGAGAACCGCCGCGTCGTCGAGGTGGGTATTTCGCCCACCGGACTGGCATTGCTGGACGAGTTGTCCGGACTGGTTCGAGAAGGCCACAAACGTCAACTCGGACACCTGTCGTCCCGCGAACTGAAGCAGTTGGTCGAGCTCTTGCAGGCGGCTCGCGATCCCCACGAAGAACCGGGCGGACGATGGCACCGCACAAAGTGAAATCCCAAATCTCAAGCACGAAATCCGAAACGAATTTCAAATTCCAAGCAACAAATCCGAAACAGGTCCGCTCCTCGTTTGGAGTTTGAGTTTTCCGGTTTGAGATTCGTTTCGGATTTCGTGCCTGGTGTTTGAAGTTTGTGCCTCGAACAACGGACCAATAATCACAAGGAGACCCCAAGATGGATCAGTCCACTCAACCCAGCGTCATCGTCATCGGCGGCGGGCCTTCCGGTTCGACAGCCTCCACATTAATCGCCCAGAAGGGCCATCGCGTCCGGTTGTTTGAGCGCGAGAAGCACCCGCGTTTTCACATCGGCGAGTCGCTCATTCCGCAGACGTACTGGACGCTGAAGCGACTAAACATGCTCGACAAGATGAAGGGGAGTCACTTCATCAAGAAGTACAGCGTGCAGTTTGTCGGATCGAGCGGTCGCCTCTCCGAGCCGTTTTACTTCTGGGACAACCGGCCGCACGAGTGTTCTCAGACGTGGCAGGTCAAACGCGAAGAGTTCGACAAGATGATGCTCGACAATGCGATCGAGCACGGCGTCGACGTGCAGCAGGGCGTGCGTGTCCTGGAGGTCTTGTTCGAGGGAGACCGCGCGGTGGGCGTGCGGGTTCAGAATGAAGACGGCAGCGAGCGAATCGAACGCGCGGACGTGATCGTCGATGCCAGCGGACAGAGTTCGCTCATCATGGGCAAGCTGGGTCTGCGCGAATGGGATCCGGTCCTCAAGAAGGCGGCGGTCTGGACGTACTGGGAGGGGGCCTACCGCGACACGGACAAGGACGAGGGAGCGACCATCGTCTTGCAGACTCAGGGAAAGGCAGGCTGGTTCTGGTACATCCCGCTGCACGACAACATCGTCAGCGTCGGTGTGGTGGCAGGCTACGAGTACCTCTTCAAGAATCGGGACACCAAGGATTTCGAGGCCATCTATCACGCGGAGGTCGAGAAATGCCCGGCGGTGAAGCAGCGGATCGAGATCGGCAAGCGAGTTCAACCGTATCGCGCGGCCAAGGAGTATTCGTACCGCTCGCAGCGCGCCGCAGGCAACGGTTGGGTGCTGGTCGGAGATGCGTTCGGGTTCCTCGACCCGCTCTATTCGTCGGGTGTGTTGCTCGCGCTGAAGTCGGGTGAGTTGGCCGCCGATGCGGTGTGCGAGGGCCTCGCCAAGGGAGACACTTCCGCCGCACAGCTCGGTTCGTGGGAGGCCGATTACGTGCGCGGGATGGATCGCATGCGATCTTTGGTCTGCGCGTACTACGCTGGCTTCAGCTTCGGCAAGTTTGTCAGTCAGCACCCGAACCGCAAGGGCGACCTCACCGACCTGCTGATCGGCGACCTGTTCCGGCCCGAACTCGACGAGACGCTCGGATTGATCGAAGAGGCGCTGAAGGCTCACACGGCGGTGGAAGCTGGCTGAGTTTCAACCCGGGAAAAAGTTGTCCGAACACCAAATCCGCTTGCGGGGGAGTCCGGCTACGTCATTGGCGTGAACCCCAGTGCGAGCATGCTCTCTTCAAACTCGCGTACGGCGGCAGTGTGCCCTTCCTCGGTCAGATTCGAGCTCACATTGACGGTCGGGGTCAGATACACGTCGTAGCCTCCACCGAGAAAGTAACGCCCGAACTCGTAGCAAACGGCGAAGGCGTCGGGCAGGCCGACGGTCGACCAGAAGACGTCGAGGAACTCCCCTTCGTCTTTCGGGCGGCCCTGCACGAGCTTGTCGTGGTGGAACAACAGTCCCCGCCCGCGCTCATCGAGTACCGCCCACACGGTTCGCTGCGGAGCGGGTCGAGACGCGAGGTCGATCTTCGACGCGGCGTCTGCCCCCGCCAGTCGCTCGCACAGCCGGGCGATCACCGGCAGATGCGACTCAAACGAGTTGTCGCAGCGGGCCTCATCGAAGTCGAACATCAGGATCGTTCGGTGTGCGTACTCACGATCCCTATCAGACTCCGCCTGATGATCGAGACGTTCCAATTCGGCCTGATTCAATCCCATTGTCTGGCAATTCCTTCACGTGTTGGTTTCACTGGGCGTTCGCCGGTCCGTTCAAGTGCGACGCGGCCTCTCGGTCTCGAACGACATTTCGAGCAGTCGCCTTTATGCTGTGCGACCGCTGTCCCTGTTGCGTGGCAGTGACAAGCTTTATTAGCTTGTCGTGATCTGTCGGAGAAGACCCACTTGC
>JBBPIS010000198.1:0-13216 GCA_038040225.1 Planctomycetota bacterium
AGCGCCACTGGTCCCACCCTACATTTTGTGCAACTTCAAACTGGACGGAGCCGTACCCGTTGGGGCGGAAAGCCAAAAATGTGCAACTTCAAAACTTGCGATTCAGGCATCAATGGGCGGTTACGTTATCTCCCGAGTTGCCTTATTGTCGCTCCCCCAAACTCATTCCAACCGGTCGCCAATCACAACTCGGTGGCCCCGCAGGAAGTCGGCGGTTGACATGGGGCGTTTGCCGTCGGGTTGCAGCGTGACGATGGCGATCTCACCGCTGCCGCAGTCGACGATGAGCTGCTTGTCGGTGATGCCGGCCACTGTTCCCGGCCTGGTGCGTTGCCGCGATTCGTCGGAGACGACCTCGACCGACGGAACCTGCAATCGCAGCGGCGGCTTGTCGGGCTGATGCAGTTCGGTGAACGGGCCGGGCCACGGTTGCATGGCTCGCACGTGACGGGCGATCTGTTCGGCCGGTTGGCTCCAGTCGATGCGGCCGTCCGGTTTGGACAGCTTGCGGACGCGCGTGACCTGCGCCGGGTCTTGCAGCTCGCGCGAGACCGTCCCCGCCTCGATCTGGTCGATCACGCGCAGTATCAGCGGCACGGCGAGGTCGGCCAGGCGCTGTTCCAACTGACCGGTGGTTTCGTTCGGCTCGATCGGAGTCACGACGCGGCCGAGCATCGGACCGGCGTCCATCTTCGGCTCGATCTCGATGATCGTCACGCCGGTCTCGGCATCGCCGTTCAGGATCGCGGCGTGAATGGGGGTCGCGCCGCGATACTTGGGCAGCAGCGACGCATGGATGTTGATCGTCCCCAGCGGCGGCATGGCCAGGACCGCGGGCGAGAGCATCTGCCCGTAGGCCGCCACCACGAACAGGTCGGCGTTCAGTGCCTGCAGGTCGGCGAGGGCCTCGGGCGTTTTGATCGAGTCGGGCTGGAGCACGGCCAGCCCCCGCTCGACGGCCGCGACCTTGAGCGGATTGACGTGCTGATGATGTCCTCGTCCGGTCCGGTCGGGTTGAGTGACCAGCCCGATCAATTGATGCGACGAATCTCGCAGGGCCAGAAACGACGGCAGGGCCAGATTCCCGGTCCCCATGAAAACGATGCGAATGCTCACGGCAGAGTGATCCTTGGAACGAAACACCGTAGCACATGCTGCCAGCGTGTGCGTGACTTCTTCCGTCGCAGCCAAAGCAGACGACGCACAAGCTGGCAGCATGTGCTACGGTTGGGAGCCGACCGTCATCACCCGGGAGGATGTGCGCCGTCGCCCGCCAGTCGGGACGTTCCCAGTCCCTTGGAAGTGGCACCGGACAGAACGTGAGACGGTGGCAGTGCGCGGCGCAGCATGTCTGCGGCCCGCTTCCACATGTCCTCGTCCAGAGCCTGTTGAGCGGTCTGGTTTGCGATCCGCACGAAACCCAGCATTTCGTTCGAGGTTTCCTGTTTTGATTCCCACACGGTCTTGCCGTTGGATTCGTAGGCCACTCGAATCGACAGTTTCTTGCGTTGGACGGTGACCTTCGGTGGTTGCCCGGCGGCGGTGCCTCCGAACAACTGCAATTCCATCGTGCCCGGTGTATCAGCGGCGGTGGCGGTCACGATCAACTTGAGCGGTTGCCCGTCCTGAACTGTCAGTCCGTTGTTGCGCACGATCCCGTCGATCGCGCTGCGCGCCTGCTGGGTGAACCCCGGCCACTCGGACGGATCGGCCAGACCGAGTTGCAGCGTGACGACCATCCCCGGCTGGACGACCAGTTGCGCATCGAGGGTCTTGTCGTCGAGCCGTCCGGCGATGGTGGCCTCGGGCAGGTTGAGGGCCGTCAGTTTCTCTCCGCTGCCGCGCCGCGGGGCACCGGCCACCCACAGTCGATCATCGACGGTCGCGCGTCCGAACATCACGCGGTCTCCGGGGCCGTACTCGTACGACCACAACACCGCCTGGCGGCGCAGATCGACCAGCATCAGATGTCGGTCGATGGTGGAGGTGGTGGGCCGACTGGTCAGGTCCGTTACCCGTTCACCACCGACCAGCAAGCGTTGCTCCCCCACCCACAACAACGGGGCGAGCGCGGCCGGAATGGAGAGACTCGATACCGCTCCGTCTTTCAGTTCGATGACATCCAAACGCGAGCCGGTGCTGCCGGCGATCAGCACGGCCAGCCGATCCCCCAGCGACGAGAACGACATCGCCACCACTTCGCCATCGAGTTTTGTCGAGCCTCGCCCGTCGCCGGATAGGGCATCGCGGAACTCAACCTTCCCTTCGGCGCACGTCGCGATCAACTTGCCTCCTGGTGAGAGCACCATCGCACCGGCATCCTGCACACCATAGATGGGCTCGCAACCCGGCAGCTTGAACACGACCAGACGATCGTTGCGACTGCAGGCCGCGACCGTGTTGTTGTCGAGAAACACGGCCGCTTCGATGTCGCGATGCTCGGGCTTCTTTTCGTCCACGAACGGCCGGCAACCGACCACGTGTGCTCCATCCGCAGCCGCGAAGGCATCCAGTCGTCCCTGTCCGTCGGCGGCAGTCACCAGTACGCGCGAGCCGTCGGGACTGAGCGCGGTCAGTTCGCAGGGAAAGGCGATCTCGACTCGACCCGTCGATTGGCCCTGGGCCAGATCGAACAGTTCGACCCAGTTTTGCAGGCACGGGACCGGTTTGATGGCATATCGCCGACGCACGCGATTCGGCCCCTCGATCACCACGGGGCTTGGATAGGCTCCAATCAGCGCGGCCTCCGTGGTCTTCTCGTCCTTGGCCAGTCGCAGGGCGGCGCGGGCGGAGTCGAGTCGCGCGAACGTCAACTCGCGCACGCGGCCGTCCGCGCCGGACAGCGGGGTCGAGGCGGCCAGAGTCGCCGGGTTCGGACAGGGATCGGGCTGAACCTTCCAGGCACCGTCCATCGTCGTTTTGTCGGGCGCGCGTTTGCGGTCGAGGAGGGTCAGTTTGGGAAGTTTCGCGTCAATCGCGAGGCCGCCGCTGGCCGCCACCTCTTTGGCGCGGGCGATGTCCGATTCCTTCAATTCCAGGGGTGCCAGTTTCGCGTCGTCCTTGGTCCCCTCCCACGCCGCGATGATCGAGTCGGTCAGCACGTGCCGCACGAGTTTGGTGTTGAGCTTGATCGAGAGTGGTGGCAGCGTGAACACGACGCGTCGCGCCTCGCGATCGATAACGTGCAGGCCGTTTTGCAGGAGCCGTTTCCGACCGGGGAACCATTGCAGGCTTTGAGCCCCTCCACCGACATCGACCGTCCGCTGATCGGGATCGGGGAGTCGAAAGTCGGCCGCAACAGCTCCGGTGGCGGCGTTCCAGATCAGAATCCGGTCGGATGTCGAGCCGTTGTTCTGGCCGTAGGCCGCCGCGAGTTCGGCACCATCCGGCGAAAACGCCAGCCCGACCAGACTCACGTTGAACATCTTCCCGGCGAACTCGATGGTCCCGGCTCGCTCGCCCGTGTCGAGGTCAATGATGTAGAGGGAGTCCTTCAGAAAATCCCCGGTGCAGGCGAAAAACTTGCCGCCGGGGCTGAAGGCCCGTTGCTCATTCGGCTGCGCCTTGTCACCCAGTTCGATGGTGCGCTCGGCCTCGCCGGACGGTAGCTTCCACGTCATCAGCTTGTGATGCACGGTCGAACCGGCAACCAAACGCTGCGACGACGGCAGGGCGACAAACGTGACGTGCAATTGCTGCGTCGTGAGCGGGATGGAGACCAGCATCTTTCCCGCTTCGGTGTCGTACACGTCGATTCCGCCGCCGTTCTCGGAGCGTTGCCACGCCTGCAGCCTGCCATCGGGACTGAGTCCCATCAGGGAGGGCGTTCCCTTGTGGGGGGCACCGTCACGGACTTTCGCTCCCGTCGCCAGGTTCCAGATTTCGCGCGGCTTCTTGTCGGGGTTGTTGTCGTCGCCGATCAGTGCGAACGGACTCGCAATCTCGGGGTAGAGGACTTGATTGGCATTCAGGCCATATTGCGCCTTGGTCTCGATCTGAAACGACGCGAACTTATCGACGACAGGCACGGCGGGTGGATCGACTTTGACCTTCCAACCCTTCACCGGGACGAGGGCCACGTCCTTCGATGACGATGCCCCAGCCGCGGCATTGGGCGCGGCGGGATTGCCATTGGGCCCACCCGGATTCCCCGCGACGGGCTGTCCGTTGTTGGCCACGGGTGGAGCGGCGGGGCGTCTCGTCAACAGCATGGCCAGCAGGCCGACAATCACCACACCGCCGATGCCTCCCGCGATCAGCAGTCCCGTGGACGAACCCGACTCCTTCGACTTGCGGCCCGATTTGCGAGACGACCGCCGCGCGGGCAGCGGCTGCACCTCATCATCGTCATCGCGTGACTTGGATCGGCGGCGGCTTCCGCCGGGGATGTCGATTTCAGTTCCGCATTCCTTGCAATCAACCGTGCCGCCGGCTCGTTCGTCGGGAAGACGATACTTCTTGCCACACTCGGGACACGCGACTTGGATGGGCATGATGGGTTCTCGGTTGAGCGACAATGAACAACGAAGTCTGAAAGGCGAAGAGCCTTCCTAATCCGCCGGGGAACGAATGTCTCCCGGGATGCAAGACAGGCAGACGCCGCCAGCGTATCGAGCGACATCAAGATCAATCAACTGTGCCAAGTCGGTCGCTCACCAATTAGCGACTGTACCCCTCACTAGTTCTCACCCACTCTCCCCGGCTCGTTGATTCCACTTGGTGTTCGCTCCGTTCTTGAGTACAAACCGGCCAGTGTGTTCCACCCCGGCGGGGCTGCGACCCGTTGAAACAGGTTTCGATTCAGAGAGAACAGAACGCCATGTCGGACAACACGCAACCGGACAGCTCCCAGCCAGACAACTCCGGGCCGGACGCCGCCGCGAACGAATCGCCGATGCACCGCAAGTACACGCCCGAGGAATGGCTCGCGACGGTGTATCAGGGGGATGACGCAAAGCAACTGACGGTGCGATCGGTCGTCACCGGGATGCTGATCGGCGGAGTGATGTCGATCTCGAACCTGTATGTCGGCTTGAAGACCGGCTGGAGCCTGGGTGTCACGATCACGGCCTGCATCATCGCGTATGCGGTCTTCAACATTCTGGAAAAGATCGTCCCGGCGTATCGGAGGGAGCCGTTCACGCTCCTCGAGAACTACACGATGTCGAGTGCCGCCAGCGCCGCCGGCTACATGGCGTCGGCCGGCTTGGTGTCGGCGATCCCCGCGCTCTATCTCGTCACTCATCGGCAGTTGGTCTGGTGGGAGATGATGGCGTGGTTGTGTGCGGTCTCGCTGCTGGGCGTCTTCATGGCGATCCCGCTCAAGCGGCAGCTCATCAACGAGGAGGGCCTGCCGTTTCCCTCGGGGATCGCGACGGCCGAGACCCTGAAGTCGATGCACTCGTCGGGGACGGAGGCACTCGGCAAGGCGCGGGCCTTGTTTGTGTCGGGGCTGGCGGGCGCGTTCGTGGCGTTCTGGCGAGACGGCTTCGCACCGTTGCTCGGTTGGATGGCGGTCAAGTTGAACTATGCCTCGCTGAAAACATTCGGTGAGGCCGCCGCCTTCCCCAGCGCGATCCCGTTGCTCCCGGGAGCAGCGGGCAGCAACCTGCTGAGCCGTCACACCATCGGTATGGAAGGCTCGCTGATCATGCTGGCGGCGGGAGCCATCATGGGGATTCGAGTCGGGATTTCGCTGTTGGTTGGCGCGCTCCTTTACTTCGGAGTCATCGGCTACTTCCTGCTGGAGTACGAGATCGTCAAACCGGGTTATCGCGGCATTGTGTCGTGGACGTTGTGGCCGGCGACGGGAATGATGGTCGCCTCGGGGCTGCTCTCCTTCGCCTTCCGATGGCGGACGGTTTTGAAGGCGTTCGGCGGACTGGGACGCATCTTCGGGAAGACGGAAGGGGGCCAAGCCGATCCGCTCGATCGAGTCGAAGTCCCCGGCTCGTGGTTCCTGATCGGAACGTTTGTGTCGGGTGCGGCGTGCGTGATCCTGGGCGACGTGATCTTTGGCATTCACTGGTGGATGGGGATCATCGCGGTCCTCGTCACGTTTCTGTTGTCGATCGTCGCCGCGCGGGCCACCGGTGAGACCGACATCACGCCCATTGGTGCGATGGGCAAGATCACTCAGTTGTTGTACGCCGTCATCACGCCGCGCGCCATCGCCGATCAGTTCATCACGACGAACCTGATGACCGCGTCGATCACCGCCGGTGCCGCATCGCACTCCGCCGACCTGCTGACCGACTTGAAGTCCGGCTACCTGCTGGGAGGCAACCCGCGCAAGCAGACGTTGTCGCAACTGCTCGGTGTTCTCGCCGGGACGCTCGTCTGCGTGCCGGTCTACTGCCTGATCGTGAAGCCGGAGGATCTCGGCACCGAGAAACTGCCGGCTCCCGCCGCCAAGGTCTGGCAGGGGGTGGCCGAGATGCTCAGTGAGGGCGTTCACAAACTGCCGCAGGGTGCGCTGGTGGCGATGGTGATCGGCGCTGTCATCGGAATCGTGCTCGCCCTGCTCGAGGAGTTCGTGCCGAAGAAGCACCGCCACTGGATTCCCTCCGCGACGGGGCTGGGCATTGCCGGTGTCGTGCCCGCGTTCAATTCGATCGCGATGTTCATCGGTGCCTTGATCGCGTGGACCCTGGCGAAGGTCTCACCGAAGACCGATGAGAAGTACACGATCGCGGTCTCCTCGGGTCTGATCGCCGGCGAATCGCTGATGGCCGTCACGATCATGCTCTTCGGTGAAGGCCCGCAGCTCTTGAAGACACTCTTTGGGATCGGAGAGTGATTCCGACGTCTTCGACAGAAATGGTGGGCCGGGCGACTTATGCCCGATGGCACATTGGTCTGTAGCTGAACTCGCAAGAGTTCAGAGGATCGCCGAAACCGGCTGAATTCTTGCGAATTCAGCTACGTCGAACAGCAGCGTGAATTTGGAATTCGCTCACAGTGAGTGCCATGGGGCTGACGCCGCCCGGCTCACCATGAACGCTTGCCTCGCTGAAATCTCACGGCGTGGGGATCTCGAACTTCTGAATTCGCTGGTTGCCCGCATCGGCCACGTAGAGCTGGCCCTTGCTGTCGAACGCCATGCCGTGAGGTTGTTCAAACCGGCCGGGTTCACTCCCCGGTCCGCCGATGCCGAACAGGAACTTCCCTTCGGGAGTGTAGGCTTGGACTTTGTCGTTCAGGCTGCTGACCCAGACGCGATCGTGTTTGTCGACGCAGATGCCGATCGGGCCGAACGTCTGCTTCGAGAATCCGGTCTCCATCCCGCCGAAGCCTCCGGGCTGATCCCCCTTGTCACCCCAGGCCAATAGCGGTTTGCCATCGGCCGAGAACTGTTGCACTCGGCCGAAGACTCCCTCGGTGGTGTAGAGTCGGCTCTTGCTGTCCACCGCCAGAAAGTGAGGCCCACCGAAGCGCGAGCCTGCCGGCTCCGGTCCGCCAAACTGGCCCGGCTCGGAACCGTGCCCGCCCCACGTCATCAGAAACTTCCCGTCGACCGTGAACTTCTGAATGCGGTGGTTGCACTGATCGTTCACGTACACCGTCCCATCGGGGAACAGAACGATGCCGCCCGGTTGGTGGAACTCTCCGTCCCCCTTGCCCTGTTTCCCCCATTCCCGAACGAGTTCACCGGTCTCCGAATAGACGGCCATCTTGTGTTGGTTCATGAACGCCAGATAGATCAGCCCTTTGTCGTCGATGGCGATTCCACCGATGATGCACGACTTCCGCGGAGGCTTGTCCAGCGGGAGATCGAACCCGCCGAGATGCGTTCCGTCGGTGGCGAACTTCTGCACGCGGGCATTGTTCAAATCGGTGACGAAGACCTCGTCCTTCTTGCTGATCGCGATGCCGATGGGCGAGTAGAACTCACCCGGCTTGTCCCCCTTCTGGCCCCAAGCCAAAAGCTGCTTCGGCTGTTGGACATCGTCGGCAGCAAGAGGGCCGAGGCTCAGCAAGATCAGCGCGACCGAAGCACCGACAAGCATTCGTCTCCACGAGATGGATCCCCGAACTGACGAACGTGATGTGGTCATTGTCTCGGCGAGTGTCATGCAGCGGCTCCCCAGTTTGGCCTCGAACGAATTTGACTCGGCCGTCGCGTTGAGTTGAAGGCACGGTCTCTATTTGGAATTGGAATAGGTCGAGACATTTCGGCACTGGGGCAGCGCGGCGCGTGCCTCGGACGAGGGAACGGTGCTGGGGATCACGATCGTGTTCAATTTGGAGAGCGATGCCAATTCGGCCAGTCCTTTGACGGTGATCTTTGTGCGACCGAGAGCCAGATGTTCCAAGCGTGTCAGGTCTCGCAACGGCTTCAACCCGGCATCCGTGAGCGCCGTCTCGTTCAGCGTGAGGTTCGTCACGTTTGGGAACACCCGCACGACCTGAGCCAGTCCCGCGTCGTCGAGCGCCGACTTGGACAGATTGACGTGCGTCACCGTCAACTGCGGTTTGGCTCCCTTCCAACCCGCGCCGGTAATCTTCGTTCCCTCCACGTGCAGGAGCTTCAAGGCCGGGTTCGCGGTCAAATGCGTGAGAGCCGCCTCGGGAATCGTCGATTCCTGGAAGGTGAGTGACTCGACACGGATTCGTCCGCACAACGCCTTGAGCTTGGTCTCGTCCAGGACGATGTTGCGGAGGGTGAGCGTCTGAAGTGTCGGGATCTCCGCGATCCGCGCCGCGCCCGCGTTGCTCAACCGCGCGTGCTGAAGGTTGAGTCGCTTCAACGGCGCACGCCCCCGAAAGCTTTGGAAGCCTTCGCCGGTGAGGGACTCGTCCGACAGATTGAGGTCTTCGAGGAAGGCGATGTCGGCAATCGCCACCAGGTCGGCGTCCTTCAAATTGAGGTTCTCGGCCCGCAATTGTTTGAGCGTCGTGATCGTCAGCCGTTTGAATCCCTGGGGGGTGACGCGCGTCCGACTGACTCCCAGAATTTCGAGTGCCGGGTAGCTGGCGATCCGATCCAGAGAGGCATCGGACACCGTGGAGTCGGTCAGATCGAGCGACTTCAATCGCGGCAACTTGGAGAGCGCGGCGATGGTCGCATCGCTGGCTCCGGCATTTACGAGTGACAATTGGTTGAGAGTGTTGCCAGAAACGAAGCCGTCGAAAAACGTCTGTGGGATCTCGACCCCGTTGGAGAAAAAGCTTTCGAGATTGATGAGTCCGGCCATCCTTCGGAAATCGTCTTTCGAGAGGGCGTCCGGTGTGACAAACTTCGAATTCAAGCTGATCAGGGTGATCGCGAACGGGGCGTCCGGGAGACGGCTCGACTTGGAAGGAAATGTCGCGACCTCCTGTCCCACCGTTTTGATGCCAACCTGAACCCGCGCATTCAACAGCTTGGGAATCAGTTCGCGATCGAGTTCCCCGAAGGCGGGGACATCCGCACCCCCCTTCGGTCTCGACTTGCTGGGCGGCGAGACAAAGCTCTTCAACTTCGTGGACCCGTCGCGGCGAGACCTCAACAGCGCCTGCAGTTCCACCGCGTTGGGATACAGTTTGGCGATCGCATCGATCCGCTGATCGGCCTTCGTTCGCGACAGGCCCTTCAGGTTTTCAGACGCCGTCACGTACCACTCGTTGGCCCGCAGCAGCAGTTGTTGTTTCTCGGCCCCCGCTTCGGATTGCCCCAATGCCCACCACGCATCAGCCAAACCGAGCTGTTCTTCCGGAGTGGTTCGCTGACCGAGATCCTGCCGCGCGACCGTCGTCAGCTTCGAGTCGGTTCCCTGCGCCAGGTGCGGCATCCCCTTGTCCCAGTCCCCCGCGAGCAAACAGAGGTAGCGACCGTACGTCGCGTGGGCCGCCGCGTCGTCGGGCGACTTCGCCAGCGCGGCCTTGGCTTTCGTGACCGCCGTCCAGTGAGACTGAAGCTGCTTCAACTCGGCGTGACGGGTGAGAAAGGGCTTGCGCCGTGCGGTGTCCTTGATTTTCGCGGTCGATGTTGCGAGGAGGGCCATCAGTTTCGAGGCGGCCTCAAACTGTTTGTCACGGGCCGCCGCGTCGATCGTCGTTTGAATCAACTCGCAGTATTCGATCTGCGCGGTCGCGGCCCGGGTTTCCTTCGCGTTGGCCACGAGCGCCGACGTTTTGAGCTCCAGTTCGCTCACCTCGAACTGGGCCGCCAGCGAGTCGATCACGTTAAAGGCGAGCTTATACTCGTCGGCCTCGACCGCCATGACCCGGGCGGCCTCCAACAGGGCGTAGCGTGCGATGGCATCTTCTTCGGTGTTCTCGGCGTGAGACCACAGTTTCCCCGCCAGGGCGGACTTCTCGGACGCCTTCTTCGCCGCCGTGAAGTCGGCGAGAAAGATCTCCCGAATCTGCTTCTCCGCCGCGCGCAGAGCGTCCGCGCTGGGAACGGGCAACCGGGGTGGAGCGTCATCCTTGCCGAATGCCGGACTGACAAGGTCCAGTCCCCTCCAGGCCAGCGAGGCGAACAGCAACCCGAGCACGCGACATCGCGCGATTCGATTCATGATGATGATCCCCCAACAACTGACCCGGTCGGGAATTCGGCTTCGTTCACGTCACACCGATATCGGGACGTCTCTGAACTCGCAAGAGTTCAGCCAAAACCCCGAGTATTAGCCAATCAGTCAGTGCCATCGCCTTGTTGAGTCTGGGTAATTTGTCGGGTGGGACCAGCGGCGCTTCGTCGCGCCGGCCCACCATCACTGCCGCTGATTCCGTCTTGGTGGGCCGGCGCTCGAAGCGAGCTTGTCCCACCCTACTTTGAAAAAGGTGATGGCCCTGGCTAATCAGTCACGATTCTTGCTCCGCCCCAGTAGCCGAATTCGTTAGACCAGTCGTTGGCCTGGTTGACGAGGTCGAGCTTGAGTTCCTGGCCGGCGAATTTGGTGAGGTCGACGGTGAGGGTTCGCCAGCCCTTGGAGCAGGTTTCTTTCGAGATCATCTCGTCGGCCATGCGTTGGCCGTTGCCTCGGACGACCAATCGCCAGTCGCCGCGCGCGTCGTGGGCCACGTCGAGGATCAGTTTGGTTTTCTTGTCGGCGGGCGGCGTGAGCTTGATCGACAGGACACACGGCTTGTCGCGGCTGACCGGATGCGTGCGCAGGACGTTGTCACGGCCGAGGTGCTCGGTGAGGAGGCCGAGACCGAGTTCTCCTGATTCACTCGTCGAGAAGCCGGGAAGGATTTCGTTCACCATCGACGGGAAGTCGGCGGGGTTGAGGCTGTTGCGGGGAGAAACCGCTGACACACCGGGTAGCCTCTTCGCCGATGGATCCTTCGGGTGTTTGTCGAGCGTGATGAAGGCGAACAGGTCGATGATCTCCTGCGAAGTCAGTTGCTTCTCCAGGTCCTCGGGCATCAAGGAGAGTTCGTTGAGTTTGAACTCGTCGATCTCGTCGCGCGGAAAGATCTCCAGCTTACCGACGGAGACTTGGATGGTTCCGTCGATCACCGTCTTCACGTTGAAGGGGTCGCCCGGACGACCCACGGCCGCCGGCTTGAGGACCATTCGCTGCGAGCTGTCTTCCACCAGCAAGCCGCTCTGGACTCGACCGGATGTCGTCACGACGGTGCAGACGCGATAGCCGGCTCCGATCACAAGGCTCGGGTCGAATACGTTCGAGAGGAGTTGTGTGAAATCGTTGCGGCCGTTCAAGGTGATGTCGGGGCCGATGTCGGGGCCTTCGCCGTAGATCTTGTGGCACGCCGCACAGACTCGCTTGAAAACTTTTTCACCGGCAAAGGGATCGCCCGGAGTCTTGCGGATCAGTCCCTTCATTTCGGCGACGACCTTGTCGCGGTCGGGGTTGCGAGTGTCGCGCACCTGGCCCCAGTGGCGATTGAGCAACTCACTGAGATCCTTGTCCTTGAGGGCCTGGATGCGGCGCGCCTGATTCAGATTGATGGCCGTCGCCGCGATCTTCTTCTCGCCGACTTGAGTCAGCAGTCGCTTCGACCAGCTCGCCCGTTGAGTCAGCAGTTCGATGGCCGACGGCTGGAGGCTCGGCTCCATCGCGGCAAACTTTTCGAGGATGACGTCCGAAACCTTCGCGTCTTCCAGCCGGGCGATCGCGAGCAGCACCTGCGATTTGAACTCGGCCGATTGGTCTTTGTCGGCGAGCACGTCCGAGACCGCCGACAACACGCTGTCATCTTTCGCCGAGATGAGTGCGTTGAGCGACTTCAATCGCAAGTCCGCCTGTACGCCGCGCGTGGTGAACGATCGACGAACCTGAGGCAGCCCGCGCTGATCTCCCCAGGACGTCGCCAGCAAGGCGGCATCCGACGCCAGCGGATGCGTGGCCTGCCCCGCGAGCAACGGCGTCAACGGCTCCGCCATCGCGACCTTGAGTTGATCGAGCTTCTCACCCTTCAACTCACCCGACTGCACCTTGGCCGAGATGACCTCCAGCACTTGCCGCCCGACTTGGGGATGATCGTCCCGCAACAACGCAAACAACTCGCCAACCGGCATCGCATCAAATTGCGTTCGCCCCAGAAGCCGCTCGACGATACGGGGCATCATCGCGGCAACCGGCTTCAACTTGAGCCAACGCAGCTTCAGTTCTGAGGTGAAAATGTCTGCATCCGCTTCCAGAAGTGGATGTAGGTTCTGCCAGACAACATGAGGGATGAGTTTGTCTTCACCAGCGAACGAAAGTACCCCGAGTAGGGTGTTGAATTGATGTTTCGCGGAGTCGGGACCCAACGGTGCCTGCTTTCCCGCCGCAATGGCGATTTGGAGTAGGCTTTCTGGCGTATCCTTCTCGCGAGGGACCGCGAAGTTCGTCAGACGAATTCCCGCTGACATCAAGCGGTCAGTCTGGACTCGAATCAACCATGTTCGGGCAGCCGCATCAGTGGCGTTGGCCCATCGTTCAAATTGCGGTGAAGGCTCATCTCCCCCTCCGAGCTTCGCCCAGAGCGCGTGCATATTGGCTCGATGTGGTCGCGAACGGTCGCGAACGATTCCCTCCAGAGCCATTCCAAGTGCCCCATTTTTTCGTCCTCCGATACGTTCCTGTAACAGTCGTGTTGCAGTCCAGCGAACGAAATCACTCTTCTCACTCAGCCGTTCGATGAGTTGCTCGTCGGTCTCCTTCGCCAGATCGAAGCCCTTGGGCGTGCGGGGGGAGTCCTTGTAGCGGACTCGGTAGAGGCGGCCCTTCAGGCGGTCGATGCCGGCGGGGTCTCGGTTGGCGTCCTGATAGCAGTG
>JBBPIS010000199.1:0-12810 GCA_038040225.1 Planctomycetota bacterium
GGTCAGGGCTAATCCCCAGAATGCAGGGTTGGGAACTGCGCGACGTCTGGCCACAATCCGTACGCGACTACCTCACCCAACCGAACGCCGCCGGCGAAACTGGTTACGAACGGGCAGAGAAACTCATGAAGAAAGGCAAGACGCTTGGTCCGTATGCGACTCAAGTGTTGGATCTGCTTAGCTCACAACTCAGCCCTGATTTCGACGTGATCGACCTGCCGCGTTCGTTCCATCAACCAGACATTGACGAAGCCGGAGAGCTTCAGAACGTCCTGCGAAGATCCAATGGGGCGTTTTCGACCGCCGACTTGTTGCTGGACTCACTGGGCTTCAGCGGCTCTGTGGGGCGTCAGAATCTCCGAATCAATCTGCACCGTCTTGCGACCCGGATCGAGACGTCGCAACAAGAAGCAACAGCGGTTGTTTGTCAGGATCTCGTGGGTCGCATCGAGCGTCGCTACCGAGGACGTCACATCGTGCTCTGCTGCGGATCGCTGGAAAGTCCGAAGCTCGCGATCAAAAGCGGACTGACGGATCCCAACCTCAAGATGGGAAAGGGGCTCACAGATCACCCGTCGCATCGTTACAAAATGCTTCACGAATTAAAACCGGATAACGTCGGTTACGAATGGCTCAGCGATCCTCTTGGGCACGCGAAAGTGCTCATTCGCCACACGGGAGCCACCAGCCTAGATCACGCATACAACATCGAACTGCTGATCAACGCGCATTACTGGGACACGCGACACGCCGACGAAGACCTGTGGAAAAGAGTCGTTGCCGGACAGAAGTCGTATGTGGAAATCAAATTTATTTTCGACAGTCTGCTGAACGACCAGAACAGCATCACCCCTCTCGGCGAGGGCGTTAAGCCCGAAGTGAGAGTGGCCAAGAATTTCCCGCCCGAGCATTACAAGCAGGAATTGGTGGACGTGCGGAATCGCGTTCTCGGCGGATTGGGAATTACCGGTCTGACGTCTTACTGGGACGACGGTGAGTGGGAATATGGAGTCGATGGTAGCGTACATCACGCTGGTGGAACACTGCGGATGAGTGCGGATGGCAGCGGTGTCTTGGATGAGAATCTGAAGTTTCTCGCCTATGACAACCTCTATTGCTGCGACGTCTCGGTCTATCCCTCCATTCCCGCGGCGAACCCCTCGTTGACATTGGCCGCGCTAGCGCAGCGCCTCTCTGACACGCTGGCGGCAAAGCTCGGTCTGCCGTAGGCAACCTGCCGAGACAATGCCCCCGAAAGACGATTTCATGCCCATACCGTCTCATCGTTCTGGTCTTGGTTCGATCCCATACCCCGGAGGTGTCACGTTTCGTGTTTGGGCACCATTCGCTCCCTGGGTTCGCGTTGCCGGCTCGTTCAACGGCTGGAACGCAACGTCACATGACCTGGCTTCCGAGGGGAACGGGTATTGGTCCGCGGATGTGGCGAACGTCAATGTCGGAGACACGTACCGCTACATTCTGGGCAGCCTGAATCATTGGCGGGTGGACCCCCGCGCACTTGATGTGACCAACTCGGACGGCGACGCGGTGGTGACGAAGTCCAACTATGTCTGGCGAGTGAATGACTTTGGTATGCCCCCGTGGAATGAACTTGTCGTCTATGAAATGCACGTTGCGTCATATCCCGATAACCCGGTCTCGCAGGGCCAGATGTTGCAAGCCGTAGCGCGCGACTTGAAGCATTTGAGAGATCTTGGTGTCAACGCGATTGAGCTGATGCCGACGAAGGAGTTTCCCGGTGATAACTCGTGGGGATACAACCCCGCGCACATGTTCGCAGTCGAGAGTAATTACGGCGGCCCGGACGCCCTGAAGGAGCTGGTCGATGCGGCGCATGCTCACGGGATCGCCGTGATTCTCGATGTGGTCTACCGACAGTTTGGCCCGAGCGATATCGAGCATTCGGTCTGGCAGTTCGATCGCTGGTTTGGCACCTGGAACAACGAGGACATGGGTGGCATCTATTTCTACAACGACTGGCGGGCGCAAACCGAGGTGGGCAACAAGAACCGGCCGGACTACGGGCGGCCGGAGGTCCGTGAGCTCATCCGAGACAATGCCCTCATGTGGCTGCAGGAGTACCGCATCGATGGACTGCGGTTCGACATGACCTGTGGAATCCGCAACGTCTACGCCCGCGATGACCTCCCCCCCGACGATCCGAGCAACCTGGGAGGCTGGGGATGGAATCTGCTCCGTTGGGTCAATGATGAGGTCAACCGTCTCCAGCCGTGGAAAATCATGATCGCCGAAGACATGCGTCAGAACTCCGCGATCACTCGGCCGACCGGTCACGGCGGCGCGGGGTTTGACGGTCAATGGGACGACCAGTTTCACCACACGCTACGTGGGGCAATGGTCGCGCGGTGGGACCAGGAACGGGACGTTTGGGCCATCAAGACCGCGATCGAACGCCGCTTTGACGGTGACGCCTTCAAACGCGTGATTTACACCGAGAGCCACGACGAGGTCGGGGACTTCAGCGGCCGACCGGAGGGAAAACAGCGAGTTCCCCACGAGATTCAGCCAGGAGAGGCAGAGGGTTGGTACGCAAAGAAGCGTTCGACGCTCGGTGCCGCCGTGGTCTTCACGAGTCCTGGCATTCCCATGATTTTCCAGGGGCAGGAGATGCTGGAATGGACCCAATTCACTGGCACCAGCCGGATGGACTGGAACAAGGTGACTCGCTTTAGTGGGATCTTGAATCTTTATCGCGACCTGATCCAGCTCCGCAGAAACTGGTTCAACAACACGCGCGGACTGCGCGGCCAGCACACGAATGTTTTTCACATCAATCCGGACGACAAAGTCATCGCATTTCATCGCTGGCAGGACGGCGGTCCCGGAGATGACGTCGTGGTCGTCCTCAACTTTGGAAACCGCAGCTACTCCAGCTATTCCCTTGGCTTTCCTCGGCCCGGCATTTGGCATGTGCGGTTCAATAGCGACTGGTCGGGGTATAGCTCCGACTTCGGAAACTATCACAGCTATCCTACGACGGCCACATGGGGTGAACAGGATCACCTGCCCTGCCGTGGCAACATTGGGATCGGCCCCTACACGGCAATTATTCTCTCGCAATAACCGTCCTCGCAACGCGAAAGCCGTCGGCATTGGTCCGGTGTGGTGCGCGGTTCCAATTCCCGGTCGCCGAGCCTAGTGACAGAGGATCGGTCAGGAAGGTGCCGCCGTGCATCGCTCTGAAGCCGTCGTCGAAAATCACCTCGTCATTGACTGACTCACTGGCCAGTTCTTTTCCTTGGCCATCGACCCGGTCTTGGCACCACTCCCACACGTTCCCGTGCAAATCGAAAAATCCAAAGTCGTTTGGACGCAGTGAGCCGACCGGACGCGAATGAACCCCGGAGTTGGACATTGACCAGGCATATCGGTCCAACAGGTCTCCCGATTCTCCGATCGACCAAAACGTCACACTCCCGGCGCGGCACGCCAACTCCCATTCCGCCACGGTCGGCAATCGGAAGCCTGACAGTTTGAGCGCATTCGCCTTCACTTTCATCCCCTGCCAATAATCCCCCTTCTCGTTGGGGGCATAGCACCACTGTTCTTCGGGTAATCCCGCCGCGCTGCTGAGCCAATTGCAATACGCCGCGGCGTCGTACCACGACACTTCGTTGACCGGGCAGTCTTCGGTTTGAGCCCCCCGCTTGTCCCACTCGTGATGGGGTCGGAATCGAAGAAACTCGGCGACGGTCACTTCTCGCGCTCCCAGAGCGAAGCGATGTTCGACGCGTACCTTGCGCTCCTGACCGGATCGGTCCTTGGTTTCAATCTCACCCGGCATGACCACCAACATCAGAGGACTCGGATCACTCTGGTCCGGTGCGGGGATTTGGCGGTGTTGCTGCCATTGTCGCAATAGCCACCAGACAGCTCCACGAAGCCCCGAGTCGGGATCGTGCTGATACCTTTCCAGCAGCCACGGTACGAACTGTTCTCGATCGGAGACCGGCAGACGGTCTTCCTCGAAATCTCCGAGGATCAGTACGAGCGCCCGGCGGGCGGAAACGTCAGGCTCGCGATCGGATTTCAGCCGGTCGATGATCGTCTGAGCGTCGGCTCCTCCCTTCCCGAGCCGGTCAATCAAGTAGGTCCGCAAGGTCGGATCCGGCGAGTGGCGCAAAAGTGGCCAAACCCTGTCCCACCTTCCGGCCGTCGCAAGCGCCGCGGCCGCTGTGGCCTGTTGACGAGCGATCGAAATTCGGTCCGCCTGATCATCACTGGAGGTTTCTGAGAGCACCGCTTCCAGGGGTTCGAAACCGTTCGCTTCACGCGCTGAGAACTCGGCATAGAGTTCAGCCAACCTCTGTTGGTCACTCGGTCGAAGGCTCTCTGTCACGAGTTTCGCCAAAGCCGGCAGCATGACTTTACCGACCGGCCGCAGCGCATCCGCCCATTCCCTCAACAACAAGGCGTTCTCTGTCGCCAACCGGCTCGCGACATCGCCGATCACACTTTCCCAACGAGGATCGTCGGGGACGAACAAGGCCAGAAAACACGCCGCGCGAAGTCGCTGGTTCCGATCGGCTTGCGGATCTTCCAGAATCTTCCACAGGCGGCCGTTGACGACCTGCGCGTGCGGCTTCATGACCGTGCGAATCGCCACCACTTCGGTCGGATTCGCCGTGAGCAACCGACTGAGCAAGTAATCCACCTGGCTGACATCATCGGGCAACAGCGCCAGGCTGAGATGCAACTGCACCTGCGCGTCGCCCTGTGCCTTGGCTTCGAGGATCATTCGCCGCAGCGGAACATTCAGTCGACGGCGGTAGGCGGCCATGTCATTCACCACGGCCGGTACTTCCGAAGTCGGCGCACGCAGCAATGTGTCGAGATATACCTGGGCTCGCAGACGGCTCCAGCTTTCCCATCCGATTCCAAGTAGCAGCGCCAAGCAAGCCGCCAAGAGGGTGCCACGAACGGCCAGTTGCCGGCCGGCTTGCAGCATCATGCGGCGTTGCGTCGACGTCCACTCCTTTGACCGAGTGAACAGACTGATGCGCAACCACTCCCACCCCGTCGGGAGTTGGCGGTTCTCGCGGCGAGCATTCCACATGGCCGTGCGGTCGGCTAAACATAACTCAGCCCGGCCACGGCGAGTCAGCCTTTGCCTGCAAGTCAGCCAGTCACGCAGCGACGGCACGAGATAGTCATGAGTCAGTTGATAGCACCGTTCGGCATCATCGCTGGGAGATAAGCTCGAGTCGTTAATTCCATCCGCGACAGTCGGCGTCATGAGCCGCAGTTCATGGTCCAGAAGCCGGAGCAGGTCGAGAAAATCCTCTCGACGTTGCGCGTAGCCGGACACCTGAAAAAGCTCCCGCTGCGATCGCATGTGGCCCTTGATGTCGGCACCGGACGTGGGCAGAAGTGCATTCAGAACGGCGCGAGCCGCCTGCTGATGCATGCGGTGGTGAGGTGGGGCGGACTTGGCGCTAAATGTTTCCTCCAGGAAGTTGAGTCCCACTCCCTCGGCACCTCCGACTTCAGTGAGCGATGCCGGTGTCCAGGGTTTGCTCTTCACCATCTCGGAAAACAAAGTCAGTCGCACCGAGATGACTTTGCCTTCCTCCGCAAGACCGACGACGGCTTGATCAAGGAAGGCTTCTTGGTCCTTCGTTAGCTCACCCGGACTTTCGGGCAGACGGCCGTAAGCACGCCCCAATGCGACCAGAACTTTGCGGGCGTGAACAACATCGAAGAGATCGACCAGCCCGGAATTCCGGCCTTCCTGAATTTCGACTTCGAGCGCCTTCATAAACCGGCTGACCGCCAGCCAAAAATCATCTCGCACCATGATCAAACATTGCAGCCGTTCACCGTCGCACTGTCGCAGCGCTTGGACCAGTTCTCGCCGGTGACCTTCATCGTTACCATGCAACCATTGCTCGAACTGATCGAGGACGATCAAAACCTTCTTGCCGGCGGGAATACCGTGCCCACGCCGCAGAGCCACTAGGGCTTCTTTGAGTTCCACGTCTTGAGACAAGCCGGGACAACGTTTTCGGAGGGCATTGCGGAGATGAGTTTCCGTGTCGTTCGCGGTGGCCTCCACATAAACAGTCACCACGTTCGACGAGAGACGAGGTAGCAATCCGGCTTTGACCAACGAACTCTTGCCGCACCCACTTGGCCCATAAATCAAGCCGATCGCATACGTCGAATCGCTTTCCGTCGTCTCAATCCAGGTCTTCCAAAACCGGATGCTGCCAGGCAGCCCCTCCCGATCGCGCGGCCCCGGAACCAGTTCCAGAAAGAAGTCGGCGTCATGAGCATCAAACGAACGCAGCCCTTTGGGCACGACCTTGCAGAGTGAGGAGCCGGACGGAGCCGGCACCGGTGCCGGAGTGAGCATCAAAGTCGGAAGCGCTGAATCGGAGCGTTTGTGGTCCTCCAACTTGACCGTGACCGCCGCCGGACCAGCCAGGAACTGTCCCAGATCATCGGCAAAGTCCATCGCGGTGGCGTAGCGTTCCGAGGTGCGCTTTGAGAGCGCTTTGAGACAGATGCGATCGATCTCTTTGGGGATCGTGTCATCGATCTGTCGAGTCGGACGCGGATCAACACTAATGATCTGCTCCAACAGTTCTTCGGTGGAGTTACCATGAAAGGGGCGTCGTCCGGTCAAGAGCTTGTAGAACACGATGCCCAGACTGAAGACATCACTCCGGCCATCAACTCGATGCCCCTCACCACGAGCTTGTTCTGGTGACATGTAGTTCGGGGTTCCGGCATAACGGAGCCCGTCCATCAGTTCGTGCTCGCGCAAAGCCAGTCCAAAGTCGGCTACGAATGGCTGGCCTTGGACGTCGAGCAGCAGGTTGCCGGGCTTGATGTCCCGATGCACGAGGCCTTGCCTATGAGCGTAGTGCAAAGCTTCCGCCACTGTGGCGACCAGTGCTGCGGAGTTCTGAATCGACAACCGCGACTGTTTCAGCCGCGTGGACAGGTCGGTTCCGTCGATGTACTTGGAGACGACGTAACACGGAAACTCAGCAGTCGCACCGGCATCGAAAACGGTGACAATGTGCGGATGGTCGAGGTTCGCGACGGTGCGAGCTTCCGCCAGATACGCCGTAGCATCTCCGGCGTGAGCAACCAGGTGAGGATGCGGAACCTTGATTGCCACCAATCGCTGGAGTTGTTCGTCCTGAGCAAGATAAACGAGACCGAATCCTCCCTTTCCAAGACGCCGCACGACTCGGTATCGGCCAATGTATGACGGCAGCGAACTCGGCTCGCTTGGAGTCTCAATCGCCGGTTTGAGAATGGTTTCGTCGAGATCACTCATCGAACTGTCCATTGCGCGTGTCATTCATTGGAGATGATCACGGCATTCTATCAGCCCGTTGAAAAAGCAGTAGGACGAACAAGGCGGCAAAAGCAAAAGGGACATACCCAACACTGTTCGGCACTCGTGCTGTTGGCGGCGTGACATTCCACCGAATCGCGGCACGCTTTTTGCGCACAGCGCCAAGTCAAATTGATATCTGGTGATGGACATTCAGAACTCAGGGATGACGCCAGGGGGGCTGTTGTCATAGTGGGTGAGCAGCGCTGGCGACGCTCGGTCTTCAGCCGAATCTCTGTCATCGGAGCAGCCAACCGCCGCGCAGCGGCTGAGCGAGAAGGACATCATCGGGCTGAAGTATTTCGACCAGCTTTTGCCGCTGTTTCAGTAACTCCAATCAACGACTTTGAAATTGGGAAAAGCCGTGACGGGGTATCACAGGCTGCCAGCGGGTACGCCGTTACTTCGCGCGATTTGCCGTCGGTTTGGTGGCAGGGACGGACTTATGATTCTTCGCAGGAATGTCGCGTGGGAAGCGCACGACTTCGACATCGTTCTTCTGCGGAGCGCCGGGGGTACTGCGGCCGTTGGTGATGAGGGTTTCGTAGAGCGTTTTCATCTGGGCGACGCGGTTGGGATGTTCGGTGGCGAGGTCGGTTGTTTCGGCAATGTCCTCGGCGAGGTTGTAGAGGCGGGTGTCGGGATTGTTGGCGGCCTTGGCCAGTTTGGGGTCGGGGCCGAGGATCAGTTTCCATGAGCCTTGGCGGATGCCGGGGACGCCTGTTGCGGCGCAGCTCACGGCGTGATCGCGCACGGGTTTGTCTTCGCCCTTCAGGAGCGGCAGCAGGCTGAAACTGTCCTCGCCCGCGTTGTCGGGCAGCTTGGTCCCCAGGATGTCGGCGAGGGTGGCGAGGAGGTCCGCGTGATGGACGAGCTGACCGCATACGCTGCCGGGCTGCACGACGGCGGGCCAGCGAATGAGGAACGGCTCGCGATGGCCCCCTTCATGCACGTCGGTCTTGTAGCCGCGCAGCGGGCCGCTCGGAAAATGGCCGCGGGATTCGAGATCCTTCGCACCCGCATAGGCCGCGAAACCGTTGTCGCTCGTGAAGAACACCAGCGTGTTGTCCGCCTTGCCACTCTTCTCCAAGGCATCGAGCACTCGGCCCACGACGGCATCGGTTTCCATGATGAGATCCGCGCAGGCGTTGTCGAGGCCGCTCTTCCCCTTCCACTCGGCGTTCACGGCCAGCGGTGTGTGCGGAGTTGTCAGCGGCATATAGATCAGAAACGGCTCGGGCTTGGCGGCGTTCTCGGCGATGATCTGGCAGACGCGGTCACCGAGCGCGGGGAGCGTCGGTTCGAGCTTCCAATCCTTCAGCGCGGGACCGGGAGTGCTGGCCTGGTTGTTCCCCAGCAACGCGTCCGGCAGGAACTCGGAGGGAATGCCGACGGTGCGATCATTCTCGATGAAGCAGTATGGCGGCCAGTTCGGGACGTCGGTGCCGAAGTAGGTGTCGAAGCCGCGCGTGGTCGGACCGCCGGCGATCGGTTGCGAAAAGATCTCTTTCCAGGCGGCGCGATGCTCGTCGGTCGCGGAACCTCGACCGTTCAGGAATTGCTTCTGTTGGGGCTTGATCGGCCAGTTCCAACCGAGGTGCCACTTGCCGACCGCCGCCGTGCGATAGCCATGTTGTCTGGCGAGACTGGCGACGGTCATGCGATCCGGCGCGATGAGCGGCTCGCCCCACGTCCCGACGATGCCGCTCTGCAACCGAGTCCGCCAGTGATAGCGCCCCGTCAGCAACGCATACCTCGACGGCGAGCAGACTCCGGACGACGAATGCCCGTCGGTGAAACGCATTCCCTGTGACGCGAGCTTGTCGAGATGCGGCGTCGAAATCTTCCCTCGCTCGCGGTTGTAGCACTGCACGTCCCCGTAACCGAGATCGTCCGCCAGGATGACGAGGATATTCGGCTTCGCGCTGGTCCTCGGCGTCTCGGCGGCATGCAGCGCCGTCATCGATATCAACAGGAAGGAGATGAGCAATGTCAGAGCGTGCTTCATGGTTCATTCTGCTTTTAGAGACAGTTGAGCATGTACCGCCATTAGCCAGAACGCGCTAGCATCTGGTTCCGTTTGGAGAACAACCGGAGCTCGCCCGGATTATTCATGGCAACCACGGAAAACACGGAAGCTCACGGAAAGAAGCAAAGTTGCGACGAGGTGTGCAGCGTCCGATTGCAGACCGACACGGATATGCTTCATGCGAGCAAGTCCTTTCATGCCTTTCCTTCCGTGACTTTCCGTGTTTTCCGTGGTGAATCATCCGGGCTAGCGCCCTGCGGCTAATGACTTTGAAACGTCAGCACCGCGGGCGACCGAATCCATGCTCGCCTGTGACTTCAGTCCGACCGTGTTGACGGTGATCACGCGATAGATGTGCTTCTTGTTGGAATCTGCCTTCATGTCGGTGAATTGCAGAGGTACGAGCGGTTGCGTGGGGGTGTCGCTGTATTGCAGATTCTGAAAGATGGGACGGCCGAATGGGTTCTTGCCTTGTTCGGGGATGTTGGCGAGGAACTGGCCGTCACGCTCGATGATGAAGCTGGCCAGACCGCTTTCGACATCCGCGTCGGCCTCCCAGTTCAACACGTTGCCGCTCAGCCGCACGATCGTCGGCGCGGGAGGCGGAGTCGTGTCGATGACGGCGGTGTCTTTGACGTACTGCATCCACACTTTCGCCACGGCTTCGTTCGGGAGCCAGGCTGCTTTCATGGAATCGCCGACGAAGCTTGTGGCTGGGACGGCTTCGCTGCCGGTGATCGGAGCGAGCCACGGTTGGTCGGTCGGCATGTCGTTGAGCGGACCGGTGCCAGCTTTCGGCAAGCGAGCACTCAGGCAAGCGTCGAGCCACGGGATCGCGAGGTAGCGCTGGTTGCCGCATTCGTGTGCCGACAACGGATCGACTGCCACGCTGATGAGACCGCCCTTGGCACGCACCTCGTTGAAGAACGCTTCCTTGGCCGGCCACACGGCGGCGAATCGACCGTCCTTGACGGTGACTCCTTCCTGCGTACCCAGATTGCACATCACGGGAACCTTGAGCGAAGCGTCGGGCAGTGTGTGAGCCTTGATCGTGGTTTGCGCCGGGTCCGCTTTCAGCAACGGCACACCGGAACGCAGCCACGCGGCGGCGACTCGCTCCGGATGGAGCAGCACCATGCCTCCCGCCCAGTGACCGCCGCCGCTATGTCCCCACAGCGTCCACGGCACCTCGGTCAACTCGGGATGACCGGACTTCGCGCCGAGATCAACGAGGCACTTGCGAAACGCGGCGCTGGAGCCATTGCGCGGATCGCACCACATCTGGCAATCGGCCTTATCTGGCTGCTCGTAGGTCGGAGCCAGCAACGCGCAGTCATGCTTTTTCGCGAGTGCCTGCCAATGCAAGTCATACGCGCCGGTCAGTCCCGACTTGCACGAGCCTTTGCCGCACCCGTGCTGATGCACGATCACGCCGCGCAGCGACTTCACGTCTTTGGGAATCCAGATCGTGTAGTTAACTGGAAAGGTGAGTTCGTCCGGCTGAGTCGAAGCCTCAGACCGTACGCGGTAGTACGGTGGGTCAGCGGCAGGAAAGACGTCATAGGGTGGCTGTTGGGCAAGCAATGTCGTGGACAGTGCCAGCAGCAAAGCGGCGATGCCACTCGCCGCAACGTTCGTTCGTCGAATCATGGAATGAGTCCCCTTGGAAACGGCGTGGAGTGATTCTGATTTTCGCTGTTTTCTATCCGACTCGCACAACCGAGACTACCATGCTGCGATTACGCCGTACTGGTCCACGGACAACTGGCACTTCTGGTATCGCAACGATCTGTCCGGGGGATCCCCGGCACCGGACACGGTGACGGCGGTCCCGACGGCGAACGAAGTCGATCAATCTTTTTCGATCAACATTCCCTACTTCTCACGATTCCATGAAACACACCTTCAGACTTCTTGTCGCACTGATTCTCACACCGGGCATCGCATTGCATGCCGGGGACAACTCCGCCGACGCGAAACCCGCCCCGCCTGCGAAGGCCAGACAGTCGGTTGCCGACGACACACCGCAGGGCAAGCCCTACGTCTACAAGCACTCTGCGGGGAAGCCTCGGCAGATGGAGATTTATTTCCCACCCGACCACGATCCCGCGAAAGCGAAAGTGCCAGGACTGATTTTGTTTCACGGCGGTGGATGGGGAGGCGGCACGCTCGCGCAGTTCCGTGTGGCCTGTGCCTACTTTGCCAGCCGCGGACTCGTCTGCGCCACGGCGGAATACCAGATGCTGACCACGCAAGAAGCCAAACAGCTCCCGCCGGGCGAAACCCGGAAGCGCGTCTGCATCACCGATGCCAAGAGCGCCATCCGCTGGTTCAAACAACAGTCGAAGGAACTCGGCATCGATCCGCAGCGCATCATTACCGGCGGCGGATCGGCGGGAGGACACATCGCCGTGCTCGCCACGATCAATCCCAGCCTCAATGACTCCGCCGACTCGAAAGACTTCGACACTCGAGTGGTTGCCTATTTGCTCTTCAATCCCGCTTTCGCGCTGGATGACTCGAAAGATACTGAAGTCGATGTGCTGCGTTTTCTGAAACCGGAGTTCGCCCCGGCGATCGTGTTTTTCGGCACCGCGGATCAGTGGAAAGAAGGCTGGGACATCGCACACGCGAGACTCAAGAGCATCGGTAATACCACCACGGACCTGCAACTCACCGACGGCCAAAGTCACGGCTTCTTCAACAAGGATCCCTGGCGGACAGTGACGCTCAACGCCGTCGATCGCTTTTTGGTGAAGCGAGGTCTCCTCGCGGGCGAGCCCACGCTCACGCCACCAGCGACGGGAGAGAAACTCGTCCCCGGATCCGCAACCAAATGACATCGAAGCGACACATCATTGCCTCGTTCATTGCAGTCTTTCGATCCGAGGCTGTGAATTGTTCGTGGGGTAGTTAGCTTGCCTGCCTGTTTCTTCGAATAATCGGTTCTTTGCGAATGGACGTACTTCTGCGGAGCGAAAGACGACCGTTGCGGAGTTAACCAACTTCGCTTCGCCGAACGGCCTCGGCGTTCTCTAATGTGCAGCCCCGACGCCGTGAAATGGCTGCAATCAGGAAAACAACAATGAAGAATCTCATGACAGTCACCATCGCCGTGTGCGTGTTCTGGATCGGGGCAACCTCGCGGGCGGACGCCCCGACACCTGTCACCAACGCCCCCGTTCAAACAGATTCCACTGCGAGTTCCAAGCAGGACAATGGCGACATTCCGTCGCCGTCGGGAGTGTCGGCGGACAAGCCGCGGGTGGTCTCGCCGGAAGGCGTCGCATACCTGCAAAGGCTGCGCAAAAACACGCCCTTCGGCACGGTAGGCTTCGATCTCAAGGGGTTGCGGGCGGGCATGGGGTCACGCCAAGAGCCCGCCAAC
>JBBPIS010000200.1:0-12723 GCA_038040225.1 Planctomycetota bacterium
ACCGGGGTCGATTACAACCACCCGGATCTCAAGGCCAACATGTGGTCGAAAAATGGCCGATACGGTTACGACTTCTACGATGATGACGATGATCCGATGGATGAACAGAACCACGGAACCCACTGCGCAGGGACGATTGCCGGCGCCGGAAACAATGGTGTCGGCGTGGTCGGAGTCAGTTGGAAGGCTCAGATCATGGCCATGCGCTTCCTCGGCCCGGACGGTAACGGTTCGACCTCCGATGCGGTGAAGTGCATCGACTGGGCGGTCGCGAACGGTGCTCATGTTCTCAGCAACAGTTGGGCTGGCCCCGATACGTCACCCGAATTGGCGGAGGCGGTGACTCGTGCGGAGCAGAGGGGCGTCCTGTTTGTCGCCGCCGCTGGGAATACGGGTGGAGGCGGCAACGACAATGACACCGCTCCGTATTACCCCGCAGCCCTGCCCAATTCCAATGTCATCACCGTGGGAGCGATCGACGTGAACAATGCCCCCGGGTCGTTCACACACTACGGCAAGCGAACCGTTGACATCGGTGCGCCGGGCGTTGGCATCGTGAGTACCACTCGAAACAATCAGTACGACAAGTACGACGGAACATCGATGGCCGCGCCGCACGTTGCGGGGGCCGCCGCCATGGTCTGGGGCAAGACGTTTTCGTCACCCGCTCAGGATCGAGCTCAGATGACGAAGGTTCGAGACCTGCTCTATGAGAACGCACGCCCCGTGCCAGCCCTCAAGGGACTGTGGGGCTACACGGCTCCAGCCAGAGTGCCGGGAGGTGTCCTCGATATTTCGTTCCTCAACAACGCGCCGTCCAACGGCAATCCAACTCCGAACCCGCCGCAGCCCGTCGGTCGGCGATTGGTTGAGAATCGCATGAGAGTCGATCCCGCCAAACTTCGATGAGCCCGGTCATCGGTGATTTCTTTTCCTGAATGGAACTCGACATGTTGCGACTTGCCTTCGGACTGCTTCTCGCTTTCGGCGTCTCGACATTTGCGTCCGAACCGCCAGCCACAAACCAGGGTGAGCCATCCATCCGTATCGAATGCCACGGAAAACTGCGACATGGGATGGTCGCGATCGGCGGTGAGACGACCGGCTCAACGATCAGATTCGAGGGCACGACTTGGGAACTGAAGCTGCCCGACGAAGCCAGCCGCACGTTCGCGAAGGAACATCACAAGCAACCGATCACCGCCGTCGGGACTTTGCGGCGAGTGGCTGGAACGGAAGTTCCCGTGCGGTGGATCGTCGATGTGGAGCGACTTTCCGAGCGGAATGCCAGCACTCACAAGGAGGGAGCCAGTCTGACCGTGTTGGGCAAGCTTCGTGCGTGCGACGCTGCGGCGGGGGAGTCACCAAAAACGGTGATTGAAGCCGCTGGCATCGCCTGGCCACTCGACCTCTCCTCGGATGCCGCCCTCCCCGCCAAGGCCCAATCGCTCGTCGGGAAATCGGCCGTCCTCACGGGGCGGTTCGAATTAGGCTCGAAAGCCGAATCTCCGCCGCGACCGATCATCCGCGTCAACAAACTGGATGCGCCGTTTGGAAATGACCTCCCCAAGTGATCGATCCGAATTGCTCTGATCGGCTGAAGTCCGGGTTAGGGAGCGGCGGCCTCGTTCACGGCGGTCGGGGCCGTGTGCCCGGGCGACTGGCAGTTATTTTTCGTATCCCCTTGTGGCAACAAGGCTTCCTAGGGTGTTGAGATCGTTTCCTGCGCTGTGGAGATCATTTCCTGCGCTGTGGAGACGACAAAAACGGCTGCCGAGACGATTTTTTGGCAGGCGAGACGGCAACCTGCGCTGTCCCGGACCCAACCTGCGCTGTCGAGAACCCGACCTGCGCTGTCGAGACGATTTCCTGTGCCGGCGAGATGAAAAAAACGGCTCGCGAGACCGATTTTTGGTAGGCGAGACGTCAACCTGCGCTGTCGCGGACCCGACCTGCGCAATCGCGGAGGCAACCTGCGCTGTCGCGGAGCCGCCCTGCACTGTCGTGGAGGCAACCTGCGGGATCGTGGCGGCGACCTGCGGAATCTGGGAGGCGACCTTGCGGCATCGTACAGACGTGTTCGGCTCGGCCAAAGGCGTCCCACGAATGGTCAGACCCCGTCACCGACTGGATCAAGGCGAAGGGGAACCACGAAGGCCCCAAGACAAAGGAATTGGCGGCTCGTTCCCAAGCTGACACTTCAGGTTAGTGAGCGGCGCGAGCAGGAAGTCCGCGTCCTGTGTCAGGCATCGCCTGGCTGGCAGACTCGATTGCGGCCTTCCGACTTGGCGCGATACAGAGCCTGATCGGTGGCCGAGATGATGTCGGCGGGAGTCATCGCGTGGCGTGGACAGCTCGCCACGCCGATGCTGATCGTCACACCCAGACTCTTGGTCTGAAACGGGATCGCGCGTTGTTCGACCGCCAGGCGAATCTCCTCGGCGAGTCGCAGCGCCCCCGCCAGGCCGACACCCGGCAGCAGCACGGCCAACTCTTCTCCGCCGTATCGGGCGAGCACGCTTCGCTCGCCGGCTCGCATGCGGCCGACGTGTTCCCGCAGCAGTTGAGCCACCACGCGCAGCACCTCGTCTCCCGCGGGATGGCCGTGCGTGTCGTTGATCGACTTGAAGCGGTCTAAATCCGCGAGAAGCAGCGAGCACTCCGAGGACAGTCCCAGTCGGACTCGGTCGACTTCACCCGCCAGCAGCGTGTCGAAGGTCCGTCGATTCGTGAGATCGGTCAGTCCGTCGTGCCGAGCCTGTCGTCGAATGGCGGCATCGTTGAACACGCGGCGCAGCGTGTCGGCCAGCAGGTCGGCACTCCATTCGAGCAGGCGGCTCTGACTGTCGGTCATCAAGTCGTTCGATGCCCGTGTCAGCACGATCGCTCCGAGCAGTCGTTCCTCGTGCATCATCGGCCAGGCGGCGGCCGAGCCAACCAGCGTGTCGATGCCAATCGCGCGCAATCGCGACGAATCGAGAAGGCCGCCGTGCAGGTGAGTCATCGCCTGCCACGCCAGCTTCGATTCGTGACGCTTCCAGGTCGACTCGACGAACGAGGGCACGGGAGATCCACTCGACACGACCGGCGTGGACACGTCGTTGGTCCGGCGGGACAGCAGGAAGATTGAGGCTCGGTCCATCGCCACGGCCTCACGCAGCCGGCACGCAAACCCGCCGAGCGTTTCCAGCGGTCGATCGGTGGCACGATCCGCGATGGTTCGCAGGGTGAGCATCTCGCGCGAGGCTTGCAGTTCGTGGTCGCGTCGCTTTCGTTCGCGATCCCTCACGATGAGCCGTGCCAGTGACCGACCGACCCGGCTCAGCAGATCAAGCTGTTCGTCGCGCGACACGGCGGCGGGCCAGAGTGAGTTCGTGACCAGCACCGCTGCCAGCTCGGAACCGTCTTTGATCCCGAGGAGCCACACGTCGCCCGACTGTCGGTGGTCCGACGAGATCCGGCTCGTGACGAGGTCACACGTGTCTGCTGAGTCGCGCACGACGAGCCACGGTTCGACTCGCAGCCGTTCCAGGATTTGGTTCGGGACAGTCAATGACTCGCTCATCGAGATTGGCAGTCCGCGAAACGCGATCAACCGGGAGGGCGTTTGCGAGACATCGACCAGCGCCGCGAAGTTCAGCGACGGTTGCGGCACGAGGCGACGGAGCAGTGCTTCGGCGGCGGAGGACGCCTCGTCGCGCTGGACAATCTCGTTCAGCAGTTGGTTCTCGAATCGGGCGAGCGCTCGCTCGCGGCTGAGCCGCCGGACTTCGGACTCGAGGCCGAGTCGTTCGCGGAACGAGTCGTGAGCCTCCGTGAGTCGGCTCGGAGGCGCGAAGGGACCGGATTCGCGTGTCATCTCGGCGAGAGTGAGCATGATGACGAGACCCCAACCAACGCGAAATCTCAAACCTCAAATCCAAAACCCCAAACGAATCCCAAATTCCAATGACCGAAATCCGGAACGATCCGACAGGCCGTTGGACTCTACACAATGGTCCGGACGTCGTGCCGCAATCAATTGGCGACAGCGACTCTGCATTGGCGAACGGCCGGCGAACGAAGCGATTCCGACGACGATTCGAGTCGCTCCGACTTGAACGCGACGTGGCGAAACGTAATCCTGCCGCTGTTGATTCCTCGCAACATCCGCCTCTCGTCACCTTGTTCTGGGAGTTCAAGTCATGTTGAAAACGACACGGTCGTCAAATCGTGCTGGTTCTGTCGCGCGGTCACTGTCTCCCCGAGGCGTCGCGATCGCACTGGCCGTGGTGGCAGGATGCCTCGCCACCGTGGAGGCCGTTCGCGTGTCGTTCGCGGCCGACGAAGCGACTCCGGCGGCGAAGACTCCCGAATGGAAGCCACTGTTCGACGGCAAGACGCTGAAGAACTGGAAGAGCTCCGAATTTGGAGGCGAGGGAGAAGTGACGGTCAAGGACGGAATGATCGTGATGCAACAGGGCTCGGAGATGACCGGCGTCACCTGGACCGGTGGCGACCTGCCAAAGATCAACTACGAAATCTCACTGATGGCGCAGCGGATCGACGGCAGTGACTTCTTCTGCGGGCTGACATTCCCGATCAAGGAAGACCCGTGCAGTTTCATCGTCGGTGGTTGGGGCGGTGGAGTCGTGGGGATCTCGAGTCTCGATGACTTGGACGCCTCGACTAACGAGACCGCCCGCTACGAGTCGTTTCAGAAAGGCCGCTGGTACAAGATTCGGATGCGTGTCACCGAGAAGGGGCTGATGGGATGGATTGATGAGAAACAGGTGGTCGGCGTCGAGACGAAGGGCCGCAAGATCTCGATCCGCCACGAGGTGGAGTTGTCTCGCCCGCTGGGTATCTCGTGTTACTCGACCGTCTCGGGATTGAAGGAGATCAAGTTGCGAGAACTCACGAAGGCCGAGGCCGAAGCCGCCATCAAGGCCCCCGAACTCCCCAAGGACGAAGAATCCAAGCCCTCCAAGAAGCAGGACAAGTAAGTGGAGCCGCGCGTTGTCGTTTGTGGCCGTTCGGTGTGGAGACGTTGCCAACCGGCAACGCGGCCATGTTCGGGAACTTTGACAATTGGCGCGACGCCCTCAACGAAATGCTCGATCAGACGCTCCGTGGGGAGGTTTCACGTTCCCGGCACCCTGTTTGCCTAGCGGGGGATCAGGTCACCAAACCCCCAAGCCGCGAGGTCCGTATGCGCTCTGTCGAAGCTGGTCTCTCCGTCAAGTCGCTGGTTGAGGTCGCGTTGCTCGCATCACGCGTTGGCCGCTGCGCCATCGAGGACCGCTGCGAACCGTCGTCGAATTCGCTGCGAGATTTCTGGCAGCAGACGCGGGAATTGCAGAAGCATTGGACCTCGCGACTGGATGCCTGGTCCGCCGAGACCGATCCCGAATTGAGGCAACTCGCCGAACTGTCGATTCAGTTGTTCACCAGCGAGTTGTTGACCCGCGTCTGGTCCACGGTGCTGTTGGGAATCGATCAGCAAACGGGACGCGACGATCTCTCGCGAATCGCCCGCAACGCCGTGAGCGGACTGCTGCAGGTCCGGCATGGTGTGATGTCGCGTCTGTTGCAACAGCCGGATTCATTGTCGAAGCACGTGGCCGAGATCGAACGGATGCGCCGCCGCTGCGATCGCTGGGCGGACCTGTTGATCGGCAATCTGGCGGGCAGTCGTGAGTTGTTTGAGTTTGCGTTTGAGGTCGAGCGGGCACGCGACTTTGCCACCGAGAGCATGGATTACGACCCGAGTACCGGACCGCATCCGGTGGAACATTTGGTGGCCGCCGGTCTGAGAATGGCCTTCCTCGGCCAGCTTCCAGAAACTCCGCTGACCGAACCGGCATTTCTGCGTCTGGTCCAGTCGATTCTGGGCGCGTTGCCGCAGGAGGCGTTTCATCGAGACGGTCCGCTCCGCTCCGTCCTCGAGCGCCGTGTTTCGTCGAGGATGCTGCGCGACGAACCGCTCCCCGCGTCGATGCTCGATGCGTTGGCCAGCGAGTCGGCACCTTCGACAACTGAAAGTTTCGACACGATTCCGTTCCCGGGGATCAGCTTTTCCAAGCTGCGTCGCCGCCCGAAGTGACTGGCCGTGTGAATCCCTCCGGCACGCGAACCACTTCGTCGATGAAGTGTCTGGAAGCGTGTGGTGCGGCAACGGTGGGCTTGCATCGAAAGTGCTGGTCGCTAAAATCTCGCACCGACTTCATGGTGGCTATAGCTCAGTTGGTAGAGCGCCAGATTGTGGTTCTGGATGTCGCCGGTTCGAGCCCGGTTAGTCACCCCTCAGCCCCTCCAAAGGGGCTTCTTTTTTTGGTGCTCCCAACGAAACTTTGGCCGCGACCACGCTTCGCCGCTCGGTGAGTCACGCAAATACGGGAGTTCCTCATGAGTTGGTGCGGTCTGCTGAATGTGGACAAGCCGATGGGAATGACGTCCCGTCAGGTGGTCGATCACGTGCAGAAGCTCGTTCGCCCTGACAAGGCCGGGCATGCGGGGACGCTTGATCCGCTGGCGACCGGCGTGCTGATCGTGTGCGTGGGAACGGCGACTCGCCTGATCACGCGAATACAGCAGGGACGCAAACGCTACGTCGGCCGGTTCCTGCTGGGCAAGCACAGCGACACGGATGACACCGACGGCGAAGTGTTCGATGGCGGCGATTGGTCGGGTGTCACGAGGCAGTCGCTGGAGCAGACACTGCCCGGGTTTCTGGGCACGATTCAGCAAACTCCGCCGCGGATCTCGGCCGTGAAAGTGGCGGGGCATCGGGCGTACAAACTGGCTCGTCGAGGAGAGGTCGTCGAACTGCAGCCGCGTCCCGTGGAAGTCTTCTCGCTCCAGATCTCCAGGTTCGAGCCGCCCGAGTTTGAATTGGAGATCGAGTGCGGTTCGGGCACCTACGTGCGGTCCATCGGTCGCGACATGGGCGAGCGACTCGGGTGCGGTGCCGTGATGAGTGCTCTGCGCCGGACGGCCATCGGTCGGTTCGCGGTTGCGGATGCGGTGCCGCTTGGCTCATTGAACGCCACTTCGTTGCTCGACGTGTTGATGACGCCGCAGGCTGCGGTGGCTGAGCTTCCTCAACGCGGACTCGATTCCGCGGAAGTGGTCCGGGTTCGACAGGGACGTCCGATTCCGTGGGGGTTCATTCCCGACGCGGACTGCCACGGCGAAGTGACACTGGTTGATTCCGCGAACACCATGATCGGGATCGCTCTTGCCGATCCCGTTCAGCAGCAACTGTTCCCCAAGCTGATCTTGTCCGCGTTGCAATGAGCGCCTGTTTTGTTCGCGTTCACTTTCCGCGGTTGGCCGGTGCGATGGCCGAGGCCGGCTCGTTGCCAACCGGCGATGTCAGTGGGGCAGGCGTGTCGATGCTGATCGTCCGTGCGCCCGGTTTGGTGGGGATCACGCGACTGGCGGCGGGGGGATTGTCGAAGCGAGGTTTCAACGTTCCGAATGTTGTGTCAAACGAATCCGGATCGTTGAACGGAAGCTCGAAGGCCTTGATGGGCGTCGCGGCGACATTGGGCAGCAGGCCCGGCTGAGCCACTTGGATCGGATGTTCGATCGGCCGTATTTCGACGACGCGACCGGGGTCGATCGTTTTGAGGATCGTCACGTAAGGGACCAACGTCGGTGGCTTAGTCGCGGCAGAATTGGTCGCGGCCGATCCGGTTCCCACGGAGGGGGTGAGAGCATTTGGAGCCGACTCACCGGGCGTGCCCTTGGCAGCCGGTTTCGAGATGTTGTCGGATGGTCCCACCGGATTCGGGATCTCGGTCGGCTTCCGAACAACCGTCAAGGCGGGAGAGGAGATGGATTCCAGTCGGTCCTTGAGCGTTGTCGGTGTCGGGGTGGTCACGAGGGGAGTCGATCCAGATTCGGGCTTTGGAGCCGGTGTCACCTTCGCCGGTTCGGCCGCCTTGGCAGCCACAGCGGCCGGCATCGGGGCACGCAATCGTTCGCGGTAGATCATCAATGAGTTCAGCGAATGGTACAGCGGACCGCAGTCAATCGGGCGTGCTCGGAACTGCACCAACTCACGAGCCAGCACCGATACGGCGTTTCGGACCCAGGGCTCATTCAGTCGATTGTTCGGCAGTCCGATCGACAGAAATTCCATCGTGTGTCCGGTGGTGTTGAAGCGTTCGTTGAGGTCGTTTGTGACACCCGGTGCCTGATAGAACTTGGCCGAGAACGATCCGTCCGAATTTTGGAGCTGTCGAGCCAACTCGACGTGCTGTCTGATTTTGAGGTCCGCCTGCGCCCAGATGCCGTTCAGCTTTCCTCCAAGCTGCAAGTGCTTGTCCCGAGTCCGCGTGAGTGCGAACAGACGGTGATTGCCTCCACACGCGGCACCGACCACCGGCGCAGCCGTCTCAATCTGGACGAGTTTCTCGATGCTCCACGCTTCGCCGTGCTGATTCACCCATTGGGTGTCGGGCTTGAGGTAATGTTGCAGAGCCCACAGAACCCAGGTGACCTCCTCCTGAGAGTTCACTTCCTTCATCGTGTTCTGAACCATGTCGGCGACCGTGATCTTCTCGTCACCGACCTTGAAGGAGTAGTCGACCGGCAGATCGGACTGCGACATCAGCGCGAGGAACTGCGACGGATGGCCTTCAAATGCCCAGGGCCTGGTGAACGGGTGGAACTTGCCGCCGTGAGCCGTCTTCAACAGCAGCGGCTGATTGTCGAACCGCGGCTCGCTGGTGGCGATCCATTGCAGCGCGTTGACCTTCTCTTCACCGAGCTTCAGTTGAAAGTCCCGCTTCATCGCGAGGATGCCGTGGAAGATCTGCCACGGCGAATGAACATTCGCCGTGAGATGGCGTTTGCTGGTGACCTCGATGGCCTGATCGATCTGCTCCAGCAGGGGATCGGCTGGAGGCGTCGTGGGAGCGGTTGTGGCGGCTTGGTTTGCCGTTGTGGCAGCCACTCGCGGTGCCGCAGTCGAGGGTTCGGCGAACGAGTTTGACGAACAGAGGCTGGTGGCAGTCGCGGCGATGGCGGCCAGCCAGATACACGGCAGAGGCGGTCTTGGAAATCGACGCACAATTCCTCCTGGAAGTGTCGGAGAGCGATCTTCAACAGTAAGTCGTCACAGATGCAAGCGCGGTCTCGGGCAGTTCATTGAGGCACTCTGCTCGTCTCCAGCACATCGGCAATTTACACCGCTGGTCTTCCACGGATTGATGTGATCCGTATTGACCAGCAAACGCGAAAAGGTCGGGTGAGGAATGTACGGACCGCAGGCACGAGCATCGGCATTCTCCGCCGGTACTCGGCGATGCGGCATCGCGGGCATTGCCACTCTTTTCGGCCAGTGCATGACAGGCACAACAGCGACCGCATTTCGAGTCGGAGAGATTTCGCGACGATGGCGGTTGTCATACGCAACGGACGGCAGTGGCTGCTTGTCGAGGCAAGCGGGCTCATGGATGCGTTTCGGATTGCCGCAGAATTCAGGGGAGTGGGGTCTTTGGCTCATACAACTCGACGGACACATCGAGGGGCCGGCCGTTGCGCTCAATGGGAAGTGACAGCGGTCCCGGATCGGACAGCAACCGGAGTCGAAACTCCTCGTCGGACGTGATCGCCCGACCGGCGTAAGACATCAGAACGTCTCCGATCTTCAACCCGGCGCGATCGGCGGGTGAGTCGGGGACGACCCGAACGATGACCAGCGAGTCGGGCAGAGCCGCGTCGGTCTGCCAGGCAATTCCGAGTCGCACCGGCTCGCCGCGCAGTTCGACGTTGAGGTCGATCGGATCCGTGTGGCCCGGCCGCTGGAGCCGGAGCGCCAGCGGACTCTTCGCCGTTTGGATGATTGTTCGCAGGTCATCGACCTGACCGCCCGACCAGTGCGCCAACCGATCGAAGCGATCGCCCAGACGGATTCCGGCACGTTGAGCCGGCGAGCCGGGAGCGATCTGCGTCACGAGGGCGACGCCGTTTCGAGACTCCTTCGGATCGAAGGCCACACCCAGCCGGAGCGGCGGTGGCTCGGCCGCTTTCGGCGACATCCAACTGGGCGGCGGTTCGGTCAATGCCTCGCGGCGAAACTTTGGCAGAGTCGGTTCGTTCGCCGCAGTCAGGGCGAGGCGAAACACCATCTCTGACAGTCGCTGAATCCCGGGATAGTTGAGTTTGTCCGCATCGTCCGACGGGCGGTGATAGTCCTCGTGCTTGCCCGAGTCGAAGTGAATGCTCGGAATGCCCGCCTCATAGAACGGATAGTGATCGCTGTCGGCGATCACGGTCGGCGTGTAGAGGTAGTGCAGATCGCCCAGCGGATTGACGGCCGTCAGTCTCGCCCGCAGGCCCGCCGCCGAACGCCAGCCCATGACCGTCAACTTGCCTTCGCGGAGGCGACCGAGCATGTCGACGTTCAAGACCAGCCGCAGATCGGTGAGCGGGCGCGTCGGATGACTGACCCAGTGCTTTGAGCCGAGCAACCCGACCTCCTCGGCATCCCAGAACGCGAACAGCAGCGTCCGCCGGGGAGCGGGTGCCAGCGAAGTGAATGCGTCGATCAGTTCGAGCAGCGCCGCCGTGCCGCTGGCGTTGTCATCGGCTCCGTTGTGGATGTGGCCGAACGGGCCATAGCTGTTCGTCTGGTTGCCTCGCCCGACGTGATCGTAGTGCGCCCCGATCACGATCACTTCCCTGCTCAACTCCGGGTCCGAACCCGGCAGCACCGCCAGGACGTTGCGGTAGTCAGGGGCGAATTCCTGCAACCAGCCGCTCGTCCCGGCGGGCGAGATTCCCGAGACCTTTCGCAGTTCGCTCTGCAGGTAGGCACAGGCCGCCTTGCCGCCGTTGGCTCCCGCCTCGCGACCTTCAAGCGCATCGCTGGCCAGAGTCGCACAGTGCCGCTTCAGGTCCGCGATCATCACCCGCTCGATGGCCTTCGCCACCGGATCGGCTTCGTCTCCGATCAGGATGTCCGCCGCAAGTCCGTTGCTGCTCCAAATTGCGACGCTCAGAAGACAGAGCGTGATGGAGACCGTTGCTGTTTTGGAATTGGCTGCTGCTCGAATCAAGATGTCACCGTCAGGCCGTCGGGGAAGTGATCGCGTCCAACCGGCAAATTCTGCCGAAACGCTCACGTCTGTTATCGACATCCTTCGGTCAGTTCCAGCAGCCGCCGAAATGCAAAGTGCGGCGAGACTCTTTCGAATCCCGCCGCACGGCCGTTTGTAGGGAGGGCAATCGCCAACCGAATCGGCTCAGTGCTGAGCGGCGACTGCGACGGCGGCCTTTCTCTTCACGAGTGTGACCTGATTGCCGGTTTCGTTGTGCGTGACTTCGTCCATGAATGTTCTCATCAACAGAACGCCGCGCCCGTGCGCCCGGGCCATGTTCTCGGGATCCGTCGGATCGGGCAGCTTGCTCACATCGAAGCCGGGGCCTTCGTCGCGGATGGAGAACTCGGCCTCCTCCGGCGAGAACTTCGCGATGACTTCGACTCGACGATCCTTGTACGGCGACTTGCCGACTCGCAACGCGATCAGCTTCTCAAAGGAACCGTCGTCCAGGTCTCGCAGTTTCGAGCTGACTTCCAGGTTGCCGTGAATGATCGCGTTCAGCAGAGCCTCTTCCAAACCGACGCCGACTCTCGTCCGCTCGCGATCGGTGAAGATGCCGAATCGCAGGCCGAAGTCTTGCAGGGCGCCGACGGCTGCGCGGACCAGGCGTCGGTCGCTCGGAAACGAAAACCGCAGTTCCTGGCAGACGAGGGCCGTCAGGATGGTGTCGTTTTGTCGTCGATCCTGACTGGCGGTGAGCACCGTATCGACGACGCGATTGAGGTCGCGCGCCAGCAGAATCTTCGGCACGTAGCTGGCCGCTCCCTGTTCGAGCGCCGTCACGGCCAGCTCTTCGCTGCCCGCGGCCGTGGCGATGATCACCGGCACACGCGGATGACGCTGCCTGAGTTTGTTGAGTAGCTGCAGGCCGTCCATCGTCGGCATGTTGAAATCGGTGACGACGAGATCCGGTTCCTGCACGAGGCAGCGATCCAGTGCTTCGGCCCCGTCGCCGGCAAACTCGACCGTCCAATCCGAATTCGTACTGAGCAGGCCGCCCATGACGCGCCGCTCGACGGGAGAATCATCGACGACCAGGATTCTCGACATTGGTTGACCTTTTTTGGTTTGGCAACGCCGTGGAGAAAAGTTTGTCAGGCCGCCCTTCGCCGCCCGCGCGTTCCCCGGTTCGTCGCGTTTCCGAAACCTAGGTCGTGAATCGAAGATGTCAAAACGCCTCGCGGCGGAATTCAAATGTTTTCCAGCCGCCTCAAGGAGATTGCCCGAATTCAACGCGACAACCGTTGTTGCCGTTATGCCACGCTCGTTGAGAAAGATCGTCGAGTCCGGGTTTGATCGCACGAACCGCTGTCGCCCGCATCACCCGCCACTTCCGAACTTGTCGACGAAAAGTGTGGCCCGATGCGAATCTCTTTCTGTGAGGCACCGAAGCTCGCCCTACTCTCAATTATGGTTCATGGGACGTGCTGACGGCTGCGGCGTCGATGCCGTCGGTCCGCGGATGCGTCGAACCAGTAATTCCCGTCGTTTGTGACTTTTCTGGTCTTGAATGGGAGCTTCTCCATGCTGCTGCAATCCCCTCCGCCTGATCGCACGATCAATCAATCCATCGATTTCAGTAGTCACCTGGATCAGCAGACCCTGGCCGGCCCTATCGGAAGAGAAC
>JBBPIS010000201.1:0-12681 GCA_038040225.1 Planctomycetota bacterium
CCGCCGCAGATGCGTTTCAGATTCGTTCTGTCTCGCAGCAACGGTTCGTCAAGCAGATCGGTCAACTGTCGGCGACGCTGATGGATGAGATCGCGAAAGCGCTAGCGGCGGTGCTGTCCATCGGCTGACAACTCTCAAAGCGTGGTCGCACCAACAGAAGAGGATGCCCTCTCATCCTCACCGCCGAAGACGGGGGCGAGGGGACTAGACATGAGTCAACCGTACAGCTTCGCCACGTACTCGCCGTAGCCGTTGAACTTGACCGTTGGGAAGCGCTCTCGCGTGCCGAGCATCCATTCGGAGGACTGGCTCCAGCGGGGGTGAGAGACTTCAGGTTCGACGTTCGCCTCAAACCCATACTCGCGCGGGTTGACGATGTTCCAGAATGTCGGCGGCTGCTTTCCCGTGAGCGTGATGCGGACGATCGACTTGCTGCTCTTGAAGCCGTACTTCCACGGCAGGACCAGTCGCACCGGTGCACCGTGCTGTTTGGGCAGCGGCTCGCCGTAGATGCCGGTGGCGAGGAACGCGAGTTCATTCGTGGCTTCGGCCAACGTCAGGCCCTCGGTGTAAGGCCAGGGGAAATTTTTGTCGGCCATGTTCGGCGCTTCGGTCGGACGCTCGAAGGAGTCGAACTTGACGAACTTCGCCTCGGCGGCCGGCTCGACCATGTCGATCAGCTTCGCCAGCGGGAAGCCGGTCCACGGGACACACATCGCCCACGTCTCGACGCAGCGATGGCGATAGGCCCGCTCTTCGAGGTCGAACTTCGAATGCAGGTCGTCCAGATCGAAGGTCGTCGGTTTGGCACAGAGTCCGTCCACCGTGACCTCCCACGGAGTCGGCTGGAAGTCATCGACGTGCAAATACGTCTGCTTGCTCGTCGAGAACTCATAGAAGTTCGTGTAGATGGCGGCGGCCTGTCTGTCGGTCTCATCGCGGCCGTATTCGAACGCCGGGTTCCGCATCGCCGGATAGAGTTCCTTCGACGCCTTCGGGATTTCGACGTCGGCCGCGGCCTTGAGCTTCTTCTCGTCGGGTTTGTGCTGGCAACCGGGAAGCGATCCGCCGAGCAACAGCCCGGCCGAACCGAGCCCCAGCGATGCGAGAAACTCGCGGCGATGCAGGCCACGGTTGCGATAGACGCTTTCCTCCGTCAGCCTGTGCAGCGACGGATCCCACGGTTGGCGACGGATGAAGTTCACGACGAAGCTCCTTCTTACTTTTCCGGACGTGCAATGCTTCCGTTTAGCCCCGACGCCAACGGCGTGGGAGCAATCGACATCGAACCCCAATGGCTCGCACGCCGTTGTCGTTGCGGCTAAACGTGAACCTTGACTGACCCTCAATGTCAGGCGGGCGAAGTCTACACGACACCGGTCGAACTCTGCCAGAAAGCTTTCCGAATGTCAGATGTCTCCAGACTTGAGCAGGCCGCCGAACGATTGAGGGCCGCGTATGGACGGGCCGAACTGCCGTCGGCCGACTCGATGTGGGAACTCTTCCTGCGTGTGCTGTTCGGAGTCCCGAGCGACCACCGCGCGAATGAGGCTCTGGCAGCGTTGCTGAAGTCCTCGGCATTGGCGTCTCCCACCGACGCAACTCTGACCCCGGCGGGACAACTGGCGGAAGTCCTCGCGCCGATTCCTCGCGGTCCTCAAAAGGCATCCGTCGTGCGAGCGGTCGCCGCGTGGTGGCTCGATCAGTTTGGCGAGGTGCTCTCGCCAGAATGGCCGCGCGGCGTCGAGTTCTATCGCGAATCGTTGCGAGCCATCCGGGGACTCGGCCCGGCCACGGTGGACGAACTGCTCCTCTTCGCCGCTCAACAGAAGGTCTTCCCGGTTGATCGCACCGCGCTGCGGGTCGCCGTTCGTCACGGATGGCTCGACCTGCCCCTCGAAGACGACGAGGCGCAATCGTTCTTCGTGCGCGGCCTCAGCCAGGCCGATATCGATCCGCGCGAGTTCTCGCGACTGCTCACCAAAGTCGGCGAGAGCCACTGCGGACGCGAACCGAAATGCGACGGCTGCCCGCTGCAACCGCTACTCCCTTCCGGCGGGCCGTTGTCTCCTGAGAGTTGCTGAGTACCGTCGAGCGGTGGAAGCCGGGGTCAGGCACGGCAATAACGGTCGTGGGCGACGCTGCCAGCGTCGGCTCGGATGCTGGCAGCATCCGCCACGAGAAAACGCTGATTGCTGGTCCGATCCCAGGACGCTTACAACCGGCACGACCCGCACGGTCGCCTCTCATCCGGCAGGTTTCGCCGATCAGCAGTGTCTTCGGTATCGGAGCAGCTTCGCGCCGGCCGATCCCTTTCCTGACAAGCTTTGACGGTCAGGGAAGAGGGAGCGGCAACCATGAACTACGAACTGCTGGTGATCGGAAACGGACGCGAAGCCATCGACGGGGCGATTGCCTCGGCGCGGCAGGGCCTGCGTGTCGCGCTGGTCGAAACGAACGCCGTCTCGGAGGAAACCGCTTCGATCGAAGTGCTGCGTCAGGCGGTGAACAACCTCGCGAAGTTCGGCTCGACATCGATGAGCGAACTTCGCAGCGAGGTCGATCGCATGGGACGCTGTCAGCGAGTGGCGGATCGGGCGGAGTTGGAGTGTCTTGGGATCGACGTGTGCTCGGGCGACGTGCGGTTTGTCGCGGCGAACACGGTCGAAGTGCGGAGTGGCGGTGACGTGATCTCGATTCAGGCGGACAACGTGCTTGTCGCCTGCGGCACGAAATCGGCGCGGCCTGGACATATTCGATTCGATGGTCGGTTTGTTGTGGATGTCCAGTCATTGCTCAAGCTCGATGAGCTGCCTCGGTCGATGATCGTCGTCGGCGCGGGAGAGACCGGCCTGGACTACGCGCTGCTGCTCGGATCGCTCGGCGTGGACGTGACGGTGATCGACGAGCAGGCCAACGTCTTCGATGTGTGCGGCGGATTGATGGACGACGCGCGGTTGTTCGAGATGCAGTCGCTCGACATCGCGTTTCGGCTGGGCGATGAAGTGATCGGCGTCGAGACGCGGGCCGACGATCGCGCGGCGGTGCGGTTGGCGAACGGCAAGGTCTTCGTCGCGGAGGCGGTCCTCGTGTGTGTGGGCCGGGTCGGGGAGACCGACAGACTTAACCTCGAAGCGGCGGGAGTGGGCCTCGACGAACGAGGCCGCGTGTGGTGCGATGCCGATGGTGGAACATGGGCCTCGCACATCAAAGCGGTCGGCGACGTGGTGGGCTTCCGCGCGACGAGTGCGATGGCGGGGTGAGGCGACGCCCGAAGACGTGACTACAACCTGCGCACCGTTTCGATCGCTTGCTCCATGTCATTGGGCAGCGATGCGGTGAAGGTTTGCCATTCGTTCGTCATCGGGTGAGTGAACGAGATCTCGGCGGCGTGGAGGGCCTGGCGACTGATGAAGGGAGAGTTGGGTGGCGCGTTCGAGATGCGTTCCGGCTTCAGTTCGCCGCGCACTGCGTAGAAATCGTCACCGACAACGGGATGGCCGAGCGTCGCGAAGTGGACGCGGATTTGATGCAGCCGTCCCGTGCGAGGCTTCGCCTTGACCAGCGTATGGCGCGGGTAACGCTCGATCACCTCGTAGCTGGTCTTGGAAGGCTTGGCGTCGAGTGCGTCGGCTCGACACGTCATCAGGGCACTCGACTCGCCACACGACCGGCCGATCGGAAGGTCAATGGTTCCTTCGTCGTCTTCCATGATTCCATCAACGAGCGCGATGTACGACTTGGAAATCCGCTCGCGCTGAAACTCAATCGACAAAAGTCGCAGCGACAGATGGTCCTTCGCGATGGCGACGACTCCGCTCGTGTCGCGGTCGAGCCGATGCACGATCCCGGGCTTTCTCTGCCCCGGATAGTCGGACTGTCCGTCGAGATGATGCTGCACGGCGTTGGTCAGCGTTCCCGACGGATTCTTGCCCGTCGGATGAATGATGAGCCCCGCTGGCTTGTTCACGATCAGCAGCCACTGATCCTCGAACACGATCTCGAATGAGATCTCTTCAGCCGGCATCAGGTTGTCGGGCGGTTCGAGTAACCTCACCGAGACACTCTCTCCCGTGAAGACGCGCTGGTCGGCACCGGCCACCGTCCCATTGACCGTCACCTGGCCCGCTCGCACCAAACGATGCAGCCGCCACGCGGTGTAGCTCCTCAAATGGCGGGCGAGAAACGTATCGACGCGAGTTCCCGACAGATAACTCTCAACGATGGCAGTGGCGGATTGCATGAGGACGGAGTCAGCGATCAGGAAACAGGAGTCAGAGAGAAGACGAACGGAATCAAACTCACGACTCGTCAGTCTCCTTCAGTGGGATGTACCAACTGGGGAGGGGGATCACTCGAAGTTGCGCCACCAGCATCAACACACCGACCGCAATCACGCAAATCGGAATCTCCACATCGAGCGACAATAACTTCGCCTGGTGCAAGAGCGACAAGACGCTGCCAATCAGAAAGAACGGGCCGATGATGACGCTCACCTTGTCGACGCCACCGCTGACCACAAACGCCAGCACGCCGATCATTCCCAGAGACAGCGTCAACACCCAGTTGATTCCCGGGGCGACGGCCAGCGTCGTCAGCAACCATCCCACGCCCACCGTAATGATGAGCAGCGAGAGGACAACCAGTCCCTTGGAACTCTTCTGCATGGTGACTCCTTGCCAGGACATTTGATCGGTGCTCGTCTCATCGAAAACCGGTCAGGGAGAGCATTCTCGGTTGGCCCGTCTCAGAACGCCAGCGAACCGAACGACGAGGCTTTTGTTCCGTGACATCAGTGCCCTCCGTGGTTGAATTGCATCGACTCTGGCAAGATACATCGCGTGTAGGATGGGCACTCCTGCCCGTCCTCTTCGGCATCCAACTCGGACGGGCAGGAGTGCCCATCCTACAGGAGACTCGATCATGCAGCGTCGTGAGTTTTTGGCCTCGTCCGCGTTGAGTGTTGCCGGAGCCGCATCCCTGCTGGCAGCCGATCCGCCTGGTAAAGCCGTGGCAAGTGAGCGCATTCGTGTCGGATGTATCGGGACGGGTGGACGAGCCTTCTCGCTCGTGAACACCTTCTCGCGCAACAAGAACTGCGAGGTGGTCGCTCTGGCGGACCTCGACCCCGGCAAATTTGGACAGGCCGTCGCGGCGGTCGAAAAGAATCAGGGGACCAAGCCGCAAACAGTCGCCGACTTTCGGAAGCTGATCGACGACAAGAGTCTCGACGCGATCGTTGTCGGCACGCCCGATCATTGGCATGCAATCCCGACAATCCTCGCATGTCTGTCCGGAAAGGACGTGTACGTCGAGAAACCCGATGGCCACAACATCGTCGAAGGCCAGCGCATGGTGGCCGCGATGAAAAAGCATGGCCGAGTCATCCAGATGGGGACTCAGGGGCGCACGACCGAGCGAATGCAAACGGCCCTCGATTTCATTCGCACCGGTGCGCTGGGTCGCTGTCTGGTCGCTCGTGCATGGGAGAGTGCCAAGCAGGGGAGCATCGGCTTCCCCAAGGATCGCGAACCGCCGGAAGGTGTCGATTACGACATGTGGCTCGGCCCGGCACCGAAACGACCGTTCAACCCGAACCGCTTTCATGGCCGCTGGCGCTGGTTCTACGACTACGGCACGGGCGATCTCGGCAACGACGGCGTGCATCGTCTCGACATCGCCAGTTGGGCATTGAGCGTTGCCTCTGAAACACAAGGGGACGGACCGCTGGCCCTGCCGACAACCGTTTCCACGGGCGGCGGCAAGTGGTACTTCGACGACATGCAGGAATGGCCCGACACGCTGCAAGTCACCTACGAGTACGGCAGCAAGACTCCGAAGCTGCTGACCTACGAGATGCGCATCTGGGCACCGTATGGCTTCCTCGGCGGTTCCGAAGGAGCCGCGATCTATGGTGACAAAGCCTCCCTGATTCTCGACAACACCAGTTGGAAGGCGTATGGCCCCGGCAACACAGTGTTGGCCGAAGGCTCGGGCGGCAACGACGAAGCCGACCATGTCCAGAACTTTCTCGATTGCATCAAGAGTCGGAAGCGACCCAATGCCGATCTGGAAACAGTGGGCCATCCGTCGAGCCTGCTCTGCCACATGGGCAACGTCGCTTCACGAATCGGTCGCAAACTGGTGTTCGATGCGAAGACCGAAACCTTCGTCAACGACAAGGAAGCCAACGCGCTGAGGACTCGCCCCGAGTACCGCAAGCCGTGGGTGTTGCCGGAGGTGTGAGAAGGGCAGAGGACAAAAGTCAGAGATCAGGAGTCAGCGGTCGGAAAACCGGACGGACAGCCGAGGCTTTCTTGCCGGACTTCAGCCGGCTGAAGTCCGGCTGGAAGAAGGTCTGGGTTTCGAGTCTCATATTCACCGGCTGGAAGCCGGTGGCAGACACAGATGCCGACTGGAAGTCGGCAGAAGAAAGTGGGCCAGCCCTGGCGGACCGCTTTGTTCCGTCGGCCTACCAACATTGGAGTCCCTTTTATGCTGAACCTCTCCGGGCCAACTCATTCGGTCTGCGGTGGCGTTTCGCGGCGCGAGCTGTTGCAGGCGGGAGGGGCAGGGCTGTTCGGCCTTTCGCTGCCGAAGCTGCTTCAGGCGGAAGAGGCTTCTCCGCCGATCAAGCCGCGGGCGAAGTCGGTCATCTTTTTGTTTCTGTTTGGCGGGCCGAGTCAGCTTGAGACGTGGGACATGAAGCCGCTGGCTCCGAGTACGATTCGCGGGCCGTTCTCACCGATTGCGTCCCGCACGCCCGACCTGCGTATGTGTGAACTGCTCCCCAAGTGCGCTGCGATGTCGGATCAATTCGCCGTCGTGCGGACGCTGTCTCACGACTTCAACGACCACAGCGGGGGAGGGCACTTCATTCAAACCGGCAAGCGCTGGCACATTCCCATCGGAGCGGGCTTCAACGCCACACCCCAGGACTGGCCGTCAATCGGTTCGGTGGTGGAGTACCTCGATCAGAATCAGCGTGTAGTTCGGCACGGGTCTCCCGACCCCGCCGAAACCCCCGACCGCAGGTCTCCCGTTTCCGGCAACCTGCCCAGCTACGTCGTCCTCCCCAACAGCCTCGGCAAGATTCAGTCGTACTCGACGCAATTGAAGCGGCCGGGCGAGTACGCCGGTTGGCTGGGGCGAGGCTACGATCCGATCACGACCTCGATCGAGAAACGCGACAAGAAGGACAACCCCTACTTCCGTGCCTGCACTGACGCCGAGTTGACCTTTCAAATCGACGGCCTCGTCGCGCCGGAAGCCGTGACGCTGGATCGGCTCAACGCGCGGCAAACGCTGCTCGCGCAGTTCGAGCAGCAGTTGCGACGGCTCGAGGGCGAGAAGGCGTTGACTGCCTACGACCGCTTCCAGCAGCGGGCACTCTCACTCGTCACGTCCGAGCGGACGCGGAAGGCCCTCGATCTCAAGCAGGAATCGGCTGCGATCCGCGACCGGTACGGACGCCACCTGTTCGGCCAGTCGACTCTGATGGCGCGGCGGCTCGTTGAGGCGGGCGTCCGCTACGTGACGGTCCACTGGGATGCCCCCGATGGCTACAGTTGGGACTCGCACACGAACAGCAAGGATGTCGGCAACCACCTGATTCCGGGCCTCGATCAAACGCTGTCGGCCCTACTCACGGACCTCAAGGAGCGCGGACTGCTCGACGAAACGCTCGTCGTCTGCCTCGGTGAGATGGGTCGCACGCCGAAGGGGAACGCCAACTGGGGCCGCGACCACTGGAGCACACTCTTCCCCGCCGTCCTCGCCGGAGCCGGCATCCGCGGCGGCATCGCCCTCGGCCAGACCGACAAAGACGCGGCCTATGCCGTGACCCCGCCCTACAAACCCGAAGACCTCGCCGCCACGATCTACCACGCCCTCGGCATCGACCACGAACTGAGACTCCCCGACACCCAAGGCCGCCCGGTCGGATTGATGGACGACGGACGGCCAATCTTGGAGTTGTTTGGTTGAGAAGAATTTGAGTGCCAGGGGCGAAGGACTCACACACCATTGCATTCAACATTGACTGTCGGCCCAAAATTACCGCCAGTAACACCCGGCGGTAGTTTTGTAGAGAGTCCGCGAAGTCTTTGTAACACTCCGGGAAAGATGGTGTGTCACAAATACTTCATGTATCCTACTGAACTCAGCGATTCCGGATTCCAACAAGAATTAGGTACACACCTGCTATGCCATAATCGTCGTCGAATGACGCTTGACTTTTATTTGCGACAAGCGCATTGTCCGGCTAACAACGAGCGCATAGACCAAAGATGTATGATCGCACACGTTGTACGATCTCGCGCAAGGCTACAGGACTTGCGTACTCACTTCTGAGTCTTCTGCTAAATCGCTCCACATGCACGTACGTGACTGTGTTCTGATGGACTGACATTTAATCGGAGGTCTAATCGTGAGCGAAATCAATGACATCGACAAAAAACAGCCAGAATTGGATGGACTTCGGAAGGAATTGGAGACAGCAAAACTCCGGCTTATGCTGGCTTTTGCAGATGCGACGGAAGGTTTTGTTAAGAAGTTCGAGCCCGAGTTCAATGGGCTGGTATTGAAACTTTTCAACCTTGCGATCGATGAGGCCCAAAGGAATCCAGGTAGCGGGACTCATCAAGGTAATCCCGACATCAACGAAGTCGTCGCGGCAATGAGAAAACAGCAAGCGCAAGAAGGCACTGGTTCGGTCGACGGAGGTGATGTTGTCGGTGGCGACTGGATCGACGATCTCGGACGGATTATTCAAGCGTTGACGTCTATCGTGGCGGAAGAGAAAAGATTCTTCCTCGAGATTATCAAACTGATCTTCTGCGGGTGCTAGTCTGCCATAGCCTTAATAGCATATGCCAGACCCACGTCGGGGCACCAAATTCGCGAGGAGTGACTACCTGCTACCGCGTGGTCACTGCCTAATGTGCCGCATGCGACAGACACTTGTCGGCCGTGCGATATTATGAACCGCCTAGCTTACGCATAGTGCAGTCAGAATATGTATGTGCTTCCTGTTGATCAGCTTCGAGAGTTCATGCTGCACATCAAAGCGGCCTCTCCGCGAGAGGCTTCGGGGCTGTTGCTAGCGCGAGAATACCGAAGGTTTACGGTCTTATTCTTTGTCGGGACATCGCATGAGGAGAATACGCCAAGTTCTTTCCGAATCAGAGATGTAGTGATTGGTCGAGCCGTGGCGTCACTGCAAGGTTCCGATGTGAAGGTTTGTGGCTGTGGTCATTCGCACAATCGTGGAAAAGCAATCCCATCGAACGACGACTATGCCGCCATAAAAGGGCCTTGCACTCTGTGGATGATCTACTCCGTACCGCATCGCGATCTGAAGATGTTTTCCTGGGATGGTGCGGTGTTTCACAAGGAACGTTTTCAAATCATCTTCTGACCAGGCAGTGCCTGTCGTGATGACTTTGGGCTGCCAGTGTCTTCAAAGAGCACTGGCGAGCGAAGCCCTCGCCAGTTGCCCACGGCCCTCTGTGGCTACAACCCGAGCATGTTGCGGAGGCAGTCAGCCACTTCGCTCATGAGCGAGACAGTTCCGTAGGTCAGGGCGGGGTGGCCCGGCTTGCAGCGCGTTGAATCTGATTGGACGTGCTACTACTTGGCCGCTTTGGGACAAGCAGTGCCGATCGAGAGTTTGCTCGCCACTCGTACTGCTTCTCCGATGACTCCGAAGCAGTGGCACGATGACCTGTTTTTGTTGCTGTCTATTTGGCCGCTACTTCTTCAGCGGCTTATCGGTTAGGGCATTCGATTGGATTCAAGTGGCGGATCACTTCTCAAGCACACACTGGAGCCTGGTTGTCTCGGCGGGGAAGCATGGTTCGCCGGATGCGGTTCAGGCGTTGTCGGAGTTGTGTCGGCGGTATTGGCTTCCGTTGTACGGCTATGTCCGGAGGCGAATGTCCGACCTGCATGAAGCACAAGATCTCACGCAGGAGTTTTTTCGGCAGTTGCTGGAACGAGACTTCTTCGCGCAGGCCGATCCGGCTCGCGGTCGGTTCCGGGCGTTCCTGCTGACGGCGCTGAAAAACTTCCTGGCCAATGAACGCGAGAAGGCTCACGCCCTGAAGCGTGGTGGTGGGCAAGTCGTCCTGGCGACGGACCTGTGGCGGCTCGATTTTTCTGACGGCGAATCGCGGCTCGCATTGGAACAGGTTGACAATGAGACGCCCGAGAAACAGTTCGACCGGCAATGGGCGGTCGCGCTGTTGGAGCAGGTCGTCTTGGACCTGAAGGCCGAGTTTCGCGAGGCGGGTAAGGAAGCGCAGTTCGAGGTACTCAAGCCGTTCCTCGCGGGTGCTCACGGCGGCGCGGCGGTCTATGGGGAGGCGGCAGAGCAACTGGGAATGAGCGAGGCTGCCGTCAAGATGGCCGCGTCCCGCATGCGTCAGCGATACCGGGAGTTGCTGCGATCCGAGATCGCTCACACGGTCCTGCAACCGGAGGACATCGAACTGGAAATTCGCGACCTGTTCGCTGCGCTGGGCTGACTGATGGCAATTCTTCGTTGCCATTGAATCTCGCGTTACGAATTTGGCTCCTTCCGGTAGAACACCCTGACGGCCAATGTTCGACCGATTGAAGGGAAGCGCAGGGAGCCAAGTTCATGTCTACGAATGCCCGATGTCCTCAGTGCGGTGCGGAACTGCCGGCCAAGATCGCCGAGCAGTTGTGTCCGAAATGCCTCATGGCGGCGGGATTTGGCACGGACGCAACGGTGCTGACGGATGAGGTGAAGCCAAAACCGGGGAGATCGGGCGACAGTTTTGTGACGGCAACCATCGAAGAGCTAAACGTGCTGCTGCCCCAGTTCGAGTTCCTCGAATTACTCGGCCGGGGCGGCATGGGTGCGGTGTACAAGGCGCGTCAGAAGGATCTCGACCGCGTCGTGGCCGTGAAGGTGTTGCCGCGCGAACTGGCCGATGCTCCCAGTTTTTCCGAGCGATTCACACGTGAGGCGAAGGCGCTGGCGAGCCTCAACCATCCCCACATCGTCACGGTCCATGACTTCGGTCAGGTCGATGGCCAGTTCTATCTGGTGATGGAGTTCGTGGATGGCGTCAACCTGCGACAGGCTTTGCAGGCCGGGGGTCTCAAGTCCGAGCAGGCTCTGGCGATCGTGCCTCAGATGTGCGACGCCCTGCAGTTCGCTCACGATGCCGGCATCGTTCATCGCGACATCAAGCCGGAGAACATTTTGCTCGACAAACGGGGCCGCGTGCGGATCGCGGACTTTGGTCTGGCGAAGCTGGTCGGGCAAACGGACGTCAATCTGACCGGTCAGTATCAGGTGATGGGGACGTTGCGGTACATGGCTCCCGAGCAAATGGAAGGCTCACACGGTGTCGATCACCGCGCCGACATTTACTCTCTGGGCGTCGTGTTCTACGAAATGCTGACGGGCGAAATTCCGATGGGCCGATTCGCTCCGCCGTCGAAGCGGGTGGCCATCGATGTCCGCCTGGACGAGGTCGTCCTGAGAGCCTTGGAACGCGAGCCGGAGCAGCGCTATCAACAGGCCAGCGAAGTGAAGACACAGGTCGAGTTGCTGCAGGGTCTCTCGCCACTGACCCTTCGCCGACTGTTCGGACAAGAGTACAAATCCAAGGCCACGCTGTTTGGTCTGCCCTTGGTGCATGTCGCATCTGGCAGTGATCCGGCCACCGGACGTGCTCGCGTCGCGAAAGGAATCATCGCGATCGGCGAGATCGCAATCGGCGTCTTCGCATCGGGAGGCATCGCCATCGGAGGGGTGACGCTGGGCGGAGTGTCTCTCGGCGTGTTCTCGTGCGGAGGGCTGGCCCTCGGATTGTTGCTGGCCATCGGAGGCTGTGCGGTCGGTGGTTTCGCGTGGGGCGGCGTGGCGTGCGGCATCGTGGCGATAGGTGGTGCCGGTCTGGGCATCTACGGCTTTGGTGGCGCAGTCTTTGGAGTTCACGTGCTGAGCGCAATGCGTCAGGATCCCACTGCCCGAGCATTCTTCGAGCCGTGGGCCTACGGCTGGCCTATGTGGCTGACATGGCTCACCGTCGCGATGGTGCTCGTTCAAGGAGCCGTCTTCCTCACATCCTGGCTCATCCTCCGAGCACAAGAACGGAAGCAGGCTTGAGACTGATCGACTGCTATTCTTCCTACTTCTTCAACCGCTTGTCGAAGTAATCGAACAGCGTCTGCTCCGCCTTCTCGGCGTCGGCTCCCTTGAAGCCGTGGCCCGCTCCTTCAAGCGTGAGGAGTTCCGCCTCGACGGTTGCCGCCTTCAGCTTGTCGATCAGCCAGACCGCCTGTTCGTGGGCGACGTACTTGTCCTCGGTGCCGTGGATGCAGAGCGTGGGGGCCGCGTTCGGCGTGACCCAATAGAGCGGGCTGCCCTGGATGTGGAGATCGCGCTTCGTGTCGAGGTTGCCTCCGAACCAGAGGGGCAACACTTCGTGAGCGTCCACGCTTTTGCCGTAGGACTTGGTGAAGTCGCTCGGGCCGTAGACGTTCACGACGCACGCAACGGCACTCGACTGGTTCAGGTTGCCGCCGGTTCCCTCAAACTGCGGAACGTTGGCTGTGACGGCGAGGAACTGCGCGAGATGTCCGCCGGCGGAACCGCCCGTCGTGCCGATGCGAGCCGGGTCGATCTTGTAGGTCGCCGCGTTC
>JBBPIS010000202.1:0-12590 GCA_038040225.1 Planctomycetota bacterium
CAGCACCGTCCACCTTTTTCCCCATCAAGGCCATCCTGCCTGCGATCATGTATCAGCTAACCGCCGACAGTCGCTTTGCTGATCCGACGAGCGCAGCGGGTGAAGCACTGAGGGTTGTCGAATCGATCCGGGCGAAGGATGTAAGCCGAACTCAATCTGTCGCCAATTCTGGTGCGGCAAGGCGTGCGACGGCGGGTGATGTTTCGGCCAGCGAAGCACGTTCATGACGGTGAGCGAGGTTGTGGCCGTCGTCGGATGCCTGTGTCCCCAACAGTCGCGTCACGAGGGCGGTCCAGCCGGTCTGGTGGCTGGCGCCGACTCCGCGGCCGTTGTCGCCGTGGAAGTATTCGTAGAACAGCACCAGCTCACGCCAATGCGGGTCACCGGCAAACGGCTGGCTTCCGCCATGACAGGGACGATGACCGTTCGCGTCCGGCAGAAACAGCGAGCCCAGTCGGCGACTCAACTCCTGGGCGACCTGCTGCAGCGTCAGCCACTGTCCCGATCCGGTCGGGCATTCCACCCGGAATGAATCACCGTAGAAATGGTGGTAGCGCTCCAGGGCTTCCACGAGGAGATAGTTCACGGGAAACCAGATGGGGCCGCGCCAGTTCGAGTTCCCACCGAACAGTCCCGTGGAGGATTCACCGGGAACGTATTCGACGCGATGTTCTTCGCCTCCGCACCAGAACGAGTACGGCCGGTCGGCGTGGATTCGGGACAGTGCCCGTACGCCGTGGGGCGCGAGAAACTCGTTTTCGTCGAGCACGTAGCGCAGGACGCGTTCCAACCGTTCCCGTGACGGAATCGCCAGTAATCGGAGGGAGTGTTTGCTGCCATCGGAGCACTCCTTTTCCAGATAGGAAATCTGCCTGGCCAGATCCTGCCGATGATTGAGGAACCAATCCATGCGTTTGCGGAAACCGGGAAGCTTGTGGAGCACGTCGTCCTCGAGAACCTCCACCGCGAACATGGGGATGATGCCGACGATGGATCGAATTCGGAGTCGATGCGACTGACCATTCGTCTGGAGTTGGTCGTAGTAGAAGCCGTCCACTTCGTCCCACAGACCCGTGCCTCCGAGGCAATTCATCGCATCCGCGATATGAACGAAATGCTCGAAGAATTTGGAGGCGACGTCTTCGTAGGAAGGATCTTCCTCGGCCAGTTCCAGGGCGATGGCCAGCATCGTCGTGCAATAGAACGCCATCCAAGCCGTTCCATCCGCCTGCTCCAAATGTCCGCCCGACGGCAACGGCCTGGAACGATCGAACACGCCGATGTTGTCCAGCCCGAGGAACCCCCCGGAAAACAGATGCTTTCCGGTCACGTCCTTGCGGTTGATCCACCAGGTGAAGTTGATGAGCAACTTTTGAAAGGCGCGGGCCAGAAAGTCGCGATCGCGCCGATCCTGCGGCCCGGTCATCTTGTAGACGCGCCAGCAGGCCCAGGCATGCACGGGCGGGTTGACGTCCGAAAACCCGAACTCGTACGCCGGGATCTGGCCGTTGGGATGCATGTACCATTCGCGGAGCATCAGCAGCAATTGCGACTTCGCGAACTCGGGATCAACGGTCGCCATCGGAATCATGTGGAAGGCGAGATCCCACGCGGCGTACCACGGGTATTCCCACTTGTCGGGCATGGAGATGATGTCGCGATTGAACAGGTGCGGCCAATCGTGATTGCGGCCGTGCCGACGACTGTCCGGCGGGGTGGGGTGTTCGGGATCACCCTGCAGCCACGGTTCAATGGCATAGTGATAAAACTGTTTGCTCCAGAGCAGTCCCGCGTAGGCTTGGCGAGCCACATTCCGCTCTTCCGCGGTCGCCGTCGTTGGCAGCTTGGCGGCATAGAACTGATTCGCTTCCGAGATCCGCTCCCTGAAGACGCGGTCGAATCGCTCGCCGAAAGGCTGGTCGTCGGCGAGCTGTTCGGCGGTCAATCGCAATCGAACCGTCACCTCACCCTGAGCCGGAATGGTGAACACGTAATGGGGAGCCACTTTTGTTCCGTGGCGCCTGGTGCTCACCGCAGCCGTGTTTCCCGAGATCACGTAGTCGTGAAACGCATCCTTGACCGGGGACGTGCCACTGACATCGCCAAACAGGCGCGCGGCGTTGGTTTCGTTTTCGGTGAAGAGAATCGTCGGAGTGCCGGACGTCGGATGGTCTTCGCAACAGAAGCGAAACCGACCCAGCGTGACGTGATCGGTCATCAGTGAATCGTCGTCTTGCAGGGCGATGACGGGCTTAAGCTCGCACCCCTCGTGAAGACAGCCCCATGACCAGGTGTTCCGAAACCAGAGCGTGGGCAACACATGAACGGTGGCCGGCTCACTGGCCCGGTTCGCCACCGTGATGCGAATCAGCAGGTCATCCGGTGCCGCCTTGGCGTACTCGGCAAAGACGTCAAAGTAACGGTTGTTCTCGAAGGCACCCGTGTCGGGCAACTCAAACTCGGGATCGAACCTGCCACGGCGACCATTCTCCCCGACCAGCCAGCCATACGGGTACTCCGTCTGCGGATACTTGTACAGAGCCTTCATATAGGAGTGCGTGGGGGTCGAGTCGAGGTAGAAGTAGGCCTCTTTCACGTCTTCGCCGTGGTTCCCCTCCGGCCCCGTCAGGCCGAACAGGCGCTCTTTCAGAATCGGATCTCGGCCGTTCCACAGTGCCAGGCCGAAGCAGAGGCGGCACTCGCGGTCACAGATGCCCAGCAGTCCGTCTTCACCCCAGCGATACGCACGGCTGCGCGCGTGATCGTGCGGGAAATAGTTCCAACTGTCGCCGTGTTCCGAGTAGTCCTCGCGCACGGTTCCCCACTGGCGTTCCGAGAGGTAGGGCCCCCAGCGATGCCAGTTGGCGGTGCGTTGTTGAGACTGTTGCAGGCGTGTTTCTTCAGCGGGCATGGAGATCTCGCAGGATGGAAACTGCGCGTGGATGATCCGGCTCCAGGCGGAGCGACTTTTCGATGGCGCGAGTGGCGCGCGGAATATCGTCCTGTGCTCGCAACATTTCGGCCGCCTCGCGACAAACGGCCGCATCGTCGGGGAGCCGACTCACGCCGTAGTCGCGCAGAAATTCGGCCTGCGCTGCATGGCCTTTGAGTCCGGCCAACGCGATCTGGATTAGCGGGTGTCCCGGGTCGACCATCATCGCTTCACGGACGGACTCCGGGGTGCGCAGGCGGATCAGACGTGTGGTCGCCTCACGGCGAGTCATCGTCGATCGGGGCAGAATCCGGGACTCCGGCCGCGGTGCCAAACAGATCTCGACCAGGACCAACCAGTCGGGGTTGTTGGCCAGCGACGAGGGGACGTCGCGCGCCGACGCGAGCCGCTGTTCGGTGGAGAGCAGTTGCAGCGTCCCGAGGCGTTGGTCGAGCCGCGCGCCGGCAGCGAATGCGATGAGAGATTCAGCCACCGTTCCGTCGAGCCGTTCCGGCGATCGCACATCCCAGATCCGCGCCGTCTTGTCCTCATTCGCCGTGATGATGCGAGTGCCATCCGAACTGAAGCCAGCCCCGTTGAGCCAACCCGCGTGCCTGAGCGGCGGGCCGATCGGCTGCCCCGTGCGCGTGTCCCAGATCCGCGCCGTCTTGTCTTCATTTGCTGTGACGACGCGCGTGCCGTCCGGGCTGAAGCTGGCGCTGTTGACACGGCTGTCGTGCGTCAGCGGCGGTCCCACCGGCTGCCCCGTTTGCGCGTCCCAGATCCGCACCGTCTTGTCCTCACTGACCGTGATAATGCGCGTGCCGTCGCGACTGAAGCTGGCGATGTAGACCGCCTCAGGATGTGGCAGCGGCGATCCGACCGGCTGCCCGGTTTGGGCGTCCCAGATGCGTGCCGTCGTGTCCCGACTGGCCGTGACAACACGCGTCCCGTCCGGATTGAAACTGACGGAGTAGACGGCGTCCTGATGCAACAGCGGTGGTCCGAGCGGCCGCCCCGTTGCGGCGTCCCAGAGGCGCGCCGTCTTGTCCCGACTCGCCGTCACCACGCGCGTGCCATCCGGGCTGAAACATGCGGACGAGACAAAGTTCTCGTGCTTCAGCGGAGCCCCGATCAGCCGTCCCGATTCGGCGTCCCAGATCCGGCTCGTCGAATCGTGACTGGCCGTGACGACGCGCGTGCCATCGTGGCTGAAACTCGCGCTGACCACGACACCGGTGTGATTCAGCGGCGGTGAGATCGCTTCTCCCGTCCGGGCATTCCAGACACGGGCCGTGGTGTCGTCGCTGGCCGTGGCAACGCGATTCCCATCGGAACTGAACCGGGCGCTGGTGACCGAACGCTCGTGTTTCAAGGGCGAGCCGATTGGTTCTCCGGTCTGTGCGTCCCAGAGGCGTGCCGTCATGTCGCCGCTCGCCGTCACCACCCCCGCGCCGTCCGGACTGAAGCTCACGTCATAGACCGCGTCCTCGTGTTTCAGAAACAGTCCCACCGGCTGCCCGGTTTGCGCATCCCAGATTCCCGCCGTCAGATCGTCACTCGTCGTGACAACCGACGTGCCGTCGGGACTGAAGCTCGCGCTGCCGATGGACCCTTCGTGATTCAGCGGGGAGCCGATGGGCTGCCCCGTTTGTGCATCCCAGATCCGCGCCGTCAGGTCTTCGCTCGCCGTGACGATGCGCGTGCCGTCGGGACTGAAGCTCGCGCTGGCGACGGAACTTTCGTGGTTCAGCGGAGGACCGATTGGCTGCCCAGAGCCAGCGTCCCAGATCCGCGCCGTCTTGTCGTCGCTCGCCGTAACCACGCGCGTCCCGCTGGGATCGAAGCGCGCGCTGCCGACAGAACGACCGTGGCTCAGCGGGGGGCTGACCGGTTGCCCCGTGCCGGCGTCCCAGATTCGCGCGGTTGTGTCGCCGCTGGCCGTGATGACGCGCGTGCCGTCCGGACTGAAGCTTGCGCCATAGACGGCATCCTGATGCTTCATGGGGGCTCCGATCGATTGGCCCGTTTGAGCGTCCCAGATCCGTGCCGTCGTGTCACCACTTGCCGTCACGACGCGCGTGCCATCCGGGCTGAAGCTCGCTCCATAGACGGCATCCTGATGCTTCAGTGGCGGTCCGATCGGCTGGGCCGTTTGCGCGTCCCAAATCCGTGCCGTCGCGTCACCGCTGGCCGTGACGATGCGCGTGCCGTCCGGGCTGAAGCTGGCGCCGTAGACGGCGTCCTCGTGTGGCAGTGGTGATCCGATGAGGCCCCCCGTTCTGGCATCCCAGATTCGCGCCGTCGTGTCACCGCTGACCGTCACAACCCGCGTTCCATCCGGACTGAAGCTCGCGCTGTTGACCGCACCCGTGTGTTGCAGCGGCGGTCCGAGGGGCTGCCCGGTTCGGACATCCCAGATCCGGGCCGTCTGGTCTCGGCTCGCCGTGACCACGCGCGTGCCATCGAAACTGAAACTCGCGCTGAGCACGGCGTCGGCGTGACGCAACGAAAGTCCTGGCAGGGACGGGGCGTCTCGTTGACCGTGGAGTAACGTCAGCCACAGCGCGTCCCGGGCATTGACGTTGTCGGAGTCGTATCGCAGCGCACGGCCGAGATACGCCATCGCTTCCCGCCACTTGCCGTCGGCCAGTCGAGCCTGCGCGGTCGCAAAGTCGGACCGACTCGCTTCACGGACCAGTTCACGGGCTTCATCTCCCTTCCGTACCGCCTCGGTCCGGGCGACGGAGAGTTGAGTGTTGGTGGTTTTGAGTTCTTCGTTCTTGCCGGTGATCGCCGTGTTCTGTTCGTTGATCGTGTTATTTGCCAAGCTCAGCCGCTGGTTCGAGAGACTCACGAAGCCCATCGCGACGATGGAGACGACGGTCACCAGCGCCAGCGAAACCATTCCCGCAAAAACCTGGGCCTTGTGCTTGCGACGCCAACGGCTGAAACGCTCGGCACGGGTGTCCACCGCCGCGCTGATCGGTTCATCCGCCAGCCAGTGCTCGATGTCATCGGCCAGCGTGCGCGCCGTCGGATACCGATCCTCGGGTCGCAGCGCCATCCCCTTCAGGCAGATCGCCTCCAAGCCGCGGGCAATAGAGGCCAGCACCGTTCGGGGTCGGGGGAACTCTCCGCGACTCACCTTGCGGAGAATCTCGAAGAGGTTTTCCTTCTCGAACGGTGGGCGACCGCAAAGCAGGTGATAAAGTGTCGCTCCGAGGCTGTAGACATCGGTTGTCGGGCCGAGGTCGTCCAACTTGCCGGCCGCCTGCTCGGGACTCATATATGCCGGCGTGCCGATCGCCGAGCCCTGCATCGTCTGCACCGAACTGCTCAGCGTGGACGACGGACGCAATGGCGTGGCATCGGTCCCAACCTCGCGCTTTCCCAACGCCTTGGCCAGACCCCAGTCGACGACGAGCGTCTCGCCGTACTGGCCGACCATGATGTTGCCCGGCTTCAAATCCCGATGCAGCACGCCCCGGCTGTGAGCGTAGTCCATCGCGTTGCAGACGACGATGAACCGCCCCAGAAGCTGTCGCAACGCCAACTGCCGCGCGCCCTCATCCTTGAGGTTCGGGTTGTCGGCCTTGTGAAATTGTTCGATCGACTGCTTGAGGCTGTCTCCCTTGATGAACCGCATCGCATAGTACGGCCGACCATCATCGCTCTGACCGAGTGCATACACCGGCACGATGCCGGGGTGTTCGAGTCCGCCGGTGATCTCGGCCTCCAACACGAACCGTTCGCGGGCGTTCGTGTCGTCGGAGAGATGAACCAGAATCTCCTTCAGCGCCACTTCCCGATGCAGCTCCTGATCCAGGGCGACCGAGACCTGCCCCAGTCCTCCCTTGGCGTGCGGACGCAGAATTTGAAACCGCCCGGAAAGGCCCGATGCGCTTTCGGTCGTCGCCCGCAGACCGGCTTGGACGTCCGACATTGTCCGCAGACTGGCCTGTTCATCCGACATCGTGGGGAGACTGACTTGCCCCTCCGACATCGTTGGCAAACTAACCTGCTCTTCCGAGACGGTCCTGCTGGTGCCCGGAGACGGCTGCGGTTCCGACTGCATATGGGTCTCCCGTGGGATTGGCAATTCAACAACTGGCTGAAAACGAAACCGACGAGCAGAACAATGAAGGCAGAACGATAAAGAAAGAAGACGAATTCTGTTTCCTCATCATTCTGCCCCCATTGTTCTGCCAATCCTTGTGTGGCTGTTGGCTGGTGGCAACAAGATCGATCCCGACGGGTGATGATGCGCCGATCCTTACTTTCCGTCCTGTGAGGGAGTTGCCGTTCGGACGTCGATGATCGGATCGTTCAGGAAGCGGATCAGTGACACGGGAGAATACCTGGGTTGTTGATCGCGCCACTTCTCGTACACGCGGCGCGAAACGTAGCCCATTGTCTCCAGCAAACTGACTCGGCCATCCGGTTCGGCGGGGGGGAGTCCGGCGAGTTCCGGAGTCACGGCGCTTCCGTCGGCGCGTCCGCCCAACCCCTCCAACAGGAATGCGGTAAACCGGCCGTGTTTGCTCAATTCGTCCTCGCGCGCCTCCTATCGTCCGATGTCGCGGCAAACACGACGGTGTTGAGGTTCTTGAGCGGTCGCAACCGGGCCTTTTCGGATTCCAATCCGGCAATGTTCCCCGAGTAACAGGTGTCCAGAAAGAACGCCTTGCCGCAACTCGGAATCTCCTCCACGAATCCGCGGAAGGCCGACCAGGGAATCGAGTGCCTTTGAATCACGGCCAGTTGAGCCAGGTTCTTGATCTCGGTAATCGGAGGGACAAAGTAGAACTCCTTGCCGACCACCTCACCGTGGCCGGCCACAAAAATCATGACGATGTCGTGGGATTGCAATTGGGTCCGCTTGATCTGGCTGGCAAAGGCCGTGATCTCGGCTTGGAAGGCACTCTTCTCGAACCGGTTGGCCCCAGCGGACGCATCATCCACCACGACTTTCACCAGTCCCATCCGGTAGTGCGGTCCCGCGCCGTCGCCGATCAGCTTTACGAAATCCCGAGCGTCGCTGATGCAGAAGTTCAATCGCAGACTGCCCTGATAGTTGTTCGCGCCGACCGCCAGGACGTGGATCGTTCGGACCTGCGGCTGCCCCGTGACCACGAACGGCATTTGCGCATCGGAATACAGACCGGCCGTCAGTGTCGGCCCGAGCGAGGTCACCTTGACGAGTGCCTGATATTCTCCCGGCGAGGGAGTGATGGTCCAAGTCTGTCGACCGACGCCCGCGACGACCGAGGAGGCCGGAGCGCCCAGCTTGGAACCATTGACCCAGGCTTCGACGCGGAATTCTTCCGCAGGACGACCCTGGTAGTTCACATCCACCGAGATGGCGACTTCCGTCCCCAACGGGAAACTGGTCATCGACGCCGGAGCATTGATCTGCACGCGCGGCATTTGAGCCACGATGGCTCCGGGATTCTTCGGAGTGATCGCGACAGCCTTGGCCGCGTCGTCAAACGAACCCAAGGCGAACAGTTTCTGCATCAGGTCGGGACGTTCGAAATCCTCGCGCAGTTGTTCGGCGCGCAGGAATTGCGGGTCTCCGCCACGGCTCGCCGGGTTGATCTGGAATCCGAACAGTTCATCGCCATCCACGCTCGCGTTGTAGTAACCGGCGGGAGTCCAGGCGGCCCATTCGTTACGGCGATCGATGAATAGCGTCGACATCGGTTCCCAGGCGGGCGTCACGATGAACGGAGCCACGTTGGCACCGGGTCGAGAAGGGTGCATCTCGAACGACTCCGTCAACGGCCGCTCGGCGAGGGCCTTCAACATCTGCGACGGTTCCGTGAGTTCGACGCGCCGACCATCCTGCTCGTGCGCGATCTTGACGATCTGGTCTCCGTCCTGAAGGCGGCGTCCCTTCAAGATGCCGAATTCAAGAAGAGAGGTGACGACCAACTTGCCGTCTTGAATGACGAAGTCGCCTCCCCAGGCGACTCGCCGCGGAACGTTGCCGGGTTCGGCAAACAGGCCGGCCAAACTCCAGATTCGAATGGTCTGATCCTGGGAACTGGTGGCCAGATAGCGCCCATCGGCGGACTGACTCAGAGAATTGACCGCGTTCGTGTGGTCCCGATAGTAGCGCAGCAGTGGAGCCTGACCCGCAGCGCGCAGGTCGTACACAAAAATCCCATTCTGTCGCAGGGTTCCGATCGCGACGGCGGACGGCACCGTCTTGTCCTTCTCGAAGAGCCAGCCGTGCGCGGCGTAGTGACCCTGCTTCTGATGCGACAGCGTGATCTTGGCGCGCTCGACCCCATTCGTCTGGATCGCGACGGTTTGCTCCTGCCCCTCGAACGAAGGGCCGACGCTGGCCGTCCAGTCCGGTGCCGCATGCGCGGGTTGAACAACTCCCAAGGCGCTCGGGCGAACCACTTCCGCAGTCGCCAGGTTGAAGCCGTGCGTCCATTCGCCCGCGACATTGGTCGAGATGGCCAGCAGCGAACCGGGCTCCTTGACGAACTGGACTCGCTGAACCGTCGCCCCGGAGCCGGCCAGGACCGTCGGACGCTGCGTCGTGAAGGGCTTGAGCCGTCGATCGTTCTTCAGGTCCACGAGCGAGAACACCTCGACCGCCGCCTCACCCGGACGTGTCATCGCCGCATACTTGCCATCGGCACTGATCGCTGCGGCCAGTGTCTCACCGGTCAAATTCCATTCGCGGCGTTCCACCAGAGTCAGGTCCGTTTCCGTTGCCTGCTGGAGTTCGGCGTAGGCGAGTTCACTCTTCCCGGAGGCAATGGCGGCCATCGTCGGTGAGTGCAAAGTCAGCACCAAGCCGTTCGTGCTGGCAGAGATCGCTCGGACGGGAACCTTTCGAAACGGTTCCTTCACCAGTGAATTCTGGGTTCCCTGCCAGATCCCGAGCTGACCGTTCGCATCTCCCGAATACCAGCGTTTGGAATTCGGATCGCGGCCCAGCGCCGTGATCAGCACCTTGTGCGGCGACTTGAGGACTTCCGTCGTCACTTGCCGATCGGGACCAATGGTGAACATCGTCAACTGAGGTTGCGGCTTGGCCGGGTCTGCGGACGGAGTCGTCGACGCCACGAACTGCGTGTTCGAAAGGAACTGCACGTAGACACTCGACAAGAGGGGGTTTTCGCCCGCGCGCAGGATCTGCTGAGAATTCCAGTTTCCAACGGACCACAGGCGCAGGTCGCCGTCGAGGCTCATCGACGCCAGCCATTCGCCGTTGGGAGAAAACGAAACCGAGTTGACCGTCTGCAAGTGCCCGCTGACGAATCGCTGCTGTGGATCCTCATTGGGGCGCGGCGGTGGCAGAATGGTGAGCTGTCGTCCCTGAACGGATTCCGCGATCGAAACGTCACCGCTGATGGACTGGGCTCCATACCCACCAAAGGCAATCAGACTGCGCGCGTCGTTGACGGCCAGAGTCCAGATTTGCCCGCGGTCATGGCGGGCGATGGGCCAGCGCGCGTGATTGACCAGCTTGAGATCCGGTGCCGCGCCGCGGGCTTCCGGCAAACTCCAGATCTCCACGGACTTGTCGGCCCCCGCCACATATAACCGCCGCGCATCGGCCGAGAACGCAATCGATCGAACCGCCGCCGTCGGACCACCCGCCGTCAGCACCACGCGGGCGTCGCGTCCTTGCTGCGCACGCGCCGTTGTCACGTCCCATGACTGAAGTATTGAGACGGCCAGTAATCCCAGAACCACACCGCGCCAGCCGGATTGATTCCGCCGTCGTGCTCCCGTAACGCAGAACAGGGACACGAATTCACGACCGCGATTTTCCGTGTGGTTCATGGGACTTCCTGATGCCTCAAGAGCTGCAGCATGACCTCGAAACGGTGACCTTCAGGGGACGCCATCTGCGGAAACTTGCTCCCCTTGGACAGTGGCAGATGGCGACTCGTGAAGTCGTCAAAGATCATAAGCAGTCTCGATGCCAGCGACTACACGCTGGTGACATTCGGCGGACTCTGCCGAAACAACACTTTCCGGCCGCTCTCGGCTCCCAGTGGGGAGTAACGATGCACCGATGGCGCAGTTTGCATTGCCATTTAAAGTCTTGATCCCGTTCCGTCGCCGATCGTCCGATTTTTCCGAGTGGCAAAGTTGTATCAGTGACCGTGTCACTTTTCGCGAGGCCACTTTCCGGAGACACCCCGTGGCAAAGCACAGTCGGATCCTTCGAGCAGGCACAGTGACCAGGTTGCTCACCGCCGCGGTTGTCCTGGGGGCAGTGCTGTCCCACACTCGGGATTGCCGGGCGCAGGAACCGCCCAAGCCGCCGCCACCCGCTTTCAAAATGCAGCCGCTGAACACGCTGCCGGGTCAACCGAACAGCGATCGCGCACCAGACGGCCAGGTCGCTGATGGTGCCGCGCAGCCGCTCAATCCCCCGGCCTCCGCGAGCACCTCCGCCGTGAGCCAGGGTAACTTTGCACCGAACATGATCGGCGATGCCTTCGGTCTGCCGTTCATCGTGATCAATGATGACCGATTCAGTCTCCCCTCGCCTGGTGGGGGCGTCGGGACGTCGAAGATCGCCGAGAACACAAGCCCGATCCCGCGCGATCGGGTGTACCTCAATTACAGTTATTTCGATGGCGTGCCACTGCTCGCGAATGGAGTCAACGTCAACCGAATAACGCCTGGCATTGAGAAGACCTTCTTCGGTGGAATGTCCTCCATCGAAGTGCGGACACCGTTCGCTTCGACGCTCTCCAACGATCTGTTCATTCCCAACCAAAACACTCCCCCCAACGATACCGACAGCGCGGAGTTCGGCAATTTGACGGCCTACCTGAAGCAGTTGCTTTACACCTCCGACACACTGGCGGTTTCGGTCGGGCTGGGACTGACCCTGCCGACGGCAGGCGATACCAACGTGTTCCTCGCACCGGGTCTGCCGCCGTTGGTCAACATCAAGAACCAGTCGGTTCACCTGCTCCCCTTCGCGGGGAGCCTTTATACGCCGACGGACAAACTGTTCGTGCAGCAGTTTCTGCAGTTCGACTTCGACGCGAACGGAAACGCGGTCCGCGATGGCGGATTCCAACCGGCCGGCCGGCTCAATGATATGACGGTCTTGTACTACAGCGTCGGCGCCGGTTACTGGCTGTACAACAATCCGGACTCGAACCGGTTGTTCACCCGCATCGCTCCGATTGTCGAACTGCACTACAACAAGTCGCTGACCAACACCGATCGGTTGGTCACCCCCAACCAGATTATCATCAACCCGGTTGCCAGCAATCTTGACCTCCTGAATGGTGTAGTGGGCCTGACTGCGATGATGGGTGAGAACAAGTCGCTGACGCTCGCCTATACCACGCCGCTGGGTGCGGGCGATAATCGGCAGTTCAACGGCGAGTTGCGCCTGATGTTCAACTGGTTCTTCGGCGGCCCCACGAACCGCTTCAGCCGGGTGCAGTTCTAGCGGGCCATTCACGATCGCGCACCAACCCGAAACGTGAGCGAGGGCGTCGTCACGAATCGCCCTCGCTCACGCTTCGGGTTGGTGTTCATCGTCCGTGGGCGAACTCGGCAATCCGTGGTGGCCGCGCGACGTCAGGATCGCGTCGATGGCACCGCGGACACCCGGCAGATGGGCGACAAGCTGCTGGAACGCCGCGCGGGAAATCGC
>JBBPIS010000203.1:0-12401 GCA_038040225.1 Planctomycetota bacterium
GAGCCGGCTCCGCAGCGGACCCCGTCGTGGTCCTGGACCAGGTGAAAAAGAACGAGAAGGGTGAGGAAGTCCTGACGCGAATCAGTGCCCTCGACGACGACCCCGCCAATCCGCTGCTCAATCTGTTCGACACCGTCAACGACGACTCGGCCGTGAAGTTTGTGGCACCGGCCGACGGAAGCTATCGCCTCACGCTGCGCGATCGTTACGGCAGCACGCGCGGCGACGCGAGCCTGCAATACCGACTCGTCATCCGACGGGAGTCTCCCGATTTTCGAGTGGCTGCGATTGCGACGGCCCTCGCGGCTCCGGGGCAGCGTCTGGCGGCACCTTCGGGAATCTCACTGCGTCGAGGCGATCATTTCCCCGTCAACGTGATGGCCTTCCGGCGCGATGGCTTTGTCGGTCCGATCACGGTTTCCGCCGAGGGCCTGCCTCCGGGAGTCACCTGCCGCGACATCAGCTTTGGTGCCACGCCATCGAGTGGCGTGCTTGTCTTCTCGTCGGCTGAAGACGCTCCGGCGTGGGCCGGCACGATCAAGCTGGTCGCCAAGGCGCGGATCGACGATCCCGTCGCCGTGGAAACTTTGACGGCGGCTCAAGCGGCAGCCAAGGCGGCTGTTGATGCTCAGGCTGCGGCAGACAAGGCACTCGTCAAACCAGCGGATGATTTGGCGAAGGCCAATGAAGCCCTGAAGGCCGCGCAGGCGGAACTCGCCGCGAAGACCGACGACGAGGCCCTGAAGAAGAAGGTGGTGGACGCCGAGGCCAAGGTGACGGCGACCGCTGCCGCTCACAAGCCGGTGGCCGATGCCAAAGCCGCCGCCGATGCCAAGGTCAACGAAACGAAGGCTGCTGTCGCACAGGCGGACGCCGCCAAGAATGCGGCCGCTCGCGAGGTGGCTCATGCCGTCCGATACGGCACCGTGATCTGGAACGCGGCCGTCGCGAATCAGCCGGGCGACGCGCGGGTCGCCCAGTCGATCGAGCTCTCCGTCATCGAGGAACCGTCACCGTACCAACTCACCACGGACGTGCATCGCGTGGAGGCCAATCACAACCGGCAGATTCTCGTTCCGGTGAAGGTCACGCGACGCAACGGTTTTGATCAGCCGGTCACTCTGACGTTTGTCGGCCAGCCGCCGAATACTCAGGTCGAGAACAAGGCCATCGCAAAGGAGAAGACCGACGAAGTCTTCCGCGTCTTCGTGCCTCCCAACGTTCCGGTGGGAACCTATGTGATGTACCTGGCCGGTCAGGCACAGGTCTCGTACCGCAAGAATCCGGCCAAGGCGGATCGCGCGAAGGCCGAGTTTACTGCGGCAGAGACGGCAGCGAACGCCGCCGCTGAAGCATTGAAGACCGCGACGGCCACGAAGGACGCGGCCGTCAAGAAGGCCACCGACGATGCCGCCAACCTCAAGAAGCTGACCGACGCCAAGCCACTGGCTGACAAGGTGCTGGCCGATGCTCAGGCCGCTGAAAAAGTTGCCGCGGAGGCTCTCAAGAACGCCGGCGACAACGCGGATGCCAAAGCCGCCGCCGAGAAGAAGCTGACTGAAACTCAAGCCGTCGTGAAGACGGCCACAGACGCTCAAGCCGCCGCCGAGAAGGCTCGCGTCGATGCCGACGCGGTGACCAAGCTGGCGGATGCAGCGAAGGTCAAATCCGAAGCCGATCTGAAAGCGGCCGATGACAAGAACAAGGCGGCGATCGCCGAGAAGACCGCCACCGACGCCAAGTTCAAGGCGGCCGATGCCTATGCCAAGGCGGCCAACATCCAGTTCCATCCGCCCACCACACCGATCGTCATCACGGTCAAGGCGGCTCCCTACACGGTTACCGCCACACCGGCCGATGGCGGCAGCATCAAACAGGGGGCCAAGGTCGAAGTGAAGTGCGAGGTCAAGCGCCAGAACGGCTTCGTCGGGCCGGTGACTCTCACATTGCCACTGCCTCCCGGAATCGCGGGAGTCAAAGCCGAACCGGTCGTGATTCCGGCGGACCAATCGGCGGGCTCAATCTTCGTTGAAGCAGCCGCCGACGCCCCGGAAGCCCAACTCGCTAACATGGTCATCCGCGCGGTCGCCCAATGGGAGGGTGAGGCGGCTGTCGATCAACCGGTCACGCTGAAGGTCGTGAAATAGACCGCACTACGCACAGAGGAGTCACGCGATGCAACTCACAGCCGAACAAATCAACGCCGTTCGTGGTGGGAGTCCGGTTCAAGTGGATGACCCCGAAGTCGGTGAGCCATGTATCGTGATGCGGGCCGATCGGTTCGCGGCGACTTACCTGGTGACCGATGAGCCACTTTCAAACCTCGAAGTCGGAGAGTTGATCGAACGAACGATGCGTGAATACGACAGCGATGATCCGGGCCTGGCCCTTTATCAGGAGATGGTTCGGTGAAACGGGGCGACATCGTGCTGATTGACGTTCCGTTCGCGGGTGGAGCGGGACGGAAGGTTCGTCCGGCACTCGTCGTCCAAGCAGACCATTACAACCAAAGCTACAGCAACATGGTGGTGGCCGTGATTACCGGCAACAAGAAACGAAAGGACGATCCGGCCCACCTGCTCATTGACCCCGTCAACCATCCCGAATCGGGACTGCGAGTCCCGTCGCTCGTGTCCTGCGTCAACCTGCATACGGTTGAATGAGTCAACATCGTCAAAACGCTTGGTGTCTTTCCCACCGCACTGTTCGACCAACTTGATACCTGCCTGCAAGCCGCCCTTGGAATCGTCCACTCATGAACACTCTCTTCCGTCGAAAGGGATCCGCCATGCGGACTCGTCTGCTACTCTCCGCCTCGGTACTGGCTGTCGTCTTCATTTCTCAGACTTCAGCATCCGCGCAGGATGCCGCCAAGAAGGCGGGCGCGATTGAACCGGCGGCCGTCAATTTGGGACGGCCGGTCGAGTTTGAGAAGGACATTCAGCCGATCCTCGACGAGAAGTGCGTGGCCTGTCACAACGTGGCCATTGCCGAGAGCAAGCTGGTCCTCGAAGACGTGCCCGCCATGTTGAAGGGTGGCAAGCGCGGGCCGGCTGTCGTGGCCAAGGATCCCGCCAAGAGCCTGATCTTCAACGTGGCCTCGAGGGCGATGGACCCGGTGATGCCGCCACTGCCGAACAAGGTCTCGGCTGCCGCGTTCACGCCGCAGGAACTTGGACTTCTCAAGAAGTGGATTGAAGAGGGTGCAGTTGCAGGCATGGGTTCCGGACACACCGTCGTGCCGTGGCAGTCGGTTCCGTCCAGCATGAACTCCATCTACAGCGCGGCGCTTTCGACGTGGGGACGCTGGGCCGCGTGCGGTCGCGCCAACCAGATCGATCTCTACGACGTGGCGACCGGTGAGTACGTGACTCGTTTGCAAGATCCGGCTCTGGCGACGATCAAGCTGGGTGACAAGCTGTTCTATCCGCGCGGAGCCGCTCACCGCGACTTCGTTCACGCGCTGGCGTTCAATCCGCAGGAGAACATTCTCGCGTCGGCAGGCTACCGCGAAGTGAAGTTGTGGCAGCGGGCGTCGAACGTGTCGCGAGGTGCCTTCGCTCAGGATCAGGCCGTCACAGCGATGGCTGTTTCGGCGGATGGCAAGTGGCTGGCGATTGGTCGGGCGGACAACTCGATCGCGCTGCAAAGCCTCGCCGATCCGAATGCCAAGAAGATGCTGGCCGGTCATGCGGGACCGGTGGCGGGGTTGGCCTTCTCGGCCGACTCAACCAAGTTGTTCAGCGGTTCAAAGGACAAGTCGATCCGGTTGTGGAATGTCGCCGACGGCGCACAGGCCGGTCTGCTGGAGACGCCCCAGGAAGTGACCAGCCTCGCGCTGAACCTCGATGGGACGCGCATCTTCTCCGGTCACGCGGGGGACTTTTTCATTCGCGGTTGGGCCGTGCCGTTTGAAGCACCGAAGCCCGCCGAAGGCGACAAAGCGGCCGAGCCGGTGAAGGCCATCGTCGAAATGAAGGGCCACACCGCGCCGGCCACATCGCTCGCTCTACTCCTTCCCGCCGGAACGCAGCTCGTCTCGGCCAGCACCGACGCCACGTGGCGAGTCTGGGAGATCGCCAACGGGACACAAGCCCGCACTCAGAATCACGGTGCCCCGATCACAGCGCTGGCTGTGAAGCCGGATGGCCAGTTCCTCGTCACGGCCGGTGGCGCGAATGCCCGACTGTGGAAGATCGACTCGAACCCCGCCGCCGAGATGAAGGGGAACATCGCCGCGCAGCGCAACGTCCTCCTGCTGACCGACAGCGACACCGTGGCGAAGTCGCGCGTGGCGTTGGCCGACGCCGGCTTCAAGGCGGCCGAGAAGAACTTCAAGGAGCGCGAAGAGGCCACCAAGAAGGCGGTCGAACAAAAGGCTGCGATGGAAAAGGCACTGACCGACGCCAAGCCGAAGCAGGACGTGGCGCAGACGGCCGCCACTGCGGCGAAAACGGAACTCGACGCCAAGCCGGACGATGAAGCTCTCAAGAAGAAGAAGGCCGACGCCGATGCGGCTTTGGCCAAGGAGGTCGAAGCGGTCAAGAAGGCTCAGGACGCCTTCGATGCCTCCGCCAAGACGGTCGTTCAATCCGAGAAGGGGCAGGCATCGGCACTCGAACAACAAACGGCGGCAAAGGTGGTCTTCGATGCCGAGACCGCCGCAGGCAAGCAGGTCGAGACTGTCTTCACACAGGCGAAGACCGAACTGCCTGCGACCGACAAGCCGGTGAAATCCGTCGCCTACGTGGATGGTGGCAAACTGATCGCGACCGCCGGTGATGACGGTACGATCCGTCTGTGGAGCGGCACGACGGGCAAGCCGCTGGAAGAGATCGTCGGTCACAAGGCTCCCGTCGGAATGCTGATCTCCGGACCGAACCGCCTGCTCATCGGAGCGAGTGACGACAAGGCCGTCATGGCGTGGGACTCGAACCCCGAATGGAAGCTGATCGCGACGCTCGGCCCTGCGCCCGAGAATATGCTCGATCTGGCAAAGTCGGCGTTCGTGAACCGCGTTGTGTCGCTCGCCTTCAGCCCCGACGGCAAGCTGCTCGCGACCGGCGGCGGCGAACCGTCACGCAGCGGCGAACTGATCCTGTGGAACGTCGAGACCAAGGCGATCGCCCGCCAGTTCGTGGACGCTCACAGCGACACGGTCTTCGGCATCGACTTCTCTCGCGACGGGAAGCAACTCGTCTCGGGAGCGGCCGACAAGTTCGTGAAGCAGTTCGACGTCGAGACCGGCAAGCTGATCCGCTCGTTCGAGGGACACACGCATCACGTGCTCGACGTGAGCTTCAAATCTGACGGCAGCCGCATCGCGAGTGCCGGAGCCGACAACGCGATCAAGGTCTGGAACGTCGAAACGGGCGAGCAGCATCGCACGATCCAGAACTACACGAAGCAGGTCACGTCGATCCAGTACATCGGAGCCAGCGACAACCTGATCAGTTGCAGCGGCGACAAAACGGTTAAGATGCACCGCTCGAACGACGGCGGCAACACTCGCAACTTCGCCGGCCCGATCGACTTCGTCTACGCCACCGCCTGCACTCGCGATGAAGCCCTCGTCGTGGCAGGCGGCGAAGACGGCATCTTCCGAGTCTGGAACGGCACTAACGCCCAGGAACTCTTCAAGTTCGAACCACCCAAGCCGCCGGTCGATAACGCCCAGGCGAAGGCGAACTGAAAGCCTTCCGTGTTGAGTGATCAGAATGAGCGCCCCGGCTGCATTCGTGCAGTCGGGGTGCTTTGTTTACTCAGCCGAATCCTCGCCCCGCTGTGTCCAGTCTCTCGGCCGAGCCACATTGTGGGACCGATGGTCTCCGTTCTCTTCGACTTCATCGGTTCACGAAAATGCGAAGAGGAGACCCGCGCACAACAGAATCATCCGGGTAAACAGACCGGGGGCTCGCGAAGATGCTCCGGCCCCGGCCACCCCCCCGCCGAACACTATCGACGCCTGCGATCCGCGCGGCTCAACGTCGGCGCGTTCGATCTGAAAATTGCGGCGATCACGCTGGCCAACGAAGCCACCTTGCTCAGCCGGAACCTGAAGGACTTTAAAAGGGTTCCCGGCCTGAGCGTGGAGAACTGGCTGGACTGATCGACGAACTGCGACTCGGCTGTGTGAAGCAACGCGGAACACACCGCCACGAAAGCCAACCAATCCGGTGCGTTTCGCGTTGCTCCACGCACCCTTCGTGACTCACGTCACGGATGAAGAGCCAGGTAGAGAGGCGGCAGGCTCGCAATGCAACTCGGTCGGACAAAGGCGACGCCACCATTCGTACACGTTGACGTACTCTAGGAATGTGCATCGGTCAGTGAGCCCGCTGGCACGAAAGGTCGGACGATTCAATTGGCGAACGAACAGAGAACGTCGCAACTCGTTCGAGACAATCGAGAACTTTGATTGCATGGTCGGCGCGGCAATTTGAAAGTCATTAAAACGAAGCAACCCAGAATATACGGGTGTGGAATGCTCGACCTCAAACAGCGAAACGATTTCTCCGCCACCGCGACGTAGCCAGATTACATCGACCTCGCGTAACGACGCTTCCACGGGGATTGCAACCGGCGGCAATGAAGTGTGAAGTGACACGTTAGTGCTCCACTGCGTGTAAAGACGGTTGCGATCGTTCGTCGGAATCCAAATATCGTGGCCTTTTGACGAGCCAATCGCCGCGAGCAATGTTTGAACCTGCGAATGCGTGAGTTGGCTACCGATGGCGGCGGCCTCCGGAGTCGAAAGTGCAACATACTCGGACCAGCCAAAGTAACTCTCTACGTTGAACCGTCCCGCGCCCGGCAAGTAAAGCTCTGTGCTGTCGGCTCCTAGATAGATCTGCGCCTTGAACTGCCCATCATCAGCTGGCGACAACTCGGCGAACACATCTTCAAAGTCGCCGTAAGGCAGAAGCAGAGGTTGCGCTTGACCATCCCACAGAAAACAAATGATGGAGCGATGCCCTTCAAGTTCCCGAAGGTCCGTCTTCCGTAGTCCATAAAACGTTCGTCGTCCGTCATGGACTTTGGAGTAACGAAGGTAAATGCGGCAACCATTGCCGAGATCGAACAGCGACTGGCTCCCCGGCATTTTCCTGCGAGCGGGAAAACGTGTCGCTAAGTCGTCGAGAAAATTGTCACGAACAGCATTCGGCACGTGGAACTTCTCCTTTGACTCAACCCTGCGAACAATGGATTCAGAACCACCCTGAGAAACCCTTGCTTCGTATACAGAACGTGGCCAAAGTCTCAGACGATTGGGTAGCGGAGTTGAGGCTTATGTCATTCCCTGAGTTCCATCGATGAATACAACTTCACAAACCGGTCAATTGCCGTGCCCTTTCGCTGCCATTACTTCGACAAGAATGCAGCGATTCGGTGTTTTGTCTGTCAACTGAACTCCAAGCGTAGCCTTGTCAAGTTAGCGTCCTTTGACAACGCCAAACATCAACTCAACCAAGCCATTTGGGAGTAAGTTTCCGCTCTCGCCTTTGAGTTTGAACTTTCGATTTGCACTTGAGTCACTGTTGGTGATCGGTTCCGCGAGCGTTTTACAAAGCCTGCGGCTAATGGACTCGAATGCCTGTCGCTTTTCTTCCCGAATCGCGGTCTTTGGGTGAAAGATTTTTTCTGCCCCATGACCCTAGGCCCTACTTCGAGAATGATTCGGCCGATCTAAGTACGATTGGAATCGTTCAGCGACTGCATCCATGAACTTCAGGAACTCAATATCGCTGGTCGCATCAGCAGCATCGCGGAGTCGCTTGAATTCCTTGCGCACCTCTGAAGGGGGCGTGTGGTCGTAGACATCGAGCAATCCCAACAGGTGAATTACATCGAGTTCCGCGAGTTGCCCTTCATAATGACGTCGGTAGAGCAATTTGTTCTTGTGTTCTTCCACGTAACGTGCCGCATTGAATGATCGCTCTTTCCCCTTGCCGGTTCGCCGTGGGTCAATCTCGGGAAGGTCGATTTGTATCTGCTTGCCTTCAAATGACGGAGGGCCGATGGCCTCGATGACCTTTGCAACTTCAGCGAGCCCCCGCTCCGTGAGGTACACCCCTCGACGCGGATCCGACGTGGCAAAACCGCGATACTTTGGCCGCATTTGGAGCAAGCTTCGGTTGGTGCGCAATCCGTCTGGAAACTCTGGGAAGCCGGCCATTCCAAAGTCGGCAGGGAAGAGGCGTCCGTTAAGAATGCTGATGTTTTCGTACGAAGTCAGAATCGACCAAGTGTTCAACCATTGCACTGAGTAAGCGGTTAGGTGCACCAAAGAGAAATCGCCATATTGCGACCGATCCTTTGGGTCAACTTGAAGTAAATCTCTTGGCGTTTTTGGCTGCATTTTCGGTTTCAAAAGTGCGTTACGTGCGACATCCAAGGACATCGAGAAATGATAAGAACACTCACATAGTTGCGTCTTGTCACACGGCTACGGATTTCCCTTGTTTCATAACAAAATCTTTCATCACGTCGCGACGTACGTGACATGGTAGCTCACCGGGCCGTCGCCTTGGGCGTTGTGGCCGGGCGCTACGGCTGTCGAGCGGTTGGTGGAACGAAGAGGTCGTTGATCGGGCAGCGGAAGCCGGGGATGACGGCTTCTCCGTCGAGGTCGTCTTTCGAGGTGAGGATGATGCCGCTGTCGGGGCGGTAGATGTGGGCGCGGCGTGTCGTGGGGTCGATGACCCAGACCAGCCGGACGCCCGCATCGAGGTACTCGCTGACCTTGACCATGACATCCTCGAACAGCTCGTTGGGCGAGATGACTTCCACCGCCAGGTCCGGCGCGAACGTGGCGAACCCCTCGGGTTCGTCCGCGGCAGCAAGCCGCTTGCCATCGACGAACGACACGTCGGGTTTGCGAACCTTGTCGCCGTCGTCGGCAAAGCAACGATATCCGGCGTCGGCAGGCAGCACCCATCCCAGACGATTCGCGTCGCAGAATGACTTCAGACGCCCGAACAACTCACCCCCGATTCGGCTCGATTTGAAACCCGTTTCTCGCTCCACCAATTGGCCATCGATCAGTTCATAACTTTCGCCATCGGGCATGGCGAGCAAGTCGTGGGGCGTGTACTTCTGGTCGTTCAGCACGGTGCTCATGGTGGTTCCACTTCGACCGGACGGATGAGAGAGAACGTCGTCGCAAGGACGCGGCCAATGCGGTCTTGATGCGGCACGAGTCTAATCTGAACCGGAAGTCGGGGAAAGACGCGGGAGAAGTAAGATTCTCGCCACCAAATGGAGCAGCCCGGCATCTGGGTGATGCCGGGCTGCTGTGATCTGAAACCGAAGCCCCCCTCACCCTAGTCCTCTCCCCCGAATACGGGGGCGAGGGGACAGGATGCGGGGCAGGGACTGGTTATGGCAGGACGACCGTGCGCAGGTCTTGTGAGGTGGGGGACGACTGCACGACCACGACGGCGTGATCGTTGTTGAGGCGATCGAGTTGGACGACGCCGTCGAGTTCCTTGATCGTCTCGTAGGTCTGACCGGCGACTCCGCCGCCTCGCACGGGTTCTGTCAGGCCCGGATTCTTGGCGAGGTTTTCGGTGCTGATCTTCATCACGCCACGACGGTCGTTCGACATGAGCAGGAAATCCTTGCCGTCCTTCTTGTAGACGATCATGTCGAGCGGACGGTTCATGTTGCCGAGTTCGGCGACGGTCGTTCCCTTGGACTTCTCGCCCGGCTTGAAGCTGCTGACGGGGAACTTCACGAGCGGCGTGCAGGTGAAGCCGGCGAGCAGGCTCGGCTCGCCATTGATGTTCAGTGGGATAAAGGTGCGGATCGTGGCGTTGTCCTCGGTCCGGGCGTGGGCGGCGTGATAAATTTCGACGTTGCTGCCGACGTTGGCTTCGTTGAAGGGGAAGGGGATCTCGCGCACGTTCGACGGAGACGCTCCACTCGCCACACCCGAAACGAACACCTTGCCATCCACGTAGGCGAGGTCGGTGATCGCTTCATTGCGCGCGTTGGACATCCGTCCGCCACGACCGGGCACCTCCTTGTCCTCGGGGGCGTTCGGCAGAGTCACCTTTTGGAACGGAACCTTGGCGAGCGACACCTGGCTCAGCTTGCCATCGGCTTCGACTCGCACGAGGGCCGGCTTGGTGTCGGCGGTCACCGACAGATAGACGTTGCCGCTGTTCGGGTTCACGGCGAGATCGTTGATCGTGGCGGAACCGGCCTTGAGCAGTTCGGCCACCTTGGCGTTGAGCCCGGCCACACTGAGGTTGACCTTGGCGGGATCGCCCTTCGTGTCACCGGTGCCGATCGCGAAGATCGTCGCCGACTTGGTATCGCCGACAAACAGAATGCCGTCCGGTCCGAAGGCGAGTGGCCCGGCGGATTGGATCGCGGGTGCTCCCTCCTTCAAACCCCATTCGACGGCGCTGGCCGCCGCCCCCGACAACAATGCACAGATGGTCGCACAGAACAAGACACGGTGAACTCGCATGCTGGACTCCTTGCTGACTGGACTGGTCGATTCATTTTCCCGGGGAATGGTCGCGTGCCGACGCACACGGAGGGAACCCACTCGGGACGTGAACAGTATGAGAACCACTGCGTCTTCAGAAAACCGAGTCAACCTGAAAAAAGTCGCCCAGACGGAGACTCGGCGACTTTCCCCTTGTCCCATGCCGCCGGCTTGTTCGTCACTGGCTGCGGCACAGATCAGGGGAATCCATTTCAACGGGCCGGTTTGACGGCGGATTCGTCAACGCTATAACGCCCGTGTGTATCCGGGAGTTGAGGTCGTCACACTTCAGTGACGCCGCGATCCCATCAGGAGACTTGCCATGAAGCCGCTCAGTGAAATCCACTCGTTTCCCGATCGACTGCGTGACATCTTGGAAACGCAGTTCGGGATCACCAGCGCCGAAGCCTTTTTCGAGCACGCGGTCCGCAACGCCGCCGGAATCAGTCAGGCTCTCAAAATCCCCGTCGCCGAACTGGAGCCACTGAAGGGACTGGTGGAAGGCCACCTCTCCCCCGCGTTCGTCGCGCGCTGTCGGCAACCGGTGAAGAAGCATTCCCGAGGTGTGATCGTCGACTGACCGACGCCGGTCGCTCAGGCGTAGGCTTCCAGCCCGTACTTCTTGATGTACTCGAAGAACAGCGTGCCATAGCCCGGTTGGAAACGGCCGCTCGGTTTGGCCCACGCGGTCCCCCACGAGTTGCGGATGATGAACGCTCCGCCGCCGGGGAAACGTGAATTCAATTCATAGCCGACGACGCAGATCGCATGGCCGCCGTCGCTGGTCTCGCCGGGGATGGGCATCGTGATTTCGCCGGTGTCGTTGGTGGTCGGGTAATCCCACGACGGAAACGTCATCACGCTGAGCACCACCGGCTTGCCGGCATCGAGCTGCTCGCGAAGCCGGTCCGGCTTCCGGGCGGCGACCGCTTTGGCCGAGAACACAAACTGTTTGGCCTCGGCCTTGGCACCGGCGGGCGGCGGGCCCTGGCTTTCGTTCCCGGGAATCGGCAGCGGGTTGTACTTCCACGTTTTGCCCAGACACGATCCGCGAGTCTTCAGCACTTGCCGAGCAGTACTCACGAACGTCCCCTCGGTGTTCCGCATGTCGTCGTCGTTCTTGCAGCCCCAGTAGACGAACTGTTCCGAGAATCGCTTCGCGGCTCCGGTCGCGGTGGCGTTGAGATGAAATTCCAGAAACCCGACCGACGCAAACGCGACGCAGGTGCCGCGATCCTGCTGATTCCGGATCGGAGGACACTTCGCGATGAGCGAGACCGTCCTCGTTGCCGCCACCGCCGCCCGCCGAGTGGCCACGGACGGAATGGCATCGGGAGCAACCGCCACGCTCGCCCGTTCGGCGGCGGAGAGGAGCACTCCGCGAGCATGCTTCACCAGCGGCCGAGTCCGCCCCGCATCCAGCAGGTTGACAAGTGCGCTCGGGGCCGCTCCGGCACCACCCCGCGTGGCCAGCATCCGAGCCGGTGCCGCCGACACCAACCGCAGCGGCGACTCACCGAGGTATTCAACGATCAACTGCCGGTTGCCATACTCCCAATGATCCCGCAACTCGGCGAGTGTGGTGATCCCAATCGCCGCCAGGCGATCCAACGCTCCGCTGGGAACGCCGCTGGTCTCCAAGTTCTGAAACAGATTCGAGCGGGCTGCGTTCAACAGCATGGTTCAGTCTCCGGGATGGGTTGTTGGTCATTCGTCGGCTGAGCACTCGTGCCCGACCGCAACAAACAAATCTCATTATTGACGAACCAACCTCTCCGGGGCCATGCACTTCACTTCTGACCCCAGGGCAATCGCCTTTTTCAAAGTAGGGTGTCGTCGAGTCTTCGAGACGCACCAAAACAAAGCGGGAAAGGTGCGTCTCGAAGACTCGACGACACCCTAC
>JBBPIS010000204.1:0-12389 GCA_038040225.1 Planctomycetota bacterium
GGTGCTGCTCGCCTCGGGCGAGGATCCCAAAATCGGCCTCTACAGCAATCACGTGCGGCGGGCATTGCGGAGCATCATCTCGCAACAGAACGTGGGGACCGGATTCTTCGGCAACAGCATGTATCACCACGGCTTTGCGATGCTGGCCCTCGCCGAGGCTTACGGAGCAGTGGACGATCGCAATCTGTGGACGGGTTCCGAACCGAATCGCCTTTCGATTGGCGTGTCACTGGAATTGGCGGTGCGCGCCGCCATCACGTCTCAGAAGAAGAACTCGTTCGGAGGTTGGCGGTACTCGCCCGACAGCACCGATGCCGACACGTCGGTCAGTGGCGCGGTGCTGGTCGGGCTGCTGGCCGCACGGAATGCGGGGATCGAGGTTCCCGATGAAGTCATCGACAAGGCGATCAAGTATTTCACGTCGATGACTTCGGACGGGGGACAGGTCGGATACTCGGGCGGTTTCGGTGGCTTCGGCGAGTCGTTACCTCTCATTTCCATCGCGACGCTTTCCTACTCGGTGGCCAGACGAAAAGACCTCAAGCAGTTCAAGGCCACGCTGTCCTTTCTGACGCAGCGACTCGAAACCCCTCCTCAACAGCACTACGCCGAGTACACGCGCTACTACCAGGCTCAGGCGTTGTTTCAGGGTGATGTCGAAGCGTGGGAGAAGTGGAACAAGTTGTTGGTGAGGCAACTCAAGACAATTCAGATGCAGGATGGCAGTTTCCGGGGCCAGCATGGTTCGGCGGTGGGCACGTCGCTGTCGCTGCTGGCTCTCGCCCTGAACTATCGCTTCCTGCCGATTTACGAACGTTGAGTGCCGTGGGCGGACACCGGAACATCAACAAACGACCTTCACTGGAATGCCATCGTGATGAGCAAGACAATTCTGCGAGCCCTCCCTTGGCTGCTGTGGCCCGTCTGTTTCGCGGCAGTGGGCGTGTCGTTGACGATGGTTCGTGCGGCGGAGCCTCCGGACGACTCGAATGGCGCGGTGCTTCAACTCACGAACGGCGATCACGTCACCGGACGGTTGGTTGATTCCCAGGGGAGCGACCGACTGACATGGCAGTCTCCGACGTTCACGTCTCCGTTTGACTTCCCGCTGTCGGCCGTCGGCACCGTTCAATTCCCCATTCCCGCGAAGCTGACACAGCCTGAGGGGGCCTATTGCTTTGAACTGGCGGGAGGCGACGTGCTGTTCGGTTCGCTGGTCGCATTGCAGGGCAATGAAGCGGTGCTCGATGTGTCGGGGGTGGGGCGGTTGCACGTCGAACGAAGCACCTTGCGGCGGATGTATCGCTGGCACGGCGGCGCCGAACTCGTGTTCTTCGGCCCGAACGGCCTGAAGGGATGGCAGATGTCGGGCACCACCAAGGGATGGCGTGAAGAGGCCGGGCATCTCATCTCCGACCAGAACGGTGCGATCATTCGTCGCGATTTTGGCCTCCCCCCGCAGGCACGATTCGAGTTTGAGTTGTCCTGGAAGGACAAGCCCGATTTTGAGTTCGCGTTGGGAGTGGGTGACTCCAAGACGGCACTGCGCGCGTTCCGGTTTGAAGTCTGGGAGAACGAACTGATCGCACTGCGCGAAACCGAACGCGAGGCCGATCTCGCCAAATTGCAGACCATCAAGCCGGGAGCGGGCCGCATCCATTTGCAGGCGTTTCTCGATCAGCCCAAGGGACACCTGTTGGTCTTCTCATCGGGCGGACAGCAATTGGCCGATCTGACGGTCACCACGGGGAAGCCCCAACCGTTGGGCGGACTGCAACTCACCAACAAGTCCGGCGACATCCGGCTCGAACGGCTGAGCATCGGCCGCTGGAACGGTGAGCCTCCGCGGGGAGTGGAAGCGGACAAGTCGCGGATCCACGTGACCGACGGATCGATCACCTACGGTCAACTCCAGTCCTACGATGCGGCAAAGCACGAGTTCGTGATCGAGACCAACTCCACCGAGCAGCGCATCACCGAGGATCGGGTGCAGGACGTCTACTTCTCGCAGGAGAACGTCGTGAGTCCGCGATCGCTGCGGGCCGTGCATCTCAGCGGTCAGCGAATCAGTGGCGACCTGGTGAAGATCGAGCAGAACAAAATCTGGCTGAAGTGCCCGGGTATTCGCGAAGACGTGGCGTCGTCGGTGGAGGCGCTGCATGCCCTGATGGGACTCGACCCGAGAGACGCCGCGCCGGCCGCGGATGCACCCGCCACGCCGACTTCGCGCCCCGGTCGATTGGAACTGCCGGGGACCGTCCTGCACGGCAGCCTGGTCGAGACCCGCAAGTCGGACGCCAGTTGTCTGGTCTGGCAACCGACGCACAGCAAATTGTCGAGCCCGCTGAAGCCCGATGCGTCGGCGCGCATCGTCTATCGCGATCCGCCGCCGCCACCGAAACCGCAGCCAGCACAGATGCAGCGCCAAGTCCGAGTCGTTCCTCAAGCCGGACTTGTGGGCGGGGTCCAGGGTCTGCTGGGCAGCACCAACGCCTCGACATCCAAACCCAGGTCGAAACAAACGAAGCCCGTGCTGCACCTGCGCTCCGGTGACACGATCCCCTGCGACGTCACCACCATCGACGAGAAGGGCGTCACTTTCGCAGCGACCGTCACGGATGCCACCTTCGTCCGGCACGACCAGCTCAAGGCGCTCGAACTTGTGTCCGATGCGGCACCCGTTCAGATTGCCAAGATGAAGAAGGACCGGCTGCTCATGCTGCCGCGCATGCAGCGGGACAATCCGCCCACGCAACTCATCCGGTCCGTGGACGGCGACTATCTGCGCGGCCGCCTCGTTTCGATGGACGAGCAGCAACTCCAGATCGAGATTCGACTCGAAACGAAGACACTGCATCGAGACCGGGTGGCTCGCATCATCTGGTTGCATCCGGATGAGATCGACGGCACGGCCAAACCGGCCGCGTCGGCAGATCCCCCTGTGGGCACGCGCGTGCAGGCGCTCCCGAGTGACGGAAACCGGCTGACGTTCTTCGCCGAAGAACTTGTCGGTACGGCTCTGTCGGGCCGAAGCGAACTCCTCGGAGTCTGTCGGGTTGACCTGCAACAGATCGATCAGTTGTTGATCGGCCCGGCCATCGAACAGGCCGCCGCGACGCTGGCCTTTCACCAATGGAGGTTGAAGGCGGCTGCCGATCCTCTGGCCGCGAAGGACGACGGTGACGGGTCGGGCGACGGCATGGAAGGACAGGAGTCCGCGCTCGTCGGCAAACCGGCCCCCGACTTTGAACTGGATTTGCTCGACGGGACAAAATTCCAGTTGTCCGGGCACAGGGACAAGATTGTGGTGCTCGACTTCTGGGCCTCGTGGTGCGGCCCCTGCCTGCAGGTGATGCCTCAAGTCGACAAGGTCGCTCACGAGTTCGCCGATCAGGGAGTCGAGTTGGTCGCGGTCAATCTCGAGGAGACCGGCGACAAGGTGAAGGCGGCACTCGAACGCCTGAAGCTCTCCACGACAGTCGCACTCGACCGCGATGGTCGCGTCGCCGAAAAATACGGCGCGACCTCGATCCCGCAAACGGTCATCATCGATCGCGGCGGCAAGGTGGTCCGGCTGTTCGTCGGCGGAGGGGCCCGATTCGGCGATCAGCTTCGCACCGCCCTGCAGAGCGTGTTGTCGGACGAGCCCGAATCGAGCAACTGACGCGGGGTTTCACGCCAGGGGTCAGGCCGGTGCGCGGCCCATCAGCCGTAGAGTCTGTTGGCTTCGGCGTGGTCGATCTTGCGAGCCCTGATTCGACCGCCGGAGAGCTTCTCGCCATCCGGGTCGATGTAGATCCGACCGGTTCGCCCCGGGACGACGTTCATGACGTGGATGTTGAAGATGAACGCGCCGTCGCACTTCGCCTGAAACCAGTGGACGTTGTCCTTGACGTCCGAGAGTGTGGAGAACGTGCCCGGGCCAAATGATTTGTCGATCGTCGGCTTGACGATCATGTGCTTGGGGTCGTCCTCCAACCGGTCGTAATGGCGGCCGCGGAAGTCTCCCTTCATGACCAGGAACGCGGTCGCCATGTTGTCGTGTCCGTGAGGCACTACCGAGCGGTCCTTGTTCAGGGCAAACACCTGATGCCCGAACACCAGATTGGTCGGCAACCCTTCGACCAGCGGCAGCTTGGCTTTCAAACTCGTTTCGCCGCGTTCCATCAGCTTGGTCCCCTCGGTGAGCTTTTCAAAGTCGATGAACCGCAGCAGTTCCGGCAGGTCGACTTTGGCGAAGAGCTGCTCGACCTGCTTCTGCCACTGAAGCGGATCGAGCTTCTGGCCTTTCAGGTCCAGACTCATCGAATTGAGTTCCGCGAGCCACTTCGCCGCAATCGGCTTGACCTCCTCCGCAAACGCATCCCCCGAAAACAGGGTGTCCAACAGTGACCAGGTCAGCAGCGATCCGAGTGTCTGCTGCTGGAAAGTACGGCGAGAAATCGTGTTCATCGTCAGATCCCTTTTTTTGTATCAACAATCGGAGGAACGAGGCGCGATCGAAGTCTGTGGAACACTATTTGACCGGAACGATGTCGAAGGTGTTGGCCTTCATCACCAGTGCCTTGGCAACTTCGGCATCCATCGGGATGAGCTTTGCCAACCGCTCTTCGATGATGGCCGGCTTCTTGGCATCCAGTTCGGCACGCGGGACGACGCTGTAGACCCAGTCGGGAACATTCGACAGCACGATCCCCCGGAAGATCATGTCGTGATGGAAGCGGTTCTTGGCCTCGACCGCCGCCTTCACGGCCTTGGCCTGATCCGCGATCGGACCGTCGGTCAATGCACCGGCGGCGAGGTTCGCTCCGGCCGCGAGTTGCTCGGCCGTCAACTCGGCAATCTTCTTGCCGCCCACTCGGACTTCGTACTTGCCGGCCGCCAGGCCTGCGACCTGCAAACGGTAGTCGTTGAGTTCCTCCAAAATCGGAGCATGCGGCAGGATGCCGAGGGCTTCGGCCGGGAAGAACGGCAGCGCACCGTCGAGTCGCGAGAAGCTGATCCCGCCGTCCTTCTTGGAAATGTTCTCGATCGTGCAGTTCTTCGCGGCGACCACTTTGCCACCGGCGGCATCGATCTCGGCGGACGAGACGAGCGACGGGAAGCTCAAACCTTTCAGGATCGAAGCGGCCATCAGTGCCTGGCCGGGTGGACCGGGATGGACCGCGTCACCAGCGGTGATGCGGTCGTATTTCGGTCCCTTCCCGCGCGCGCGGTCCAGTGCGGCGAGATACGGGTGAAACTGATCAACGAACAACCCACCGTTCTTCTCAGCAATAACCTTCACTCCGTCCGAGAACTTCTCGAGCGTCTGGTTGTAACCGGTCAGAGCGGTTGGCCCCTGTTCCGCATTGTCGAGCGGCTGGGGAGTCGCCCACGCCACGCGAATGTTGGCCGCCTTGGCCTGATTGGCCATCCCCTGCAAGCCGTCCATGTAGGGCTTGAAGACGTTGTCGCTGAACGCTCCGTAGCCGCCGTCGTTCATGCCGAAATCGACAGTCATCGCGGTCGGCTTGTGCAGCAGGACGTCTCGGGCAAACCGTGAATTGCCGCCGACGGACCGATCTCCGCCGATCCCCACATTCCGAAACGTCAGCTTCCAATTCGGATACCGGGTGACAGTCCACATCTCGACGTAGTTGGAATAGAGGTGCTGCTCGGTAATGCTGTCGCCGATCATCACGACCACATCGCCGTCTTTGAAAAAGAATTCAGCCGCTTGAGCCGATGCGGCTCCATACACAACCATCACAGCGAAGCACCAACGTACGAAAAGCAACATCAGCAGAACTCCTTCAATGTGAGCCAAGACATCGGTTTTGCGGATTCGCGGAGGAGGCGGGATTGTGCGGCGTCCAACTCATTCGAGCAAGCCATCGCGGTGTCATCGGTGACGCAGGCTTCGTTCGCGGGTTTCATTCGGTTGAGACTCGGCCGTCCGGTTCCGCCGAATGTCGCGACGTTGCCAGACGGCTGGCTTGCCTGTCACCCACTCAATTGCCATCGTGTTTTGAGTTCTTACGGAGACCGAACATGCCCGCCCGAAGTCATCGCCGCCAGTTTCTGTTCGCCGCCGCTGTCTCGGGAGCCGCGTGGGCGATGCGAGACGCTCCCCTGTTCAGCCGCGAGAGGATCGCGCGGAAGATCAAGTACATCGACATCCACACGCATCTCGGCGCGTTCTACTTTGGCCGGGAGCTGACCGCCGAATTGCTCGTGCGGTTCATGGATCAGCATGACGTGGAGAAGGCATGCGTGCTGCCGTTGATCTCGCCGGAGTCGGCTCCCATCACGCAGCCGGTGACGACGGCGATCACGGCGTACAAAGAATTCCCCGAGCGGATCATTCCGTTCGCGTCGCTCGACCCGCGAGCGGTCACCGAGCCGGGCAAGCGGACCGGCCACGTCGGCGGCGTGAAGGGGATGATCGACATCCTCAAGCGGTATCAGGACGCCGGCTGCCGCGGGCTGGGCGAGCACAAGACCGGGTTGTGGTTCGACGCTCCGCAGCAGATGGCGTTGTACGAAGCGTGCGACGCGGTCGGCCTGCCGATCCTGTTTCATCTCGACGACATTCGCAACCCGGACACGCCGGGCCTGCCTCGCGTGGAGAATGTGCTCAAGGCGTTTCCGAAGCTGCCGCTGATCGGCCACGCGGCCGGCTTCTGGGCGTCGATCTCCGGCGACGCGACGTTCGAGGATTTCGGCCGCTATCCCGAAGTCCCCAAGAAGATCGCCCCCGGCGGAGCACTCGACCGGCTGCTGAAAAAATATCCGAACCTGTACGGCGACCTCTCCGAACCGGGGGGCGAAAAAGCGATCGCCCGCGACCCGGACTTCGGCCGCGAGTTCCTGATCCGCAACGCCGACCAACTGTTGTTCGGCACCGACGTCCTGATGCCCGAACAAAAAATCCCGCAGTTCGAGTTGCTCGATTCGCTGAAGCTCCCCGACGAGGTGCAGTACAAAATCTTCCGAGGCAACGCGATCAAACTGCTGAAGCTGGACGGAAAGTGATCCTTGTCTCACTGGAAATCACTGAACTGATGGAGGCGGCTCGATGAGGAGTTGGCCATGAACTCATTCCTGCAATCAACGGGAGTCATTGACTGGCAACATCCCGATATCAAGGCACGGGCACGGGCTCTCGCGATGGGTTGCGATGATCTGTCGGCGGTTGCTCGGCGGTGCTTTGAATGGGTGCGTGATGAAATCAAACACTCGCTCGATCATGGCCTGCAACCGGTGACTTGTTCCGCGTCCGAAGTGCTGAAGGTCGGCAGCGGATTCTGTTACGCGAAAAGCCATCTGCTGGCGGCGCTGCTGCGAGCCAACGGCATTCCGGCGGCGCTTTGTTATCAACGACTCAGTTGCAATGACGACGGGACGGTATTTTGCCTGCACGGTTTGAATGCGATTCAACTGCCAGACGTTGGTTGGTATCGCGTCGATGCTCGCGGCAACCGAGCGGATGTGGATGCTCAGTTCACACCGCCGCTGGAACGACTCGCGTTTCAACTCAACTCGACCCGTGAAGTGGACATCCCTGGTCTGTTTGCCGATCCGTTGCCGGTGGTTGTCGCCGCGCTGACATCGCATTCGACAGCAGACGAACTTTGCAAACACTTGCCCGATCTTGAACTCTCGACGACGAACAGGCTCGAAGAAACGATGCGGACCGTTGATTCGTCACAACCGTGGCGTTCGCTGGGAATGGGCATCGTGACGGCAGTGTGCCGCGGCGCGACACATTCCTTTAGCAAGCCGGTTGTGGACGAGATTCGGCTCATCGTCGGTCTGGGCATCGCCGGGCACGCCCATTGCGGTGCCACCGTCCAACACCGTTCGCGCGTGGCCGTCGATCCTCAACAACCCAATCTGCGACAGGTTCATTTGATCCACGCCGAGTTGCACGACGAACTCCAAGCCGCTGGCTTCCGAGTCTCGCCTGGCACGATGGGAGAAAACATCACGACTCGCGGAATCGAACTCCTGGCATTGCCTGCGGGGACCGCGTTGCATGTGGGCGATCAGGCCGTCGTGGAGGTGACCGGACTGCGAAATCCGTGCGCTCAACTGGATGCCTATCAAGACGGCTTGATGGCGGCCGTGTTGGATCGAGACGCCCAGGGACAGCTCATTCGCAAGGCGGGGATCATGGGAGTTGTTCGTTGCGAAGGGGCGATACGAGGCGGCGATCCAATTCGCATCGTCCTGCCCTCGTCACCTCACCGTCCACTGGATCGTGTTTGAAGGAGCAATCCATAACGTTGCCAGCATTTCCGCATTCATCGCTGCTCACGTTTCGCGAGGGCATGAGTTTCAATGACCAACTCTCGCGAATTGCAAGCGGTCGAACCACAATGTCTGGAAGCTGACGAGTTGAACAGTTTGGACTTTGGATCGACGGCAAGTAACGCAGTAGTCGATTGATGCAAAGACGAGGAAGACGTCATGCGAAGGTATTGGCACTTCAATCAGTTGCTTGTCGTCGCACTGTTGTGCTCACCGGCATACGGCGACGATCAACATTGGTCGTTCCGCAAAATCACTTGCCCGACTCCGCCACGTGTTCGGCAAGCCGATTGGCCGCGAAACGGTGGCGACTCGTTCGTGCTCGCGCGGTTGGAAAAGGAGAACGTCGCGCCGTCTCCGGAAGCCGACCGCGTCACGTTGATTCGGCGAGTCACGCTCGACCTGATCGGGCTGCCGCCGACGCCGGAGGAGGTCGCGGAGTTCGTCCACGACGAGCAACCCGACGCTTACGAGCGGTTGGTGGATCGGCTGCTCGCGTCGCCGCATTACGGGGAGCGGTGGGCTCGGCCGTGGCTCGATCTGTGTCATTACGGCGACAGCGACGGACATTTGACCGACCAGTTGCGCCCGGTGGCCTGGCGCTATCGCGATTGGGTCGCGCGGATGCTCAACGACAATCTGCCATTCGATGAGTTCACGGTGCGCCAGTTGGCGGGGGATCTCGTGGGGCAGGCTGCCAGCCTGCCATTGTCTGGCAATCATCAATCGAGTGACCCAGCGAATAGCAGGCTGGCAGCCTGCCCCACGGACTGCATCCTCGGCACCGGCTTCCTCCGTCAGACGCTCAGCAATCGCGAGGGCGGAGCGGACCTCGAAGAGTTTCGCGTCGCGCAGATCGTGGACCGCACGTCGATGGTCGGCACGATTTGGCTCGGCCTGACCGTGGGCTGCGCGAGGTGTCACGATCACAAGTACGACCCTCTGACTCAGGCGGAGTTCTTCCGGCTGTACGCCTTCTTCGACGACGCCGACGAGGTCAATATCGACGCGCCGTTGCCGGACGAAGTCGCCGGCTATCAACGCTTACGGCCGGAGTACGAACGGCGGCGGCGCGAGATCGTCGAGCCGTTTCGCGCGGGGTTGACCGAACTGCAAAAGCAATGGGAGGCGAAGGCTCTGCACGCAGCGGCGCATCCCGGCAAAGACCATGTTTGGGATCGGCAGTGGGAAGTGCTCGGCCTGATCTGGGGAGGCCACCTGGGTGAAGGACAACTCGAAGGCTGCGAGATCGTGCGCCGGCCGTGGGACAAACGGACGCTGCGTCAGCAAGACGACTGGCTCGACTATTTCTTGTCGCACGGCTCGATCGTGGATGCGAAGAAGTTTGCCGAACTGAAGCTGCCCGAACTGCAAAAGCAACTTGCCGTGCTCAAAAAAGAGTTCGCCGCCGCGCACGTCACGCGAGCACCGGTCATGCAAGCGGCGTACGCTCCGCGTCAGACCTACATCCATGAACGTGGCGAATTCCGCAGCCGCGGCGCAGATGTCTCGCCGGGGTTCCCACAGTCCGTAGCTTGGACGCCCTCGTCCGAGCGGTTCGAGAATCGTAAAACAAATGAAAATCAAAGCCACTCGGACGAGGGCGTCCAAGCTACGGAAGCTCCGCGACTCGCGCTCGCTCGCTGGTTGATCTCGCGAGACAACCCGCTGACGGCTCGCGTGACTGTAAACCGGATGTGGCAAGAGTTCTTCGGCCGAGGCATCGTCGCGACATCCGACGACTTCGGCACGCGTGGCGATCCACCGTCGCATCCGGAGTTGCTCGATTGGTTGGCGGATGAATTCATGCGGTCGGACTGGGACGTCAAGTACGTGCACCGGCGGATCGTCACGTCGGCGACGTACCGGCAGTCGTCACGGCCGCGTGAAGAACTCGCCACGCGAGACCCGAACAACGTGCTGCTCGCGCGGCAGAACAGCTTGCGAGTCCCGGCCGAGACGGTCCGCGATGCGGCGCTCGCAGTCAGCGGGTTGCTCAGTCAAAAGCTCGGCGGGCCAAGCGTCTTTCCGCCGCAACACGAGCGAGTCACGATGGAAGCCTTTGGCAGCAATTCGTGGAAGACCAGCGAAGGCGCGGACCGGTATCGACGCGGCCTCTACACGTTCATTTTGCGAACGTCGCCATTCGCGCAGGCGATCACGTTCGACGCCCCGCCGCCGGTCGATATCTGCACGCGCCGCGACCGATCCAACACACCGCTGCAGGCCCTGACGCTGCTCAACGACCCGGTCTTCGGCGAGATGGCCGCCGCGTTCGCCGAACGAGTCCGTCGCGAAGGCGGAGTGAACAACGACGACCGCCTGCGATTTGCCTGGAAAGTCTGCTTCGGTCGACCCGGTTCTGAAGCCGAACTGACACGATTGCAGCAATACTTTGAAGTTCAACAAGACCCGAACAAAGACGAGTCGGCCGCATGGACTAACCTGACCAGCGTGCTGTTCAACCTGCACGAGTTCATCACGCGGGATTGAAGACGGAGTTGAACCACAAAGGCACGAAGACACAAAGGCACGAAGGAAGGATTTATGTTTGAGCTTTCACGGCAGCCAGTTTTTCGTCGATGCTTCCTGGAGCAATCAGCGTGTGGGCTTGGCTCAATCGCGTTCGCTCAACTGCTGGGACAAGGTTCGGAGCGAGCAGCAACCGCCGCCGACAACGCACTCGCACCAAAAACTCCGCACTTCGAGCCGCGGGCGAAGAATGTCATCTTCCTGTTCATGGCCGGTGCGCCGAGTCAGTACGACCTGTTCACGCCGAAGCCGGTCATGCAGAAGCTGCACGGGCAGCCGGTGCCGGCGTCGTTTTTGGAAGGGCTGAGTGATTCGCTGATCAAGGGGAGCGCACGGGTTTGGGCGTCGCCACGCAAGTTCACGAGGCATGGCGAGTGCGGGATGGATTTCTCCGATTACCTGCCGCATCTGGCGACGTGTGCCGATGAGCTGTGCATGATCCGCACGATGAAGACCGACGTGCCGAATCACGATCCGGCTCAGTTGACGATGCAGTGCGGGGTGCCTCGGTTCGGAATGCCGAGCATGGGGTCGTGGATCACCTACGGCCTGGGCTGCGAGTCGCGGAACTTGCCGAGCTTCACCGTGCTGCTCTCCAACAACGGGCCCGGAGACATTGCCGGGACCGCGCTGTGGGACAGTGCCTTCCTGCCGGCAACGCACCGGGGCGTGACGTTTCGCAGTCAGGGGGATCCGATTCTGCATCTCGCGAATCCCGATGGAGTCACTCGCGCCGAGCAACGGCGGCGGCTGGATGCGATCAACGATCTCAATCGGCTGCGTCAGCAACAGCACCCCGACCCGGAGATCGCGACGCGGATCGAAAGCTACGAACTCGCGTTTCGAATGCAGGCCGCCGCGCCGGAGTTGCTCGACTTCCAGCAAGAGTCGCCGCACACGCTGACCGAGTACGGCATCGGCGACGAGAAGACCGACACGTTCGCGCGAAACTGTCTGCTGGCTCGGCGGATGGTCGAGCGGGGCGTCCGCTTCGTGCAGTTGTATCACTACACCTGGGACGATCACGCGGACCTCAACAACAAGCTGAAGCAGAACACCGACAAGACCGACCGCCCCGCCGCCGCGCTGATTCACGACCTCAAGCGGCGCGGGCTGCTCGACGACACGCTGGTGATCTGGGGCGGCGAGTTCGGCCGCACGCCGATGAACGAGGTCCGCCGAGGCATCAACCCCGGCAAAGAAGGCCGCGACCATCACCCGTTCGCGTTCACGATGCTGCTCGCCGGCGGAGGCGTCCGCGGCGGCCAGATCATCGGCGAGACCGACGACCTCGGCTATCACCCGACCGCCGATCCGATCCACGTCCACGACCTGCAAGCCACGATTCTGCACGCGCTCGGCCTGGATCACCTGCGACTGACCTTCCGCCACCAAGGCCGCGATCATCGACTGACCGATGTGGCGGGCGAGGTCGTGCAGAAGGTGTTTGTGTGAAGCGGCGGAGCCGTAACGTAGCCATCATCGCTCCGCGTGATGAGCCATTTCGGAGCACGCTCTCGAAGGTTTCTCGAAGCGCTCGTCGCTCAAGTGCGTAAGGCTCG
>JBBPIS010000205.1:0-12310 GCA_038040225.1 Planctomycetota bacterium
AGATCGAAGCCTATTGTTTTCCGCAAGGCGTCGTCTGTCAGTTGCTGCGTGACATCGCGGCGGGTCGGCCGGGATGTCTCACTCACGTCGGGCTGGGCACGTTCATCGACCCGGCCCAGCGGGGCGGTCGGCTGAACGAGGTCTCGCCCGACGACTTGATCGAGCGGGTCGAACTGCTCGGCAAGACGTGGCTGCTGTACAAGGCGTTTCCCATTCACATCGGTCTCATCCGCGCGACGGCCGCCGATCCGTTCGGCAATCTGGTGATGGACGAAGAGGCGGTGCTGACCGAAGTCCTGCCGATTGCACAGGCCGTGCATAACTGCGGCGGCAAGATCCTCGCGCAGGTCAAGCGGCTGCTGGATGAACCGGTTCCACCCAATCGTGTTCGCGTGCCGGGCGTGTTGGTGGATCGCATCATCGTCGCGGGCGAGGGCGAACACGATCTGACGTTTGGCGAGGCGGACAATCGCTCGTATTACACGGCGCGTCCCTCAACGTCGGCGATTCCGCACTCCGCACTCCGCACTCCGCATTCAGAAGAACCCCTCACCCTCACCCTCTCCCCGCAAAGCCGGAGCGAGGGGACTGGAATCACCCTCCAGCCGTTTCCGCTCGATGAGCGGCGCATCATCGCCGCGCGGGCGTGTGAGGAACTGCAACCGGGCGCGATTGCCAATTTGGGGATCGGCATGCCGGAGGGGATCGCTCGCATCGCGGCCGAACGAGGTTTGCTCGAAGCCGTCACGCTGACGGTCGAGAGCGGGCCGATTGGCGGGATGCCGGCGGGCGGTCTCAGTTTTGGAGCGTCCGTTCATCCGCAGGCGATCATCGATCAGCCGGCTCAGTTCGACTTCTACGACGGCGGCGGATTGGACTTCGCCGCGCTGGGGGCGGCGCAGGTCGACCGGTTCGGGAACGTCAACGTCTCGCGGTTCGGATCGCGTCTGGCGGGAGTCGGCGGGTTCGTGAACATCAGCCAGAATGCGAGGCGACTCGTCTTCTGCGGCACATTCACGTCGGATGGTCTGGAAGTCGAAGTGAACTCCGGCCGACTGACGATTCGCCGCGAAGGCCGCATTCGCAAGTTTGTCGATCAGGTCGAGCAGGTTTCGTTCAGCGGCGAAGTGGCCCGGCAGAAGTGCCAGGAAGTGCTCTACGTCACCGAACGAGCGGTCTTTCGTCTGACAGGCGATGGTCTGGAGTTGATCGAGATCGCACCCGGAATCGACGTGCAGCGCGACGTGCTCGATCAGATGACGTTTCAGCCCGTCATACGCCACGTCGGAACCATGCCATCACAGGTATTTGCCACGGGAAGGGGAATTTGAACAGAAGGCAACGAAGCGAACGAAGGTGACAAAGAATGAGGTTTCGTCGCTCCATCGGCTGGTTCGCTCGGTCCGTTGAAGCTCCGTAGGATGGACGGCCCGTCCGTCTTTGACTTCGACATCGGCGCGGACGGACGGGGCGTCCATCCTACGTTTCGAAAGCCGTTCTCAATCTTCCTTCGTTCGCTTCGTTACCTTCTGTTCCAATCTCCAGCCACTCTTCGAGCGAGTCACTCATGCCCGACATTGTCTCTGCCAAACGGACTCCGATTGGACGGTTTCTCGGAACACTCAAGGATCTGTCGGCGGTGGACTTGGCTTGTGTTGCGGGCGAGGCCGCGTTGAGGGGTCTTGATCCGGAGCTGATCGATCAGGTGATCGTCGGCAACGTGATCGGGGCTGGTCTGGGAATGAACGTCGCGCGGCAGGTGGGCGTGCGGTTGGGATTGCCGCTGTCGGTGCCGGCGTACTCGGTCAACATGATGTGCGCGTCGGGAATGCAGGCCGTGTTGCTCGCGGCTCAGGCGATCAGGGCGGGTGAGGCGCAAGCCGTTCTATGCGGCGGGACCGAATCGATGTCGAACGCGCCGTATCTGCTGCCTCGCGCGCGGAGCGGCCTCAAGTTTGGAGACGCCACGCTCGTCGATTCCGTGCTGCGCGATGGCCTCGTCGATGCGTTCGATCACCGGCACATGGCTCTCACGGCGGAGGCACTCGCGAAGCAGTACGGCATCTCGCGCGTTGAGCAGGATGAGTTTGCGCTGAGAAGCCAGGTACGGTACGAGGCGGCTCGCGCGGCCGGACGGTTTGCGGACGAGTTGGTTCCGATCGACAAGCTGGATCGCGACGAACACGCTCGCGCCGAGACGACGCTCGACGGACTCGCCAAGTTGAAACCGGCCTTCGATCCGCAGGGAACGGTCACGGCAGGGAACGCCAGCGGCATCAACGACGGAGCCGCGATGCTGGTCGTGGCCGACCGAGACTTCGCACTGCAACAAGGCTGGCCGATTTTGGCGAGTCTCGAAAGCTGGGCGACGTGCGGCTGCGATCCGAAACGGATGGGCCTTGGCCCGGTCCACGCGATCCGCAAGCTGGTCGAGCGCGATCGACTGAAGATCGACTCGCTCGACACCATCGAAATCAACGAAGCATTCGCCGCGCAGACTCTGGCCTGCGTGCGGGAGTTGTCTCTCGACGAATCACGCCTCAACCCGGAGGGCGGTGCGATCGCGATGGGCCATCCGATCGGAGCGAGCGGCGCGCGACTGGTGGTTCATCTCGCCCACAAGCTGGCGCGCGGAGAATCTTCGCGTGCGCTGGCGTCGCTCTGCGTGGGTGGAGGTCAGGGCGCGGCGGTGGTGCTGAAATCGGCGCGGTAGAGCCGCGTCCGAGAATTTGGAGGACTGACGCCTCTCCGCTCAGAACGACAGCGTCAGTAGCTGAACTCGCAAGAGTTCAGAGGATGGCCGAACCCTGCTGAATTCTTGCGAATTCAGCGACATGCAGCATGCTACGCCGCATCGGCATCGAGATCGTTGCCAATCTCGGCGATGCGGTTCTTGGGGACGAACGGCAGGATGTGATCGTCGCAGGGGTAGAGCTGATACCGCATGACGTAGGCGTCTTCTTCGGTGTCTTCGTAGTGACCGCGGAGGACGCCGTTGGCCTGCAGGCCCTGGCTGCGAAAGAAGAGTTGTGCGGCGAGGTTGGTCTCGCGCACTTCCAGGCAGATTTCCTGACGCCGCTGTTGCGAGAGCTTGTTGACCAGCTTCTCGACCATCTGGCTGCCGACCGCCTGCCGGCGCGCCCACGGCGCGACGGCAAAATTGAGGACATGCAGTTGGGACTTCAGCAATTCGTAGATCATGAAGCCGACGATCCGTTCCTGCCGTTCGGCCACCATGCCGATGCAGTTCCGCTGGCGGAGGCAGCAGAGGAAGTCTTCCTCGGACCAGGCGAACTCGAAGCACTGCCGTTCGATGTCGAGCACCTCCGACATGTCCCGACGGATCATCCAACGAATCTGCACGTCGCATCGTGGTTTGGATACCGGACGACGTTGACTGTTTCCGAAGCTCATGACGGCCTCCCTGCCATCTCAAGCGGACTGTCCTATCTGGATGTGTCCCGCGCGGGGCGGCTTGCCGGTCGCGTGGGGCGGGGAAAGTATCCGATGTCGTTTTGTGTGGATAGGCGGATTCCCAAAGAAATTGCGGGAGAGTAATTTCATGACCGGCAGCGCGAACGAGGAGCAAAGAATGTCCGACAACGAACCGATTCATCGACCGACGGTGGCCGTGCTGGGAGCCAGTCGCGACCGGCACAAATTTGGCAACCAGTCCGTCCGCGCCCATGTGCGGCACGGGTACGAGGTCTTCCCGATCAATCCGTTTGCGGATCAGATCGAGGGGTTGCAAGCCCATCGCTCACTCGCCGAGTTGCCGGTTGACACGGTCGATCGAGTGACCGTGTATCTTCCGCCGGAGATCGGCCTGGAATTGCTCGACCAGATCGCGGCCAAGCGGCCTCGCGAAGTCTGGTTCAATCCGGGGAGCGAGTCGGATGCGCTGCTGGCCCGCGCGGAAGCGATCGGGCTGCCGGTGATCGCCGCGTGCAGCATGCTCGATCTGGAAGCGTCGGCGTCAAACCGCAAGCACGGGTGAACGCCGGGCATCTCACGAACGATGGCGGCACGCTCAGCGCATCATCTGCGTGCGCGAGGCACCGGCCAGCAGATCGTTGCGAACGACGCTGCTGCCTCCCGAGGCGGCGAGCTTCGCGGCGGGAGCCTTGTCCTCCGGCGGCAAATGTCCCAGCCGGGGCCGAAACGTGACGATCAGCATCAGCGGCAGATACCACAGGACATAAACGCCGCCCTGGTGCGGATACCAGAACTGCGTCGCCACGACGACGGCGGCAGAGTGGGCGATCAGGTGTTCGAGGTTTTTCTTGAACGGCCAGATCGTCAGGGCGGTCAGCATCACAAGGAACGTCACGAACACGGGGATGCGATAGGCCGAATCGTAGAGGCTCCAGAATCCGACGCCTCCATTCGCCTGGAATTTCAGCACGCTCCAGTCGATCGATCCGAGAGTCTGTCGCTTGAACGACATCGTATCGACCGACGTCAGCATCAAACTGCCCAGCAGCACGGCTCCGGTCAGGACCAGCGCCAGGCCGAATTTCAGCGAGCCGCGTTTCCAGTAGAAGGCCAACCAAATCGGGAGCAGAAAGATCGGGAAGAACATTGTCCCGCAGGCCAGTCCGAGCAGCACCCCCGCCACCATCGGACGTCCATGCACCGCGACCGCCCAGACGATCAGCGCGGCCGGCAACAAATGATTGACCTTGCTCACATCGTAGGCCGTCGGTGGGAGCAGCAGATACAACGTGGCCATCGCGAGGCCGAGGTACGTGTCACTGAAGTGCCACCGGCCGATGGCGATCAACCCCAAGATGACTGCCAAGTGTGACAGGAGGGCCATCGCGCGAGCGGCCGCGATTTCGGTTCCGCCAGCCAACGGAACGACGGTCGTGGCAAGCAACCGGCCCGCCGGACCGGTCTCGGACTTCGGATCGACCGGCTGCGTCCCCGAAGCATCCTGGCGCTTGAGCAACTCATCGGCACCCCGCACCGTTTTCATGGCCGCGACGTCGGGCTGCTCGGTCATGACCTTTGTCGTCTGGAAGAGCAGGGCCGACGCGCACAGGAAGGCCATCCCCGCCGGATTGAGGTTCTGCTCCAAACGGGGCCGCCGGGTCAGCGCGGCGTCAAACATCAGCCGCACCAGCAGCAGGCCACTCATCGCGAACAGCCAGCAGTAACCGAACGGCGACCCGTCTGGATTGGCTCGAACGAACAGCAGTCCGGGGGCGAGAGACAGCAGGAGCGCAAGGTCAAAGTTACGCACCGACCAAATCCGGCCGAACTTGTAGAAGACGGCCAAAATCAGCAGAAGCGAGAGGTAAAACCAAGTCGGTGGATTGACCTGATATCCGCGAAGTACTTCTTCCATGCCGCAACTCCATGCGCGAGGCGAGGGGAACCTGCGAGACAAGGTTCCACCGAACCGCCCCTCCAATCTCCAGCGACAGGGGACGACAACAGCATACGCGGGCGAGGACAGTTTGCAACCGGACGAACATCTCCGACGGCCAGACTTCCCTCGTGTCACAGCGGATCGGAAACAATGGGCAAAGTCTGGCGAATCGGTACTCTGTGCCGATCGTGCCTCGGCCGACCGCTCGACCTGAACCAGTCGTCGTCGGTCGGACGCATCCAATCGGAATCGTTCGACGGGTTGATTCGCCGGGCCATCCATATCGTGAAATGGTGCCGATCGACCCGGTGAGTGACTCATTTGAATTTGCGATTGGGCGTTCGACGGGCGGGATGTGAGGCTGTTTGACGGGGCGCAGGTCCGCCAGTAGCATCCGACGCAGGTTCACATAAGGTTCGTTTTCCAGTGGTTCCGTTAGCGAAAGTTGTTGCCGATGCCTGTCTCCGTCCGCCGTGCCCTACTCAGTGTGAGCGACAAGCAAGGTCTGATTCCGTTTGCGCAGGGGTTGGTTCGACTTGGGTTTGAGTTGCTCTCCACGGGTGGCACGCGCAAGGCACTCGAAACGGCGGGGATCCCGGTTTTGGATGTTGCCCAGTACACCGGCTTCCCCGAGATGATGGATGGCCGGGTGAAGACGCTCCATCCGAAGATTCACGGTGGGCTGCTCGGGCGGCCCGATCTGGCCGAGGATGCGAAGTCGATGCAGGAGCACGGCATCACGCCGTTCGAGTTGGTCGTGGTCAACCTCTACCCGTTCGTGGAGACGATCTCGAAGCCCGGCGTCACGTCCGACGAGGCGATCGAACAGATCGACATCGGCGGGCCGAGCATGTTGCGATCGGCGGCCAAGAATCATCGCTACGTGGGCGTCGTCACGAGTCCCTCGCAGTACGATCGCGTGTTGGAGGAACTGCAACGGAGTGCGATGAGCCTCGACCTGCGCCGCGAACTCGCCGCTGCCGCGTTTGAAATGACGGCCCGCTACGACCGAGCCATCGCCGATTACATGGCCGGTTTGGCGCGAGGCGACTCGACCACTCAAGACCCCGATTTCCCGACGCGGCTCGCACTGCAATTCGAGCGTCGATCGGCGCTCCGTTACGGTGAGAATCCTCACCAGCGAGCCGCCTTCTACGTGGAGTCGCAGCCGTCCCCGGCCACGCTTGCCGCCGCCGAGACGCTGCACGGCAAGGAGCTGTCGTACAACAACCTGCTCGACCTCGACGCCGCCATGCAAATCGTGCGCGAGTTCCGTCAACCGGCCGCCTGCGTCATCAAGCACAACAATCCCTGCGGTTGTGCCGTGGCCGACAACCTCGCCGAGGCCTACGTCAAAGCGGATGCCGGTGACCCGGTCAGTGCCTTCGGTTCGGTTCTCGGCTTCAACCGCGCGGTCGATGCGTCGACGGCCGAACAGTTGTGTGCTCCCGGTCGTTTCATCGAGGCCATCATCGCGCCGTCCTTCGATGCCGACGCCTTCACGATGCTGACGACCGTGCCGAAGTGGAAGAGCAACGTGCGGCTCCTGCGCTGCGCGGCGCTGCTCGAACCGCGTCCGCTCAGTCAGGAATATCGACGAGTCACCGGCGGCCTGCTCGTTCAGGACCGCGACGAACTGGCCGAGGAGTTGAGCGAATGGAAGGTCGTCACGAAACGGCATCCCACGCCGAACGAACTGGCGGACTTGGAGTTCGCGTGGCTGGTCTGCAAGCACGTCAAATCGAACGCAATCCTGTTCGCCAAGGCCGGCCAGGTCGTGGGCGTCGGAGCGGGGCAGATGAGTCGCCTCGATTCGGCCTACATCGCGGCTTACAAGGCGGGCGAACGTGCTCGGGACGCCGTCTGTGCCTCGGACGCCTTCTTTCCATTCCGAGACGGCATCGACCAGATTCACGAAGCGGGAATCAAGGCCGTCATACAACCGGGCGGCTCAAAACGGGATGACGAAGTCATCGCCACCTGCAACGAGTTTGGCATCGCCATGATCTTCACCGGCCGCCGCCACTTTCGGCATTGAGCCCATCGCAATTCGCAATGCGGTGCCTGCCCCCTGATCGGATGACCCTGTTCAGCAGGGGAAGTCATTTGACTTCGAGCAGTTCGACGGTGAAATGCAACGTCGCGTTGGGGGCGATGTGGGGTGGCTGTCCGTTGGGATAGCCGAGTCTCCCCGGAATGATCAGTTCAATCGTGCCCCCTTCGCCAACCAGTTGCAGGCCCTCGGTCCAACCGGGGATGACGCCACTCAACGGAAATTCGGTGGGCGCTCCCCGCTTGTACGATTCGTCAAAGACGGTGCCGTTGGTCAGCTTCCCGCGATAATGGACTTTCACCGTATTGGCCGCGTTCGGCTTGCGACCTTGCGACTCTTTCGTGACCCGGTACTTCAAACCCGATGCGGTGGCCGTGAATCCTTCCGGCACCTTGTCGTCTTCCGGCGGGCGGGCTTCACCAAAGGGATGGTCCGGGCCTTCGTGCTTGTGGTCAACCGGCTTGACGTCTTCGCCGACTTTGATGAGTTCCAGAATGAAATGCAGAGTGGCGTTGCCGGGAATCGCCGGTGATTGACCTCTCTCGCCATAACCGAGATCACTGGGGATTTCGAGTTCAATCATGCCCCCTTCGCCAATCAGTTGCAGCCCTTCGGACCAGCCGGGAATCACTCCCGTCACCCCGAACTGCGCGGGAATTCCTCCGGTCCCATACGTCGTGTCGAAGATCTCGTCGTCGTTCAGCCAACCGCGATAGTGGGTCGTGACCAGGCTCTTGGATGTCGGCCTCTTTCCGTCAGACTTGCGACGGATGCGGTACTTCAACCCCGATTCCGTGGTGGTGAATTCTTCGGGAGCGTCCGCGTCCACCGGGCCGGGGACGACGGGAACGGAGGGCTTCTTGATCGAGGCACTCGTCTTGAAATTGACCGCATCGCAGCCGGACTCACTGAGAACGATCAGCAACAGCATTACCGTAACGGCGGGACCACGCAGCATGATGACCGAGACTCCACAAATGACATGAACGGAGGAACGATGAGAACGAACGCTCGCTGGCCTGTCGTTCGGGCGGGCCGTATGATCGTCGATCAACAGTTCATTTTCCACCCGCTTCAGAGTCACCCAGGTTCTCGGAGAACAACATCATGCAGCCGTGGCAAATCGGAGTCTTCGCGTCGGTCGATGCCGGATTGGGCGTTCATCTGGATGTCGCCCGGGAACTCGGCATCCCCACCGTGCAAGTTCACTCACCTCACAAGCCGACGCGGACCCAGGCCGCGGCGGACAGTTTTCTCGCGAAGTGCAAGGAGGCCGGAATCACCGTGACGTGTGTCTTCGGCGGCTTTGACGGCGAAAGCTACGCCGACATCCCAACGACCGCCAACACGGTCGGCCTCGTCCCCGAAGCGACTCGCGCGGCGCGCGTGCAGGAGATGAAAGAGATCTCCGACTTCGCCAGGCTGCTCGGATGCGACGCCGTCGGACTGCACGTCGGGTTCGTCCCGGCCAACCGCCACGGAGCCAGCTACAAGGGCCTGATCGAAGTGACGCGCGGGCTGCTCGACCACGTCGCGGCCAACGGCCAGAAGCTGCATCTGGAAACCGGCCAGGAGTCCGCCGATCATCTGCTGGAATTCATCCACGACGTCGAGCGATCCAACCTGTTCATCAACTTCGATCCCGCCAACATGATCCTCTACGGAACCGGCAATCCGATTGAGGCCCTGAAGAAAGTGGGACACCTGGTTCGCAGCGTCCACTGCAAGGACGCCAAGTGGGCTGCTCCCGACGAACGGGGCAAATCGTGGGGGAGCGAAGTCGCGCTGGGTGAGGGGGACGTGGGCATGGAGTCGTACCTCCAGACCCTGAAGGAGATCGGCTATCGCGGCCCGCTGACGATCGAGCGTGAGATCGCCCACGACCGCGAGCGTCAGAAACGCGACATCGGCACCGCCGCCGCACTGCTGCAACGGCTGCGGGCTCAGATTTTGTGAAGTGAGCGGCTTGTTGAAAAATGTAGGACGGGCACGCTTGCCCGTCGATTGCCGCGAAAAATGACGGGTACGCGTGCCCGTCCAGCAGGTATGTCAACATGTTGTTAGGCAGCTAGGAACGTGTCACCATGAAGTCTAGAGAGGAAACGACAATGCAACCGATCTCCGAAAACGATTCGTCGATTATTAATCGCCTCAATGCGTTGGAAAGTGAGAACCGGCGATTGAAGCGTTGGTGCGGGGGCGCGCTACTTGGGTTTCTTGTGGTGGTAACATGTGGCGCTGCCTTGGTAGCTGACAACACACTCATCCTCCGTGACCGAGATGGCAACTCGCGGTTCGTCGCGGGAGTCCACCCCGAAGACATTCGAAACACCTTTGTCAGCATGTCTGATGATCGCCGGAATCAATTCCTCAGAATGGGCAACGATCCATTCAACGGTTCATATTTCTTCATTCTTGACAGGGCCGACAAGAAGCGCATCGAGTGTGGCGTCGACAAGAACAATAATGAATACATGCGATTCTATGATCGCGAGGGGCAGGTCGTTAGGTCGCTGCCATAAGCATGGAGAATCCGAAAACTTCGTTTCAATTGTCTGTCAGGAAGTTGATTGTCTACCGACCTTCAAAAGGTCAATGAAAACAAACCGCAAAAGGCTACCCAACAAGACGGTCAACCGGAGCGGGGGGCGGCGCGTTTTCCGTATCCCAAGGTTCTGGCCGCCGCCCGGTTACCTTGGTCGTTAGGCCGACTTGATGCAGAGCCACCCGACAGTTTGTTACCGCTTGGAAACGCTTCGACCCCACTCCTAGAATTCATCACGAGCAGGACCAGCCATTGCTGTTTCCTCCATTCGACTAGGACTTGAACGTTGACCGATTCGCTGGATGATCCCTACGACGACCACATCATGGACCACTTCGAGTCGCCCTACCACAAGGGGCATCTCGATCATCCCACCTGTTCGCACTCGGATCGCAATCCCATCTGCGGCGATCAGGTGACCGTCGAGTTGCTCGTCGACGATCTTGGAAACGTGAAGGAAGCCTACTTTGATGGCAAGGGCTGCGCGATCAGCCAGGCGGCGGCGTCCATCCTGTGCGAATCGATCGAGGGGAAGTCGCTCGACGAACTGAAGGACTTCCAAGCGCAGGACATGCTCGACCTGCTGAAAGTCCGGCTCACAGCCAGTCGCCAGAAGTGTGGCCTGCTCAGTTTCAAGGTACTCAAAACCATGTTGTATTCGCTGGATCAGCAGCGCGAACCTCCCAGTTCGGGCTAAGGGTCGTCAATGAATAACCTGTTCAGGCGGAACTGCGGAACGCAAAGTCGCCGAGACGCAATGAGGCGAAACAGGGAATTGGATCAGGAGGATCAGAGTTGATTTTGATTCATTGACCGTTCATTGCCGACCCATCATTTTCCCAACTCATTGCATCCTGGCGTCTTTGCGACGTTGCGTTAGAAAAACATGTCGCCTCCCACAAACCCACCCTTTGATGTCGAAGCCGTTCGTCACGACTTCCCGATCCTCCACCAGCGGCTGTCGGGCGACATGCCGCTCGTCTATCTCGACACGGCCGCCACGTCGCAGAAGCCGCGGTCAGTCATTGCGAAAATTGTCGAGTGCTACGAGCAGTACAACTCCAACGTCCATCGCGGCATTCACCAGCTTGGCGACCGGATGACGACCGAGTTGGAATCGGCGCGAGAAAAAGTGCAGCGTTTCATCGGCGCGAACGAGCCGGACGAGATCGTCTTCACGTCCGGAACCACGATGTCGCTGAACATGGTCGCGCACGGCTGGGCCTGCAAGTTTTTGAAGCCGGGTGATGAGATTCTGCTCAACGAGATGGAGCATCACGCGAACCTCGTCCCGTGGCAGCTTGCCGCCGCTGCGACGGGGGCCGAACTGCGGTACATCCCGCTCACCGCCGATGGCCGTCTCGACCTGAGCAAGCTCGACGAACTGTTGACTCGTCGCACGAAACTGGTCGCGGTGACGGCCATGTCCAACGTGCTGGGAACAATCAATCCCATCAACATCATCGCGCAGCGTGCTCACGACGTGGGGGCTTTGATTTGCGTCGATGGTGCTCAAAGCGTGCCTCATGCGCCGACCAATGTTCGCTCGCCGAGCATCGACTTTCTCGCGTTCTCGGGTCACAAGCTGTACGGGCCGACTGGCGTTGGTGTCTTGTATGCGCGGCGCGAACTGCTCGAAGCGATGGACCCGTTCCTTGCCGGCGGTCACATGATCCGCGAAGTCTTCCTCGATTCGTCCACGTGGGCCGATCCTCCGGCGAAGTTTGAGGCGGGAACGTGTCCGTTCGTCGAGGCTGTCGGACTCGGCGCGGCGATCGACTATGTGAGCCAACTTGGCCTGCCACGCATCATGCAGTACGAGCATGAACTGTCGGTGAAGGCTCACGAGCGGCTGGCCTCCGTTCCCGGCGTGACCATCCACGGCCCGACGGTCGAACACAAGGGTGCGATCCTGAGCTTCACGGTCGAGGGAGTTCATCCGCACGATTTGTCGGACGTGCTCGATCGGCGAGGCGTCGCGATCCGGGCCGGCCATCACTGCACGATGCCGCTCCACGAACTCCTCAACCTGACCGCGACGGCCCGAGCAAGTTTCGCCTTCTACAACACTCCGGCCGAAGTCGATGTCCTCGTCGAAGCCGTGCAGGCCGCTCGAAAAGTGTTCCGCTTGAAGTAGCACATGCTGCCAGTTTGTGCGTGCCCTCACGAAGTCGGAGGCGAACCTCATGACAAGCAGAGTGTCCGTGGTCAGCAAGTAGGGTGCGTGGAGTCTTCGGAACGCACCGGGATGTGATTGGATTTTGGGAAGTTGGTTGTTTACGAAAAAGCAACGCACCCCACCGAAAACGCTCAACAAAAAAACGAAAAATACCAAAGC
>JBBPIS010000206.1:0-12033 GCA_038040225.1 Planctomycetota bacterium
GTGCCCGTGTCACGCTTGAGGGTCCGCATGTTGTCCGTGGAGGTGCCCATGTCATCCATGAGGGTGCCCGTGTAATGCTTGGAGGTGCTCATGTAATGCATGAGGGTGCTCATGTAGTCCGTGGAGGTGCTCATGTAACGCTTGGAGGTGCTCATGTAATGCGTGAGGGTGCTCATGTAACGCTCCAAACGCCTTTTCCACACGGAATTTGTGGCTTTCGACAAAAAATCGCTCCCCAGCGGCCCTTCCAGATGCCATTTTGGCGGCGGGTGGCCGTGGAGCCGGTTTGGGCGAAGCCACGGAGGGAGACAGCGATCAACTCAACAGACCGGGTCATCGCGAAGATGCTCCTGCCCCGGCCACCCCGCCGACCGGTCTGAGATTGTGCCCAATGCTGTTGACCTGTCGATTGACTGATGGCTACCGTGCGACGGCACGGGATTTTGAAGGGGAGAGACGACGATGGTGCTGACCATTGAAGCGGACTTGGAAGCGACGATTCGCAAGCAGGCTCAAGCCACGGGCGAGTCGCCGGAGAAGGTGGCCTTGAATGCGTTGTGCGAAAAGTTTGGCGAAGCGGCGTGTGCCAGCGAACCGCGGGATGAGTGGGAACGGCGACTGCGGCGCATCGGCACCCCCTGTGGTGTGACTCTTTCCAACGAAGCCCTCAGCCGCGAAGAGATGTATGACTGATGGCGTACTTGATGCTTGCGAACTGGACTGGTCATCGGAATCGTCCTCTGGCACACTGGCGGGAGAGATTCGATTTCGTGAGATCCTGAAGTTGAGGAACGTGCCATGACCAAGGTCGTACTGAAAAGCGAGATGGAAACACAACTCGCGGGTTTCGATGAAGCTGTCGAAGTCTGCGACCACTCGGGGCGACTGATGGGGTACTTTCATCCGGTGGCGGCGGGGCGAGTCTCACTCAAGGACTTGTCGCCCTTCTCGGATGAAGAGATCCGCCGCCGTTGTGGTGAGTCGGGCGGGCGTCCCCTGGCCGACATCCTGCGGGATCTCCAACAACCATGAAGTACACCGTCTCGTGGTCGCCCAGTGCCGAACGCGATCTCACGGAGATGTGGCTGAATCACCCGGACCTGCGATTGCAGATCACCGCGGCCGCGGATTCCATCGACTCTCTCTTGCGGACTGCACCTCAAGAACGGGGCGAATCGCGTTTCGGAACCGTGCGGATTCTGATCGTCTCTCCGCTCGTGGTCGACTTCCAAGTCACTGCGGATGATCTGAGAGTCGAAGTGCTCTCCGTCGGCCTCCCGCGTCGAAAGCGGTAGTGCGCAAAACCACGCTGTGTTGACGAGGCTTGGTGGCGGTGGTCGAGTCGATGAGCTCCCCATCGTTCGCGCGATCACAGCGCTGGGGGCGGTCGAAGACGCCCGACCCCAGCCACACTGTCAGCAACCTTCCGGCGTCCTACTTCTTCTTCAGCGACACGCAGACGATTTCCTTGTCGTTGCGGGCATAGACCGAACGGTTGGCGAAGGCGGGGTGAGACCAGACGACGTCGCGGCGTTGAGCGGGACCGGTGGGTTCCAGCAGGTGGGCGCGGCCGAGTTCCGTGTAGGTAGCGGGGGAGAGTTTGGCGAGGATCAGATCGCCCTTCTCGCTGAAGAGGAAGTAGCGGTCTTCGTGCTGGATGATGAAGGCCGTGCCCCAGCGCAGGGACTCGCCGCTGGTTGGTTGGAACGTGGACCACTTGCGGTCGCCGGTGGCCAGGTCCAGGCAACGGAGCTCACCGTGGCTGCACACTCCATAGATGTGGCCGTTGTCGATGACCGGTGTGCTGATCAGGCAGTGCAGAGCGTCGGTCATTTTTTCGTTCCGGCCGTGACGCCTCCAGACGACAGACGCTGCGGGCTTCGTCGCATCGAGCTTCAGCAGGAGCGATCCGTCGTAGAAGGCACTGACGAACAGCTTGTCTCCGCTGACGCGCGGCGTGGCGACGGTGAGACCCTCCTTCACTTCAAACGGCTGGTTCCAGAAGACCTTTCCCGTGACGGGGTCGAGCGAACTGACGGCCGACGGATGCCAGACAATCAACTGCCGCTGGCCTCCCGCCTCGACAATGATCGGCGAGCCATAGCCCGGCCCGTGACGGTCCGTCGAATCGAGAGCCCGCCAGAGTTCCTTGCCGGTGTCCTTGTGAAAGGCCACGACGGTGGTCCCCTCGCCGCCGACGAGGCAAATCAGCCGGTCTCCGTCGAGGAGCGGGTTGGCCGAATAGCCCCAGACCGGCGTCGTCCGGCGTCCGTACTCCTCCTGGAAGTTCTTCGACCAGATCACGGCTCCGTCCTGGGCGTTGAGACAGAAGAGATGCCCCTCGGAACCGAGCGTGTAGACTCGCCCGTCCTTCACGACGGGAGTGGTTCTCGGACCGGCGGGATAACTGACGGTGTACGGACACGGGTACTCGTGCTTCCAAACGATCGAGCCATCGGAATCGTTGAGGCAGAGCACCCGCTCGGTCGCGGCTTGACGACCTCGTTCAAACGGGTTGTTCGGATTCGTGGCTCCGTCGGGGAGCAACTTGTCGGTGACGAAGACACGATCGCCAACAACAGCCGGTCCCGCATAGCCGCCTCCGATTTTGACTCGCCAGCGAAGCGGAGGGCCGTCCTTCGGAAAGGCATCGACGATCCCGGTCTCACGCCACACGCCGTCCCGCTGCGGCCCCATCCACTGCGGCCAGTCATCGGCTTGGACCGGATGACCGATCTGACTCAGAATCAACAGCAGCACAGAACATCGGGAAGTCGCAGTCAGTCGCATCGCAGTTCATCCTTGCAGAATGGTTTTGGTCGAGGCTTACGGATCGGGATTCTGTCACCGAAGGGCCGGAGCGACAAGGACCGCGACGAGAACGAAAAGTGGTGGTGGTACAGTTTCAATGGGGCGTTCAAAATGAGGCGTCTTCGTCATTGCCGATCATCCGTTGCAGTTCTGCGGCATCCATAAGGACTGTTCTGTCCCTTGGCCACCTCTTCGGTCGCAGAAGTCTGTCTAGGCGGTGTGCGGGCGAAAGAACACGCTCAATGGTGTCTGCCCACTCGACAGACAGGAATTGGGGCCGGCGATAAGCGGGACGTGCGTGAAACGTTCGTATGCCTTTGGCCGGGTTGATCATCGATGTCATCGCGACACCGGGCATCAGCGTTGCCATGTAGAGCGTGGCATACGTCGCAGCAATCAGCAGCAAGATGGTCACCGCTGCGACGTCAGCCCGGAACATGCGTCTCGGTGTCATCCCAATCCTCATCGATTCAGCCAACAAAAGAACCCAGCGACTCATCATCGCGCGGTTCGTCGTTCCTGTCGAGCGGTTCACGCGGCCATGACGGACCGAGTCCGCATTTTCGTGTCGCGACGGATCGGCTATAGTCCCGCCTCACCCGACAGCCGTGTCGGCAGCCATTGACCGCGCGGCAGGTCGAGTGTCCAACATCGCCAGAGGGAATTGAAGCATTCATGTCGAAAGCCACCTCGAACACACCGTCCAGTCCGAAGGAAAAGAAGTCCGAGGACAAACCGTCGCACGCGAAGCACGGTCCTCCCCAAGGGGCCTCGCGGGAAACGTGCGAGTCGATCGCGTTTGCCTTCGTCCTCGCCCTGCTCTTCCGGACGTTCGCGGCAGAAGCGTTCGTGATTCCGACCGGCTCGATGGCACCGACGCTGCTCGGACGGAACAAGGACGTCGCCTGCCCCGCCTGCGGTCAGAAATACGAGATCGGAGCCAGCGACGAGTTGGACGATGACACGGGCACCTATCTGGTCCCCTCGCGCCGCATCGACCAGTCGGTTTGTCCGAATTGCCGGCACATGCACGATGTCAGAGACCTGAATGTCTTCAAGGGAGACCGCATTCTCGTCAACAAGTCGGCGTTCCAGTTCGGCGACCCGAGTCGCTGGGACGTGATCGTCTTCCGCTATCCCGAGGACACTCAAAAAAACTACATCAAGCGGCTGGTCGGATTGCCCAACGAGGCGATCCGCATCGAGCGGGGAGACGTCTACGTCCGGAAGAGCGACAAAGACGAATACCGTATTGCTCGCAAGCAGGATCCCGACAAGCAAAAGCTGCTGCAACAGCTCGTCAACGACGATCGGCATCCGCCGCGCGAACTGCTGCAAAGCGGCTGGCCCGAGTCGTGGTCGGCCGTCGAGCGGACGGGAACCGAGAACGGCGTGGACGGTTGGTCGACGGACGCGAACGGATGGACTCGCGATCCGAAGGCGAAGACTCGTCACTTTGAGTTGTCGGCTTCGGAGCAACCGCGCTGGGTGAGGTATCGGCATCTCGTCCCGACGCAGATCGACTGGGGAGCGGTCGCCGACGGCAAGCCCCCCACACAGAACCCGCATCCGCAACTCATCGCGGACAATTGCGGATACAACACCTACACGGGTGGCCGTGCCCCGGGGCTGGATGACGATCGGTATTGGGTCGGCGATCTGACGCTGACCTGCACGGTCACGATCACGTCGGCAGCGGGCAAGGATTCGCATCTGATCCTGGAGCTGGTCGAGGGCGTGCGCCGCTATCGCTGCCGGATCGACGTGCCGAGCGGCCAGGCGACGCTGACTCGCAACGACGATCTCGCCGCCGATCCGAATGCGGCCCCCGAGATCGAGATGGCCAAAGCCAACACGTCCATCACGGGACCGGGAACCTACACGCTGCGGTTTGCCAATGTCGATGATCGGCTCTGCCTGTGGATCAACGACGGTCTCCTCGGGAGCGGCTTCGTTCCGTTTGGCAGCGGTGCCGAGTTTGAAGCGCCGGCCAATCGACGTCCACAGGATGCCGATCTGACTCCGGTCGGAATCGCGGCGCAGGGGCTGGCGGTACGCGTTTCAGACATGCTCATCGAACGCGACATCTACTACCGCGCCGACAGCGTGAGCAACGGCGCGGGAGTCTTCGCCGGACACGAGAGCGAAGTCGACGAGAACCTGCCGCTGCACGACCTGCTCACCAACCCCAGAGAATGGGGCGAGCTGTACGAGGACAAGTTTCATCGGGCCGAGTTTCGGCAACTCGGCCCCGACGAATTCTTCGTGATGGGAGACAACAGCCCGCGCAGTCAGGACAGCCGGCTCTGGCCGAATCAGGTGCGACATGCCCCCAATCGTCACGCCGTGAATCGACAGGCGCTGATCGGCAAGGCGTTCTTCGTCTATTGGCCGCACGGTGTGCCGTTCCTGAACGACGGTCACGGCTTCAAAGTGAAGGGGCACGTTGCCGTGCCACATTCCGACCCACAAGACCAAGCCGAAGCCGCCAGCTATCCCGAATGGACCGCGCCGTTCTATCCGCAGTGGTGGCGCTGGCAGCGGATTCGCTGATCGAATTTCGTAGCGGCAAGCTGCCAGCTTGCTGCTGCTGCTGGTACACAGGATTGGACACAAGCTGGCAGCTTGTGGCTACGTCAAGGAGGACGAACCATGTCGCTGTTGCAGTGCATCGGGCTGGTGAAGCAATACCCGTCGAAGCGGGCCGTCGATGACGTCAGCTTTCACGTCGAACCGGGTGAGATCGTCGGGCTGCTCGGGCCCAACGGCGCGGGTAAATCGACCAGCTTGAGCATGGCCGTCGGGTTGGTGACTCCCACTCAGGGTCGAGTGATCTTCAACGGCGTCGACGTCACCCGCTGGCCGCTCTACAAGCGGGCTCAACACGGCATGGGCTACCTGCCGCAAAAGGACAGCGTCTTCGGCAAGCTGTCGGTCGAGCAGAACCTGTACGCGGTTCTCGAATTCCAGCCGAAGTCGTACCGCGACCGGATGGCCCGCGCCGACGAACTGCTCGACATGTTCGGCCTGACCGACAAACGGAAGCAAACGGCGGGAACGCTTTCGGGTGGTGAGCGGCGGCGGTGTGAGATCGCACGCTGTCTGGCGAGCGATCCCAAACTGATCCTGCTCGACGAACCCTTCACCGGCATCGACCCGGTCACGATTCACAGCATTCAGGACATGATCGCCGACCTGCGCAACCGGGGCATCTCGATTCTGTTCACCGATCACCGCGAAACGGAAACGCTGACGCTGACCGATCGCAATTACATCGTCTTCGCGGGTCACATCCTCGCCAACGGCGACGCCGAGACGGTGCTGCGTGACGAGCAGGCCCGCATGCACTACTTCGGCGACCGCTTCGACATCGACTCGATCCTCCGCGCGCGCGACGCCTTTCAGCGGCTGCACTCGCCCGAAAGATTCGATCTGCCACCCGATCAGGCGGCGGCGTAGATGCTGTCTGCTTTCGTAGGGTGGGACCAGCGACGCTCAGGTCGCGCCGGCCCACCATCGATCGAACATCGGCGGCAATGTCGCTCACAGACCCAACTGCGCGAGCCACTGATCGGCGTGAGTCAGATCGTGCAACAAGACGTCAGGCACGGTCGGAGCAAGTTGCTCGACAGCAAACATCCCCGTGGCCACGGCGAGCACGTTGGCTCCGATCGCGCGACCGCACTTGACGTCGCTGGGCGTGTCGCCGATGACCCAGATGTCGGACGGAGCGACGTCGGGCAGGTGCTCCTTCAACGTCGCGAGGGCCTGCCGCGCGACGTCGTCCCGTTCCAGATGCTCGTCGCCGTAGCCGCCCATCCGGAAGTGGTGGTGCAGGCCGTAGTGCTGCAGCTTGAGTTTGGCCCCTTCGACAAAGTTGCCCGTCAACAGGCCGAGGAACACGTCGTCGTGACGGCTCAGCCGCTCGATCAGGCTCGTCACGCCGGGCAGGATGCGTCCTTCTCGTTCCCGCAGTGACGTGGGGAGGAGCGAGAAGTACGTTTGCAGGTAGCGCGACCAGTTGGCATCCGTCGCGGGGATCGAGTAATAGTCGAACAGATCGCGGCCGATGGCGCGGTCGGTTCGGCCGGCGGTCGGGATGTCAGTGACCGGCCGCGTCTCGCCGAACTCCAAAGCGACCGCCTGCTCCATCGCCGCCTGGCCGGCTCCCCCCGCGTCGATCAGGGTGCCGTCGATATCGAACAACAAAACATGCATTTCGGAACCCGAGAACCGTAGGAGCAGAGGTGACGCCGAGCCGTCCGCGTCGTGGGGCGGAATGGTAGCAGCCGCCTCGTTTCGCCGACACTCTGCCGACTCGTGGCACATGCTGCCAGCTTGTGCGCCTTTTGACTTGGCCAAATCAAATTCCATCGCACAAGCTGGCAGCATGTGCCACGGGAAGCCACGCACCATGACGCCTCTTCGTTTTGCAATCGTCGGCTGCGGTCGGATGGGACGACATCACAGCGAACGGCTGATCGCCGACGGGCGCGGCGAGGTCGTCGCGCTGCTGGACGCTCTGTCCGAGACGGCCCTCGCCCTGCAGCGCGATCTGTGGCCGCAGGCCCGCGTCTGTCGAGACCTCGATGACCTGCTGAGCCTCGACAACATCGACGCCGCGATTCTCTGCACCCCCACCGCCGAGCATTTCGTCCAGGCGACAAAGTGTCTCGATCGCGGCTGGCATCTGCTGTGTGAGAAGCCGCTCGCCTCCGATCGCGAACAGATTCTGCACCTGATCGCGCGGGCCGAGGCCGCCCTCGCGAAGGGGCAGACGTTTTCGCTTGGTTATCAGCGGCGGCACACGGCGATTTACAGGACGCTGCGCCGCGAAGTCCTTTCCGGCGAGTGGGGCCGCGTTCGGGCCGTCGTCTCGCACAACGTTGAGAACTGGCAGCCGACCATCGGTGGGACATGGCGAGACGATCCGAACCAGAACGCCGGCGGATTTCTCACTGACGCGGGGAGCCACAAGCTCGATTCGATCTTCTATGTCACGGGCCTCGCACCGGTGGAAGCCTTCGCCCGCAGCCAGACGTGGGGCAGCCGCGTCGAGATCGTGACCAGCGTGTCGGCGCTGCTGACTCAGGACGTGACGGCGACGATCGACTTCATCGGACATGCGCAGTACCTCGGCGAAGACTTCCATGTCCACTGCGAACGAGCCGACCTGATGCTTCGTCACGGCGAACTCTGGCTCGCCCGCGACGGTCGTCTCGAACGCCGCGCCGTCGATGAACCGGAGTCGACTCCCGTCGCGAGCCTGCTTGACACAATCTTGAATGGCGCGCCGGAAATCTCTCCTCCAGCCGCCGCATTGCCCGTGTACGACCTGACGCAGGCGATCCTCGCCTCGGGACAGAAGGGCCAGCCGGTCACCGTGACGGTCTAACAGCCCGTTGAAATCGTTGTGCCACGGCTCTGTGAGCCGTGACGAAGGTCACAAGTCTCGCGAACGACACACGGCTGGCACAGCCGTGGCACACGATCAAACGGAGTTCAACCGGTTGACAGCCGGTCACGCCAACGACATCGCCGCAGTTCGTCGCTCTGGTAGGGGTAGGCGGCGTGGCGACAGCTCCATCGCCGCCGCTTCCACAACTTGCGAGTCAACTCGCCGCCGGTCTTCACTCAGTGCGGCGAGCAGGGCGAGGTCACAGAGCCACACGACCTTCGACGGGTTGCCGTAGGTCAGCGCGTGGATCGCCTGAATCGCATCAGCCGTGAAGATCGCCTCGCACGAACCGGCCCGGCGGAGTGAGTCCCAGACGAAGCGAGCGGTCTCGTCTTCGGACCACGCGGACAATTCAACGTGCAACTCAACGGCATCGAGCAGCAGCGGCGCGGTGAAACGTTCGCGAGCAGCGATCAGCACGGTCAACTCCACACCGGTGGCGTCCGCCAGTTGCATCAGGCGGCGCAAGGCCTGACTGCAACCGAACTCCACGAGATCGAAGTGATCGATCAGCGCGACGACCGGTTGCTGCACGATGGCCAGACCGGTGAAGCGGGTTTGCAGACCGGACCACAGCCGGACGGGAGTGTCGTCGGCATCGCAATCAGCCTGACAACCGTCGGCCACTCGCCACGCCAGTTCGTTGCCGTCGAGGCACGTCGCATCGATTCGAACGCAGAGCCGCCCAAGTCGCATCGCGCTCGACTGCACCTGCCGCAACAGGCAACTCTTGCCGATCCCCGCGGCCCCGCACAGCAGCCCGCAGCGACGTCGCTCTTCGACGAGGAACAGCAGCCGCGCGAGAGCTTCATCGTGCGCGGCTCCGACAAACAGTCGGTTGCCACTCACGGAACGCTCGAACGGCCAGTGCCGGAAGCCCCAGAATGCCAAGTCCATCGGCGGCGATCCTTCCTTGCTACTGTAGTCCCGCCGCTCCGTCGGCGGGACGCGCGGCGATGTGCGTCCCCGCCGGATGAAACAAATCTCCGCGACGGTCCCGTCGGCGGAGCGACGGGACTACGGCAGTCGCCGGGATCATCGGCAAAGTGGAGCGGGCGGCATGATGAACTCAGTCAACCTCGCGCCAGCTTCTCGGCCCGCTGGTTGAGTTCCACCGGGATCTTCTCGATCAGTTGGTCGATCACGCGGTCGGGAGTGTAGCCCTCGGATTGAGCCGCGAATGTTGTGACCAGGCGGTGGCGCAGGACCGGGTGGGCGACGGCCTTGATGTCTTCCGTCGTCACGTGGAAACGGCCTTCGAGCAGCGCGCGGGCCTTTGCGCCGAGGATCAAATACTGTCCGGCTCGCGGTCCCGCGCCCCACGAAACGAAATCCTTCACAAACTTCGGCGCATCGGCCTCTTTGGGCCGGGTCGCTCGGACGAGATCGCGCGCATAGACGAAGACGTGTTCGGCGACGGGCACCTTGCGCACGACCTCTTGCAGCGCGAGGATCTGTTTCCCCGTGAGCATCACCGAAAGCTGCGGCTCTTCGCCGCCCGTCGTCTGCTTGAGAATCCGCAACTCCTCGGCGGCATTCGGATACTTGACGGTGATGTTGAACATGAAGCGGTCGAGTTGCGCTTCGGGCAGCGGATATGTTCCCTCCTGTTCGATCGGGTTCTGCGTGGCGAGGACGAAGAACGGGACCGGCAGCCGGTACGTGTTCGAGCCGACCGTCACGTGCCGCTCCTGCATTGCTTCGAGGAGCGCGGCCTGAGTCTTCGGCGGCGTGCGGTTGATTTCGTCGGCCAGCAGCACATTGGTGAAGATCGGTCCCTGCATGAACTGGAACAGCCGACGACCCGACTCGGGATCCTCCTGCAAGACGTCGGTCCCCGTGATGTCCGACGGCATCAGGTCGGGCGTGAACTGGATGCGGCGAAACGACAGTTGCAGAATTCTGGCGACGGTGCTGACGAGCAGCGTCTTGGCGAGCCCCGGCACTCCCATCAACAGGCAGTGCGAACGGCAGAACATCGCGATGAGCAACTGATCGACGACCTCCCCCTGGCCGATGATGACCTTGCCGATCTCCTGCCTCAGCCGCGCGTAGGCATTGGCGAGGCCGCGAATGGCGGCCAGTTCGCGTTCCCGCGCCCCGACTTCGGCCCTGTCCTCGGCAAACTGTTCTTCATCGGCGGGAATAAATGTCATGGGAAGCGGCTCGTGCGTGGAATCGAGTTTCGGCGAGTCGGTCTGTAAGATGACGCGGCATGATAACCGGGCCGCCGTTGGCTCGCCTGTCACCACAGATTTTGAAAGGTTCCGTCCGATGTCCGATCGCGATCAATGGCCCGACAACCCGAACGACGTGCCGCGACAGCAATCGCAGCCCCAGGAACCGAAGTCCGGCGGCGGCTGCCTCAAAGTCGCCCTGATTGTCGGTGGAATTGGTTTCTTCGGGATGCTCGTCTGCTGTGGCGGACTGTTTTGGTTCGGACGGGGCTTGCTCCCGAAGATGGTCACCACTCCCGCCGAAGTCGCCGCCCTCGGCCAGGAGGTCATGAAGATCGACATCCCGGCGGATTTCGTCGGCCAGGCGGGGATGTCGATGGACAACTTTGCGATGACAATGAAATTCGCCAACTATCAGCACAAGGAGCAGAAGGGAACGCTGATGATCGGCTCGATGCACGTCAAGATCGGCGACCCCAAAGATCATCAGGCCGCCTTCAATAACCAAAAGGCACAACAGTCCGTTGCGCAGGAAGGCCTGAAAATCACGACGACCGCCGATCGCGAATTCACCATTCGCGGCAAGCCGGTCACATTCAAATTCTCGGAAGCCGAGAAAGAGGGAACCGACAAGAAGTTTCGACTCGTCTCCAGTGAATTCGAATCGGGCGGAGGTCTGATGATGTTTCAACTGACGCTGGAAGAAGAGGCCTACGATGAAGAGGCCGTCGTGAAAATGATCGAATCGATTCAGTAAGTCGTCTTCGTGGGACGGACCCCTGGTTCGTCCTGTTCCACGGCGTTTCCGTGAGCAGTCGATCGAACGCGGACGAACCGGGGGTTCGTCCTACAAGCGGAAGGCCCTCATGTCGGATGCCGATTCCCCGGCCGAACCAAGTCTTCTCTCTCAGCTTCGACGGCGCAGATCGCGTCTGCCGCGATGGCTGATGGTATTGATCGCACTCGCGACGGGAGCAGTTGTGACGTGCGGGGCCGGCTGGGTCGTGCTCTTGCTGTTGTTCAGTCCCTCTCAAACCAAAGTCCCTGCGGAGGTCGAAACCATCGCGCGGCGAGTGGCTCCGCTGCGCGTGCCGCCTCAATTTCAGCCGGCCTGGGGTTGGGAGGCCGATCATTCCGTGGCGTGGATCCAGATCGCGCGGTTCGATCACAGCGCCGGTCGCGGACTGCTGTTGATCGGCGAGCTCCATTTGCGGCCGATTGCCAATCCGCAGGAAGTCGATCAACTGCGCAATCTGCTCGAAAACTCCTCGCCCGACATGCGTCTGATTGCCCCCCGACTGACGGAGGAGCGCAAGCTGATCGTTCGAGGACGCAAGGCCCAGTTCGAGATCGTCGAAGGCGAAGACCGGGCTTCGACCACCAAACTGCGACAGGTGACGGGCACCTTTCCAGGCCGCGAAGGGACCGCCATTCTGATCCTGCAGGGCGAGGAGGACTATCTTTCCAACGAGGCCATCGACGATCTGCTCCAGTCTCTCGCCGAAGCCGACGTTCCGAAGTAGTAAGCATGATGTCTGGAAGTCGTCACGAATGAGTCCATTTTTTTCCGAGGCGAGCCGGGTGCCG
>JBBPIS010000207.1:0-12015 GCA_038040225.1 Planctomycetota bacterium
TGGTGTGTTCTTTGGGTGGGGGTCTCCCCGTTGCGCTTAATTTGCCCGGGGTTGGGGGTACGGGCCCGTGTGGCCCGCTTCTTGTTCCTGCTCCGCACTCCGCGCTCCGAGTTCCGCGCTCGCCAGTTGGTACGTCCGCGAATTCATCAGCAACCGGTGCATCGCCTTCATGGACCAGCCGGATTCGACGAAGCGGCGGCTCAGCCAGTCGAGCAGTTCGGGATGCGTGGGCGGTCGGCCCTGCTTGCCGAAATCGTTGGGAGTCGGCACCAAACCCTGACCGAAATGATTCAGCCAGATTCGGTTCACCATGACTCGCGCGGTGAGCGGGTTGTCGGACGAGGCGATCCAGTCGGCGAGTTGCCTGCGTCCCGACGACTGTTCATCCGGCGGAAGCGTTTGGCCGCCGAGTACACTCAGGAACCGACGCGGCACCTCGTCGCCGGTCTTGTCCGGGTTCCCCTTGATCTGGATGCGGGCGTTCTCAAGCTTCTTCCCTTCGGCGACAGCATAGGCCGTGTCGAACGGCAGCGGCGAGTTGTTCAGATCGTCGCGCTGCTTCTTGGTGCTGCCGATGCGCTTGTCGATCTCCTTCTTCTGATCGTCGTTCGCAGACTTCTTTTCCTCATCGAGCCGCTTCAGCTGGGCATCGAACTCCGCCAGCTTCACCTTGCGCTCCCGGGTGGCCGCCTCGACGACATCGCCGGGTGCGAGCGGCACGAGATCTCGCTGCTTCTTCTCCAGTTCGATGCCTGGCCACGGATAACGCGTGCTCTGGAAGATGCCGTAGACCGCGTAGTAATCGTCGGTCGAGATCGGGTCGAACTTGTGATCGTGACAGCGGGCGCACGACAGTGACAGACCGAGGAACGCTCGCCCGAGGTTGTCGATCGTGTCCTCAATGGTCAGATGCTGCGGATAGTCATCGACGCGCGAGCCGAATCGCCGCGCGAGGGCAATGTAACCGGTCGCGATGACGTGTTGGTTGCGGTCATCAAGGGAGGGCGAGGCTCCCGAATCGTCCAGCAAGTCTCCCGCAAGCTGATCGCGAATGAACTGGTCGTAGGGGAGATCGCGATTGAGGGCCTCAATGACCCAGTCGCGGTACTTGATCATCTGTGGAATCGGGTAGTCCGAATTGTCTCCCGCCGTGTCGGCGTACCTCACGACGTCAAGCCAGTGCCGGCCCCATCGTTCTCCGTAGTGAGGCGACTCCAACAGCCGATCAACAACCTTGGCGAAGGCTGTCGGAGTGTCAGCCGCATCGTTCACGAAGGCCGTCACCTCGGCTGGAGTCGGCGGGAGACCGATCAAATCGAAGGTGGCTCGATGGATGAGAACCCGTCGGTCAGCGTCGTCCACAGGGCTGAGTCCCTTCGCTTCCTGAGCGGCTCGGATGAACCGGTCCACATCGTTGCGCGGCCACTTCGCATTGCGAACGGCCGGGACCGGCGGATCGACAACCGGCGCGAAGGGCCAGCGCGTGCGAGCCTCGGTCACATCCATCGTCTTGCGCGGAATGATGGTCGAGGTGGTGCGCGGATCGGGCGCGCGCATCGTGATCCAGGTGGCGAGATCGGCGATCTCGGCGTCGGACAGTTTTTTGTTGGGCGGCATCTTGAGATCGGCATTCGTGTAGCTGACCGCCGTCGTCAGGAGGCTGGCCTCGGAATCACCGGGGACGATGGGAGGTCCGTTGTCTCCCCCCTTGACGATCCCCGGACGCGAATCGAGCAGCAGGCTGCCACCAATCTCCTTGGATGACGCGCTGTGGCATTCGTAGCAGCGTTCGACGAGCAACGGCCGGATGCGCTTCTCGAAAAACGCGAGTTGTTCGTCGGTGGGCGTACCGGCGAATTGAGCCGACTCGGATTGGGGAATCGTCCCCTCGCCGGACCAGACTTCAATTCCCGACAGGTTGGCCGCTCCGCCGCGCGCCGAGAGCTTGATCGTTCCCTTGCGCACATCGATCTTCCACGGACCGAGCCTCTTCCACGCGCCCGCACTGCCGCTGTTGAATCGTTCAAGCACCGATCGATCATTCAGGAAGATGTCGTAGGTTTCGGGGTCGTTGTCCTCCCAAACGTAGAGCAGCACCTGGTACGTTCCGGCGGGGATGCTCGTCAGTTCGACATCAATGTTTCCACTCCAGCGACTGCTGCGAATCATCTGAGCCCGCTGGCGATCGGTTTGCGGTTTGAGCGTCACCGACTGGTTCTCGAACGCCTTGCCGTTGCAGGTGTAGTTCGGGGCGTCCTTCCCTTCCCACTGCCGATTGTCGATGACGATCGCCGGGCCGTTGAGGTTGACGCCGCGAAAGAACTTCGCGGACACGTCGGTGGCTTGTGTCGACTGCCTCGAGTTTCCGAACAGCAGCACGAACACCAGACAACAGATGAGATCCCGCCGTTGCACGATCAATTCTCCTGAACGATTGCCACGCTTGGAATGCACGCTCGTTCGTCAACGTGCCCTGGCGAAACGGTCGTAACCGCACTCACTGGTTGCCAGACCAGATTGTGTTTCTGACTCACAGTCATATCGTTGACGCCCCGCATCTTCGATGTCAAATTGCGCAAATCTTTTGATCTTTTGCGACGCTCGCTCCTTGGTGGTCCCATTCCATGCCCTCCCCAGCCATTCGGATTGGCCTCGTTCTCGCACATTCGCTGGCTTTTTATCGGGATATTCTGCGCGGAGTCAAAACCTTCGCATTGAAACGGCCAGACTGGGTGCTCAGCCCAATCACTCCCGAGAAGCGAGCGATCGAGTTGGCAGGGCCATTACGATGCGATGGTTATATCGCACACCTCTTCAACCGCGCAACTGCCGAAACGCTGCTGGCACTGCGCAAACCGGTGGTCAATGTGTCGGGTGTGCTTCCCGATCTTCCCTGCCATCGTGTCACCATTGATCATGCGGAGGTGGGGCGGCTGGCCGCACGCCATCTGTTGAATCGCGGGGTGCGGCGATTCGGATTCGTCGGCTATCCGAATCACGAGTTTTCCGTGGAACGAGAACGCGGATTTCGCGAGATCGTCGAGGAAACGGGTGCTTCCGCGAGTTCCTTTCACGAACGAGCACACCGCGCACAAGACCCGACCGGACTGTGGATGTGGAATCAGTCGCTGCAGAAGTGGCTGGCCGAACTTCACAAGCCGGTCGGCATCCTGGCCAGCCATGACACTCAGGGTGCGCAGATTTCGGAGTACTGTCGCCAGTTGAAGCTTCGCGTTCCCGACGACGTGGCGATTGTCGGCGTGGACAACGACGATCTGTTGTGCGAACTCGCCCGACCTTCGCTTTCCAGTGTGGCTCTTCCTTCCGAACAGATCGGCTATGAAGCGGCCGCGTTGCTCGATCGACTCCTCGACAGGAAAGCGGGACCGAAACGACCACTGCGGCTCCCCCCGGTGCGAGTCGTCCCCCGTCAGTCCTCCGATGTCCTGTTTGTCGAAGATGCCGAGGTGAAGCAGGCGATTCGATTCATCCGCAATCAGGCCCATCGTCCGCTGCGAGTGCAAGAGGTGCTCGACGAAGTGCGGGTTTCACGGCGCTGGCTCGAACGTCGTTTTCGGGAAACGCTGCAATGCGGGATTTCGGAAGAGATTCGTCGAGTCCACATCGAGTGTGCGTTGGCTCTCCTCGCCGATACTGAATTGTCGATGACCGAGATTGCGGCCCGAGCCGGCTTTTCCGATTCCCGACACTTGTCGGTGGCGTTTCGCAACGAGGTGGGACAGCCTCCGTCGGACTATCGCCGTCATCTTCGCAACCAGAGCGCGCGTCTCGGAATGAGCCGGCAATCCGCGAAGGGGGGCTGATATTTGGAGTCAAATGGTGTTTGCATCATGCTGCCAACGAGCCTATGCTCGCCACTCATTCCTCTTCCCCACGGAGACGCACCATGAGTCGTGGCACTTCAAGTCTGGCGGTCGATCCCTCCGCGAGGCTCGGTTCGCTCGATGCCTATCGTGGGTTCGTGATGATCTGTCTGGCGGCCAACGGATTCGGCATCGCGGCGACGGCGAAGAACTTTCCCGATAGTTCGCTCTGGCAATCGCTGAAGTTTCAGTTCGACCACGTACCGTGGGTCGGCTGTGCCTTCTGGGATCTGATTCAGCCGTCATTCATGTTTATGGTGGGAGTGGCCCTGCCGTACTCATACGCCAAGCGCGAGGCAACGGGCGAGTCGTCCGTGCGGATGCTGGGGCATGCCGCCGTGCGATCGCTCGTGCTGATTCTGCTCGGTCTGTTCCTGTCAACGGGGAGCAAGCACACGATGACGAACTTCACGTTCGTGAACGTGCTGACGCAGATTGGGCTCGGCTACACGTTCCTGTTCCTGTTGTGGCGGCGTTCACCGGGAACACAGCTATCGATGCTGATCGCGATTCTGGCCGGCTATTGGGCGTGGTTCGCGATGACGCCGGTGGTTGGTTCCGACTTCAACTTCACGAAGGTGGGCGTCCCCGCCGATTGGCCGCATCTGACAGGATTCGATGCGCACTGGCAGAAGAACGCGAATCCGGCCGCGACGTTCGATCTGTGGTTTCTCAATCTGTTCCCTCGCCCGGAACCATTCGCCTTCAACGAGGGGGGCTATCAGACGCTGAACTTCATCCCGTCGCTGGGAACGATGCTGTTGGGTCTGATGACGGGTGAGTTCATTCGCAATTCGCGCGGCCGCGCGAAGACGTTTCTGGGGCTGGCTGTTGCGGGAGCGGTTTGTCTGGCTGTGGGCTGGGCCTTGAACGACTTCGGCTACTGCCCGGCGGTCAAACGAATCTGGACGCCGAGTTGGGCGCTGTACAGTTCCGGCTGGACGCTGCTGATGCTGGCCGGTTTTTACGGCGTGATCGACGGTCTCGGCCTGAAGGCCTGGTCGTGGCCGTTGAAGGTCGCGGGGATGAACTCGATCGCGCTGTACGTCATGTCGCAGCTCTTGAAGAACTGGACGGGCGACTCGCTGCAACGTCACTTTGGCGCGGGCCTGTTCAACCTGATGGGAGAGTCCTACGCCCCGCTGGTTAAAGCCAACCTGATCCTGCTTTGTTTCTGGCTGTTCGTCTGGTGGCTGTATCGCCAGCGAATCTTCTTCCGCATCTGAGCGTGGCCTCAATCGACGACGGACAGTTCCGCGCCCGGGTAGTAGTGGCGGACGATCTCGAAGCACGACCTGCCAGCGCGGGCCTGGCCGTTCGCGCCCCACTGGCAGAAGCCGACACCGTGTCCGTGGCCGCGTCCCTCGACACGCACGACATCCTTCTTCAGCGCGAGACTGAAGTGCGGACTGCGCAGCGTTCCGGCGGGAAGCCGATCGCGCAGTTCGACACCGCTGACCGAGAGGCTCTGCTTGCCGTCGCCGATGCGAAACCGCGAGATCACTCCGCCACCGGGGCCGGCCGTTTGTTGAATCGAGGCCAGGGTCGAAAGCGATCGCAGTTCCTTCAGCTCGCGCAGCAAGTCCTGCTTGCCAACGTCGGCCGACCAGCGGTAATAGCTCGAATCGCGGCACCATTCGCAGGGGACCGACTTGAGAATCGGAGCGGCATCCTCAAACAGTTCGCTGCCGTTCGTCGTCCTGCCGCCGCACGCTGCCGAGTAGTACGTGCAGAACAGACGGCCTTGATGTTGGCAAACGATCTCCCGCGTGCTGGCCACCGCGCGGCGACTCGATTCGCTCTCCCCGGCCAGTCGCCGTCCCGAGGCGTCGGTGTACTCGACCCCGAGATATTTCTGGCTCCGCTGCGAGGCAAACAGATCGTAGACGGAGGCTGGATCGGCGTGCTCCTTCTGATAGAGCGCGTAGGTCCGGGCGACGATGGCCTGCGCCTGACGGGCCGCCTCGGGAAAACTGGCGGGCATCTCGGAGTCGACGACGCTGGCGAGATACTCCTCGACCGGCAGCACGTTCACGGCGGAGACTCGTCCATCGGTGCGCCGGAACAGACGGACGATGCCTCGGTACAAGTGCCCGTTCACTCGAATCGCCGGATCCGACTTCGGGACGACTTCCAATCGAGTGGTCGCGAAAGTCGAGCGGCCGATCTTCAAGCCGTTCTTGGACGGCTCGACCCTGCTGCTCGACAGTCCGGCCCCCTTGAATAACTCGCGCGTCGAATCGACTGCACGGATCGAGTATTCGCCGGTCACCGCCAGTTGAAACGAGTCATCTCCGCCGGGAGTGACGTTGACACGAATCAGCGTTGATTTCGACGCCGCGCTCGTCGAGGGTCGCGGCGTGGCCAGCCGCTTCGCGGACGCAACAACGGGGCTGCGCACGGCAATCTGCATGTCGGGGGGGCGAGTGTGTGCCGGCTCGAACTGAAGCATCGCCACAGTTCCGGCCAGCACCAAAGCCAGCGGCACCCAGATTCCAAACGATCTGTTTGGAGGCTGAGTGCCGGTGGGGAGATTCGATCTGTCCGTCAGCGACTTCGCCACGGCTGGACTCCATTCCTTCAGAGGCCGTGCGTCAAAACCGTCCTGCGACGTCAGTCGTTTCGCAGTTTGAGGTTCAACTCGCCCAACTGCTGTCGGATTTCGTTGAGCGACGTTACACCGAAGTTCTTGGTCGCCAGCAACTCGTCGGGAGTCCGTGTCACCAATTCGCTGAGTGACGTGATACCAAGCCTCGCCATGCACTTGCGTGCCCGCACGGACAGGTTCAGGTCCGAGACGGAGCGAGCCAGCATCGCCTGCTCCTGGGGAGAAAGATCCGGCGAGATCAGGCCGATGCCCGGAGTGACACCCCACGTTGCATCCTTGTTGCCCGGCGGCTGAAGCTCCTGCCCGATCTGCAATCCGTGAGCGGCCATCAGTTCGCGAATCTCGACCAGCGAGGTCTCACCGAAGTTCTTGCCTTCCAGCAACTCGGCTTCCGTCACCTTGACCAGGTCGGCCAGCGTGATGATGTTCATGCTGGCGAGACAATTGCGGCTGCGAACCGACAATTCAAAGTCGGTCACCGGCCGGCTGAGCAACTGGGCCAGCCGAGCCTGATTGCGAGCCGAGTCGTCGTCGTAGTACATCTCGCTCGTCGCTTCGATGTCCTTCATGTACATCAGGGCGCGGGCGTGATTGGGATCGTGAGCGAGAATTCGCCGAAAACAAAAAGCGGATGCGGCGTAGTTCCCCTTGTCCTCATACAGCAGTCCCAGGTTCAACAGGGCACCGATGTAGAAGGGAGGGCGGCTGAGCGATTGCTCGTAAAGTCGGATCGCCTCGTCGTCATTGCCGTAGAGAGCATTTTCACTCGCCAGGCGAAACAGGGCTTGGGAATGGTGAGGATCCATGTCGACGGAGCGCTCGAAGTACTCGATCGCTCCGTAGGTATCGCCGCGATCCGAGAGGATGCAGCCCATCTGATAGGAGTAATCGGCTCGGCGAGCCCCTTCCAAACCGGACTGCTTGAGCGCGGCTTCCGCTTCGGTCAGCTTGCCCTGCAAACGGAGCGATCCGGCTCGCTTGAGCGTACACTCCACCGGGTCATACCCTGCCTTGGCGGCTGCGGTAAACTTGGCTTCAGCGTCCTTCGGGCGTTCCAGGGACAACAGCACCAGACCGAGAACGTACATGGCCGTCCCATCACCGGAGACGCCCGAAAGCAAGCGTTCGGCAACGGCATGCTGGGCGAGCAGGTAGGCACCGATTCCGGCGCGAACCACCTGTCCTGATGATCCACCCGCCTCGACGTCTCGCAGCAATGCTTCAATGTCTTGACGAGTTTGAATGACCTGGTCCGAAGCGACTGCGCGACGAAGCTGCGCGAATTCCTCGGCGGTCATGTGTCCCTTGTTGGTCAGAATGGTGCGAACATTGACGGGTTCCGGCGTCTTCAACACAGTCGGTTCAACCTTTCGTTCGGGCCGAAAAAAAGAGACTGGAACGGCACGAGATCCCTGAAAAAACCTCGCGGTCCAACATCCCAGCCTATCTTGCTCCATCAACCGAAGGCCGGGATTATATCGGCGGACAGCCATTCTGCAACGCTATGGACGGTCTGACAGTTGCGGCAAAGGGGAAGTTGCAGCAGGCCATTTCGACGTAGCCGAACGATTGTCTTTCTGAGACGATGAGCATTGGCTGCAACTGGCTCGCTCACGTGTGGCCACGGGAGAACATTGCGATGTGCGGGGAATTGCTGATTGTCCTGAGTGGACTGTGGCTGGCAGAGCCGACGGGACCGGTGACGTCTGCCCCCGCGACTGTGACGGTGGAGGCTGACTCGAAGTCGCTGGCGGCCGATCTGAAGGCCCTCGAACATTCTGAATTCCGCGTTCGCGAAGCGGCGGCTCAAAGGCTGGTGGCTCGCCGAGTGACGGTTGTTCCACTCTTGGCAACTTTGGCACAAACCGGCAGCGCGGAGGCCTCGGTTCGCGCGTTCGAGTTGCTGCGTCAACTCCATCGGGACGCTGATGATGAGACTTACGAGGCCGTCGAGGCAACGTACGATGCTCTCGTTCAAAGCGACAACATCCTGGCGGCGTCGCGGGCCGAAACCGCCATTGAAGCCGTCTCGGAGGTTCGACACCGCCGCGCGGTCGCGTCATTTCGAAAACTCGGTGGTGTGGTGCAGTTCGCGTCCGAAGAAGATCCCGCAGCGGATGCTCCACTTCCGCCGATCAGGTCTGCCATGATCAACCGTCACTGGACTGGTGGCGATGACGGTTTGAAGTTCCTGCGCCGGATCGAGGACTTTCGCACTCCCGTCGTGTTACAGCAGCGGTCCGCTCTGTACGTCATCACGAATGCCAAGATTTCGACCGAAGCACTTGCGGATCTGAAGGCGACCTTTCCCGGGGCACTCGTTGAGCGGGGCCCCGCCTGTCTGGGAGTCAAGCCCTCGCGCGAATTGGGCGAGGGTGGCTTGTCCATTGGCGAAGTCGTTCCCGGTTCGGCCGCCGATCAGGGAGGACTGCAATCGGAGGACATCATTCTCGAATTCGACAGCGTCCCCATTCCCAAATTCGACACGCTCGTCGAACAGATCGGCAAGCATCAGCCGGGTGACAAGATTCACGTCCTCTTCTCGCGCAATGGCGAGAAGAAGACCACGACTGTCGAACTCGGTGAGTGGAAGTAACAGGGATCAGATGGCGGACGGTGCGGCAAACTCACGCGACGACATTCTGCGAAACTGGCCGCTGGTCGACGAGTCACTCGCGCCCGAGCCACTCGTGCCGTACCCGGACGTGCATTGGGACTGGCGTGCGATCAACTCTCGACCCGAAATCGACTCGTCGGCGTGGATCGCTCCCGGCGCGGTCGTCCTGGGGCGAGTCCGACTGAAGGCACGCAGTTCGATCTGGTACGGCTGCGTCCTGCGCGGCGACTTCGAGTGGATCGAAGTGGGTGAGGAAACGAATGTTCAGGACGGTTCGATCCTCCACGTCGACTTCGGCCATCCGTGCATTCTGGGCAATCGAGTCACGCTCGGCCATAAAGCGATCGTGCACGGGTCCGTCGTGGGCGACGGTGCCCTGATCGGCATCGGGGCGACGGTTCTCAGCCGCTGCGTCATCGGCGAGGGAGCCCTCATCGCCGCCGGGGCCGTCGTGATGGAGGGGATTCACGTTCCGCCCCACACACTCTGGGCAGGCTGCCCCGCGCGGCAGATCAGGGAACTGAGCGAGGCTCAGCGGGAGCGACTGGCCGCGACGTACAAGCATTACGTCAACAACTCGGCCGCGTTTCGGGCGGCATTCGCCGACGATTGACCGATCGAGGTGGCAGGCCGCTTCCTTGCTCGCCCCTCGCCCCCAGCCCCTCGCCCCGAAGACCTTGTCTTCGCCGCCAATCGCCCGCCGAAACGATCTTCACCGGATGTCGCATCGCGGTTAAAGTCCGCCCGCCGGGTCAGGCTCCGGATCGAGCCGTTTGAGTTCCAGGGAAGGAACGTCGTTATGCGAATCGCCATCTTCGAGGACCACTGCGCACCGGACTTCGCTCCGATCGCACTGCTGCGTCCCGTGTTCGAGTTGTTGTGCGGGCAGTTCTCGGCGCGCGAGCGGGCGTTGCGGTTCCTGCCGGTCGACGACTGGGCCGTCTTCGTGCGAGACGAGCTGGCGGCGGTCTATCGCGAGGACCATCCCGAAGCGCGCGTCAACGATCTCGACTGGCTCGGGACCGAACCGACGCTGCTGCTTAACGGACGCTGGTTCGCCGATCCGAAGAGTTTGCCGCTGTGCGACCCCGATGCGGCCGGAGTGATCGACGGATCGGTCGTGTTCCTGACGCTCGACCCGCTGGAACTGTCGCTGCTCACGGGAGACAACTGGGACGACGCCCTCTCGCAGATCGCGCGGACTCGCCGCCGGGTCACCGCGCCGGGCAAGCTGGCCCGATACCCGTGGGACCTGATCCATCGCAACGCCGACCAACTGAGATTCGACTTCGCGGCCAGAACCTTTCACTCGTCGCAGGCGGCCGACCTCGGACCGCAGGTCGCGGTGCTCGGCGACCGGAGGAATGTGTTCGTGGACCCCTCCGCCAGCATCGATCCGTTCGTCGTGATCGACGCCCGCAAGGGACCGGTCTCGATCGAGGCGGGTGCTTTGATCCAAGCCTTCACCAGACTGGAGGGCCCGTGCCACGTCGGCCGCAAGTCGCAACTCTTCCGCGCCAACGTGCGGGAGGGAACGACCATCGGCCCCGTCTGTCGCGTCGGCGGCGAGATCGAAGAGTCGATCCTGCACGGCTACGTCAACAAGTATCACGACGGTTTCCTCGGCCACAGCTACGTCTGTCCGTGGGTGAACCTCGGAGCCCTCACCACGAACAGCGATCTCAAGAACGACTACTCCGCGGTGAAGGTGCCCCTGTCGGGTGAGTCGATCGACTCGGGCGAAATGAAGGTCGGCTGCTTCATCGGCGACCACACGAAGACCGCCATCGGCAGCCTGTTCAACACCGGGACGTCCGTGGGAGTGATGTGCCTGATCCTCCCCGATGGTGAGTTGCTGCCAAAGCACATCCCGTCGTTCTCGCGGATCTGGCACGGCGAACTGATCGAGGGCTTGCCGCTGGAGCGGGGCCTCGCCACCGCCCGAGCCGCTCTTGAGAGACGCAACCTCGAACTGAGCGCCCCCCAGGAACAACTCCTCCGCCGCGTCCATTCTCAAACCGTCGCCGAGCGAACGCGCGCCATCCATCGCCACGTCGAAAAGGCCACCGCGACCGTTTAGTAGCCGTCCCGCGCCGTCGGACCCCCGCTCCGATCCATCCGACGTCCTCTGCAACCCGTCGGACGCGATCTTCCGACCGTAGGAAGCCCTCTCGAACGCCAACATCGCTTTCTGGCGGACAGGAGATCCGAACTCGCCGAGGGAAGACGCGATCTCCAACCCATCGGACCTCTTCTGGACGCCGTCGGACCCCTTCTCGACGCCATCGGAGCCCTTCTCGACGTCGTCGGACCCCTTCTCGACGCCATCGGAGCCCTTCTCGACGTCGTGGGACCTCTTCTTCAGGCCGTCGGATGCGATCTCGAACATCGGGGAGGCCTTCCGGCGGCGCAAGACCGGTCCTCGACAGCATGGGAAACCGTTTGGACACCCTCGCTCGGCGTCTGGCGACTCAAGTAACCGTCTCCAACACCCGATCCGGCCCCTCCAACGCCAAGGTCGACGTCTCCACACCCTGGGAAACCGTCTCCACAGCCTCGGAAACGATCTCCACACCGTTTGAGACAATCTCCACAACCTCGGAAGCGATTTCCGCAACGTCGGGAAGGTTCTCCACACCCTTGGAGACGATCTTCGCACCCTCGGACATGGTCTCCACAGCCTGCGAATCCGCCTTGCCAGCTTCACAAGCATCTTTTCCATCGTCAGATACGTCGTTTTTCCCCGATGCCGACGGGATGGTGGGATCAGGAGCGGCCTGGAGACATGAGCGGACTCTGCGACACCGGGGCCTTCCCGTTGGTCAGCCCCCGCCACACGGGCCTTATGTCGGCGTCATCGCTCCGCGTGAAGAAAGCCGTCCGCGAGTTCGGCATCGATCCGACAA
>JBBPIS010000208.1:0-12007 GCA_038040225.1 Planctomycetota bacterium
GCTTCGATAAGATCGGATCGCTTGGCAAGACACTCTCCGACCAACGATAGTGCCTGTTCACTCCGTCCAAGCGAGGCTGCGACTCGGGCGCATCCTAGCGTTCCCAGCGGATCCCGAACTGCAAACATCCTTGCAAAAACATCTTCCGGCGGAGCAGGCATCTCATCTGGATTAGCCAGATAGATCAGCTTCATCAGCCGATCCCCGACTGTCGGAAGAGTTCTGTGCAGGGCCGGCATCGACTCCCATCGTCGGCCTGAGAGCGAATGCAAAGTCACCCATAAACCATCGACGTGTGAATTGACATCGGACAAAGGGGTCACAGATTGAAGCGCGTGCTCGGCTTCAGACAAGCGTCCCCGCGTGAGCAGTATCGATGCCCTTGCCAGCGTTGCCGCCAACCCGTTTTTTCCTGCATCGTGCGGAATCTTTGCATAAACGCGAAGTGCCTCGTCGAGACGACCTTGGCGCTGCAACGCCTCACCCAGCAACAGTGTCACCTCAATGTCGTCGGGGTGATGTTTTAGCCAGCCGCTTGCCAATCGCTCTACATCGTTGAACCGACGTTGAGCCATGCAGACGCTGATCGAATCGATCCCGACAGTGGTGTCGTTGCTGACTCGAACCAGCCAAGCAAGCAAAACCAGAATCAGGCAGAGGCAGCATCCAGCACTCAACATCTTCCATTTGAGACTGACCGCTGGCGAGCGACTTGGCCACTGAAATGGAAATAGTGAATGTTCTGACGCCATGGAACACAAAGACCTAGCTGCGGTCTACGGCCAGTGAGAATTGAATGGAGCCAGATCGCTCCACCGTATTACGAGCCAATGAGGGAGCACAGCGGCAAATCAAAACGGGCATCGTTCAAGTGAACGACACCCGGGACTGTTCAAAGCAGCGATGAAACCAGCCGATGCAGCGTGACTCAGAAATCGGAAATCGTTTCGCCACCGGCCCGAGTCCCCAACCCGCGCCAAACGAGTTTATCAATGTTTTGACTGGCAACCTTGACGGCACCGTCAGCCATCAAAATATGGACCAGGCCCGTGTGGCGGCTGGTGGCGGTGATGATCGCATGCTGACGATCCCAGTCATCATGAATGCAGGACGGCCCATTCGGTGGCAACAACGTACTGAATCCCACAAAGTAGTACCCACCGTCTCCCCAACGGTCGCCGGGCAACTCATTCACCTTGGGGTTGGTGTACAGGTTATTTGTGATGTTGGTGCTGCAGCGAGCTGCCAGCGTGTCCATGTTTGCGGTGTTTCCGGAGTTCAGCGGATCGATAAAGCCGTCGTCCATTCCTCCGGCAGGCTTGCCAACCCCGCCAACGATTTCATTGCGGCGATCATTAAGCCCCTGACACCTCTCCGACATCATGATGGTGTTGGAAGTGCCATCGAGAATCTCACCCATCTTGACCGACGAATCGACACCGAACATTCCCTTAATGGGTTTCTCGCCACCCCATTGCAGCGCATCACGAGACTCCCTGTGACGCTTGCCAAACTCACCCGCACAGAAACGATAGTTGTTCCGACCTGGATTGCCGTTGCCGCTCAAGATGTCTGAAGGGCAAAGGAAAGCCGGCAAATCCACTGAGAACGGACGATTGGCATCCCAGGGGCGCAACGACGCCCAATTCGTCGCAGCCAGTCCCATGATCGAGGAGTAACGGGGAGCTTGATCAACGTAGGGGAGCAGATGCACCAAACCGCTGCACGCGCTGAAATAGTTTTGATCGAAGGCATCCGGCATCCCCCCCGCCTGCACACCACCCCCTTGGCGATAGACAAACGTCAAAAACACATCGTAGTAGTTGTGATTTGCGAGCCCGAGTTGCTTGAGATTGTTCTTGCACTGCGTGCGGCGAGCCGACTCGCGTGCCTGCTGCACCGCTGGCAGAAGCAGGGCAATCAACACCGCGATGATCGCGATGACGACAAGGAGTTCAATCAAAGTGAACCCGATTCTCTTTCGAAGACGACTAATCATGAAAAACCTCCCCCTACAGAAGTGACAAAAACAATGGTCTGGACGATCCACACCAATCATTCGGCTTGAACGGGGTGAGAAATGGAAGTTGACTGCTAATCCCGAGGGCAGAACCGAACTTGCACAAGAATTTACTCCCAACGGCTGTGATTTTGCAATGCAGCCTTGGGAAAATGGTTGAGGGGTTTGAAAATTGCTCCATTCGGTTGTGTGGATGTGTGGACATTCATTTGAGATTCACGAGTATGGCTGCGAGCCAAGCGAAGCCAAGGTGGTTGACGGCCTTTTCTCGTAGCGCGTGGCGACCCGTCGGAAGCGTTTGATGGCACCGAAGAATCGCTCGATCACATTGCGGTTTCGGTACCGTTTCCAGTCATACCGTTTCTTCACCTTTTGTGTGGGATTTGGGCGGATGCAGGCCTGGCCTTTGGCCTGTCGGAGCCACTCTCGGATCGCATCACTCGTAGGCCGCATCCGCAATCACAGGTTGAGGATTCAACCCGGCCAGCAGTTCTTCGGCACGCGGGGCGTCTCCGGTTTGACCCGGCGACAGAATCATCCGCACGGGATGACCGCCTCCGCATCGAAGACGCATCCCTACGACATCACCTCGACGGGTCTGGTCGTCTGGCCGCTGGGGCATTACGAAGCCGAAGTCCACTACGTACTGGACGAGACTCCCACCACCACGCCCCGGCCGCGCTCGCTGGCGCGCACGGCGGGACTGATCCCGCTCCCCTTGGCCTCGCTCCTGTTTGCCGAGCACTCGCCGACCTGGGATTCAATCGCCTGCAAGGAGGTTCGTAAGAGGGAGCGGAAACGAACCGAACGACACTTTGGAAGGCATTTCCTCGGCCACGGCTGGGAAGCAATGGATCGGCCCCAACGATTGTTTCAGCATCCATTCAGAATTTGGGCTGGAAATGAGTGCCCGCCGAATTGTCTGCAACGCGTCCCGCAACTTAGGAGTAATTAACCTGATTTTGTCGATTGAGTCTTGACAGACCAAGGCGGGTACTTGACTCCGGTTTCCGTCCGGGCTACCTTTTCTTCGCATTGTCTTGGTGCGGTTCCACATACTGATGTCGCAGTGGATTTAGTTTTCTCTGCACATCTCTCGATTCTACTTGTTTCCGACCTTCGCGATTGATTCCCCCTGCGCCCATTGCGGTTGGCTCATCATTCGCGTGGTATTTTTGGTACCTCCTGTCTTCTGTTCGCAGCGTTCGGCTGATCCAAGCCATTCGATTTTGGTTCTGTTTTCCCTTTCGTTCAAGGAGTACCCCGTGAGAAAAATGTCCACATCGCCGAAGAATCAACGTGTCGGGTTCACGTTGATCGAGTTGTTGGTCGTGATCGCAATCATCGCGGTCCTGATTGCCCTGCTGCTCCCCGCAGTCCAGCAGGCGCGTGAGGCTGCACGACGGACGCAGTGCAAGAACAACCTGAAACAGTTGGGTGTGGCGATGTACAACTACCATGACACCTTTCTAGTTTTCCCGATGAACGCAAGCAATGGTGGCCCTGGCGGACAACGACACAGCAGCTTTGTGGGGATGATGGCGTATCTCGATCAGGCTCCGTTGGCGCAACTCATTGAAGGAGGCGGAACAATTGCGTCGGTGAATGGAGCGACAAACTTTTTCTCCAATAATTTCGTCCCTTGGGACGGGAATCACAAAGCCGCCATCAGGAAGCTGCCCGCGCTGCTGTGCCCGTCGGATGGTGACACAACCGTCGAGGGCGTCCTCGGCAAAAACAACTACGTCACCAACCGCGGCGACACCGTCTGGGAAAGCACTCCGCAATGGAACGGCAGCGGCGGGCGCGGTCTACGAGGTTTTGTCGTGGGTGGCACCGGCAATTCGGGAACGCGATCCGTTCGCGACGTGCTCGACGGTCTGAGCAACACGATCGCCATGAGCGAGGTCATCAAGACGAAGCCTGGCGCGACTACGATCGCGAATGGGGCTGTCTCTTATCAGTTCAGTCAAGCTCAAATGGCTCAAGCGGGAGGGAGTCCCGCCGTCTGCCTGGGCGGCCTGGGCGCGGGTGGGGTTGTGACGACAACCAATGGGAACTCTCTCCGACGGGGCTGTCGCTGGATGGATGGCGCTCCCATCTTCACCGGATTTACCACAATCCTCGGGCCGAACAAGATCAGTTGCTTGTCGAACAACGGCGGCGACTCGGGAGATGGAGTTCTGGAGCCGTCCAGTCTCCACACCGGCGGTGTACATGTGCTGATGGGTGATGGTGCCGTCCGTTTCGTCAGCGAAAACATCGATGCCGGAAATCCCACGTTGACCAATCCGCCTGGGGGTAGTGGCAATCCTCCGACTGGTAAAAGCGTCTACGGTTTGTGGGGCGCGTTGGGTTCGGTCAACGGCACTGATACCGTGACCGACTTCTAACCGCCGACAAGCGCGTCATGGTTCCAGCAAGATTGTGGAGTGAGGGCTGCCCGGCAGCCCTCACTATTTCTTATTATCACGCTTAGCCAAGGATTCTTCGACGATGTGGACAACATCCATGCGGTTAATGTGTGTTCTCTCGGTGGGGATCGTGATTTCTGGTTGTTCGCAAGGTGGTGTCGGAGCCAAACCCCGCGCAACGACCTACAAGGTGACAGGCAATGTCACCTATCTCGGGAATCCGTTGGTTGGTGCCACGGTTTCATTTTCACCGCAGGGTAAATATCCCGCCGCCGTGGGACGCACGAACGATTCCGGGGAGTTTTCGCTGATGACTTACAGCCCCAATGACGGCGCTGCGGCTGGTGATTACAGCGTGTTGGTCGTGTTGGTTGATTCTGGTGAGCCTGAGGCTCCGGCAGCGGCACATAGTCCGGATGGAAGAAACATGGATCCTACAGGCGGACATTCCGCAATGGCGGCAAAAAGGTCCAGAAACATTCTCCCTGCGAAGTATGCTGACCCTGAGAAGACCGATTTGACCGCGAAGGTCGATCCGAACGGCGAGAACAAGTTCACGTTTGCCCTTAAGTAGCGCGTGCTTTGGCTGCTCAATGTCTGGCACCCATTTTCTCGCCGTGCGACACCCCGGCCGATTGCGTAATTCTTGCGCACTGATGATCGTTGTGATTGTGATGTCATCAGCCGGGGGATGTCGGAAAGAGCCGGTCCAACTCAAGGCGCAGTTGCCAGATGCCAAAGCCGCTCTGGCGAATGGTGACTATCAACGCGCCGAGGAGTTGGCTTCCGCGGTTCCGCTAGACAGTCCAGATCGGCTGTCAGCGCTCGCCATCGCAGGAGAAGCGGCTGCCAAAGCGGGTCGGACCGAGGACGCTGTCCGCCACTACCAAGCGCTTTCCAAGTTGCAACAGCAATCGCGCGAACCGCCGCTCGGTCTGTTTTATGCCGCCGAGGCATACCGTGACGCGGGTCGTCTCGCTGACGCGGAGACGCTCTATGGTCAGTTTCTCACGTTTGTTCCGGACAACGCCCTAACACATGAACGCTTGGCGTTTCTGTTAAACGTGTCCGGCCGCAGGTGGGAATCGCTGCCGCATTACTTTGTCATCTTGCGGAGTGGAACCGCAACGGTTCCCGAGCTGGCTTTGCTCGCGGATTTGGACCGTCCGATCGAACAGCGAGGATTCTTGGAGGACTGCGCCAATAAATCACCCGAAGATGAAGTGGTGAAGTTGGGCCTGGCAGCGCACGCCTTCTGGGAGGGCAAGTTGGTCGAGGCGGAATCGCGACTGCGAGCTGCCGTCACGATCGATTCCAACGCGATTGCGGCGCAGGCCATGTTGGGTGAGCTGCTCGTCGATCGTAGCCCGCGCGACTTTGTGATGTGGCACCAGAACCTGCCCAAAGAGGTGGAGGAACACCCTGATATTTGGTACGTCCGAGGCCTGAGGGCACGCCGTCAGAATCAACTCCGCGTCGCGGCTCGCTGTTTTTGGGAGGCTGTCAAACGAGCTCCCACCTCTCGGCGGGCAACGGTCCAACTGGGACAGGTTCTCACGTTCCTGAATGAGGATGCAGGCGGCGAGTTTGCCGCTCGGGGCAGCCAGATGACTCAACTCACACAAGCACTCGATGACCTCTTGCAAACTCCGGCGAAAGCGGAAGCAAGCCTTCTTCAGATCACCACCTTGATGGAGCAGATGGGCCGCGAGTGGGAAGCGTGCGCATGGGGACTGGTTGCTCGCCAGCAGTTTCCGGATTCCACATGGCCCAGTGAGGTCTTCGCGCGACTGACCACCAAATTGGGGAAAGATCTACCACTCGTGACAGACTCGGCCAACTTGGCCCTCCGTCACGATCGGTCCGAGTCTGCGGAATTCTCCTCGATTCTTGACCGGCTGCCCGAGTCGCATCTCGCCGACACGGGACGGCAGCGGCATTCGAACATCCGGTTCGTCGAGTCGGCGGAGAGTCCCGATTTCGTTTATCTCAACGGGGACGACCCGTCCACTCCAGGGGCGCGGACATATGAACAAACGGGGGGTGGCGTGGCCGTACTCGATTTTGATGGCGACCGCTGGCCCGATTTGTATTTCACCCAGGGTGGGGAAGCGAACAGTCCCACCAACGTTCCCCTGCCATCGTCGTTGGTCATGGATCGGTTGTTTCGCAACGTCCAGGGTCGCTCGTTTGTCGATGTCACGGCTCAGGCAGGACTCGTCGAACGAGGCTTTGGTCAGGGATGCACGGTGGGGGACATTGACAACGATGGTTTCCCCGATCTCTATGTGGCCAACATTGGCCGCAATCAACTTTATCGCAACAACGGTGACGGCACATTTTCCGACATCACGGCCAAGTGCGGCTTGGTGGGCGACGATTGGACGACCAGTTGCGTCCTCGTGGATCTGAATGCCGATGGACTGCCCGACATCTATGACGTGAATTACCTCTCCGGACCGAAGTTGTTTGAGATCATCTGTCAGGGACACACTTGCTCTCCCAAAGCGTTTGCCGGAGCGTCGGATCGATTATTTCTCAATCGTGGCGACGGGACGTTTGAGTTCGCGCCTTCCGTCCTCTCTGACTCCAATGGCAAGGGGCTGGGTATTGTGGCATTGGATCTCCACGTTCGTGGCCGCCCCAGTCTGTTTGTCGCCAACGATCAAGTGCCCAGCTTTCTGCTGCGCAATCACGCCACTAACGATCGATTCCGCGTGCGGCTGGAGGATGAGGCGGTCGTGGCCGGAGTCGCGTTCAATCAGGATGGGCTGGCGATGGCCTCCATGGGGATCGCTTGCGACGACGCCAATGGCGACGGTCGGATGGATTTCTTCGTCACGACGTTCAAGGACGAATCCCGGATGCTGTTCCTGCAGGACGCGGCGGGCCTGTTCATCGACGCCACGAACGGTGCTGGCTTGCGAGCGTTCGGTTTGTCGTACGTCGGCTGGGGTGCGCAATTTGTTGATGCGGATCTGGACGGCGAGCCCGACCTCATCACGGTCAACGGACACGTCGATGACTATCGGGGCGAAGGGGGCGATTTTCACATGCCGCCGCAGTTTTTCCACAACCTGGGGGGCGGCCGTTTCACCGAATTGCCGAACGATGCGGCGGGACCATACTTCAGCCAGAAATATCTCGGACGCGGCTTGGCTCGACTGGACTGGAACGGAGATGGTCGCATGGACGCCGTGGCGTCGAACATGGGTGCGCGCGCCTCTCTGGTGACAAACCTCTCGACATCGGTGGGTCAGTACCTCAGCGTCCGTCTGCACGCGCGCACCACAGCGAGAGACGCCATCGGCAGTGTGGTGGATGTTGTCGCCGGGCAGCGTCGCTGGAGCAAACAACTCGTGGCAGGTGATGGTTACATGGCCAGCAACGAACGGATGTTGCAGTTCGGTCTAAGCGACTCTGCGGTGGTAAAGGAACTGCGGGTTCGATGGCCGTCGGGGGCTGTCACGACGATATACAATCTTCCAACAAACGCGACAGTCGAGTTGGTGGAGGGGAGTCATCGAGGTATCGTTTGGCGAGGCTCGGATCAGGATTCATTCACCGTGGATGCCGCTGTGACAGCCCAATAAGGAATCCCGGTCACAAGTCTGTGCGTTCGGAGGAATGCAGAGTCCCGTGAATGACATCCGAACCACTTCGCGATTCACGCGGTCATGGCGTCTGTTTGTCACGACCGCCTTGGTCCTACTTCTCGGTGTCGCCGGATGGATGGCGTGGTTTCACTGGGAGCGACCGACAGTCCGACCCGAGCGGATTTGTCAGGGCAAAACCTGTTCTCCCAGCGCTTTCGCCGGTGCTCCCGATCGTCTCCTTCTCAGTCGAGGTGACGGCTCATTTGAATTGATCGAACCAGCCTCTCCCGAAATCGACGGCAAAGGGATCGGGATTGTCGCGTTCGATTGCACGAACATGGACGGCCGAATCTTTTCATCGCGAACGACCATGTGCCGAATTTTCTGCTGCGAAATCACGCGTCGGGAGACCGTCGCAATGTCCGACTGGAAGACGAGGCATTTATCAGCGGTGTGGCGTTCAATCAGGATGGCTTGGCCATGGCGTCGATGGGGATTGCCGACGACGATGTCGATGGCGATGGACGCATCGATTTCTACGTCTCAACGTTCAAAGACGAAGCCCGCATGCTGCTGTTGCAGGATTCGTCCGGATTGTTCGTCGAGTGTGGAATCGCCGCGGGACTGCGAGCGGCGACGTGGCCGTTCGTCGGCTGGGAAACGCAGTTTCTCGATGCCGATCGCAACGGTCGGCCGGACATCGTCGGGGTGAATGGACACATCGATGACTATCGCGACGAGGGTGGCGAGTTTCACATGCGACCGCCATGGCCAGCAACGAGCAGTGGATTCAATTCGGTCTGGGAGATCTTGCGGAGGTCGCTGAATTGACCGTTCATTGTCCCTCGGGAACGAAGTCCACCGCGCAAGCCCTCCCGGTCGGCGGTATGCTGGAGCTTGTCGAATCGACGTCGCGCGGCATTCTGAGAAGTCGTCCGACGGAGTCGCAGGTCATCGAGGTCACAACCGGTCGCGACGACTGGTCGGACCGGAGTCCGCTGCAATCTTCCTTTCATCATTAGGGCGAGTCTTGTGGCGCGACATCATTCTTTCCCGCCGAAGGTCACGTCCTCGCGATCCGTAATCATTGGCTTGTCGGTGGGAATGATCATTGTTGTCGTCGGTGCTCTTTCCTGGTACTTCGGGTCCAATCCCACCATTCTGCCCCAACAACTGTTGGCTCAGGCCCATGCGGAACGTCGACAGAAGCATTTTGCCCGCGCCGAAACACTCGCGGCGCGAGCAGCGGAACTTGACTCCCAACTGAGCGAAGCGGCGCTTCTGGCGGCCGATTGTGCGGTTGCCCAACAAGCCTGGTCGCGGGCGCTGGAGTATCTGGGGCGGATCACATCGACTTCAAAGCTGGTCCAACTGACGGTGCGATTGAGCCAAGCGGATATTTTGCACCATCATCAATTCCGTCTCGCCGAGGCCGAACGCGCTTATCGAGCCGCTCTCGAACTGGATCCCGACGATGTGGATGCCAACACCGGCCTCGCGCAACTGTTAGCGCTTTGTGGTCGCAAACGGGAAGTCACGCCGCTTGTGTTGCGGCTCATCCGGCAAGATGTAGAGACCGACATGCTCCTACTGTTGGTCCGCAGCGACATGGCCGTCGATGATCCCGAACTCTTAACTCAGTCGCAAAGCGCGGACCCATCGGACCCGAATCCGCATATTGGGCTCGCTTGGCACGCTCTCGACAAAGAACAATTCGTAGACGCTGAAAAGCTTCTGAAGAAGGCGTTGCGTCTCGACGCAGACAACATTCCCGCTCGCATACTTCTGGGTCGCCTCTTGCTGAAGACCAATCGCTCCGCTGACTTCGCCTCTTGGCAAAAATCGTTGCCGTCAGTTGCGGATGATGTCGCCGAACTGTGGCTGATTCGCGGTCAGATGGCCGAAGCGATCGGAGACAGATCGGGAGCCATCCGATGCTTTGGGGAGACGGTTCGGCTTGGGCCGGAGTCCAAGACCGCGACGCTTCGGCTGTCACATTGTCTTGCAATAGAGGGTGACAGCCGTGCCGCTGAGGCGCTGCGCGATCGAATTCAATCGCTGCATGCGCTTGAGGAACTCCAAAATCAGGTCTTGTTCGCCGACCGTGGTCGCCCCGAAATGTTCTGGCCGCTCGCTCAAGCCTACGAGTCAGCAGGCCGACTGTGGGAGGCGTACGGGTGGTGTCAATTCGCGATCCGGATCGGCGAGAACACGCCCGAATTGATTGCTCACACAGAACGGCTTCGCCACAGGTTGCATAAGGAACCGCTGCAGCTGGTGACCAATTTCGCCAATGTCGCGCGGACGATCGACATTTCACAGTATCCATTGCCCGATCTGCGTATGAAGTCGCCCGCAGCGTCGCGCGAAATGGCTGTCTCTGACACCACTCCGGCATTTCGGGATGACTCCAGAACGACCGGTTTAAGATTCCAGTATTTCAACGGAGTGTCGGGGCCGACGACGCACCGAATGTTTGAATTCACCGGCGGAGGTGTCGGCGTGCTCGATTTCGATTTCGATGCGTATCCCGATCTGTTCTTCACTCAAGGCTGCACCTGGCCACCGGGATCACCCGATGCGAGCAGCGGCGATCGTCTCTTCCGCAACTCTGGCGGTACTGCTTTCGATGATATAACCGCACACGCGGGACTTCAGGAAACCGGCTTTGGGCAGGGGGTGGCCATTGGCGACTATGACGCTGATGGCTTTCCCGACATCTACGTGGCAAACATCGGCCCCAACCAATTGTGGCAGAATCAAGGTGACGGTACCTTCCGCAACATCACCCCCTCCGCAGGCCTGATCGCTCATGACTGGACCACCAGCACCCTCATGGCGGACTTGACCGGTGACGGACTGCCAGACATTTACGATGTGAACTACGCCGCAGACGAGGACGCTTTTGATCGCGTCTGCCGACATTCTGATGGTTCGCCGCAAGCCTGCCGCCCTGCCGATTTTCACGGACAAGCTGATCGCCTGTGGCAGAATTTGGGGGATGGTCGATTCCGTGAGGGGGCCACCGAAGTGCTGGGCGAAACGCCTCTCGGCATGGGGCTGGGGGTCGCGGCTTGGGATGCAGATGGCGCTGGTCGACTCAGTCTGTTCGTCGCCAATGATAGCACGCCAAGCTTCTTCTTCCGACCTGAAAGGAGCGGAGAGAACATCGGCCGGATGCGGGAGTGCGGCATCGAAGCGGGGCTGGCCTTCAACGGCAACGGCAAGGCGACCGGATGTATGGGCGTGGCGGTTGGCGACATTGACGACGATGGCCGAATGGATTTGCTCATCACGAATTTCTACGCCGAACCGAACACTCTTTTCGTGAATTCCACACCTGGTTTTTTCGAGGACCAGACCCGCCGATTGGGGCTCGAAGATCCCTCACTCAACATGCTGGGTTTCGGAACACAGTTTCTCGATGCTGATCTCGATGGGAGGTTGGAACTCTTTGTTGCCAACGGCCATGTCGATGACCTGCGTCGATTTAATCGTCCGTATCGCATGCCGCCGCAGTTGTTCCGTTTGGACGGGCAGGGACGGTTCTTCGAGTTGCCTCACAAATCACTGGGAGGCTACTTCGAGCAAGACTGGCTGGGGCGCGCGGTGGCGCGGCTCGACTGGAACCGAGACGGACGCGACGATTTGATCGTTGGTCACCTGGAGGACCAATCGGCACTCCTAACGAATGTGACTCCCGACGCCGGCCAGTTTCTCTCCATGAAGCTGTTCGGAACCCGCTCGAATCGAGACGCCATTGGTACGATCGTTTGGGCTCGGATCGGCGAAAGGACTCTTGTACGGCAACTCACTGCTGGCGACGGCTATCAGGCGAGCAACGAACGCCGGATCATCATCGGTACCGGTGGCGTGACATCGATTGATGAACTTGTCGTTCGCTGGCCGTCGGGACTCGTCCAGCGCTTTGAAGACGTTATCACGTCTCAGGAAGTTTGCCTGCGGGAGGGTCGCTC
>JBBPIS010000209.1:0-11884 GCA_038040225.1 Planctomycetota bacterium
GGGCGCGCCCCTCGAGCTCGAGGCCAAGTTCGGTGAAGAACTCAATGGCGGCGTCAATGTCTTCTACCACGATGCCGACGTTGTCCATACGCTTGACCGTCATGATTTCTCCTTGGCGTCTAACGTTCCGGTTCAGCGGCGGCGCGGCAGCGCCGTCCGCTGCAACCGGTTGTTAGGCGTCATTGTGCCCTTGGCGCCGGAGTACAACATGGGTGGCTTTCTCGGACGCAACGAACTGAACGCATTCGTATCCCAGAGCGCGCACGTCAATCCCCTCGAACAATCGCTCTCCCCCGCCCAGCAGGACCGGCGAGATAGCGACGTGCAGCTCATCGATGAGGCCCGTACGAAGATATTGCTGGATAGTGTTAGGTCCGCCGCCAATGCGCACATCCATTCCGTTGGCTGCGTCGCGCGCCCGGTCAAGCGCCTCGTGAATACCGCCCGTGACGAAGTAGAATGTCGTTCCGCCTTCCATCTGGATGGGCGGGCGCGCGTGATGAGTCAAGATGAAAGTTGGAACGTGATAGGGTGGGTTGTCCCCCCACCAGCCTTTCCAGTTCATGTCGGGCCAGGAACCGCGAATCGGTCCGAACATGTTTCTTCCGAGAATCCAGGCGCCAACATTCTTGAAGCCCCGCGCAGCGAAGTCGTCATCGATCCCCGTTGTGCCACCGTCGGCGCCAAATAGGGTCCGTTGGATCGTGCGTGTCGGGACTAACCACTGGTGCAAATCTGTCCCGCCCACGCCGAGCGGATTCCTGATGTCCTGATTCGGACCAGCTCCGTATCCGTCAAGCGAGATGGTAAAGCCCTCAACTCGGACGCGTGTTATTTTCATGCCTTCCTTTCGATTGACGCCTAACAGTGAATTGACCCGCGCGCTGGATAACTCGGCAAGGCGGATAATGCGGGGCTTCGCTTGTTGTGACGTAACATGGTTTTCGTCCAATAGCTGCGTAGGGCCGGTTCTACCGGCCTTCGGATGCGGGTAGAACCTCCACACCCGATCTCGATCCGGCCGGTGGAACCGGCCCTACGGACTACGGAATCGTTGCTCGCAGACAAAGACTTCGCGATTACGCGGCCTTGATGTCGTTGGAGGCTGGCGACTGGGTGAAGTCGCGGCAGAGCGTTTCGCTGAATTGAAGGGCGGGGACCAGGCAGGGGTGCTTGTATTGCTCGACACTGCCGCCCGGTCGCGACTGGCGATGACGGATGAACCGCTGCCAGGTTCCGTCGGGCAGCGTCAGGCATTCGAGCGGGGCGAGCCGGCCCGAGTGTCGCTTGTCGAGGTACTCGCAGTTGAGTTCCTTCAGATGCTGATCCACCGCCGTGGCCAGTCGTCCGACCAGGGCCGGGTGAGGCACCGACGATTCCTCAAAGTGCAGCCGGTAGCACGGTGGATCGCCCCAGACGGGTGAGAGCGTGAAGAAGTCGAGCTCCAGCGCGGAATGTCGTGACGCCTGTCGGACGGCGGTGACGACCTGCGATTCCGTCAGCTTCTCGCCGGTCAAGTTGGAGATGCTCGCTCCCTTGTGCAGGAACTCCAGCAGCGGAGTCGTCCCCTGGAACCCGCAGCAGCGGACCACGTCCCGGATGTCGTAGCGATACAGTCCCGAGACCGTCGTCAGCAGAATGTAATAGTTGCTTCCCTCGCGCAGTTCGTGCGCTTCCAACACCGTCGGCTGCAACGAATCGTGTTCGGCTTCGGGAATGAACTCGAAGAAGTGCGAGCCGATATCGAGCAGCCCGACTGAACTGCCGTCGGCGAACGGAATCGTCATCCGCCCTTCGCTCGCCGAGAGGCCGTGGTCCCGAACAGGGATGTCGCCGTAGAACCGACGCATTGAGTCGAGATACACCGATGCGCTCCCTCCCGTCCAGACGGCTGCCAGGCTGAGCCGCGGCCAGAAGTGACGCGGCAACAACTGGCCGTCAGCGTCGTCGACGATTCTTTCGAGTTCCCGGGCTCGCACGCGGTTCGGCCGACGGATGCGACGCTGCAGCAACCGGCGGGTTTCCTCCGGCACGGCCATCCGCTGCGACAGTGTGCCATCAGCGATGTCTCGGATCAGCTCCTGCTGCTCTCGATTGGCCAGCTTCGCCAGTTGCACCAGCGTGCTGGGGTTGGCCGTCGTGACCAGCCCGACATGCGGATTCTCGACTGCCAGTCGCAGCGCCGTATAAAGCTTGGCCTCTGAGTCCTTGATCTTCGACACCGCAAACGGCACCGAGTACATCAACCGCACCAGGGGACTCTGCATCTTGGTAACGAGTCCGCTGATGTTGCCGCAGGGAATCCCCGCCGGAGTCTGGAACACGTCGTAGTCGCTGCAGAGTTGCACGATGTCCAACTGATGCAGCACGGGGTGAGCATCGAAGGCCCGGATGCCCCACATACTCCAACCCCGCCGATAGTCCTTCAGGAATTCGGTCGTGATCGGGATGTATTTCGACTCGCCGGTCGTCCCGCTGCTGAGGGCGAACATCAGCAGCGAGTTCGACTTGCCGAGCAGACTGATACTGTCTCCCGCCTTGAGCCGCTCAACCTCCGGCCGGATCGTCTCGAAGTCTGACACCGGCAGGCAGCGACGAAATTCGGCGATTGACATCGATTCGCTCAAGCCACGCTGTCGGCTGAAGTCGCTCTCGGCGTTCAGTCGCAGAATCCGCCGCAGCGTCGCCGCCTGAGTCGCCTGGCAGTTCACAACGTCTTTCAGGAACGTATCGACCCCTTGGCGCATCTGCCGACGGATGAAGCATCCGCCGAAATATCGGAGCTTTCGAAGCATGTCCCCTACCCCCTGAGTGTCGCGCTCACCACTGCAGATTCGATCCGGCTCTCGCGGGACCGGTCCATCGAAAATGCGTCAACCAAACGGATGTCAGCGGAGTAAACACGCTCCGAGACACCGTCATGACAGGGCGGGAGTGGCATATTCAGCCGATCCATCCACCAGTCGATGCCCGTGGCCGATGAACGACGTCTCCGGCGAGCCTGTCGGAACGTTCCGTCATCAATATCGGCACGTTCGACTGGCCATACGCTCATTTTTTGGCGGCGGGCGTTCAACTTACGAATTCAAGGGGTTCGAGGCGCAGGGCTGTCGCCTTTTTGAAAATTGGCTTCCCAGTGTGAACCGGACGATTGCCCTGAACCTTCCGCGTCGCGAGTGGCGAACCGTTCGTGCGGCTGTTAGAAACAGCGCACAAGCTCGACCCCTTCATCGCCACAGGAACACCATGATTCACGTGCTCGCCCAGGTTGAAACCGTGCCCGGACATCGAGACGACTTCTTCACCGAATTCGCTCAGGTCGCAATCCACGTCCGGCAAGAAGCGGGCTGCATCGAGTATGGAGCCGCCGTCGATGTGCCGACCGGCATCTCGGTGCAGAACTTCCTCGGCGAGAACGTCGTGATGATCGTCGAGAAATGGGAGAGCATCGAGCATTTGAAGGCGCACCTCGTCGCTCCGCACATGTCGGACTACCGAATTCGCGTCCGCCCCCACGTGCAGGGTGTGACGCTGCGGGTGCTGGAGCCGAAGGTGTGAGACGGTCGTTCGATAATCGGCTTCCGCCCTCCGCGAGGAATTTGACATGAACCAGCGACTCGTGCGGTCCATTGCCTGTCTGGCCTTGATGGTTGCCACGACAGTCGCGACATCGGCAGATCGGCCGCCCAACTTCGTCGTGATCTACGCGGATGACCTTGGGTACGCCGATCTCGGTTGTTTTGGATCGGCCTCGAACAGCACGCCGCATCTCGACCGGATGGCGAGCGAGGGGCGGCGGTTCACCAGTTTCTATGTCGCTCAGGCGGTCTGTTCGGCGTCGCGGACAGCCCTGCTGACGGGATGCTATCCGAATCGCGTGGGCATTCAGGGGGCGCTCGGTCCGGCGGCGACTCACGGAATCCACGCTGAGGAAATGACGATTGCGGAGGTGCTCAAGCCGCGCGGCTACGCCACGGCGGTCTACGGCAAGTGGCATCTGGGGCATCATCCCGAGTTCCTCCCCACGCGGCATGGCTTCGACGATTACTTCGGCCTGCCGTACTCGAACGACATGTGGCCGAAGCATCCAACCGCGAAGTTCCCCGAGTTGCCGCTGATCGAGGGCGAGAAGACGATTGAACTGAACCCCGATCAGTCGAAGTTGACGACGCAGTACACCGAGCGGGCCGTGAAGTTCATCGAACAAAATCAATCGCGGTCGTTCTTCCTGTACGTTCCGCACGCGATGCCGCACGTCCCGTTATTCGTCTCCGACAAGCATGCCGGCAAATCGAAGAATGGTCTGTACGGCGACGTGATCGCCGAGATCGACTGGTCTGTCGGCCAGATTCTTGCGACGCTGAAGCGACTCAACCTCGACGAACAGACGCTGGTGATCTTCACCTCGGACAACGGGCCTTGGTTGTCGTATGGCCACCACGCGGGCTCGGCCGGGCGGCTGCGGGAAGGAAAGGGGACCGCGTGGGAGGGAGGCGTTCGCGTGCCGTGCGTCATGCGCTGGCCGGGCAAGATCGCCGCGAACACGACCTGCCCCGAACTGGCCGCGACGGTGGATGTCCTGCCCACGCTGGCCAAGCTCAGCGGAGCGGCACTGCCGACTCACAAGATTGATGGCCTCGACATCGGGCCGCTGCTGTCTGGCGACTCGTCGGCGAAGACGCCTCACGACGCCTACTGGTTCTATTGGGGAGACGCCCTGCACGCGATCCGCAGCGGCCAATGGAAGCTCCACTTCCCGCATCCGTATCCGCACATCGACGAACCTGGCGTGGAGGGACGTCCCGGCAAGATCAGCCAGCACAAGACAGACCTCGCGCTGTACGATCTCGAAGCCGACGTCAGCGAATCTCAGAACGTGGCCACTCAGAACCCCGACGTCGTCGCCAAGCTGACGGCTCTCGCCGAAGTGGCCCGCGGCGATCTGGGAGATTCGCTCACCAAGCGGCCAGGATCGGGCATCCGTCCCGCAGGACAAAAGCAACCCGCGAAGTGAACGAACGGGATCCAAAGATGAAGCATCGAATCGTCGTGGCCTGGTTGGGCCTGTGTCTGACCGTCACGAACCTGGTGGCAGCCGAGCGTTACACGGCCATGTTCTCGGACGGGCAGCGTGTCGAAGAGGCCGAGGTGCGCGAGTGGGTGGAACCGAACTCGCAGCCCAAGATCGGTGGCAAGGCGATCTTCGACGCAGCCGTTCCCGCGCGGTGGATCATCGACCGGCAGCAGCCTCCCGGCGCGGAAGCTTCGATGTTTGTCGAGTTCTTCGGCGGAGACCGGCTCGCAGGCGAAGTCACTTCGTTCCGGGCGGACTCTGGCAATCCGTATGAACAACTGCCGGCACATCTCGTCGTGAAGCCGGCCTCGGAAGTCCAGCCGCCCGACGACCCGCAGTTGTCCGAGGTGCGAGTGACCACCGAATGGGTGCGGCGTGTCGTCTGGCAGCGAGTCGCCAACGAAGACTATCGACCCGGAACGGTCTGGCTGCGCAGCGGCGGGATGCTGAGTTACCGCACGCTGCGCTGGGGTGATGGCGCGGTGACGCTGCTCACCAATGACGGCCTCAAGGAACTGTCGTTCGTTGAGTTGGGCGAGGTTCACCTGCCGAAGCTCGATCCGTGGGCGTGCTACTACGATCAGCTTGCCGCGTTGACTCCGCAGCTCAAGTCGCGGCTGATGCAACTCGACACAACCGACGGCAGCCGCTGGACGACCTCGACCGAACGCTTCCAATCGCGCCATCACGGCGATCGCAACCGGCCCGAGCAGTGGTATCAACTGCTGCAACCGGCGTGGAGCCTTGACCCGGTGTGGCTCCGTTACCGCACCGTTCGCGCGTGGCGGTTCTTCGCGCCGACCGATGTCCCGCTGTCGAACTTTCAACCGATCGAGGTGAAGCAGGCGTCGGTGTTTGGCTCGGGTTGGCGGTGGCGGACGAATCAGAACGTGCAGCAGGGGTTGCTCCAATCGGCGACGCAGGAATTTGGCTGGGGCTTCGGCGTGCAGGCGTCGTGTGATCTGACGTTTGAATGGCCCGAGTCGGCTCGCGCGTGGCGGACGCAATACGGCCTCGATCGCACGGCCGGTTCGGGTGGCTTCGCGAAGCTCGCCTTTCTGGTGGGGAAGGGTCAGACCGTCGGACCTCAACCGAATCTGCAAGGCTCACAAACGGTGGGCGACACCGGCTGGCTGACACTGCCGAATCTCCCTTCCGATCAGCGACGCCTCACGCTGCATGCCGACATGGCTCACGAGGATCGACCGCCGGGAGCCGATCCGTTCGACATCCGCGACTCGGTCAACTGGTACGAACCCGAGGTCCGGCTCGACCCGGCACTGCTCGAAGCGGAAGTGGCGTCGCGAAGCGTCGCACGGCTGAACGGTCTGCACGGCTGGACAGTCTCGCCGGGCGATGCCAGATCCCTGAAAGTGGCCAACGTCGTCGATGCGATCAATCCGCGCGACCCACAGTACCGGCTGGTCGCCCGCACTGCGGACCGGTTCTACATCGCCTCGCGCAAGGTGAAGGTTGGCGTTCAGCATCGCTGGCTATCCCTCGTCGCCAGCCGCTTCCAACCGGAGACGTCGCCGACATTTGTGCAGGTCAAGATCGACGGCCGTTCGCAGGGTGAGTTTGAAGTCCCGCTGAGAACGGCGCTGAGCGATCCCGATCCGATTCTGCTGCCGATCCACGAGCATCAGGGCCGCACGGTCAACGTCGAGTTGATCGTGTTCGGCACCGATGAGAAGTCGCTCGTCGATTGGCGCGGCTTTGCGCTGACGGCCGAGCGGCCGGGAGTGCTCCCGATTTTCGAGGACGATCCGCAGTTCGCGCCGCTCCTCAATCGAGGAACCGGAACCGTCACGCTCGATGAGGAGAAGCCGTACTCGGGGAAGGCCAGTCTGCGCGTGACGCCCGATGCGGGAGACAACGCCCAGATTCCGGGCCTCGACGTGACGATCGCCGATCAGCCGCGACTCGGACAGTACCGCTACATCCTGTTCGCCTGGAAGCAGCCGACGGGGACGCGGCTCGAATTGCAGTTCGCCAACGACGGACGATTGGGCGAGGCCATCGCTCAGCAGTTGTTGCGAGTCGATCGCCTGAAGGGGAAGCCGGCTCACGGACCACGCGGCTTTCGCGTCGCGGCCGATGATCGAGGATTGAGGCACGGCTACACCTACGACGCCGGGACGCAGCGACAATCGGCCGGTTCGCCACTGCGATTGAATGGAGCGATGCCCAAGGAGTGGCAGCCGTTGCAACGCGATCTCTACGGCGACTTCGGCACGTTCAATCTGACCGGTTTGTCGGTGCGCTGCATCGACGGTGAGGCGGCCTGGTTCGACCACATCTATCTCGCCCGCACGCCGCAGGACATGGAGTTCGCTCGCACGTACCTCGTCAATCCTCAACCGGCCGCAGCGCGGACCGATCCGAGTGTTCTGGATTTCGCCGCGCGACGCGAGGACTACGGCCGACTGCTCGCTCCGTTCGCGCCGCAGTTCTCGACGCTCGACCTCGGACACGGTGCCTATCGCATGCGGGAACACAAGGGACAGACCGACGTCCTGCGCACGCATCCGAATGCTCCAGACAAGCCCGCCATCCTGCGAACGGGCTTGGTGTTGCTCAAGGACAAGCCGATGGTGCTCGACCTGCTGGTGTCTCACGCGGTGTCGGCCGATTGGCAGTTGGTCGTGAAGGCCAACGGTGAAGTCATCCACGATCAACTCATCGACGAAAAGCTGACTCAATCGCAGCGAGGCTATGCCAGCGTGCAGGTCTCGCTGAGCAAGTTCGCCGGACAAAAGGTCTCTCTCGAAGTGCTGAACCAGTCGAACAAGCGGTCCAGCGAATACGCCTTCTGGAAGCGTGTGGCGATTGTTGAGGAGTAGTCCGCATTTCTCACACGGCGTTGACATCAGAAGCGGCGTGCAAATCGAAGCCTGAAGCGCAAGCGAAGGTGAGCCAAGATAGATCTTCGCTTGCGCTTCAGGCTTCAATGATCCGTGAGACGCTGCTCCGCCCCCGTCCGCCACGCCTCGGCCTGCACGTAGCACTCGACGATCCGCGACCGCACGAGTTCGATCAGGGCATCGTCCTTGTCGCGTCCGCCGAATTGGGCGAGTTCCTCGACCGAGATCGGCTCACCGACGACGATCCTCACCCGCGCCGGCTTCATGAACCAGCTTCCCTTGCCCATCGCCTGGAACGCGCCCGCGATGCCGACGGGATACACGGGCAGCTTCGCGCGACGAATCAGCGCGACAAAGCCGGGCTTGAACGGACCGACCTCGCCCGTTTCCGTGCGCGTTCCCTCGGGGAAGACGCCGACGAGAAAGCCGTGCTGCATCCGGCGAATCGTTTCGCGCAGGCTGGCACTGCTCGCCGACTCGCGACTGATCGGCATGACGTAGGTGTTCCGCAGAATCCAGCCGACGACGGGAACCTTGAACAGGGAGTCCCTTGCCACAAAGCTGATCGGCCGATGCAGCGGCAACCCGACGAGGAGCGGATCGAGAAAGCTTTGATGATTGGCGAGCACCAACCCGCCTCCCGCCTCGTCCAGCCGTTCCTGGCCCCTTGCCCGATAGCCGAGCCAGAAGCAGAAGACGTTCTGCATGATGAGCTGCGACGTCCACCACAGGACGTTGCGAGCCTTGGGCGGCGGAAGCGGCGGTGGTTCGACAGTGACTGACATGACTGAGAATGGCTTCCCTGTTCACAGAGAATTCGGCATCCGCAGCCGATCCCTTCGTTTCCTTCGTTCGCTTCTGTTCAAACACGGAAGGGGGAAGACTATTGGACAGAAGGGAACAAAGGAAACGAAGGTAGAGAATGCGTGAATCGACGGACAGGTCGTTGTGCCTGATTTTCCGATCTGTGTGCTTTGATCCCAACCGATTCACGGTGATTGACAACCCGTTTGCGTTTCAGGATAGGCCGTTTTACGATTCGCGGCCTCAATGTGCTGGCTCGGATATGCTGGCACGCTTTGCACCGAATCACGGACGGAACCGGTGCCGTAGTCGCTCGGATGCGACCGCGATCTTGTCCGTAGTCACTACGCCCTTAGCAACCTGTTGAAAAAGGATTGATCGTGTGCCACGGCTGTGTCAGCCGTGTGTATGTCGCGAGACTTTTGACCGTTCCCACGGCTCACAGAGCCGTGGCACACTTCCCGTCCACTGTCCACCAACCACTTTTCAGAAAGCCCAACATGACCGACAGCATGAAGCCCGCCACGCAGTGTCTCCACGCCGGACAAGTGCCTGATCCCACGACCAATTCGCGGGCGGTGCCGATTTACCAGACGACTTCGTACACGTTCAACAGCACAGATCATGCGGCCAGTCTGTTCGGGTTGCAGGCGTTCGGCAACATCTACACCCGACTCATGAATCCGACTACCGACGTGCTCGAAAAGCGAGTCGCCGCGCTCGAAGGTGGCTCGGGCGGATTGGCCGTGGCGTCGGGACAGGCGGCCGAATCGCTGGCCATTCTCAACATCTGTCAGGCCGGGCAGAACATCGTTTCGGCGGCGAGCCTCTACGGGGGGACGTACAACCTGTTCCACTACACGTTCCCCAAGTTTGGCATCAAGACGAAGTTCGTCCCCACGGACAACGTCGAGGGCTTCCGCAAGGCGATCGACGACAAGACGCGCTGCGTGTTCCTCGAAACGATCGGCAACCCGCGCGTCGATATCCCCGACTTCGAGGCGATCTCGAAGATCGCGCACGACGCCGGGATTCCGGTGATCGTGGACAACACGCTCGCCTCGCCGGTCCTGTGCAATCCGTTCCAGTGGGGGGCCGACATCATCGTTCACTCGTGTACGAAGTTCATCGGCGGCCACGGCACGTCGATTGGCGGAATCATCATCGAAAAGGGCGACTTCAACTGGGGCAACGGCAAGTTCCCCGAACTGACCGAGCCGGACCCGAGCTATCACGGCCTGAAGTTCTTCGAGACGTTCGGCCCGATGAAGCTGGCCTACATCCTCAAGGCGCGAGTCCAGCTCCTGCGAGACCTCGGCCCGGCGATCAGCCCCTTCAATTCGTTTCAATTCCTGCAGGGGTTGGAGACGCTCCACCTGCGGATGCCGCGTCACAGCGAGAACGCGCTGGCGGTGTCTCAGTTCCTGAAGTCGCATCCGAAAGTGAGCTGGGTCAATTACACGGGCCTCGAAGATCACCCGTCGTACAAGCTCGGCAAGAAGTACCTCCCCAACGGCTGCGGCGCGATCCTCGGCTTCGGCATCAAGGGCGCCACGCCGACTCAGCAGAAAGAGAACGGCATCAAGCTGATCAACAGCGTGAAGCTGTTCAGCCACCTGGCCAACGTGGGCGACAGCAAGTCGCTGATCATCCACCCGAACAGCACGACGCATCAGCAACTGACCGCCGAAGAACAGCAAGCCACCGGCGTCACTCCCGACTTCGTGCGCCTGTCGGTCGGCACGGAAGACGTCCAAGACATCATCGCCGACCTCAAGCAGGCCCTCGACGCGGTGTGAGTCTGTTGGTGAAAGTGTGCCACTGGCCGCGGCTCTGAGCCGCCGCCAGTGTTATTCAAAAGCGAGAAGAACACTAGCGAGCGAACCCCCTCGCCAGTGACACTCGGCGATTGACCACCCACTGTTGATTCAAGAGGTACGCCGTCTCACAATTCGCTGAGGGGGAGAGCGAAATACTCGGCCCCAGCGCGCTACCGCCCTAAACGCTAAAAGCACTTGGTCCAATAATGAAGTTGGTACAGATCGTACTCTTGTGTTCGTTGTTGGTGCTTTTAGTAATCGCTGGGCTCATGGTTTGGTATTTCGAAGCAACGAAGCCCTTTGTTGATCACTATGCCAATCACTCATCGCTGTTCGGACTGTTGTTGAGCGTGGTTGGTTTTGGAGTGACTGTGTGGACAGTGTTTGAGACGCTTCGGGTGAACGCGAAATCCCAAGAAGAACTTCAAACGCAGATCCAAGCTGCGAGGCAGGAGACGAAGGCCTTACTGTCTCGGATTCAGCTAAAGTCAATGGGGGATCTTTGCGAGCATGCGTTCTATTTGGCTACCGAGGCTCGGATTGCGATACGTTCTGAGACATGGCACCGGGTTGTAGACATATGCGACCGCGCACGGCAACATGCCTTGCAAATTCTTGACTACGATGACCTCAATGATTCAGAACGTATCCCGATTCGTGCCACTGTCGAAGACCTCAAAACGGTGGTGAACTTTGTAGAAAAGTACCGACTCAAAGCAAACCCGCCCAAAGGATTACCGAGAGAAAAGGTTGCTGTGATCGACAGCTATATTGACACGCTTCAACGCATCCGTTCATGGCTGCACAAACGAGTAATGGAGAATTCAAATGTCAACTGAGGAACGGCTTGAAGGATTAATACACAAAATGTTAGCAAACACACGCGAAGGTCGACTCGAATGGAAACCTGCGGCTGATGAAGACACATTCCGAGCTACATTCCAAGCGGGCAACATCAGCGTCAAAAAATCAGAAGGTTTTGATCAGGAGGAGATGCAATCATACGAGCTTCGTAGTTTGTGTGTGTTTAACGAGAAGGGAAGACTGATTGAGGAGTACGCCCCGACCTATCAGCGACGGCCTGTACTCGAAGCGTTTGACGAGTTGTTCACGCTCGCACGAAGGTCTGCATTCAAGACCGACGGTGTGTTAGACGCGTTGATTTCCGAGATTGATGGCGAGGTTGCTTTCTAGGTCGCTGGGTGGTCCGGACGTGGCTTCGAGCGTCCGGAGCGCGGAGCTACAAGAGGCACAGGATCTCCGTTCGTAGTGGCCGTGGCTGGAGTCGTTTTGGACGAAGCCCCGGGGTTTTGCGAAGCGTT
>JBBPIS010000210.1:0-11636 GCA_038040225.1 Planctomycetota bacterium
GCCATCGAGCAGATCGCCGAATTCATGCGATCGAAACTGCCCAAACCATAACCCGCGCTGCCTCGGGGACGGGCGAAGTTCGGCGACTGCTGCCTGGCATGCTCGCTCAGCTTTGGCGCGACGATCGACATGGTCCCATAAACTCACGAGTATTTCGGGAGTTCCATTACACGACCATTCTCTCGGCGCGAACGTCCGACGTTTATGCCCGCACCGACGCGCGTCGGTGCAATCGACTGACGCGTCGGTGTGTCGCTACCGAAGCACGCCGGGTGCGGATGGAAGGGCCGTTCCAAGAGCCAGCCCGCGTGTCAAATACCTCGCCTTTGACGAGTTCTCGGCACCTTGATTTCAGAGATGAGGTTACAGGCATTAGTGTCCGAGCTTTGTGGCACCCTCAGGACTGGCCGCGAAAAGTGACGGCAAAAGAACGAATAACGGGAACATTACTGCTCCTGCCGAGAGGCGGCATCACGTGTCCACGAAAAGCGTCCCGATAGCCGCTGATTCCCAGCCCCCTTCTGGGCGTTATCATAGGTCATTCCTCACGGGGGCCTTTTGTGGCCATGACCCCTGACCAATTCGGCAGTCCGCATACCGTGGGTCTGTGCCTGGAGACGATCTGGAACTACAAGAACAGCAACACCGAAGGTTACCGCGCCGTCGGTGCCAAACCTCGCCGCTGCTATCTCGCGAAGAGACCCGTACAGCAATAATGTCAGGCCTGCTTCGCATCCTTCTATTTGGCCCATCCCCATGATGAAACACCTGCCAACAATCCAGTCTCGCTTAGCTTTTCTGCTCGCAACCTTTCTCATTCTGTCATCGCCTGCGATTCGCATGACACGCGCTGCTGACGCTTCAGCGCCCGTTGCGAAGTCAGGCAATCCTCGCGTCGTTGCGTTGAATGGAGCCGACACGGCGGAGATGGAGTTTCGGGTTGGGGCGTCGGGGAAAATCGCGGTGATGTTCAAGTTCGCCGATGGCAAGGCTCAGACGCTGCTCGGGGCGGTGAAGGCGGATACGCAGAATCGCACGGTGGAGAAGGACGGCAAAAAGACGCCCGAGAAGGTGCCAATGGCGGATGGATGGATTGAGTTCACGGGCGCGGGCTTGAGATTTCAATACCACAGTCGCCCACGTCTCTCGCGCTACACGGAGACTCAGCAAGCGGACTTGGCGAAGGTGTGGGACACGCTGCCGGCGGCGTCGCAGTGTTGGGTGCCGCTGGAGGTGCGAGCGGATGCTGCGGGAGCGGAGTTGTGGCTGGAAGGGCGATACTGCGGACGAATCGCAAGTCAGAGTCGGCACGTGGAGGTGAGCTTCACGCTGGAAGCGGGCGGCGCGGTGCGTGGCGAGCGGTCATTCACTCGCGCAAACTCGGACATGTTCCTGCCGCTGGACGTGAGACGTATCGCACGCCCTGGAGTGATGAAGACAGCGAGCGTGTCACTGAAAACAGACGTAGCCGTGCCGATGATGGTCGCGGAGGGTGTGGGCAATGCGGATGTCGGCGAAGCGAAGTTGATGCAGGGACTGCGTGCGCTGGAGACCAATGAAAATACCTCGCGCACGTCGTTGGATGGCATGAAAGAGTCGCTGCATTTCTCGGTGCCGCAGGCGTTTTATCGGCGCGCGTGGGTGCTGTGTGCGGCGGAAGCGGACGCGAAAAAAGACGCGGTGCTCACCACGCGGCTCACGCGTTTTGGCGTTTGGGGCCGCGGTGGTGCGATCGCAGATACGACGCTCACTTTGCCGCGCGGCGATGAGAAACCGGGCCATGGCATCGAGCAAGTGGGCAGCGTGGAATACACCGCCGCTGACCAGCAGAAGATCACGGTGCCACTCTATCTCGTGCGCGTGGATTTGAAGCTGGGCGACATCGTTGATCTGCTCGCGGAAACCAATGATCCGAACGCGGCGATGAAGATCGGGCCGTATCTCGACTTCGAGTTTCTCGGAAAAATGGACGGGCTGAAGTTGCAGCAGGATCGTCGTCGCATGCCGCTGGCGACCTCGACGAGCGCGGTGCATCTCTTCGGTGTGACCTTGGAGAAATCGCCCATCGAGCTGCGGCTGAAGCAGTCGCAACCAGGCAACATCTTCCACAATGACGAAGTGCCCGAGACGACGGTCAGCCTGCGTGCGGTGCAGCCGACGAAGTGCGTGCTGCGTTGGGAGATCAGCGATGTGAATGGCAAAAGCCTGGCCACACAGGAGAAGGCAATAACGCTGGATGCGATCGGCAGCGAATCGGACATCACCCTGCCGTTGGCAATGCCGCAGGTCGGCTGGTATGGCCTGCGCATCAGCGTGAACGACGACGTCGGCGAGCCACTGCTGAGGCATGAGGCCGCGTTTGCGCTATTGGGCAAGGACACGCGACAAGCGGGCTACGAATCGCCGTTTGGCACCTGGTGGTTTAACGGAGTGCATTACACGACCCGCGATCCGGCCATCGCCGGGCCGATGCTGTTCAAGGCGGGCATGAGACGCACGACGTTTAATTGGACCAAGGACTCCGAGGCCGAGCTCGCGCCGTGGAAAGTCTCGCTCAACCAAATCAGGTGGCCTTTCCGACTCGCGGATCTCAAAGACTGGCCTGCCGCCGAGACGCGCGCGGAGAAAGAGATCACCGAGTTGTTGCGGCGATTCCCGCATTGCCAGTACGTCGATCTGTTTCACGAGAGCTACCATCCCGGCGCCTATCCGCCGGAGCTGTACGGAGACAAGTATGTCGCAATGGATGAGGCGGCTGCGAAGCGCGAGGATGAACTCTTCGAGCTGGGCCTGCGCGGCGCGAAGTTCCTGCGCGCGAAGTTTCCGCAACTCAAGATCATCGCGGGGAACTCAGGCGGATCGATCGGCATGATCGCCGTGATGCTGCGTCGTGGCTTCCCGCGTGAGTTGATCGATTACCTCGGCAGCGAGACCACCGGGCAAAGCTTCGCGCCAGAGAAACTCAGTCCGTGGACCAGCGGTGGCATCTGGCTGATGAGCGAGACGGCGCGTCTGTTCGGCTACGACATTCCGCTGACCGGCTGCTTCGAGTTCACCTATCGTGCCGAGCGCGATCTCGGCCCGCAGCGGCACGCCGAGTGGTATGCGCGCGACATGATGATCAGCCTGGCGTATCGCTTTCCCACGATCTCGCCCGCCGTGATCGAAGACACGGACAACGCCTACTACGACGCGCTGTGGGGCGGTTGTGGGCTGTGTCAGCGCAGTCCGTTGCACTACCCGAAACCCGCCTATGTCGCGCTCGCCACGGTTACGAAGGTGCTCGATAGCGCGACGCTCGCGCGGCAGTGGGACACCGGATCGTCGAGCGCCCATGCCCTGGAGTTCAAACGCGGCAGCGAGCACATCTATGCCGTGTGGACGACACGCGGCGAGTGCGAGATGCAGGTGGAATTGCCCACCGACGGGACGCTCACGCTGATCGATTTCTATGGCGTGCCGCGGCAGACGGAATCTCATGACAAGCGCCTCGCCATCACCGCATCCAGCGCGGTGAGCTACTTCACCAGTCCCGTGGCCGTGAAAAGCATCACTGCGGGCACGCGTCGATTCCCGCAGCAGCAACCGCCGCCGGGCACGCAAACCGTCGCCCGCATGGACAACGCCGCCGACTGGCAGCTTGTGACGGATGACACCCCAGTGACCACCAGGCTACGTCGTCCCGGCAAGTTCACGCTGCGCCAGCACAACGATGCCGAACAGGGCGCATGCCTCGAAGTCACGCTGCAAAAAGCAGGCGAGTTGCCTGCCGTCGTGGGCGAATACACCGCGCTGAAATTGAAGCAGCCAGCGCTCATCCCAGGGCGACCGCACAGTATCGGCATGTGGGTCAAAGGCGATAGCAGTTGGGGTCGGATCATGTGGGAGATCGAAGACGCCGAAGGCGAACGTTTTCGCTCCTCCGGCGGCTTGGACGGCGGTGACTGGGGCAACTACAGCGCCCTCGACTTCGATGACTGGTGCTTCATGAGTTTCCCGCTCACCAACGATTCGCCGTTCGTCCACATCGAACCCGGCCCCGGTGCCAAGCAATGGGAAAGCAAAGGGGATGGCCGCCTCGACTACCCACTGAAGCTCACCGGGATCTACGTCATCACGCATCGCCAATCCTTGAACCTCACCAAGATGATTCCGGTGACGCAGTCCCTGCGCTTCAAGAACGTGAGTGTGATCGGAGGTGAGTCCGCGACGGAATGATGGAGTCGCGGAGGTGAACCAGCTAGACTCTGTGCCGGGCACACGGGAAAACACGGTGAGACTTTGCATGGTTGAGTCAAATTCTCTGACGACCGACTGACTCATTCGGCCGGCTGTCTGGGGGAGAAATCCTCGCTCGATTCGTCTATCTGGACAGGGGAGTTGTGCATGACCGATTTCCAATTGAACCGACGGCAAGCCCTCATTGCGAGCGGCTTGGGCACGCTGAGTCTGGGCATGCCGGGAGTCGTGATGGGGAGCGACAAGGTCGACGCTTCGGGCAAAGCCGTCCCCTCGAACAAGTCCTGCATCTTCGTTCTGCTCTGTGGTGGCCCGAGTCACGTTGATACCTGGGATATGAAGCCCGACGCGCCATCGGATTATCGCGGACCGTACGAACCCATCGCGACCAAAGTGCCGGGCATGCTCATCAATGAGATGCACACGCAACTGGCCAAGGTGACCGACCACTTCACGCTCATCAATTCCATGTCGCATCCGGGCGCGATCAGCAATCACTTCGACGCGATGCACAATCTGCTCAGCGGCCAATCGGAAAAGCGAGTGCAGGAGGGCATGCCGGACGAGCACCCCTACCTGGGCTCGTTCGTTGCCAAACACAAACCGAGCACGCGCAATTTCATTTCCAATGCGTGGCTCATCAAATGCGTGGGTCCGCCGGTCTTTTGCGCGCCCAACATTGGCATTGGCGGCTACCTGGGCTCGGCGTATGCGCCCCTGTTTGTGGGTTCGGCGGACAACCATCCGGCGATGGCAAACTTCAAACCGCCGGAGATTTACAACACCTACGACGAGATTCGGTTCGGCCAGCGCAAGGCGTTGCTCGGCGGCCTGGAGTCTTCGAGGCTGGACAATGATCAGAAGGTGAAGGACTGGTCCGACCTGCGCGAGAAGACCTACGACGCCATGACGCGGTCTGAAGGTCGGCAGGCGTTTGATCTGAGCAGCGAACCTGCCGGGGTTCGCGAACGTTATGGGATGCATCCGCTGGGACAGAATCTGCTGCTCGCGCGGCGCATGGTGGAAGCGGGCGTCCGCTTTGTCACAGTCAACGGCTGGACCGGTCAGGCCGAGTATGACAAGCAGGGTCCGCCGAGCAGCAGTTGGGACATGCACGGCGGAAACATGGGCATGGGGAACGCCTTCGGCAACGGCTCCTACGGCATGGGATTCTGTCTGCCTCGCTTGGATCAGGCGCTGGCCGCACTGCTTTCTGATCTGAACGAGCGCGGCCTGCTGGACGAGACGCTGGTTGTTGTGACGGGCGAGTTTGGCCGCACACCGTTCGTTCTGAAGCAGGATCCACCGGGACGCCAGCACTGGCCCCGATGTTTCTCCTCGATCCTGGCCGGAGCGGGCATCAAAGGCGGGAATGTGTACGGCAAGTCCAACAAGTACGGCGAGTATCCGACCAGCAACCCGGTCCGTCCCGAGGAACTGGCCGCGACCATCTACCACGCCCTCGACATTCCCATCAACAATCCGCAGGACGCCAGCGGCATCTTGCGCTCCTTGACCACGGGCAAACCGATCATGGATTTGTTCGGGTAGCCGTAATGACCTGTCAGTCTTCGTGCGGCACCCAGTCACATCGACCGATGGCGAGCATTGCAGTCGGTTTGTCGGACCGACGCATGGAAGACCTCGTAATGACTCGAGCCCATTGCCGCACATTCGCTTCCGGCATTGTGTACGCAACGACTCGGCGCTGAACTCGGGGAGGGCAATTACCTGCATTTAGTTTTACATTTACCGCTTGTCCAAGCTCGGTGCGGGCTGTAAGATGATGGTGTGAATGCCTCCTCTACCGGTTCAGAGCATAGGGTGGAGCAATGCTTCTTGAAGACGGAATGAAACTCGCGGCGGCTTGTATTGCCCTGTACGCCGCTCATCTGAGTCTGAAGGCCGCCAGGCTGAAGCTCGCCGAAGTCGCGTTAAGTCTGTCAGACATTTCGCAAAATCTTCCTCGGCGGTCGCCTTCAAAAAAATGCCTGAACTGAGAATCCCCTCCGAGCAAGGGAATTTTACACTTACAAACCATGTCACGCGGACTCGGACGGAAGCAGACCGCAGTTCTCGACTATCTTAAGGGTTCCTCCGAACTCGTATCGTTTGAATCTCTCAGATGGACGCTTTGGACGCGGGAATCAGGGACAGCTGGTGGTGACCTCCCAAACGCCTGGAATACTTCTGTTTTCCGGGCCGTCAACGTACTCGCGGAAGACGGCAAACTCCACATCGATCGTCGCCGCCTGGAGAGCTTCGATGAAGCCGTCTTGAACTACCCTCACAAGACTCTGCAGGGTGCGCTCCGATGCCTTCGACTCGCACTCCTCCCGGTGCTGCAGAAGGGGATTCAGGACGGGGAGTCCTTCGCCCGGTACAACCCAGCCGACAATGAAACGTTCCACCTCGAATCACTCACTAAGGAAGAGCGCCGATCGCTAAAGCACACTTGGCTCCGACTTGAACCGAAACTCATAAGCCTTTTGTCGGAGCTGAACCGCGCCAACCGGAACACGCTGTTCTGCCTTCTGGCCCGAGGAAAGTCGATTTTCGAAATGCCGATCCTTGCTGTTCGGCACTCCTTCGCCGAGCACCTCAGAGTCTGCTCCGAGGGGCAATTGCTACCCAAGCCGCTGGCAAGTCAAGTCAAGATATTCGCCGATGCGCTTGTACCCGCAGCAGATGCTGGCCATCTGCGGTTAAAGGGATTCGTACACTCCTTCGCCCACGTCCCTCGCCATCGGGGATGCACCCTAAAAGAGGACACGGTCGAGTTCTTGGCTCGCATGTGCCCGGACTTAGTGCGGAGCCTACCAGGCTATGTACCGGCTCCGGCTCAGGAAGTACGACAACGGCGGTATATGCTCATGGGGATCGACCGCAAGGAAAAGCACAGTCCAAAACTGTATAGGCTGCTCGACCAGAGCATTTTCCAAGAGTTCAACTTTTTGAGCCTCAGATGAATCCATGAACCGGCATCGGTTTCATCGACCGAAGACACTCGTCGTGGGGATGGCTAGGTGAGACATCCGAAGGTCAGTACCGGGGCTAAGCGATTCTGGCGAAATCCAGCATCGGGGTATTGTGTCCGGAGGCTCGGCAGTGCATTCAATAAACCGCCGATGTTCCGTCACTTGCGTACACGCCCGTCTCTCGAATCGCGGAGTGGCTTTGCGGATTTCCGCTCGACGTTTTTCTCTGACAGCAAGGCAACCCATTCATGTCAATTCCCTTCGTGCGCATTCATTGGGTTTGGATCGCCCTGACAATGGTCCTACCGTTTGAAGCGGGGACGTCCGCGCAGGAGAAACCGTCGGGGGCGAAGGATCCTGAGACACTCGCTCGTTCGCCGCGGCAGGTGGCGGAGCAGCTCGCCGCCGTCTATGGGAAGAAGCTCGATCAGGTCGCGTATATCCCGGCGTTGCCGCTGGTCGCGAAACTGCGCCTCAGCGAATTGACGCGCGAGCCGAAGTACGCGGAGGAAGTTGACAAGATCGTGGCGCCGTTCCTCCGCGGTGAAGAATCGCCGGTCCCCAAATCCGGGAGCGAGCAGGCGGGCCATCTCCTCTTCGCGGAGCTGGCGCTGCGAGCGAAAGGAAAGGACCGCGAACGCTGGACGTTTTTGTGTCGCAACGCAGCCGACCAGATGTTTGACAATGACGACAAACCGCTGTTGATCATGCCCTTTCATAATGAGATGAGCGATGCCGTCTTCATGGCGGGGCCGATCCTGGCGGCGACCGGCAGGCTGACCGGCGAGCGGAAGTACTTCGATGCCGCGGTCAACCACTTCGATTCGATGCGCAAACTATGCGTTCGGCCTGACGGTCTCTATCGACATTCGCCCTTGTGCGAAGCGGCGTGGGGGCGAGGGAACGGCTTCCCGGCGCTGGGCCTCGCGCTCGCTTTGAGCGACTGGCCCGACGACCATCCCGCTCGGCAAGAACTGATCGCCGAGTTCCAGAAGCACATGGCAGCCCTCAAACCCCATCAGGACGCCAGGACCGACTGCTGGCATCAGGTCATCGACCATCCCGAGAGTTACGACGAATACTCCTGCACCTGCATGATCGGCTTCGCCATGCAGCGCGGCATCCGCCGTGGCTGGCTGGCCAAGGACGAATATCAGCCGAGCGTCGATCGGGCCTGGCGAGCCATCAAAGAGCGGACCGGCGCCGATGGCAAACTCGTCAATGTCTGCACTGGCACCGGCAAGCAGAAAACGCTCCGGGACTACTTGGAACGCCCCGCGATCAATGGCCGCGACGACCGCGGCGGCGCAATGGGTCTGCTCTTCGCGACCGAACTGTTAGCGGCGGAGTAGCCATTGAGGAGTCTCATGGCGACTCGGTGCATCCATCCCGGCGAGCCGCAGCGCGTCGGTTTGATCGACCGACGGCAACCGTGCCCGAACGATCTGGAGGTGGATTGTCGTGACTAATGCCGAACTGCTGTCCTTCTCGGCAATCGAGCACTGAGCGAATCAGTCATCCCGACCCGATTGCACCCGACCAAGATCCGAGCGTAGCATCACGCGATTGATTGACTTTGTCCCGCGACCTGTGAATTCCCGTTGATTGCAGAAGGAATCCCCCATGTCCGACGCACCTGATCCCCAACGCCGGGATTTCCTGAAGACCGCCAGTGCCGCTGCGGCCACCGCCCTCACTTCCAATTTCTATGTGCATGCCTCGGACAAGGCCGGCACCAAACCGGCTGTGATCGGCTCGGGCGAATTTACCTACGAATGCCATCACAACTGGGGCGAGGTCCCCGATCACATCCGGTGGCACGCCACGCACGGCGTCGCCATTGACGCGGCTGGTTTGATCTACATCACCCATCGGGCTCCCTTCAACTCGAACATTGACACCGCCGCCGTTTTTGAACCGACGGGCAAGTTCGTCCGGTCGTTCGGCAAGCAATGGAACTTCGGCGGTCATGGCATCGATATCCGCAAGGACGGGAATGAAGAATTCCTGTACCTGGCGATTACCACCACGAAACCGCCGGACGGTTCCAAACAGCGGCCGGGTTTGGTCACGAAGACCACACTCAAGGGCGAACAAGTCTGGGAGTTGCCGTACCCAAAGGAATCGAATCTGTACGACGCCCCGGAGAAATACAGCCCGACGAACATGGCCTTCGCTCCGGATGGCGGGTTCTACGTCGCCGACGGCTACGGCTCGAACTACATTCATCAATACGACAAAGACACCAAGTATGTTCGTTCGTTCGGCGGGGCAGGTGAGGAACCCGGCAAGTTCAAGACCCCGCACGGAATCTGGCTCGACAACCGCCCCGGCCGCGATCCACTGCTGATCGTCGCCGACCGCGCCAACGCTCGGTTGCAGTATCTCACGTTGGACGGCAAGCCGGTCAGCATCGTCGGAAACGTGAGTTTCCCGGCTCACTTCGACATCCAGGGGACGAAGCTCCTCATTCCCGATCTTCACGCCCGCATCTCCATCTTTGACAAAGACAACAACGTCGCTGTTCACCTCGGCTACGATCCGAAATGGACCGAACAGGTGCTCGACGGTTTCAAGATGCGTGAACAACCGGAACGCTGGGAGAACGGCAAGTTCATCCATCCACACGATGCCTGCTTCGATCCCCAGGGGAATATCTACGTCGTCGAGTGGGTCACCACAGGCCGCGTGTCGTTCCTGAAGAAAGTGGCGTAATCGACTGTCTTCGCCATCAGAGCGGAGACAGTAATCGCTGTCTTCCCAGTCGAACGATTTCGCCAACGTTGGTTGAAGACACAGAATTCGGAACCCGGACCAGGCATCATGGATCGTCTCAAGAACAAAGTGGCAGTGATCACTGGAGGAGGGGCTGGCATTGGCCGGGCAACCTGCGAGTTGTTCGCCGAGGAAGGGGCCGCCGTCATCGTTGCGGATCGAGACGAAATCACCGATCGCGAAGTTTCACAGAGCATTGTCAGTCGCGGCGGGCGAGCGCTGTCTGTTTGTACCGATGTGGCCCACGAAGAGAGCGTTCGGGCGATGGCCGCCACAGCCGAGAAGACTTTCGGGCGGATCGACATCCTCGTCAACAATGCCGCCGTATTCGTCTTGAAGGGGATCGACGCCTCGGTGGAGGAATGGCGCGAAATTCTGGATGTGAATGTCGTTGGCCCGGCACTGTGTGTTAAACATTGTGTGCCAATCATGCGTCGCGGCGGGGGTGGAGCGATCGTCAACCTGGCATCGATTTCCAGTGTCATTGCTCAACCGCAAATGCTGACGTACAACGCCACCAAAGCAGCCATCGCCAACATGACCCGATGCATGGCTATGGACTTGGCCGTGGACAACATTCGCGTCAACGCTGTTGGACCGGGTGCCGTTTGGACACAGATCGTTGAGAGGCTGACCTCTGAGGCCGGGATGGACCGGGAAGCCGCGAATGCAGATCCGGAATGGGGCGGCGCACACCTGCTGAAGCGGATCGCCGACCCGCGCGAGATCGCTTTTCCAATCCTGTTTCTGGCCTCGGACGAAGCCTCGTTCATCACCGGTTCTTTGCTAATGGCTGATGGTGGGTACACGGCCCGCTGACCAGCAGAGGTCGCGATAAACGTCATGCCCTGTCGCAATCACCTCGGTTTGATCGACCGATGCACTCAGTGAAGGACTCCTGGCTTAACTTGGATTCCTGAGAATTCCATCCGTCCACCGTTTGCTGCGGTTCCCATGGCTGGGAGTCAAATACGATCCGATCGTCATGCGGCCTGCCAGCGGCGAGCCGTTTGGCGGAGTCTCGCGAACGCTGGGCTCCGAGGTTCTCGACCTGAGCGAAGTCAATGCGGAGCGGCTGGTTTCGCGCCGCCAACTGCTGGCCGCATTCGAGGCACCGACTCGTCAGTTCATCGACGTTGTGCCCGACCTTTGGTTGGACGCACGTCGTCAGCACGACGGGCGGCAAGACGATTCCCATTTCGGGACAAGTCGGGATCAACGAACGGGTCGAAGTCGTCGGACGCGGCGACCTCAAAGCGCAGACCGAGCAAGCCTTCCACAACATCTCGCTCGCACTGGCCGCGGTTGGAGCGACATTTCGTGACGTGGTGAAGACCGGCCTCTTCGTCGTGGGACTCAAACCGGAACACGTCCCGATCATCCGCGAAGTTCGCAGCCGTTTCGTCTCGGCCGAGCATCCGCCAGCCAGCACGCTCGTCAGTGTCTCGGCACTCGTTGGTCCCGATTGGCTGATCGAAATCGAAGCCGTCGCGATCCTCGATGAGTGACAATCTGCGATGACGAATGCGCGGGCATCAATGCGGGGGGATTCCATTCAGTATGAATGGTTGCCGTTTTCAACAACCGCATGCTCACGCTGGCAGCGTAGGACACGGTATGAGCAGTGAGGTCCGGAGATGTTGT
>JBBPIS010000211.1:0-11596 GCA_038040225.1 Planctomycetota bacterium
TGGATGGCAAATCAACTCTGATTTGGCAGCCGAAGAGGTCGGCAAACCATGAAACGATTCCGATTGGACGGTCGCGGACATCGCGGAACCCCAAATCGGAGTTGATTTGTCTCGCGCGGACGTCGGGGGAGCACCAATCGGAGTTGTTTTGGCGAGAGCTGACGTGGGAACAGGGCCGATCGACCCGGCCCTGCCGTTCGCTTACCACCACAGGTACTTTTGGACGAACTCGACGATGTCTCCGAACAGGACGTCGCCGAGACAGGAGGTGCCGCAGCCGATGCGGGCGCGGACTTCGGCTCCGATGGCGCGGGTGGGGAGACGGGTTTTGTCGAGAGTCGCCCGCGCTTCGATGACGCTGCCCTGAGACTCGGCGGTGACGGCGCGGGTGGCCAGCGAGGTCAGGCTCGCAAAGTAACTGGCGTCGGGTTGCGTGAGCAGTCGGTACTCGATCGGGAGCGGTTGGAAAGGCGGGGCGAGGGTTGAAGGTTGAGGGTTGAGGGTCGGCGGAGCAGGCGAATCTCCGACATCCGCGTCTTCCGGCTTCCGGCTCTCGACTTTCGCCTCTCGGCCTGTTGCGGCCAGTTTTTGCTGGGCCACCAGAATTCGGCCGAGGCGATGCTCGGCCACTTCCAGTTCGAGTTGCCAGTCGCCGGTCTCATCCATCACCTGCAGCAACAGGTCGCCCCGTTTGACGGGACGGTTGAGCAGCAGTTGCTGCGCCTGAAACGTCGTCACGACACCGGCGAGCGGAGCGCGGACGGTCAACCGGGCGAGGCGATCCTTCAACACGGTCGATTGCAGGGCCGCCCCTTCGATTTCGACCTTGGTTTCGACCGCCTTGCCCTGCAGCTTGAGTTCCTCGTCGCGGTTCCCCTGTTTGACGACAGCGTCGCGCTGGGCGATCAACGACGAGTGAAGTTTTCGCTTCTCCTGAAGTTGGTTCTCGACGGTCACCAACTCGGCGGACAACTCGTCGTTGCGCAGCTTCAGGAGGATTTCCCCCTCTGCGACGCGCTCGCCGCCATGCACGAGCAACTCGACCACCTGGCCGTCCCACGGCGCGAAAACCTCGCGCTGGATGACGGGCATCAGCCGACCGGTGGCATCGACGCGATAGGGCCACGGCACGGCGACGAGCGACACACCAAAGGCGATCAGCAGCGCAGCGACCACCGTCGCGATGGCCAGTCGCCGACCGCGCAGCCACTCGCAGAACCGGCCGATCGCCCGCCACAGCGGCAGCAGAAAGATCGCGCTGTGAGTCTTCGCGTTGAACACGGCCGCCGCGATGTGGTCGACCACCGCATCGAGCGTGCCCGTCAATTGGGGCGACGGCTCGCTGTTCTGCATCTGCTCCACAACCAGCACGCCGAGCGTCCGTCGCGCCGCCCGCACCGGCTTCGCATTGCCCGACGATTCCTCGGGCTTCACGAGCCGCTCGGGTTCGAGCAGCGGCACCATCAACAGGAACCGCGCTCCGCCCTCCTGCACGAAGTCGGCCAGCGGCTTCTCAAGTTGCGAAGGCAGTTTGTCGAGTGAGCCATCGTAGCGCAGGGGCTCGCCCGCCGAGAGAACCTGTCCAGCGAGTGTTCTCATGGAGCGGATCAGATTCCCGCGCGGGTGGACCGACTCCTGGCCGCTGACGGCCGTCACGACCGCCCTCCGTCCCCGGCGCATCACCAGGCTGACCCGATCCGCACCGAAGAGCAGCCTCCCGTCGTTGACCGCCACGCCCGCCACTTCATTGACATCGAGCGACCGTTGCAGGTTGTGAACGAAACCGAGCACAACACGCGCGTCAACCGAATGCGGAGTCTGTGCGACCTGTCCCCTGCCGGACTCGATCGAGAACAACTGCGCGATGAACCCCGTCGCACGTCCCGTCAACACCTTCAACTGCCGGGACCGCTCGTCCTGGGAGAGCTCGCCTCGCTGCCAGACCGCGACGATTCCCAGGGGCTGTTGCTGGTGCCTCAACGGAACGAGTAACAGCGTCGAATGATCGCCCTGCGCTTCGCCACCCAAGCCGACGTTTCCCAAACCTGTGACGTTGACGGCTCGTTCCTCTCCCGCAGCGATCGTCTCCACCAGCAGTGCTGACAATTGTTGTTGGATGGCGGGTGACTGAAACGGATCGACCTGGTTCGTTCCCGTCGAAGCCACGAATTGAAACGTCTCCGATACTCCGTTGCGCATCCAGACGGCGACGGCCTGTGCTGACAGATCGCTCTGCACCGCTTGCACAAACTCGCGAAATGGTTCGGCGTTGCGAACAGGCTGCGGCGGGGGACCGTCACTCATGGAAACTCATTTCAAAAGCCTCATTCCGGATCATTCGGTCAGTCCTCAGAATTCCGCACGGACAGAACGACTCGGTGCAGATCCCGTACGGCGGGCGATCTTGATGCAGATTGCCCCTGGATGTCAAACGGGTTCTGGAATGAGGCACGGTTGTCAGACCGCCCGTGTCAGACCACCCGAACCGTTCCACGAAGAGTGTCTGTTTTCCGGGCCGGTTCGATAACGGAAGTTGCTCGGGAGGCATGCCGGGAATCGCAACGAACTCACTGCAAAGAGTCCTTTCGCCATGTGCGAATCAGGGCCGTTGCCAATGTTGGACGAACAACAAAACGACAGGGGCCGGGAACTGAGTTCCCGGCCCCTGTCGCATCAAGTAGAGAAGGCTTGGCAGGCAGCCCGCAATCGCAGTTGAACTCGACGGTCGATCAAGTTCGTGGCGGGAAGACTCCTTGCAACGCGATGCAGAAATTCAAAGTCACGTACGGCTGCATGTTGTTATGCGGCAAGCTACCTCCGGCAATGGGGAGAGCTTGGTCATTGAGTTGCACGTTGGAGGCCCCCTGGTACAGCGTTCCGCCAGTCGAGAGAGCCAGTGACGCGTTGGGGCTGACCTGGTTGGTGTCCGCGGGGTCCAGCGCATTCGCCGACAACGTATGTGGATGGAGCGGGATTTCCGAAACCAAGAGCGTTACGAATTCAGAGCCACCAGTCTCGCCCAGATCATGCAACGACAGCCCCTGACCCTGACCAGGATGCATGACGACATTGCCCTGAATGTCGGGCAGAGCGAAAGTCGACTGGCCGTTTCCCCCATAGGTTGTCCCGAGCAGGGAGAATAGTGCCGTGTTCTGACTAATGGGCAAAATCTGCCCATTGCAGAACGCCCAACCCCTCGGAGCGAAGTTGAAGCCAAACATGCGGATTTCAGCCACAAATGGATCGGCCATGAGAAATGACTCCTTATGTAGGTGAGGGGAAAATCCCAAACAAGCTGATGATGTAATTGATGCAGATATACGGCTGGAAGTTGGTGTGCGGCTGGCTGCCGCCGGTCGGCGTGATGGCGGCAGCGTTCATGGCGGTGCCGGGTGCGTCGTTGATGTAGGGCGTCACGTTGAACGAATTCGACAACAAGGCTCCACTCGGAGAAACCTGATCGCCGGTGATGTTGGCCGCCGTCAGGGGGTGACTATGTTGAGGGATCTGCTGCGTCGTGAGAGTCACTTCCTCGACTCCGCCCATCTCGGCTTGGATGAGCCCGTTCCCGAAATGGAGTGGAATTCGTCCCTGCAAGTTGGGGAGAGCGAACGTCGATTGTCCGTCACCGCCATAGGTCGTTCCGATGAGATTGAACAACGTTTCGTTCTCAGAGATGGCCAGCAGTTGTCCATCGCAGAACATCCAGCCGGCCGGGGCGAAGTTGCCCGCGAACATGCGGATTTCACCGACATAGGGTTGTGCCATGATGCGGGCTCCTTAGTTTTGACTGGGGAAGATGCCCTGCAGGGCAATACAGATATTCAAGACCAGAAACGGTTGCATGTTTTGGTGTGCCTGACTGCCCCCGACGTTGGAGACAGTCGCGGGAGTGAGGGTGGTGAGGTTCGTCGGGGAGTGATAAACGTTGTTGCCCCCCCCCAGGAATCTGCCGGCGGCACTGACATTGCCTCCCGTCGCCGTCGAAGAAGCCATCACGAAATGAGTATGCGCCGGCATTTCGGGGGTTGTCAGCGTGTGTGCTTGCTGACCCGCGCGTTCCCCTAGAGTGTGACCTCCACCCATGTGCATCTGAGCTTGCCCTCGCAGATCCGGTAATGCAAAAGTCGTCTGACCATTGCCACCGAAAGTGGTCCCCAGCAATGAAAACAATGCCTGATTCTGATTGATGGGCAGAAACTGCCCGTTGCACATAGCCCAGCCCTTGGGGGCAAAGTTGAAACTCATGATCCGCATCTCGCCCATAAACGGTTCCGCCATGTGGCTCTCCTCAAAAAAGTAAGAAGTGTAGAACTCGACACGACCGCAGACATCATCCGCAGATTGATGGCCCTCCTCGTGTAAAGTCAGGGAATGGGATGGCGCGTCGCATGCCGGATTGAATGTCTTCGCAGGCAATCTGACGCAGAGGATTCAAACGGCATGGAACGGTCGTGAAATGGACCGTCCGCGCGACGTCTGATCTTCTCGGCGAAACAGCACGAACGGCCATGATGGAGTGGATTCCAACTCAAACGGCATCTTGCAGTGAAAGCGGCGTGGCAAAATACCGATCCACTCAAGCGAGTTGCAATCGACTCGCGACCAGATTCGCGAATTTTTTTTAGAGTCACCGACCACGGGGTCCCTGTCAGCAGTCGTCTTGAAACGACTCTTGCCGAACCGACCGACTCGAGCCTGACACTGCACAATCTGCGGAGGGTTTTCCGGGAGCGCACGGGTGAAGCCTCTGCCGTCAGCCTCCCGTTCCCGAAACCGGCCGTTCCATCAGGTCGTACACGCCGACTTCGCCGATCGGTCGGAAACCGAGTCGCTCGTACAGGCGCATCGCCGGGTTGTGCTTTTCGACATGGATGGAGAGTGGCTTTCCCGCAGCGGCGGACTCTTCAATCAGCGCGTCCAGAATCGAACCGCCGATTCCCTGCCCGCGAAACGGCGGCAACAGCGTGATGTCGACGATCCGGATTTCTTTCTCCCAGCGGTCCACATACAGCCGACCAGCCGGTTGTTCGTCCACCAAAATGAGCTGGAACTGCGCCCCGGGATAATGCTTCTCGTAGTGAACGGACTGCGCATGGAACTGCATCCGCAGGAAGCGATCCTTCGCTGCATCGTCCCAAGGCACCACCGACAGTTCCTCGGTTCGAGTGCTGGCATAGCAGCGGTACAAGGTTTCACGATCACCTTCGACAATCGGCCGGAAACTGATCCGTGAGTCCATGATGTTCCTGCGACTTCGATGACTGGACTGGAGCGCATTTGCCAATTCCAGCCCGACGCGCGAGCGTGGGCTTCGTAGACATCCGACGTTTCGCCCTCGCTCGCGCGTCGGGCTGGTTTTTCAAGAGCAGAACGAGTTTTGGAAATGCGCTCTACGGTGTGGCGTTCTCTGACGGCTCCGCGATGCCAACGATCAACTGAACGGAGCCTGGTAGTAGACCTTCGCCGGCGTCGACTGCACGTTCGTCGCCACGATGCCAAGAAATCGCTCCGCTTGACCGAGCGCGCTATTGGTGGAGAACGTGCTCGTCGTCCGCACTTCATTCATGTACAGGTCGAACGGACCGCGCGTGGAACTGGAAAACATGTAGATGCCAGGTGCCAGATGCACACCGCTGGGAGCCGAGAACAGCAGCAGGAACGACTCCTCCCGAACACTTCGCGGCCGCTTGGCGCAGTTTCGGTCCGGAGTGACCTCGACCTTCTCCAGCACAAACTTTTGTTTGGAAACTTGAAACGTCTGTCCGATGAGGGCCTTGAACGTGGCGGAGGTCGCCGTCTTCACGTCGAGTTTGACAACGGCGGACGGACTGTCCGCGGCAGCGGCACTTCCCACCCCCTCCGCGGCAAACACGGTGGTTGCCGCTGCGGTCACGGCGGCCTGTGTCATGAACTCGCGACGTCCGATTGTCTGACATGATGCCATGGCTGTTGACTCCTTCCAAAATGGGGAAAACTGACTTGCTGGAGGGTTCCGACCACCCTCTCGGCGATTCCTCGTCCTAGCTCTCAGCGGAGATTCCGTTTGGTGGACGACTGGTCGCATTCCTGCGATGGCAGCCGCTCATTCAATTGAAAATTGCCTGGTAGCGCATTTTCTGGGGCAACTTCCGTTCCGGACCGAGCGGCACCAAGAACATCTCCAGTCGGCCCAACTGCGCGTGTTCCAACGGCACAATCTGCTGAGGGACAACCGGTCTGAGCGGTCCGTGAAAGATCAACGAAAACGGCTCGCGACTTCCCGGGTCTTGAGGGTCATGATTTTCGGGCGACAGGTTTTCCACCTCGGCCAGTTCGAGGATCAGGGGAGCCTGTCCGTCGACCAGGAGTTGGAATGTGCTGCCCAAGTGAGGAGCAAACATCTCGTACGTCAGGTCTGCCATGAGGGACTCCCGTGTTGATTCAACTGAAGACCGCAAAGCGTTGGGGTGACAAGGCCCATCCTCTATCGGGACTGTCTGTTCCTGGCAAGTCCGGCTTCTCATTTTTCGGCCGAAGGATCGGTTGTCCGCATCCGACTCAGGCAAGATGAAATCATCGAGAAGTGGGCGAACTGGGAATTGTAACGCGGGCGTTTGTTCGATTAGGATACGACCCAGTCGAGAGAGAGGCATTCTCAAGCCGATGATGTGTGCGAGATGACAGGAACCAAGGCGGGTTTCGCCCTCATTCCTCGTTCATTTCGTGGTAACGACATCCGATTCGCCCGTCTTCACACGATTTTTTTGTCCGTAGTTCTGGAGAACTTCCATGTGCCGTCGCAGTTTTCGTCAATGGTTTTCAAACTTTTGGGTGACTCTCGCGGCGCGGCTCAGGGAACAACAGAGGTCGGAACGCTCCTCGCGCCGACGCTCGTCGAGGTCGGGAGCCTGCTACCGGATCCTGTCTGCTCAGACCCAGCAACTTGAACCGCGGGCGATGTTGGCGGCTGCCATCACGGCTTCCAGCGTGGACACGTTGGTGGTGGATGTCGATGGCGATGGGTTTGCCGAGTCTGGCGACCAGATCCATTACACGGTGACTGTGCAGAACACCGGCGATGCGTCGGCGACGAACCTGACGTTTCAGGAGATCATCAACAACCCGCACCTGACGCTCCTCGCGGGCTCGATCAATGTTTCGCCGTTGGCGATCAACGACACGTTCACCGCGGTCGCCAACACGCAGCTTCGCGTCGGCACCCCGGGAGCCCTCGGCGGTCCGGCGGCTGCCGTGGCGGGTAACGTCCTCGCCAATGACATGGAGTTTTTGGGCGACACGGTGGCAACGAATGTCGTCATCGACTCGTTCAGTGCGACGAGCACCGGGGGCGGTACCGTGAGCATGGTGACGGTCGGTGCGAATCGCGGCTCGTTCTACTATGTGCCGCAGGCCGGTGACACCGGGGCGGACAGCTTCACCTACACGCTGCGCGATGACGGGATCGACAACGTCGCCAACACTGCTGACGACTTGTTCAGTACCGGCACGGTGAACATCACGATCGGCACGAATCAGGTCTGGTATGTGGACAACAGTTCTGACGCCGTCGGCGATGGAACCTCGTCGAATCCGTTCGATTCCCTCGCCGATGTCAGCGCTGGGTCCGGACCAGACGGGTCGGGCGACATCATTTATCTGAGCACCGGCAGCAGCAATTACGGCGGCGGCATCATCCTCACCGCCAACGAGACGCTGTGGGGCCAGGGCCAGACGCTGATCGTCGATGCCTTTACGCTGCAGGCGGCCGGCACCGATCCGATCATTGAGAGTGCCGGGGGCGACAGCGTGACCGTCAACTCGGGGAACCTGCTCCAGGGCTTCACCATCGGCAATTCGCTCGGCTTCGACATCACCAACACCGCCGCCACCTCCGTGGGGTCGCTGAACGTTACCAACGTCATCCTCAATGGGACCGGCGGACTGCTCCGGGCCGATGCAGGCGGCGCGCTGAACGTGACGTTGGACGGTACTGCCACGACGAGCACGAACGCGTCCGGGCACGGCTTCCATCTGGTCAACACCACCGGCAGCCTCACCGCCAACTCCGTCAGCATCAGTGGCGTGACGGGCACCGACGTGCTCATCAGCGGCGGCACGGTGTCGGCCACATTCAGCGGCGGCATCACGAAGACCGCCAATGCCGCGATGGTGAGTGTCAGCGGCGGTCATGCCACGGGGACGATCACGTTCCAGAGCGGGACGGTGACCACGAACAACGGCACCGGCTTGCAATTCGACAACGCCGACGGCACCTACAACTTCAACGGCACCACCACGCTGGCGGCGGGTGGCAACGCGGGCATCGATATCCTCAACGGCTCGGGAGGCACGTTCAGCTTCGGCACCGGTGCCACCATCACCAACCCCACCGGCGGCGCGATCGTGGTCGATACCGGCTCGGCGAGCGTGACTTATTCCGGCACGATCAGCAACAACGCCGGACGCATGATTTCCGTTTCCAACACGGCAACGAGCGGATTTGTGACATTCAACTCGGCAACCGCCAACGCCCTGACCGACAGCGGCAGCGGCATCCTGATCGATGGGGCCGCGCGCAACGTGACTGTCAATAACGCGGACCTGAATGGCACGCGCGGCATCGAGATCCTGGGCGACGCGACCAACAACGCCACCGGCACGTTCACCTTCAACAACGTGACCATCGATACGACCGCGGGCGCCGCCAATCACGCCTTCATCGTTGACGGCGATCAGGGAACCCCCGCCAACAACGATGTCAACGCCACGATCGATCTGAACAACGTCGATATCACCAACCCCGGCGGCCAGGTGGTCACCATCCAGGGAATGAACGGCGGTTCGGTGGACTTCGATTCCGCCAGCGCCCTCAACCGCAACAACAACGGCTTGGGCATTCTTGCCAACAGCAACGCGGGCGGGACGATCGCGTTCAACAGCACGACCAAAACCCTCACCACCGGGGCCAATGCCGCCGTCAATCTGACCAGCAACACCGGTGCAACGATCAATTTCGTCGGTGGTAATCTCGACATCGACACCACCAGCGGCAGCGGCTTCAACACCACAGGTGGTGGGACAATCAGCGTGCAAGGCACCGGCAATTCGATCCTCGCGAATGGCAGCGGTACCGGGCTCAACGTGGCGAATACGACGATCTCCAGCAACAACCTCACGTTCCAAAGCATCTCGGCGGGTACGGGGGCCGGCAGTGCGGGCGTGGGCATCAGCCTGGACACCACGGGTGCCCTCGGTGCGCTGATCGTCACCGGTGTGGGCACGACGAACGCCAGCGGCGGAACCATCCAGCACAAGACCGGTGCCGACGGCAGCACGACGGCCGGCATCGGCATCTACCTGAACAGCACGTCGAACGTCTCGCTGTCGAACATGCAGCTCAATGATTTCGACAACTTCGCGATCCGCGGCCCGGTCGTCAACAATCTGATCATGACCAACATCGATGTCAGTGGGACCAACGGGACCAACGGTGGCATCGACGAAGCCAGCGTCGCCTTTGGCTATGCCGACGTTGTCAATACGACGTCCGCCCTGACCGGTTCGGTGACGATCTCCAATTCCACCTTCGCCAGCGGTTCGATTGAAGACACGTTTTACATCCGGAACGGCACGGGGACGCTCAACCGCGTCACGTTTGACAACAACACATTCGCCAACTTGAACGCGACGGGAGACGCGCTCAAACTGGAATCAACCAGCGGAGCCGTGATCAACGCCACCGTCCAGAACGGCGACTTCACCTCCGCCGCTGGCGATCTCTTTCAGTTCAATCCGAATGGCACGGCGGCGTGCGATCTGATTTTCACGGGCAACACGCTTACCAACAACAATCCCGCCATCGCGACCGGCGGCGGCGGCGTCTCCATCCTCAGCAACGGCACGGGCGACTTCACTTTCAACATCGCGACCAACACCTTCCGCGATGCGGTGGGGCACGCGGTGCTGCTCGTGAAAGCGACGGGGTCGTCCAGCTACGCCGGGACGTTTACCGGCAACACGATCGGTGTGGCCGGGACGGCCAACTCGGGTTCGCTCGAAGGTTCCGCGCTCAAGATCCAGAGCGCCGGTGGTGGCACGGTCACGACGCTGATCACGAATAATTTCATTCACCAGTACAACAATTTCGGCATCGAACTGCTGACCGGCGGTAGCGCGACCCCGCAGGGCGGCAACTTCAACTCCACAGTCACCGGCAATACGGTCTCCAATCCCGGTAATAACCCGGCGGTCGCCGCCATCGCGAAGAACGGTATCCATCTCAATGGCGGCACGGTGCCTCTCGACACATACCTGATCTCTCTCGACATCGGCGGAGCGGGTGCGCTGGCCAATAGCATATCGAACTCCGGTGCCCCGAATGACTCGGCGGTGGGCGGCGAGGACATCCGCCTGCGCCATCGGCAGGATACCACCGTCCGATTGCGCGGCTACACCGGCGCTTCCAACGACAATGCAGCCGTGCAGGCTTATGCCATCGCACGGAACGGGGGCGACGGCGCGCCTTCGGCGATCGCGTCGAATAATTCCCCCGGAGTCGGCGTCACCGACGGATTCTTCAATACCCCCGGGCCCGGCGGTCCCGTTGCACAGCCGTTGTTCTTCGCACCGACGGTGGATGATGAAGTCATCGAGCCGGTCGTTGTCGAGCCGGTTGTGACCACCCCGCAGCCGCCGGTGATCGACGGTACCGTCGTGACTCCGCCGGTGGTGAATGAGCCGCCGGTGGTGAATGAGCCGCCGGTGGTGAACGAGCCGCCGGTGATCGTCGATGACGGCGTTCTGTCGCAGGCCGAGCTTGACTCGCTCGTCGCGGCCGCGATTGCGCGGTGGGAGGCGACCGGGCTGACCGCCGAGCAGGTGAGTCTGTTGCAGAACGTCACGTTTGTGATTGAAGACCTGTCGGGTTGGTATCTCGGCGCGGCAAGTCCTGGCGTGGTGACGCTCGACTCGAATGCTGCGGGCAACGCGTGGTTCATCGACGCGACGCCGTTCGATGACAGCGAATTCAGCGGGACCGACACGAAACTCAGCGCGACCGCGACCGGCGGGGCCAAGGGACGGATCGATGCCCTCACGACAATCATGCACGAACTCGGACATCAACTCGGTCTCGAAGACCACTACATCACCGCCGATGCAGCCAACCTGATGTACGGCTGGATCAATCAAAGCGAACGCCGTCTGCCCGCGGCCGGTCAGGCCGAGGGAGCCGACCCGCACGCGCATGATGGCGAGACCGGTCCCGACTTCCTGTTCGGCGTGCAGAACATCGGCACGTTGCCGGCCGGCCAGAGTCTGACGATCGTGTATGACGCCACGGTCAACAACATCACCAACGGCGTCGCTCCGTTGACGGTCTCCAGCCAGCTCCGTTTCCTGGCGGATGGCGGCATCGACGTGCTGAGCGACGATCCATCGATTGTCGGTGTGGCGAACCCGACCGAGACCCCGTTCGATCAACTCGTGCTGGGCAATCAGGTCTGGGGTGATACCAACGGCAATGGACTGCTCGACGGTGGTGAGACCGGCATCAACAGCGTCACGGTCAACCTGTATGCCGATGCCAACAACGACAACGTGAAGGACGGCGCCG
>JBBPIS010000212.1:0-11550 GCA_038040225.1 Planctomycetota bacterium
AGACGTGTGATCTTACGATCTGAACGCTCGCCCCGAAGATCCGCGTCAACGGCCTCGCCCCCGGCTTCATCGAGGGCCGTTGGACGCAGGGGGGCCTCGGCCCGAAATACGACAGCATCAAGATGGCCTACGAAAAAACGCTCCCCCTCGGTCGAGTCTGCCAACCCGAAGACATCGCCGACGGCATCCTGAGCCTGATCACCGGCAGCCGCCTCGTCACCGGCCAAACCCTGACCGTCGACGCCGGCATGATGATCTCCGGCTTCCAAGTGAAGTTCGATTGAACTCGGCAAAGCCAACCCTGATCGTCCTACTCGACCACGATCTGCGAGGCGTCGCTCGGTTGGGATTCGCCTGCGTCGTTGACGGCGGTGAGGCGGACGTTGAGCGTCGCGCCCGAGGGAAGGTTTTGCAGCAGGGCTTCGGTGTCGGAGGCGGTCATGAAATTGACGAAGTCGGAATCGACGCCGACGATCTGCGTCCAGATGTGATAGCGGAGGGCTCGCGCGGCGGCAGTCCAGGTGGCGAAGACGCGACCCGGTCCGGCGTTGGTCAGGGCCGGAGCGTCCGGCACATCGGGAATCGATTTGGCTCCGGGGCAGTTCAGCCCGAAGTACTGCCAGCGGGGATCGAGCGGCCCGAGCTTTATCCCCAACTCCGCGATGGTGTCGCTCAGCCGTTTCTTCAGCCTCCGCTCGGCATCTGTCTTGATCTCCAATTTCTGGCCCGAGAACGCCAGCCCCGCATGGACGGCGCTGCGAGCATCCGACAGGGCGTTGAACAGCGTGTTCGCCCGGGACGCCGTCACGTTCAACGCCGCCACTTCCTGCGTCGGGTGCATCGCGAGATACCGCCCCAGCGAATCCAGCAGCGCCTGCCGCTCGGCCATCATCGTGGGAATTGCGAGCGACTGATTCGGGAATCCGGTTGGCTCCCACGCCTGAGTCCAATCGTTCCCGAGGAACGTGGAGATGACATTCCGTGCTGTCAGGATGAACTTCTTCCCGTCGGAATCGGCCTCCGTCTGAGCCTTCGTCAGCAGCACCTTCGCCGCCTGAGCCTGCCGGTATTCATCCACGGCAGTCATGAAAAACAACAGATCCGCCCGAAACGCCGCCTCGTCGTTATGAACGATCCCCAACTCTGCCCCGGCCCGCCCCAGCCCACCCGCAATCTGCTCCGCGAACGAAATCAACTCACCCAAACTGGTCGGAATCGCATTGTGAGCCATGACAGATCCCCAAATGAGGGACGAAAAGGGAGAGACAACGTCCCCGAGCGTCTGAAAAGCCTATCGCAACAAGCAATTTTCGCAACCCCTTTCATATTCCACTCGTCCGTCGAGTAAAAACGTTTTTGCCGGACAAACGTGAGACGTTTGCACGACAAAAATGTTCTGGCCTGACAAACGTCTCACGTTTACTGGCCAAATTCGCAATGGACGCTCAAACGTCTAAAATTTGCCCGACAAAAACGTTTTTGTCCCCAAAACGTGAGCCGTTTGCCAGACAAAAACATTCTGGCCCGACAAACGTCTCACGTTTACTGGCCAAGTTCGCAATGGACGCTCAAACGTCTAAAATTTGCCCGACAAAAACGTTTTTGTCCCCAAAACGTGAGCCGTTTGCCAGACAAAAACATTCTGGCCCGACAAACGTCTCACGTTTGATGGACAAAGCCCTGCCGGTGCTCTGAACGCCTCCCGTTTATCCAGCCAAAACGCCACCGCCACCCAGCCGCATTCACACGGGCTCGGGCTTCGGCTTGTGCGTGAAGACGTCGGCGGCGGCGAGCAGGATGAGGGCGGGGAAGAGCGGGATCAGGTAGTAGACCACTCGGAAAGCCAGCAGCGACGCAAACAGGGCGTCCTTTTCGACCGGCTCCTGCTGTGACGACGCGACGAACGAGAGGACCACCAACTCCAGAATGCCGACCGCGCCCGGCACGTGGGCCGCGATGCCGCCGACAGCGGCCAGTAGATAGATCGACAAGAAATGAGTGAAGGTGAGTTCCACGCTCCCCGGCAACAGCACATACAAGACCGCCGCCGCCACGATGATGTCGATGGACGCCACGACCAGTTGACTCAGCGCCATCTGCAGCGATGGCAGGTGAAACTCGTGTCCGCGAAAACGGAACGGCCGGCGATGGAAGAAACTCAGCCCCAGATACAGCACGACGATGATGATCAGGATCGGGGCCAGCGGTCGCACCGTCTCGAACGGGAGATGCAGCTTGTCCGGAATGTTGATCGGCTGCCACCAGAACATCACGCCCGCCAGAGCCAGTGCCCCGACCCAGAACGTCACGCCCAGGACCAGCAACAGCTTCACGATGTCCACCCCCGACAGACCCCACAGCGAGTACAGCCGGTATCGAACGGCGGTGCCGCCGAGCAGGGCGCCGAAATTGAAGCTGCAACAGTGCCCGACAAACGCGGCGATCGCCACGCGCCACAGGGGCAGGGAACGGCCGATGGAGAGCAGCGCCAGCACGTCATAGCAAAACAGCACGACGTAGCTGAACACCATCAACGCCAGCGCGAGACAAAAACGGCTCGTGGGAATCAGGCGAAGCTGGTCCAGAATGTCCCGGACCGTGTACGGATTTCCGTCGGGATCCTTCAGTTCGTGCAGCAGCATCCAGACGGCCACGAGAAACACCAGCAGCACCAGGCCGTGGCCGATCCAATTGCGAAATTTCTCCGACACGCAGCTTCCTCGCAATCAACGTGACTCCACCAAGTCTCGAACGAAGCGGCGTTTTAGCAATTCGACCGGCAATGCGAAAGTTCGGTCGGGCTGGCTGGCGGAATTCGGGGTTTGAATCCCCGTGGCACCAATTCATATTTCATTTAAAGTACGCAGCAGGTACGCGGAAACGGGATTCTCCATCAGCACGGTCCGAGCCGCGAGCGGCTTCTGCTTCCAGCGCGCCATGGCGGCTCGGAGATCAGGCAACCCCCAGCGTTGCTGTTCATCGGCGGGGGCGTTCGCCAGGCGTTGCACTTTGCGGGTCACGATGCTGGTGATTCGATCAACCAGATCCAAGCGGCGTTGAGGCGGAGATTCCAGAGCCCACAGCGGCGTATGCCTCGTCCAGCGTTCGAGCGTCCGCAGGTAGCTGGGGAGCATGACGAAAAAGCTGCCGACACCCAGGTACGGTTCCAGCGTGACCACCTTGTGTGTGAGATGCCCTGGAAGGAAGAGGGTCTTTCCCGGCTCCACGACGAACCATCTGGACTTGGGGACGGCGAGAAACGCCTTGATGCTGAAGGCCGCCTGGTCGGCTTCGACGAGGCATCGCTCCACGTCTTCGAGGCCACGGGAGAGCCCGGCGAAAGTGTCCCAGACGAGCCACAGCTTCCTGCCCACGAAGCAGTGGTTGCTGCCGTCGGGGTCATCGGTGTGTGAGTCGCTGAAGGTGCCGGCGGAACTGACCACCATGGTGAGCATTTCCTGCTGGGCGACAGCGGCGGCGGATCCCGGGAACAGGTTGAAATCGCTCAGTCGCGAGCAATCAATCCGGCGGCACGCTTTGGTACCCCGGATGTGGAGATCAGTCACGCTGACCCGGGCGCGGCCGGATTTCCACCGGCGGAGCAACTCCTGCACGGAAATCAACCGGACGTCTCCTCGGGCACCGCAGCGAACCCGGAATTTGTCACGGGGCGAGAAACTGCTTTCCAGCGCATGAATCACGCCATCGGCAGGGGTCGGTGCGGGTTGACCACGAACGGTGGTTTCGAGCCCGTCAAATAGCACGGGTTCGCCGGCGGACATGCTCTGAAACAGGGTCGAGCGCGAGAAGGGGATCGAGCGGAGTTGACGACGGGCGAGCGGGGAAAGTAGTGGCGGACGAATGGTCAGCGTCCTGTCGATCGTGGCGGCCTGCCTGAAGATGAGTTCAACCGAAGCGTGTTGCGAGGTGCCCTTCATCATGTTCCATTTCGTTTAAAGAGTTATGCGATTTCCGCGGTTACGACACCACCGCAGTATATTGCACCGCAAGACTTTGACGATGTCAATAATTCTTGGGTGGTGGTAATAGATCGAGTCGCGTGTGCGAGGTGGCGCGGAATATGCCGCTCGAAGTATTCGTTGGCGGAAACATCGTCACTGCCCGCACGTGCCGGATGTTCTCGGCTCCACGCCAACATCTGACCCGCAGCGAAGACCGTGCATGACGCGCCACCCTCCCTCAGTCCGCGATCGCGCAAATGCCGCCGAGACCGTGTTGGAGAGATGGACGAGTCACCACGGGGCGCGGGCTCGTTCGGCGGACGTGAACAGGATGCAGAAGCCGTCTCGTACGGAGTCGATCCAGAACAGATTGCCCGTCGAGCCGAGATGACTCCCACCCCGATTCCGGAGCACACTCACATCAACCCGGCGATTGGTTCGGCTCGGTAGAGTTCGTGGGGCCGGCCGTCGATGTCGGTCCAGTGTGTCTCGTGCGGAATGCCGAGCGTGTCGAAGATCGTGGCGGCGACGTTTTCGGGAGTCTGCTGGTTGTCGGTGACGTAGGCGGCCAGGTTGTCAGTCGCGCCGATGATCGTTCCACCGCGCACGCCCGCTCCGGCGAAGAGGGCCGTGTTGGCTGAAGCCCAATGGTCGCGGCCGGCATCTTTGTTGATCTTCGGGGTGCGGCCGAACTCGCCCATCACAATGACGAGCGTCGTTTCCAGCAGCCCCGTCTCGGCGAGATCATTCAGCAGCGCGGAGACGGACTGGTCGAAGTACGGCAGCAAGTTTTGCTTGAGGTTGACGAAGTTTCGCCGGTGCGTGTCCCACGTCGAGTTCTTGCCGAGGTTCACCTGGACCAGACCGACTCCCGCTTCGATCAACCTGCGGCCCATGAGCAGCGACAGCCCGAACTTGTTCTTGCCGTACTTGGCGATTGTCGCGGGATCGGCCTGCTCGACATCGAACGCGCTCCGTGTCTTTGGATCCGCGAGGACCGACAACGCCTGCCGCCGGTGTTCATCGAGCAGGGCCGCATCGGCGGTCTGTTCGAGTCGACGCTGCTGCCGCTCGACTTCGGTGAGCAACCCAACGCGATCGCTCAGCCGCAGTGAACCGCCGTCGGGCAGAGTCAGCATCGGCGTGTCGAAGATCGTGGTGGAGGCGTGTTCGTAATGATCGTCGTCGAACCGGAAGCAGTTCGGGCACGCCCCGTTGCCCAGCGCACAGGGGGCCGCGATGTCGACGTGCCAGGCCTCGTACTTCGCTCCCAGCCGGCCGGCGTACTGACCGGGCCGAACCTTGTTGATCTCGTTGATGCTCGGCTGCGGCAGGACGACGGCGGGCGGCAGGCTGCGGTCGCGCGCGGTGGATCTCTGCCGGGCCGCATACGTGGCCTGCGACAACAACGACGGCCACTCGTTGGGGCTGGGAGCCTTCGCCTCGTTGAACCCCGCCGGGAAATCGAGTCGCCCGGTGAGCAGCATGTGACAAGCGTGTCCGTGCCCGTCACTCTGCGTGGTGATCGACCGGACGAGGGCGTATCGCTCGGACAGGGCCGCCAGTTTCGGCAGATGCTCGCAGACTTGAAGGCCCGGCGTGCGCGTGTCGATCGGCAGGAACTCGCTCCTCACCGAATCGGGGGCCTCCGGCTTCATGTCGAAGCTGTCCTGATGCGACAGCCCGCCGGTCAGGAACACAAACAACACCGACTTCGGCGACGACCCGCGAGACGCCGCCGCCTGCCCCGCGACCGCGTTCTCGGCCGCTCGGGATCGTGCGGCGAGGACGTCTCCCAAGCCAACGCCCAGCATTCCCATCGACCCGACCTGCAAGGCCACTCGTCGCGAAAACATGCCGTGAGTCATCGTCGTCTCCCGTGAGCGAACCCCTTCGGTGACCTCGAACTTCCACTCATCTAAGGATTCCGATGCGCCTCCGTCAAGTTCGAGTCGGTCAACTTGGGCAATCGCCAACCGAATGAACCGCGTTGCGTTTCGGCATCAGGTCGGACCAACCCGTGTGTTGGCCTTTAACCACGAAGCTGTTTTCCGCGCCGCACGGCAATTGCGAGTTGCGAGCTCTCCCCGCTGGCTATCATTCTCAAACGAGTTATGGCTCGCAGTGTGGCGAACCTCTGTCTCGTTCATCCAATTCGACACTCGGCTTCGTCCGTCCCAGGGATTCCGCACCGATGTCCTTCAATCCGCTGTCACTCTTCAGGCGCACTCGCGATCCCAACGCAGCCCCGATGGCGCACATGACGTTCGCTCACACGTCGGTCGGCCGAACGTTCATGCGGACCGGTGCGATCCTGAAGCGGCAGATTTGGATCTGGCCGATCCTGGCCGTGATCGTATTGTCTGCCGTCGGATACAGCGTCAGCAGTGCGATACGAACGACGATGAAGGAGTCGTTTCGGTCTCAATTGCAGACCTTGTTGAACGTGGAAACGTCGATGCTGGAGACTTGGCTGCGCGTGCAGGCCGCCGGTGCGGAGACTCAGGCGAACAACCGACAGGTGCGCGAGGCCGTGGAAAAACTGATCGCGGCCTCGGAAGGGACCGCGTCCGAACCGCCGGTCAAATCACAGCCGGAATTGGTCGCGCAACTGGCGAAAGACCTCAGCCCTGGCATGGTCTCGCACGATTTCGTCGGTTACTTCGTGGCCGATCGTCAGATGAAAATCCTCGCGGCCACCAACCCGGAACTCGTGGGACTCACCGTGTCGGAATACGAAGGCTTCCTGACGCGCGCGCTGGACGGAAACACGACCGTCAGCACTCCCTTTCCCAGCATCGCGATGATGAAGGATGAGTCGGGGCGGATGCGGACCAGTATCCCCACGATGTTCGTCGCCGCGCCGATTCGCGACAACGGTTTCCAGGTCGTCGGTGCCCTCGCCCTGCGGATTCGTCCCGAGCGGGAGTTCACCCGCATCCTGCAACTCGGCCGCATCGGAGCCTCGGGCGAGAGCTATGCCTTCGACAAGAAGGGCCTCATGGTCTCCAACAGCCGGTTCGATGACGACCTGGTGTTGCTCGGTCTGTTGCCAGACATTGAGGGTGCGAAGTCGATCCTGAATCTGACCCTGCGGAATCCCGGCGGCAACATGATGGAAGGGTTCCGACCGAAGGTACGTCGAGCGGAACTGCCGCTGACCAAGATGGCGGCCAAAGCCATCGCGGGCGAATCGGGCGTCGATGTCGAAGGCTATCCCGACTACCGCGGTGTCCCCGTCGTCGGTGCCTGGACGTGGTTGCCCAAATATGAAATGGGTGTCGTCACGGAGGTCGATTATGCCGAAGCCTTCCACCCGCTGATGATCGTCCAGTGGATGTTCACCGGCATCTACACCCTGCTGGGGATCAGCTCCGTGGCGATCTTCATCTTCACAGTGATCGTGGCCAGGATGAGGCGCGAGGCTCAGAAGGCCGCCATCGAATCCAAGCAGTTGGGACAGTACGTTCTCGATAAAAAACTCGGAGCCGGCGCGATGGGTGTCGTGTACAAGGGGCATCACGCGATGCTGCGACGACCGACGGCCATCAAGATGCTGAACGTCGACCTCGTCAACGAGACCTCGATCCAGCGCTTCGAGCACGAGGTCCAGATCACCTGCCAGTTGAATCATCCCAACACGGTGGCCGTCTACGACTATGGCCGCACTCCCGAGGGGGTCTTCTACTATGCGATGGAGTACCTCGACGGCATCGACTTGCAGGTGCTGATCGAGCGTTACGGGCCGCAGCCGGAATCCCGCGTGATCCGGATTCTCACGCAGGTCTGCGGATCGCTGTTCGAGGCTCATTCGCTGGGACTCGTCCATCGGGACATCAAGCCCGCCAACATCATGATCAACCGTCGCGGCAGCGAGCCCGATCTGGTGAAGGTGCTCGATTTTGGACTGGTCAAGGCGCTGGATGAAAAGAAGCAGTCGGGCCTGACCGCCAACGGACTGACCGGCACTCCGCTCTACATGTCGCCCGAAGCCATTCAGTCGCCGCAACTGGTCGATACGCGCAGTGACATCTACGCGGTGGGGGCGGTGGGTTACTTCCTGCTGACCGGCCAACCGGTCTTCAACGCGCAATCGCTCGTCGAATTGTGTCGACAGCACGTCACGCAGGTTCCCGACTCCCCCTCGTTGCGACTGGCGCGGGCCGTCTCCCCGGAGTTGGAGAACGCGATCATGGCCTGTCTGGAAAAGAATCCCGCCAAGCGGCCGCAGACCGCCCGCGATCTGGCGCTGCGTCTCGCGAAGGCCCCCACCGCCAACGGTTGGTCACTCGACGAAGCCGATGCCTGGTGGGGTCGACACGAACGCGGTCAGGAGGCATCGCCTCTCTCGCCACAGAACGATGTCCACGAATCGGCTCAGTCGTTCGGGACCGCCCGTCCCGTCAACGCAGCCAATTCGGCGGCCAGCAACCTCACGACATCCAAGTCGGGTGAGTCGCCCTTTGCCCAGACGATCACGGGCAATATGGACGGCGATTAGTTCGCGAGTCCACTCCGCGCCGAATCCTGCGGGCGCGGCATTCCCCTCGCGACCATTCAGATTCGAGGATATAGTTGCCCGACGTATGGTGAGTGAACACAACCGTGAGGACTCTCGTCATGAACCAACTCGACCTGCTGTCACCTGTCCGGGAACTAACGCTCCGCGATCGCCGCGCGTTTCTCCGCCTCCCCCTGGAAGAACGCCGCAGAAAAATGGCCGAGCAAGCGGACGCGTGTGCCGACCACTACGAGCAACCGCGCGAATCGTCCGAACGGCTCACGTGGCAGGGAGGCGATTTTGCCGACTCCCCCTCACACTGACGCACCGCATCGGGGTGAGGTGTGGTTGGTCAACCTCGATCCGACCGTCGGTTCCGAAATCCGAAAGACTCGCCCGGCTGTCGTCGTCAGTTCGGATGCCGTTGGCCGATTGCCAATCAAACTCGTGGCACCAATCACCGAATGGAATCCGCACTTCGCACCCAACGTCTGGCACGTGCGGATTGATCCCGATCCGGACAACGGGTTGAGCAAGGCTTCGGCCGTCGATGTGCTTCAAGTTCGCGGACTCGATTTGGTCCGTTTCACACACAAACTGGGAGCGGTCTTGCCGGAAAAGCTGGAGGAAATCGTCCTCGCCCTCGCCACAGTGATTGATCTACCCTGAGCAAGCGACAAGTGACGGGTGAGACTCAATGAGACCTACTCAATTCGCCTTGCTGGCGCTAGGGCACTGTGAAGGACACTAACGTTCGCCACCACTGGGATGGAGTTCGTTCCAGAGAACGGCGAACCAGAGGAGCGCGGCACGGCGTTGGCCGAGGGGGCTGAAGTGGCGGCGCGACTTGGCATCGCCTCGATTGTCGCCGCCGAGAACGTCCGTGTCCGGACCGGGGCGAAAGCCGGGTTGACTCCACAGTTGATCGATCGCCCGCCGGATGCGGTCTTCTTCGATCGGCTTGTTGTAGACCGTCGGATGGAGCGTGGACTTGGCGAGAAGCCAGGGCGGCTCGAAACCCCAGCCATCGCTCGCCGCGTCGCAGATCTCCCGCATGTTGGCCACGTAGGTCGCGAGGGGCGTGTTCTCGATCACGTCCGATTCGCCCTGCTGCCACAAGACCGCGCGGAACGAGCCGATCTCCTTGCCGACGGCCACCAGTCGTTTGTGAAGCGGTCCGTCGGGATGCCACTTGGTGGTCGAGGTCGCTCCAACGGAAACGTTCACAAACGCGACGGGGACTCGCAACGTGGGGACGAGCAGATCGCCGAGCGGTGGCCAGATCGAACCTCCCTCGCCGTTGTGAGGCGGCGGATCGTGAGCCACCTTCCACGTCTTCGCCTGCCAATCGTAAGTGGCCACGGCTTGGGAGGGGTCAGTCACTTTCAGCACCTCGTCGTTGGCCCCCCCGGCGTAGGACTGGCCCGCGACGACGAACACTTCACCGACACCAATCGCTTCGACGGAACCGGCTGCTGTCACGGTCTCGCCATCAATGCAGCGCACGTCGAGCCGATACCAGCCGCCGGCGGGAACCTCGGCCAACCCGCGCAGTTCCTTTTCATGATCTTCAACTTGAAGCGCCAGCCAGTCGAAGCTCCGGCCGTAGCCCTTGTCGAGCAACACCAGTCGGAACTGCCAATCCCCTTTCGCGCTCGCCGGCTTCGCGGCGCGCACGGCAATGTCGGCGTAGCCCAGTTCGGGACCGCCGGGACTGTTCACGGCCGACTGCTTCGGTTCAAAGCCCTCGCGTTGCACGACCTGATGTGGCAGCGGATGGGTGAGCACCAGCTTGGCCGGTTCCGCCGCCTCCGTCGTGAAACTCAGGCAACCAACGAGAACGAAGGGCAACCAGCGGGACATCACGAAGTCTCCGAAGACGGCAAGAAACGGGAGGCGAGTTCGTCGCGGATCGTAGTCGTGCCGCAACGCGCAGGCAATTCGCGACGCAGCCGGACTCGATGCTCGGCACTTTCCACTCCCCTCGCTCCTCTGGGGAGAGGGGAACAAGAAAGCAGAGACGCCGCCCCTGCACCCTTGATACTCACGGTCGCTTCTGAGCGAACAGCCATTCCATCACTTTGGGATCGGCGTAGGTTTGCGTCCACGAGTTGTGCTGGACTCCCGGGTACTCGGTGTACTTCGGCTGACCGCCCGCCTTCTCGATGGCGGCGACCATGCGACGTGAGCGTTCCACCTTTACGACGGTGTCCTTGTCCCCGTGGAAGGTCCAGATCGGCAGCCTGGTCAGGCGATCGGCGGTCGCTTCGTCGGCTCCCGCGCAGACCGGCAACGCCGCCGCGAACATGTCGGGCGTGCGAGCAGCCATGTCCCACACGCCGAAGCCTCCCATCGACAGCCCGGTCGCGTACAGACGCTTCTCATCAACGCGAAACTCTTTCTGCAGCGACGCGATCAATTCGCGGGTCAGTTTCACCGAGATCGACTCCTCCGGAAGCTGCTTGTGGCTGTCGAGCGTCCAATCGACCTCGACCCACCGCTTTCCCTCGGGACACTGCGGAAAGACCACGAAGCACGGATACTTGGTGCGATTGGCTTCGCTGGCGAAGTCCTTCGCGGCGTGAACCAGTTGTTTGACGTTGTCGTCGCCGCGTTCACCGGCTCCGTGCAGGAACAGGACCAGCGGGTGCTTGGTCTCAGCCTTGGCGTCGTGGCCCGCCGGCTGCATCAGGCGGTAGTTGAGCTTCTCCCCCTTGTCGTTGGTGTAGACGCGAGCCTCATACGTTTCCTGAGACATCGCCGGGTTCCCCGCGAGCAAACATGAAGCGATTGCCAGCAGAGTCAACGGAATGAACGCAAAGCCGCGCATGGGTGAAGTCTCATCGAGTCAGGGGTCGCCGCACAGATGGCCAAGCGGCTCGCAAAGGAGCTCGCTCAACACGACGCCCTCGGAGTGACGGCGTTCGGCGGCAGTATAGACTCGCGCGGCGCACGGCTCGACTGTGAGACGGCGGGACTTTGACTCATGCCGTACGGGGCCGGAGACGCTTGCCGCCCGCTGAAAAAAGGAGTGCCACGGCTCTGTCAGCCGTAATAACGGTAAAAAGTCGAGCGAATAACGAGGGC
>JBBPIS010000213.1:0-11300 GCA_038040225.1 Planctomycetota bacterium
GTCCATGCAACATCGTGACGAATTTCGAGTGAGTTGCGAATCAGAGTTTGGTACTGGCGGTGACGTGAGTTGAAAACTGCCGCCTCACTTCGCAGCAAACTCGTGCCGCGCGTAGGACTCCAGATAACCGCAATCTGAACAGCGGAGAGTTGCGATGGGAATGTGCTCAGATGTGGGCGGAACCTTTATCCCAATCCACGCCTTTTGAGGCTCTCCCTCAACCCAGCTATCGACCCTCCCGGGACCGCCGAACTCGATCGAATACCCGTGGACGAAAGGGCCGTTGCACTTCGGGCAGGTCGAGGGAATCGGGTTCATGGCTGCTCCAAGGATGTCGGGAATGGTGGGTTGAGAATTGGGTACTGACCGTCACGTGAGTTGAAATCATCCGCCACCCTTGGCCTTCGGTCGCTTCCTCACGATCAACCACGCCGAGAGCAGTGTCAGCGGAAGGACGGCCCACCAGTATGGGATGATCCGAAAATGGTAGCTTTCGCCCAGCAGATCGCCGGGTAGCCCGACCCAGAACTGTCCTTCGACTGAGTCAATAGTGATCTGATTCGGAATACGGAAGGCATCCCTGATAACCATGCTCCGCATCCAGCCAACGCCCAGCACGCACGCCATCACGAGCGTGACCAGCCCGGCCTTTCGTCGCCAACCTTTGAAGAACTCGCCCACGCCGCACGCTCTCATTCAGCCGCTCATTAGCCGATCGTCTAGTCGCTTGAGAAGTTGCTCGGCCTGCGAGAGCACGGATTCCTGTCGCTCCATCAATGCTTGTGAACGAGCCAACTGCTCATCGGACTTTGCGAGAATCGCCTCATCACGAGTTCGCAGCTCAGCGTAATGCGCCCGTTCTTCGGCTTGCAATTCAGCGTCAAGTGCCAGCCGCGCGTCGTAGCGTGCCTGCTGTTCCTTCGCGGCTCTAGTCGAAAGGACGGTCGTTCTGAAGTAGATCGCAAGGATCGCGATGGGCACCAGCCATATCCAGCCAGACTCACACATTGGAATCGCCTCTTCACCGCGATGACTTGGATTACGCCATTCAAGATACTTGCTGCGCTACTTCGCCCCACGCTTCGGGAACCGCGTCCCGGTGGAAGGATACCGGGGAGCACCGGCAATTTCGGGTACTGGCTGTCACGTGAGTTGAATCAGCCGCCGTCCTTCGGCTTCCGCGTTCCGGTAGCAGGATACCGGAGTGCGGGATGGCTCGCGACAGCACGTTGAAACTCCGTGCAGGTGACAGCGGATCTGTGTTAAAAGAGAAACCCCGCGACTCATCATCACGGGGCATTGTTGTTCAGATGACCATCCGCCTTCGTCGCCTCATTCAACTCGCTCAGACTTCTGCTCAAGGTCTGCCAGCCGCTGGCTGAGTGAGTCGATCAATTGCTGCTGCCGATCAACCGTGGTTTCCAAGCGGTCATTCCGATCGCGTTCCTTTTCCAAGAGCTTGTCCTGATCCTGCACGACCTTGGTGAGGACGGCGGTGATGTCCATCGGGGCGAGGCCCTTGCGGTCGTGAGTGGCGACCAGTTCGGGGACGTCTTCGGCGATGAAGCCGACGTACCGTTCGTCCAACTCGTTCTTGTAGCGGAAGCCGACGGGTTGGAGGGCTCGCACGGCGTCGCGGGCCTGCGCGCTGGTGATGGGCTCAATGTCCTGCTTTGCCGCGCGGCTGGAGACGCTCGTCCACACGCCGCCGAGAGTCAGGTGCGCACCCGAGGTATGGACCAGAGCCCGGTTGGTGATGGCGGGCGGCGGGCTGCCGAAAGCGATCTGGCCCGTGGAATTCATCAGGAATTTCGTCGTGCCGCCCGCCAGCAGGTTCAGTCCCTTGCCGGCGGTCAATGCACCGAACTGAGCGTCGCCGTTCCCTTGGACTCCCGAACGAAAGATGCCCGCGGAGTTCTCCACGCGGAGGTAGTGCGGACCGGAATCGCCGCGAACTGCCAGCAAGCCGTTGGCATAGAAACTCGACCGGATGTCCACCCAGGAATTCTCGTCGATCGTATCCGTGCCGATTCCGATGGCACCGTCCGAAGCGACATAGAACGCGAAGTCGGGTGCCTGTGGCGAAATGTGAAACGGGTTCGTGTTCGTCAGGGCATCCACAACGTCGAAGCCCTGATCATCGCCAAACACGTCCCAAGTCTGGAGTGTTCCGTCATTGTCATCGAACGTCAGTTGCGGAGTCGCGCCCTGGAGCAACAGCGTCTCTGCAGCCGAGCAGTCGAATGCAGAGAGGGTGCCCACAAGAATCGCCACAGCCCACCTCATGCAACGCGACAGGCCCATCCAGTACCAACCATCACACTTCCGACCAATTTGATTACTCACGATCAACATGCTGGCTACCTCAGGTGAAAAACACTTGCCTCCCTAGCACGCAGCCCACGGCAGCATGTCATCGGGTTTCCGGTTCCCAGCGTAAATCGCTGGCCCACCCATTTGCAACTCGGAAAGACGCGACGCCATGAACGATGAGCAACGCTTCTCACTCCTGGTGCGATGTTTTCGGCAGCGAAATCGGTAGTGCGATGAACTTCGAGTCGTCACCTCGTTTGAGATGACTTCGCGAATGGGGCCAGACGATTGAGTGACCATGCTTGGCTGACTCTTAGCCGGTCGTTCGGTGTGGCGGAATCTGACCATTGAGAAGGCCCCATCTTCTCAAACGCCAACAACCTTTCCGGGGCCATCCGCTTCGCTTCTGACCCCGCCACACCGTTGTTGGCGGGAGTTCAGGGGAACGTTGCCGCGGCGTTGGTGGCCGTGTAGGGGCTCGACCAGGTGAGCGAGCCGCTGGCGCGTGGTTCTTTCCAGACGATGGTGTCGTCCAGCCGCAGGATCAGTGCGCTGGGGGCCGAGAGTCGGCCGACGCCGTAGGTCCACTCCTGGCCGTTGGTTTCGAGGAGCAGGACCACTCCCGGATTGCGACCGTTCACGAAGAGGAAGAGCGCGCCATCGGATTCGGCGTTCGCGTCGGGACTGTAGCGGTCGACCTCGCGCGGCAGCAGTCGCAGATGGACGAACGACTTGTCGAGTTCCGTGACCTCCTGCGTCGCCGTGAAGCGCCGGGCGAGTTGCTTCATCTGACCGAGTCGGGCGGCCGGGGCGTTGGCGGGGGGCGGTGCATCGGGCAGTCGCTGCAACGTCGCGGCGGATCCGCGGGGACTCCAACCGGAGACGTCGGGCGACTTTGCCGTGAAGGGCCGTTCGGTCAGCGACAGAAAGTCGTAGATGATCCGCGGACCTTCGCCGAGATAGTTGGGATGCAGCTCGGTCGTGATCACGGCAAGCGGCCGCCCCTGCTCGCCCAGCCGCCAGACGGCCCCGTCCACGTAACCTCGCGTCTGATCCTCATAGCGAAACAGTGGCATCGGCTGGAGTTGTTTCGGAACGGTCGCATTTGAAGAGGAGAAGCGAATGGCCTCGGCGCGGGCCTTCATCACCTGCAGGCGTCGCTCGGCGAGATCGCTCTTCTCGTCCTTCGCGTCGCTCTTCGGAACATCTTTCGACTCGCTGTTGGCCGAGTTGCCTGCCGAGTTGTTCGGCGAGGCTTTTTCGTCGGCCGATGCTCCCGCAATCACCCATCCCAAACCTGCCATCACTGCAACCTGTCGTGACAAGTGACGAATATCGGTGAACGTCCGCATGGAATCATTCCTTCTGACCGAGCAGTGATGTTGGCGATGGATTCAGCCGAGTCAGGTGGATATCGAAGAACCGTCCGAGCGATGGCTGGGAGATGCCGTGAAGGATGATAACAACGGTTGCCTCATTCACCATGCGAGCCGTGAGAACGGACAGAAGCCTCGCGAAAACACACGGCTCGCACAGCCGTGGCACGCGATCATTCCAAATTCAACAGCCTGTCAGCGCGAGGCTGACTGCGGGAGTCGGCCAAGACGGTTGAACCATGATTTGGAATGCAGTGTCTCGCCGGGCGGGTTGAGGCGCACAGTTCCCGCGTCACGAGGCGAGAGGATCGCCTCGGGTGAGTCGGGGGGAGGCGGGATCGCGCGGGCGGGGTCTGGCGAAGGCGGAGGCTCCGGTTTCGGCGGGGGTGCGGGAGGAAGTCCCTGCTCCTCCATGATCTCCTTCAAAGAGGGGAGCTTGATGTCGTCGTAGTTGAGACCCCGCAGCTTCTCACGCAGGTTGCCCGGCTGCTGGAGATCGAATGTCTCTTCCGAGGGTTGCTCGCCCGTCGGATAGCGGTCCGCGTTGGTCGTCGGGCGCATGTTCAATGGGTAGCAGACATCGTCACAGAAGCGACCCAGCGGACCGATCGAGCCGAAGCGTTCCTCGTAGAACAGGACGGCGTGCGTTTCGAGGATCGTGCCGGTCTGTCGTTCGAGCGTCGCGAGTTGCGTGTTGTACTGGGTGAGTGCGTTCGCCTCGGCGGAGATCAGATTTCCCCAGTCGGTCACCGCCTGTTGAACATTGATGAACAGCACCGTTCCGGTCGCCAGCTTCGCGACCTGGACCTTCAGGTTTACTCGCGCGGCCTCGCGGGCTTCGCGAAAGGCGAGGTACTGCTCGTAGGTCTGATCGAGAGTGCGGACGCTCGTGGCCAACTGATGAATCGAGCTGTGCAGCCCCTGCTGCAGGTTGATGCGGTCCCGTGCGATGATCAGTTCTCTGGCTCGCAAGGCGGCTCGCGACTGACGCAGGCCGAGGGGGACCGAGAAGTTCACGCCGAGCGTCCAGTCTGTGAAGGCTCCCGAGGCCGATGACAATGACGAACCGTTCGGCATCGTGCCGTCGAGGCCGTTCCAGCGGTACTGGCTCACCGCATCGAGCCGGGGCAGCGCGTTGTTGCGGGCGATCTGCCATTGCTGTTGGTCGGCTTCGAGGATCAGTTTCAACTCGATCACGTCGGGCCGACGTTCGCAGGCCAGTTCCACGATCGACAGCCAGTCGGGCAGAAAGCGTTCGGTCTGCGGAGGCGTGGTGGGAACCAGCCGCGTTCCATCCGAGGGAGCCAGTCCCGCGATGTTTCTCAGCGCCGCCTCACGCTGAATGAGATTGGCTTCCGACGCGATCAGGTTCGCTCGGAAGTTGGCGAGCGCCAGTTGGGCCTGCGCTTTATCGGCCGTGGTTCCCGTACCCGTTCGCATGGTGGCATCGATCCGTTTGAGGATCTCTGTCAACTGCTCGACCTGTGTCCGTCTGGCCCAGACGTCGGTGCGGGCGGCGACGAGGGACCAGTACGCCTCGATGACTCCCCGCACGTGCTCCTGCATCGCATCTTTGAGCTGAAAATACGATCGCTCGGTGTCGATGCGGGCCAGCACGAGGGGAGCGAGGTTCGGGCCAAGCCGGCCTCCCTGCAACAACGGCTGCTTGTAGTTGATGTTCGTCGACGACGGCGTCTGCGGATTCAGCGGGGACGGAGGAGTGAACGGTCCGGGAGTGATCTGCGTCGGCGAGGCATCAAAACCAACGCCGAATGTTCCCCCAAACGCATTCTCCTTAGTGAGGTTCGTCGATGTGACGAAGCTGTCCTGGCGATTACCGGTGATCAGCGGATTCCCCGGAGGAAGCGGATCGAAGATCGCGACCGGATTTTCCAGGCGGTTCCAGGTGTTGTTGACCGAGAGGGTCGGGTCGAACCGCGCGTTCTCCTGATCGATGGACGTGTTCGTCACCGCGGGATCGTAGATCGTGCGGCCGCTGTTCGTCGCCGTCGTCCCCGCCAGGACTCGCACGACGTCCACGTTGCCAATCGACATCCGAATCGCCTCGTCCAGCGACACGTGGATCGGATGCAGTTCGGGCTGCGGGCTGGAGACGGTCGATGGCGGCAGCGAGTCGGGGATGCGCGACCTCGCCAGTTGGGACGGATCGCGGACGTTGATCGACCGTTGCTCGGGAAAGAATGTCGGGACCAACCGCTGCGCTTCGGCAGACTTTGCCACAGCGGCGAGGCAGATCAACAGCGCGATCAGTGCCGGGCGGGTCATGCCAGTTTGGTCCGAGAACAAGGATGCCGCACGCAGAGGCTGTCCGCCATGAAAACGCTTGTTTTCAGGGTGCCGGTCGTGCGGGTTGCCACTGTTGTTCATCGTCCGCCGGTTGAAGCTGACATGCGGATCACTCCGGCACGTCCGCCTGTAACGCTTGTGTCGCCTGGTCAAAGTCGGGGGTGTCGCACACGATGCCGCCGTCTCGCAGGACGATGATTCGCCGCGCGTTGCGAGCCACGTTCTGGTCGTGCGTCACGAGGATCACCGTGATCCCCAGGCGTTCGTTCAGGTCGCGGAACAGAGCAATCACCTCACGGCTGGTCTTGGAGTCGAGGTTTCCCGTCGGCTCGTCCGCCATCAGGATCGCCGGTTCGTTGACCAGTGCCCGTGCGATGGCGACGCGCTGCTGCTGCCCGCCGGAGAGTTGACTCGGGTGATGATCGAGCCGATCGCCGAGACCGACCAGCTTCAACTTTTCGGTCGCGCGGCGATGCCGATCCGCCGCCGAAACGCTGTGCGTGTAGAGCAGCGGCAATTCCACGTTCTCGTGCGCCGACGTTCTCGCCAGCAGGTTGAAGTTCTGAAAGACAAAGCCGATCCGCTGGTTGCGAATTCGGGCGCGTTGGTCACCGGACATGGTGGCCACTTCCTCACCGGCCAGCCTGTAACTGCCTGACGTCGGACGATCCAAACAGCCGAGAGTATTCATGAGCGTGCTTTTGCCCGAACCGGACGGCCCGATCAACGCCACATACTCGCCCTGCTCGATGGTGAGGCTGGCTCCCTTGAGTGCCTCGACCTTGACCTCGCCGAGGTCGTAGACTTTGCTCACGTCCCGAATTTCGATCAACGCCACGAATGCTCTCCGAAACAAACCGCCAGCAGTCCGGGTAGATACCCCGTCCGAGTGAGACGGTTTCAATGTAACGTCCTCGCCGGGGTTGTGCCTCCAGCGATCGCCGGGAAAGTCTTATGCGAACATCGGTCAAGCTGTTGATTGCCGTAGCGATTCTCGCGGGAGTGGGGTTCGCCGCCTACAAGCCGACGATGGACTACCTGGCCAAGCGCAACCGGCCGGTCTGGCGCACGGCCTCGGTCGAACGGGGCAAGATTATTTCCGTCGTGAACTCGACGGGGACGGTCAAGCCGAAGCTGCGGGTCGCCATCGGCTCGTTCGTCTCGGGGCCGATTCTGAAACTGCACTGCGACTTCAATCAAGAGGTCAAGCAGGGCGAACTGCTCGCCAAGATCGACCCGCGCATTTACGAGGCCAACGTGTCGCGAGACACGGCTGCGGTGGCCAATCGCAAGGCAGACGTCTATCGCGTGGAGGCTCAGTTGCTACTGGCCAAAAACGACGAGAAGCGTGCGATCGCATTGCGGACGGAGGACGAGTCGTTCATTTCTCAAGCCGAGATGGACAAGTTTCGGTTCGGTAGATTGTCGCTCGAAGCACAGCTCGATGTTGCCAAATCCGCCATCGATCAGGCCGTGGCCACCTTGGAGAACTCGCTGCTGAATCTGGAATACACCGACATTACCTCCCCGGTCGATGGCATCGTCATCGACCGGAAGATCGATCCGGGACAGACCGTGGCGGCCTCATTCCAAACGCCCGAACTGTTCGTCGTGGCACCCGACATGCGGAAGGAAATGCACATCCATGCGTCTGTGGATGAAGCGGACATCGGCCTCATCAAGGCCGCCCAGCACCAGGCGTATCCTGCCACGTTCACGGTCGATGCCTATTCCGAGAAGCTGTTCCGCGGCACGATCCACGAGATCCGTTTGAATTCGACCACAGTGCAGAACGTCGTGACGTATCCCGTCATCGTCTCCGCGCCGAACCCGGATCTCGAACTGCTTCCCGGCATGACGGCCAGCCTTTCGTTCCAGGTCGATCACCGCGACGACGTCGTCAAGATTCCCAACGCGGCTCTGCGGTACTACCCGAACTCGAAGCATGTGCGACCCGCAGACCAGCTCATTCTGGAAGGGCAGGGGGAGTCGGGTTCGGCAGACGGACAGAACGATGAGCAACACTCGGAGAAATCGATGTCCGCGGATGAACGATCAAAACTCCGGCGCGATCGCCACCGTCGGCATGTCTGGATCGCCGATGGTGATCTGCTGCGTGCGGTCGAGGTCGTGACGGGCCTCAGCGACAGCCAGTTCACCGAGATGCTCGAAGGGACGCTGAAGAAGGGGGATGCCCTGGTGACCGGCATTCAGCCCCCGCAGTTTGGTCCGCCGAAATGAACCCGCTCGGCTAATTCCAACGCCACCTCTCGGACTCAGACGTACCCATGAACTTCCTGCTCACCGTTCGCATCGCGTTGCGGGCACTCGCCAAGAACAAGATGCGTGCGGCGCTGACTGTACTCGGCGTCGTCATCGGGATCGCCGCCGTGACGACGATGGTCTCGCTCGGGCAGAGTGCCAGTTCGCTCGTGCAGGGGCAGTTCGAGTCGCTCGGCAGCAACGTGATCATCGTCTTCCCCGGCAATCGGCAGCGCAACGGAGTGATGCAGGCGATCGTGACGCTCACCGCGCGCGACTCGGATGCGATCCAATCCGACTGCCCGTCGGTGCTGGCGTCCTCGCCCATCCTCGGCGTGGGGGGGCAGGTGATCTACGGCAGCTCCAACTTCAGTCCTCAGGAAATGCACGGCGTCAGTGGCGACTACCTCACGGTGCGCAACTGGCCGCTCCGGCGGGGCGAGTTCTTCACCGAGCGAGACGTCACCAGCGCGAACAAGGTCTGCGTGATCGGGTACACGCTGGTCGCCAAACTGTTTCAGACGACCGACCCGATTGGTGAGACGATCCGGATCAAGAACATCCCGTTTCGAGTGATCGGCGTCCTCGAAAAGAAGGGGGCGAACATGGTCGGGCAGGATCAGGACAACATCGTCCTGATGCCGATCTCGACGGTCCGCAAGCGGCTGCGCGGCTCCGAATTCGACAACGTCAACGCCATCATGGCCTCGGCCCGCTCGATGAAGCTGATGCCGGAGGCCCAGCACGAAATCGACCAACTGCTGGCGGAACGGCATCGCATTCAACCGGGCGAACCGCGCGACTATGTTGTCCAGAACACGACCGAGATCGCCGCCGTCTTCAGCATGATCACCGGGACGCTGACATTGATGCTCGCCTGCATCGCCGGGATCTCACTGATCGTGGGAGGCGTCGGCATCATGAACATCATGCTGGTCTCCGTGACCGAACGGACGCGCGAGATCGGCATCCGCATGGCGGTCGGCGCCCGGTCGGGCGACATCCTGCGGCAGTTCCTGGTCGAGGCGGTGTTGCTGTCGTGCATCGGCGGAGTGATCGGTTTCGCACTCGGCGTGGGAGCATCCGTCGGCCTGGTGTCGCTGATCAACGCGGTCAGCACCGGAACGAAATGGAAGCACGAAGTTTCGTTCGTGGCCGCCATCACCGCCTTCGTGTTCGCCGCCGCCGTGGGAGTCTTCTTCGGCTACTATCCCGCCCGCCGCGCCAGTCGCCTCGATCCGATCGAGGCTCTGCGCTACGAGTAGGTACCCCGCATGGGTGAATACCGTAGTCGGATAGAAGCCTGACGCGCAAGCGAAGGGGTCTGACAGTCTTCCTTCGCTTGCGCGTCAGGCTTCTATTTGACGGTGCCCATTCTCCATCGTGGTACGACTACTCCTGCCGCTCGCCTCAAATGATCTGCTGGATCGGGGCGATGTGTTCCACGCCGACGAGCTTCTGGTCCAGCCCGCCTTGAAAGTACGAGAGCTTGTTCGGGTCGAGGCCCATTTGGTGCAGGATCGTCGCGTGCAGGTACTTGACGTGGAATGGTGAGTCCACCGCCGCAGATCCGAGTTCATCCGTGGTGCCGACCTTCTGGCCCCCTTTTATTCCACCTCCAGCCATCCACATCGTGAAGCCGTAGGCGTTGTGATCGCGTCCGGTTCCGGCGGCATACTCGGCAGTGGGCTGTCGTCCGAACTCACCACCCCACACGACGAGCGTTTCGTCGAGGAGGTTGCGTTGTTTGAGGTCTTTCAGCAGCGCCGCGACAGGCTGGTCGGTGTTGCCGGCGTGGAAGTTGTGGTTCTTCTCCAGATCGCCGTGCGCGTCCCAGTTGGAGTCGTTGTGGTTGCCGCCCGAGTAGAGCTGGATGAACCGCACGCCTCGTTCGACCAATCGTCGAGCCAGCAGGCATCTCCGCCCGAAGTCGTTCGTACGCGGCTGATCGACACCGTACAGCTTCTGAGTCGCTTCGGTCTCCTGCGAGAGATCGACCGCTTCGGGAGCGTACTGCTGCATCTTGAACGCCAGCTCGTAGCTGTTGATCCGCGCGGCGAGGTCCGAGTTGTCGGAACGGTCTGCGGCGTGGAGCGAGTTCACGTCGCCGAGTGCATCCAACAGTTCGCGCTGCATCGCGCGGGTCGTTCCCTCGCGATTAGCCAGATCGATGATCGACGCTCCCTTCGAGCGGAAGAGCGTCCCCTGATAGGTCGCGGGCATGTAGCCACTCGACCAGTTCTTGGCTCCGCTGATCGGACCGCCGGTCGGATCGAGCATCACCACGAAGCCGGGCAGGTTTTCGTTGACGCTGCCCAGTCCGTAGTTAACCCACGAACCGAGACACGGGCTGCCCGACTGAATCTTGCCGCTGTTCATCATCAGCATGGCCGAGCCGTGGATGGGCGAATCGGCCGTCATTGATTGGAGGAACGCAATGTCATCGACGCACGTGGCGACGTTCGGAAAGAGGTCGCTCACCCAGTGACCGCACTGGCCATACTGCTTGAAGTTCCAGCGCGGCTCAACGATCCGGCCCTCGTTCTTGTGGCCGCCGCGACCGAACGTTTTGACGGTGATCGTCTGGTTGTCTCGCCCCTTCATCGCCGGCTTGTAGTCGAACGTGTCAATGTGGCTCGGCCCACCGTACATGAACAGGAAGATGACGCTCTTCGCTTTGGGAGCGAAGTGCGGCGGCTTCGGAGCCAGCGGATTGTGGTGAGCCTTCCCCTCGGCCGCATTCACCACTGACGAGAAGAATCCATCGCCCTGCAGCATTCCCGCCAGAGCCGTCCCAGCAAACCCGCCGCCCGCCTGCCAGAGAAACTCACGCCGCGTGCGGCCACAGAAATTGACGCATGGTTTGCTCGTGTCTCGCGACATACCGATGTCTCCGTTAGATTGATTGATAAGGTTGCGTTGTCGAGAGGGGTTGGGGACGGTTGTAATTGTACGGGAGAACTGCTATGTCCACTCTCATGTTTGAACTTCCCGATGAAGCGGTGCAGGCGCTCAACCTCACTCCGGAAGCGGCGGGGATGG